>JAFZWM010000007.1 GCA_017617315.1 Bacteroidaceae bacterium
ACGTCCAAGGTACGTCCAAGGTACGTCCAAGGTACGTCCAAGGTACGTCCAAGGTACGTCCAAGGTACGTCCAAGGTACGTCCAAGGTACGTCCAAGGTACGTCCAAGGTATATGCAAGCTATATGTAAGCTATATGTAGGGTATATGTAAGCTATATGTTGTGTATATGTAGGCTATATGTTGTGTATATGTAAGCTATATGCAGGGTATATGTAAACTATATGTAGGGTATATGTAAGCTATATGTTGTGTATATATAGGCTATATGTTGTGTATATGTAAGCTATATGTAGAGTATATGTAAGCTATATGCAAGGTATAGCCAGATTAGGTGGAATGAAGTAAGTCGATAGCAAGGGGATAGCAAGGGGTAAGTAAGAGGATAGCAATCCTGTTCAGCCGAATTTGACCTTCGAACTCCGTACGCTTGTTACCAAAGGGACACTGTTCTGCCGAATTTGCAATTTGGCTGAGAAAAAATCGGGAATTTGTCGCTCGAACTTGTTCGCTTGCTACCGAATGGACGCATGAATTCCCACCGCTAAAAAAATCCGTAACGTACAACTCCGCTTCTACTCATAACATCTTGTCGCTTTGCGACAATGTGAGTTACAAACTCCCGTTTAATGATGCTGCCGAATTCGGAAATTCGGCAGAACGAAAAGATAGGTCGAGCGCGGAAATTCGGCAGAACAAATCGGGCGACCGTTTTCATGGTCGATTATAGCAGTTTCATTTCAGTCCGCAGAATCTATGGATGCTGTGGTTACTGAGATAATTCTGAATTGTGAATTCTGATTTGTGAATTTTCAATTTTCAACTTTCAACTTCCCCGAATTGAATAGGATTTTTTGTTTTTTAGCCTTGCGGAAATTGTAAAATATTAGGAAAAATACAGAACAGAAATTCGTCAAATTGTTAAAAGATGTGAACAAATGCTTAAAAATATAACTGCTTGAAACGTTGGGTGTTAGAATAGTGGTGTAACAAACGAAACCTTACTTTGTAACAGATTTTTAACAGTCTGTAACACGCAAACCCTTCCGTGTAACACGCATTTATAAGGTAATAGCACAAAAAATAGTAAAATTGCAGAGTGAAAATGTGAAAGTGATTTCACGGAAACATTTTAGAAGTAAAAACGGTAAACAAACATGTAAAATAAGCAAACGAATATCGTTGCATGTTCGGCTTATGTAAAGTTGCACAATAGAAATTTTTAATAATCTTTAAACAAATAACCAGAGTTATGAGACTATCATTCCTGTCGTTGCTGTTCCTCAGCTTCCCGGCAATGAGCTTGTGCCAGTCGTGCAAAAGCCTGTCGGTGCCAAAGGCTCCAGTAGACGAGGCATTGTTTGACAATTTTTATTATCAGGGTAACGATGACATCTACAACAAAAACAAGTTGACCGATGCATCGCAGTTCTATAACCCTATACTTCCGGGATTCTATCCCGACCCTTCAATCACCACAAACGGTAAGGGCGACTATTATCTTGCTACTTCAACCTTTACATTCTTCCCGGGTGTGCCATTGTTCCACAGCCGCGACCTTGTAAACTGGGAGCAGGTTGGTCACATCCTCGACCGCGAGTCTCAGATGGAGAACATGAAGGGACAGCACGTCAGCGGCGGTATCTTCGCCCCTGCATTGAGCTACAACCCAAAGACCGGTACTTATTATATGATTACTACAAACGTAGGTGCCGGCAACTTCTATGTCAAGACACAGAACCCAGAGGGTGCGTGGTCTGATCCTATCCACCTTCCTTCAATCCTGGGTATCGACCCATCAATCTTTATTGATGACGATGGCAAGGCATACGTTGTAAACAACGACGATGCTCCAGACAACAAGCCTGAATATCCTGGTCATCGTACAGTTCGTGTACAGGAACTCGATTTGGCAACAGACAAGTGTGTGGGCGAACGCAAGATTATCATCAACAAGGGCTGCCGTCCTGAAGAGAAGCCAATCTGGTGCGAGGCTCCACACATTTATAAGATAAAGGGCAAGTATTACCTTATGACTGCCGAGGGCGGAACAAGCGACTGGCATTCAGAGGTTATCTACCGCTCAGAGTCTGTTTGGGGACCATACGAGCCATACTCAGGTAACCCAATCCTTACTCAGCGCACGCTTGCCAAAGACCGCAAAGAGCCTGTTACTTGTGCAGGTCATGCCGACCTTGTAAAGACAGAGAACGGCGAGTGGTGGGCTGTATTCTTGGCTTGCCGCCCTGTAGAGAACAATTGGGAGAACCTTGGCCGTGAGACATTCATGATGCCTGTTTCTTGGACCGAGGACGGATGGCCAATGATGACTGGCAGCACCGGACTTGTTCCGCAGATGCTTAATCGCAACGGCGTTAAGAGAAACGAGAATGTAACATTCGGTAACTTCAAGTGGGAAGATGATTTTTCATCAGATGTTATGAAGCAAGACTGGGTTACACTCCGCACATCTGCCAAGGGCTTGTTTACACCTAATAAGTATAATGGATGGCTGTCGCTCAAGAAGCAGCCTATAACAGCAGAGCAGAAAGATGTCCCATCGCTCGTGGCACGCCGCTTGCAGCACCACAAGTTCGAGGCATCAACAAAAATGCGCTTCCAACCATCATTCGACAACGACGCAGCAGGTATCATGCTATTCAAGGACGAGAAGCATCAGCTTTTGCTTGTCCGCACACTCAACGCTGGAAAGCAGACAATCGAGCTTCAGCAGGTTTCAAAAGACGGCAAGAAGGTTCTTGCATCTCAGCCATGCAAGCTCAACGAGGTTGAGATGAAGATTACATCAACCGGCACAACCTTCGAGTTCTTCTACAAGGCAAAGAAGGATTGGGTTAAGATTGGCGATGCTCCAGCACAGCAGCTCTCTACTCAGGCAGCAGGCGGATTCACCGGAACGGTGGTTGCTCTGTACTGCACCGGAAAGGAGGCTAAGTAATAACAGCATTGAACCTAACGGCAACAATAAACAAGAGATTTATACTAATCACTTTTTAATAACTTTTTAATACTAATATCAATTTCTAATGGAGACAAAGAAATGTACTAGGCTACGTTTTTTCGCTTTAGGGGTTGCATTTTGGTGCTTTTGCCTTGTGGCATTAGCCCAAAGTGTAAATGTAAAGGGAACCGTGGTTGACTCTCACGGAGAGAGTATCATTGGTGCTTCTGTGGTTCAGAAAGGTAATCCATCAGTTGGAACTGTTTCTGACTTAGAAGGTAACTTCCAGCTGAAAATTACAGGCAAGAATCCTGTAATCGTTGTATCGTATGTTGGTATGCGTGCAACAGAGGTGAAGGTTGTTCCGGGCAAACCGGTAAAGGTAACACTCGAAGAGGACAACGCAGCACTCGAGGAAGTAGTGGTTGTGGGTTATGGCCAGCAGAAGAAGGCTTCTTTGGTTGGTTCTATCACCCAGACATCTGGAAAGGTGCTCGAGCGTACCGGTGGTGTGTCTGACCTCGGTTCTGCACTTACTGGTAACCTGCCGGGTGTAATCACAACATCATCAACAGGTATGCCAGGTAACGAGAAGGTAAACATCGTTATCCGTGGTGTCAGCTCATGGAACGGTAGCGACCCTTTGGTGCTCGTCGATGGTATCGAGCGTGCAATGGAGGATGTCGACATCCAGTCTGTTGCAAACATCTCAGTATTGAAGGATGCTTCGGCAACTGCAGTTTACGGTGTGAAGGGTGCTAACGGTGTAATCCTTATCACTACTAAGCGTGGTACTGAGGGTAAGGCAAGAATCGGTTTCGGCTTCAGCTCTACAATGAAGTTCGTTTCTAAGTTGCCTCAGACTCTTAATTCTGCTGCATCACTCAGAGCTCGTAATCAGGCTATCAAGCACGAACTTGGTCTTTCTCCTGAATCTTGGGAGAACATCAACTCAACTGATTTCATCTCTAACTACGAGGCTCCTGCTGGTTCTATCGACCCAGAGACAGGCTTCTTGATGAGCGAGCGTTATCCTGATGTTGACTGGCAGAAGGAGTTGTTCAAGGATATGGCAATGGCATACAATGCCAACGTAAATATCTCTGGTGGTACACGTTTCGTTAAGTACTTTGCTTCTATCGACTTCCAGCACGAGGGTGACCTTTTCCGCGAGTGGGATAACGGTCGTGGTTACAAGGGCGGTTACGGCTTTAACCGTGTGAACGTTCGTTCAAATCTCGACTTCCAGTTGACAAAGACAACAACATTAAAGGCTAACATCTTCGGTAGCCAGGGTATCCGTAACACACCTTGGGGTATTGCCGATGATGCATGGGCTGCAACTCAGTTGTGGCAGGCTGCATACTCTGCACCTCACAATGCTTTCGTTCCTCGCTACAGCGACGGTACATGGGGTTATTTCCCACAGGACGATCAGGGTGCGCCAAACTCTGTAACAAATATGTGTTTGGCTGGTGCTGAGCAGAAGATTACGACAACTGTAAATTCCGACTTTTCTCTTTCTCAGGATTTGTCATTCATCACAAAGGGACTGAGCGTCAGCGGTACAATCTCATGGGATAACTCATTCTATGAGGAGAAGCGTGGTGTTAACGACCTTTACCATGATGCACAGTATAAGTGGATTGACCCTAAGACAGGCGAGGTTCGCTATCGTAAGACTGCAAGTCCTCACACTAAGTTCGACTTTACCGAGACTCGTGCTTGGAGTACTCAGGGTAGTGAAATCCAAAACTGGAAAACTTACAGAAAACTTTTCTATCAGGTGCAGTTGGCATGGGCTCGCAAGTTTGGTAAGCACGATGAACATGATGTTTCTGCAATGGGCGTATTCAACCGTCAGGAGCATGGTAATGGTCAGGACTTCCTTCGTTATCGTGAGGACTGGGCTTTCCGTGCAACATACAACTATGGCGACCGCTATTTGTTGGAGTACAACGGTGCATACAACGGTTCTGAGCAGTTTGGTCCGGGCTATCGCTTCGCATTCAACAACTCTGCGGCTGTTGGTTGGACACTCTCTAACGAGAAGTTCATGAAGCCTGTTGTAAATTACGAACTCTTTGGCAAGAAACTTATCGATATATTGAAGTTCCGTTACTCTTACGGTGAGGTTGGTAACGATAATCTTGGATATAAAGTTCGATTCATGTACGATACTCAGTGGGCATACGGTGGTTCTACTCATATTGACCCTAAAGACCCAGATAATCAAAAGGATCTTTATACATGGTTTAGAGAGAAGCAGGTTGGTAACCCTAACATCCGTTGGGAGAGTGCTAAGAAGCGTAACTTCGGTATCGACTACGCTTTCCTTGATGGCTTCCTCGCAGGTTCGTTGGAATTCTTCCACGAGAACAGATATGATATTCTTCTTAATGGTTCAGACCGTTCTGTTCCATTCTATTATGGTGCTACTGCTCCTGCAATGAACTATGGTCGTACAAAGACTACTGGTTACGAACTCGAGCTTCGCTTGAAGCATACTTTCAAGAATGGTATCTATGCGTACGGTAACTTCAGTATGACTCATGCAGCCAACAAGGTTCAGGTTTATGATGACCCAGAGCTGTATCCTTCATATAAGAAGCAAGCTGGTTATGCAATTGGTCAGGCATCAAGTTATCTTGACAATGGTCAGGCTCAGAGTTGGGACGATGTTATTGCTATGACAGAGCATGATACTGGCGATAACCAGAAGCTGCCGGGGCAGTTTATTATCACCGACTTTGATGGCAATGGTGTAATCAACTCTGATGATAGAGTTCCTTATGCATACACAGGTACTCCACAGAACACTTACAATGCTACTTTTGGTGTTGAGTACAAGGGCTGGAGCTTGATGTTGCAGTTCTACGGTGCAACAAACGTAAGCCGTTATGTAGGTTTCAACTCACTTAACAACCACCTCGATGTTGTATTTGACGAGGGCTCATTCTGGAGTGCAGAGACTGGGGCAGGAATCCCAACTCCACGTTGGAGTTCTAAGCCAAGCTACTATGAGGGAACTCGTTTCATGTACGATGCTTCATTCTGCCGTTTGAAGAACATGGAGATTTCTTACACATGGACAAAGGGTTGGGTTAAGAGTCTTGGTCTTAACAACCTTAAGCTCTATGTAAATGGTAACAACCTGTTGTTGTGGACAAAGATGCCTGATGACCGCGAGAGCAACTTCGCTGCTACTGGTCTTGCATCACAGGGTGCTTACCCAACAATGAAGCGTATCAACTTCGGTGTTAAGTTCGAGCTTTAATAACAATTATTCTAATAGTAAACATAAAAAACATTATGAAATTTCATAAGTTTAGATATATAGTAGCAGGTCTGGCTCTTTGCTGTGCAAGCATAGGCTTTACTTCTTGCGAAGACTATCTGGATAAGGCTCCTGAGTCTGACATTAAGTCTGAGGATGCTTTCAAGAACTTTGTAAGTTTCCAGGGCTTTGCAGAAGAAATGTATTCTTGTATGCCAGACTTTGCAAACGGTTACTGGACAAACTCTTGGAACTGGGGTGACGACGAGGTTATCTTCGTTGGATGTAACTATCACATGACATACAAGGTCGATCAGGGCGACTTCTGGGGATGGCAGTCTGAGTTCGACGGCTGGCAGAGCGGTTGGATGGACCGTAACTTTAATCCTGCAGATTATACAAATGCTGCCGATGCCCGTCTGAAGACATCATTGTGGAGGTCTGCTTGGTACTGTATCCGTAAGTGTAACGTAGGTATCGAGAATTTCGACCTCTTTACCGAGGGTACTCAGGAAGAGAAGGATATGGTTCTTGGTCAGCTCTACTTCTTCCGTGGCTGGTATCACTTTGAGCTGATGCAGTATCTTGGAGGTCTTCCTTATATCGACAAGGTTATTGCAGCCGACGAGCCAATGACATTGCCACGTCTTTCATACAAGGAGTGTGCAGATAAGGCTGCTGCCGACTTCCGCAAGGCTGCTGACTTGCTTCCTGTAGACTGGGATCAGACAGCACGCGGTCGTAACACAGTAGGTAAGAACGGCTTGCGCGTAAATAAGATCACAGCCCTTGCTTATCTTGGCAAGAACTATTTGTGGGCTGCTTCTCCGCTGATGAAAAATACAGATGAGAAGATGCACTCAAATACAAAGGCAAGCACTTACGATTACGACCAGACATACGCTAAGCTTGCTGCCGATGCATTCGGTGAGTTGCTTGGCTACGTTCAGCCAGAACTTAACACAGACGGCAAGCAGAAGACTAAGTGCCAGTATGAGTTGGCAGACTTTGCCGACTATTCTGAGATTTTCTATACTCAGGGTAAGAACGGTGAGACTCCGGGACTTAAGGAGGCTATCCTTCGCACACCAACAGTTAGCTGGAACAACACTAACTGGGGACTTTCTAAGCAGTTTGGCGGTAAGATTCTTACTGGTGGTAACTCATTCTCACAGGCTGCTGCCAACTATGTAAACTTCTACGGTATGGAAAACGGCCTTCCATTGACAGATTCTGAGTCTGGTTTCGATAATACACATCCTTGGAAGGGCCGTGACCCACGTTTCTACCACGATATCGTTTACGATGGAGTAAAGGTAGTTAAGGGTTCTATCAGTCCAGAAGACAACCGTTATGCAAATCTTTACACAGGTGGTTCATACCGTGGCGATGAGCTTGAGAACCGTACAGGTTACATGCTTTACAAGTTCATTCCTATTGATGCAAATGATATCGACGACGGTTATGGCTATTCACACCACCTTCACATCAATATTCCATGGTTGCGCTTGAGCGATGTATATCTGATGTACGCAGAGTCTCTTGCAGCTCTTGGCGGTGCAAACCAGAAGTCGTCTACATTCAGCATGACTGCCGAGCAGGCTGTTAACGTAATCCGCGAGCGTGCCGGTGTTGCCGATGTAAATGCTAAGTATACTGCAGATAAGGACAAGTTCATGGATGAGGTTCGCCGAGAGAGAGCTGTTGAGCTTGCTTACGAGGGACACCGTTTCAACGACCTTCGCCGTTGGCTGCTTCTCGACAAGAGCCCTTACAATATCAAGACTCAGCAGAATTTCAACCGTGTAAGCCTTGATACAAAGGATTCTAAGAACAGCGAGGTGTCTGACTTCAAGGAGAAGACTATCATTACTCGTAATTTTACAGACAAACATTACTGGTTCCCTTTGAAGAAGAAGGACGTAAGCATCTATCCTGAGATGTACCAGAATCCGGGATGGTGATGTTGATGAAAAACTTAAATGAAAAGTTAAACCATGAAAAGAATCAATAAATCGATAATAGCACTTCCACTGGCTCTTATGGCATTTGCACCACAGGGCGCATTCGCTCAGGAGGAGGCTGATGGAGTACAGGCTGATACCGTAAATATGGCTTTCCGCAAGGTGGATGCACGCGACATTGTGCAGCCATACAGTAAGGTGAAAGTCAGCGAGATAATTGAAAAGGGATACAGCACCTACAACCTCGACAACATGCAGGCTTTGGCTGCCGGTTTTAATGGTGATTTGTGGCAGCAGGGTAGTGCGCTGGTTTTTGTTGATGGTGTGCCTCGTAACGTAGGCAATCTGCTCCCTGACGAAATTGAGGACATCACATTCCTCAAGGGCGCATCTGCCGTAGTTCTTTACGGTAGCAAGGCTGCAAAGGGTGCAATCCTTATCACTACTAAGCGCGGTAAGGAGCAGTCACTCAAGACAAGTGTTCGTGCAAACTATCAGTTGTTCGTACCAAAGTCATATCCAAAATGGCTGGGTGCTGCCGAGTATATGAAGTATTATAACGAGGCTCTTGTAAACGATGGCAAGGATGCTTTGTACAGCGACGAGGACATCTATAATACTGCTACTGGCGTAAATCCTTACAAGTATCCAGATCAGTCGTTCTACGGCTCTGAGTACCTAAAGAAGAACTACGACCGCTGGGACGTAAATGCCGAGTTTAACGGTGGTGGCAAGTATGCACGTTTCTATACTAACGTAACATACAGCCGTGCAAGCGACCTCTTGAAGTATGGCGAGGCAAAGAACAACTATTCTGACCGCTTGAATATCCGTGGTAATGTAGACCTTACTTTGTCCGACATAGTTACAGGCTGGGTAAATGCTAAGGTTTCCTTCAATAATGCGCGTTCAGCAAAAGGCAATTATTGGAACAGTTCGGCTACACTGCGTCCAAACCGTGTTGCTCCGCTTATCCCAACTTCGTATATCGAAGAGTTGGATAAGAACTCTCTGAGCATGATTAACAACTCACGTTACATCATCGACGGCAAGTACTTCCTTGGCGGTACACAGTATGACCAGACAAATATATTTGCCGATTTGCTTGCTGCAGGCTATACTCAGACTGTATCACGCCACATGCAGTTCGATACTGGTTTCAGACTCGACCTTGGCAAGATTCTCGAAGGCTTGTCATTCAAGACTCAGTTTGCTGTAGACTATGCTACTGCATACCAGAACAACCTTAGCGACAAATACGCTACATACGGTGTAGAATGGACTAATTATGATGGTAAGGACGTTGTTTCATCTCTTACTAAATACGGTAAGGACGAGCACAGCGGTACGCTTAGTACTTCAAACTCTGCTTCTGCTCAGGAGATGTCGTTCAATGCACAGTTCGATTATAAGCGTACATTCGACGATGTACACAACGTACATGCAACTCTTGTAGCCAACGGCTTCCAGGAGACAACTAACGGTTCATATCACCGCACAAGCAATGCCAACCTTGGTTTGCAGGCAAGCTACAACTACGCTCAGCGCTACTATGCTGATTTGGGCGCAAATGTTGTTCACTCTGCAAAGTTGGCAGAAGGTCACCGCGAGGCTCTCTCACCATCTCTTACCTTGGGTTGGAGACTTACTGAGGAGGACTTCCTGAAGGATAACAGCATCTTCAATGACTTGATGCTTACTGCCGGATATACTGTTCTGAATCAGGATATCGACATTAAGGACTACTACATGTACGAGAGTATTTTTACAGCAACTGGTACATGGTGGGGCTGGAGCGATGAGCACAACAGTATTCAGACAGCCGACTCACAGCGTGGTAAAAACTACGACCTTACTTACGTTAAGCGTAAGGAGTTCAATGTTGGTGTCAACGCTTTGATGCTCGACAAGAAGCTTTCTTTCAAGTTCAACTTCTTCAATACCGTTACCGACGGTACACTTGCAACAGTTGATCACTTGTATCCAAGCTACTTCCACACATACTATCCTGTGTCAACATTCATTCCTTATGTAAACTATGGCAAGGAACGCCGCACTGGTTTCGACTTCAGCGTAGGCTACAAGGATAAGGCTGGCGACTTTGAGTATGCAGTAGAGTTGAACGGTATGTCTTCAACTTCAAAGTACCTGAAGTATGCCGAGAATGTAGAGTACGACTACAGAAAGCATGAAGGCAGATCAACAAATGCAATGTGGGGTCTTGAGTGCCTTGGCTACTACGAGTCTGCCGACGAGATTAAGAATGCAACTGCAAAGAGCAGTTTCAGTAATGAAATCAAGCCGGGTGATTTGAAATACAAGGATCAGAACAACGATGGTGTTATTGATGATAAGGATGAAGTTGTTATCGGCAACTGGGGCGACAAGTTCATCGCTGGTCTTAACTTCACTCTGAAGTACAAGAACTGGACATTGTTCGGAGTAATGACAGGTAACTTTGGCGGTGAGGGTCTTAAGAGAAGTCTTGAAGACTGGTGCTACGGCGACCGCAAGTTCAGCACTGTTGTTCGCGGCGCATGGACAGCCGAGAAGGCAGCCACAGGTCAGGAAATATCTTATCCACGTCTTACAGCTGGCGATGGCTCTAACAACTTCCGCGCATCTTCATACTGGAAGTATTCAACAAGCCGTGTAAACATGGGTCGTATCCAGCTTACTTACGACTTTAACGCAGATATGCTCGGCTCAGCAAGTAAGTTTGTAAAGGGCTTGCAGCTGTATGTAAATGCCAACGACTTGTTTATGATTGCAGGTGAGCGCAAGTACATGGAAACAGAGGTAGGTGTTGCTCCTCAGACACGCAGCTTCACTCTTGGTGCTAAAGTTCAATTCTAATAAATTCTGGAATAATGAAAAAAACTAAAATATTGATTCAGGCATTGCTGCTCACAGCTGGCGTAGCATTCACATCATGCGACGACCTTTTTGAGCCGGCAATCGAGAACCATCTTGGATTTGAATACATGTACGACAATCCAGACTATGCCGATGGTGTTCTTGGAAATGCCTATACTCGTTTGCCAAACGGATCATACTCTTTCAACGATGTTGCTACAGACGATGCCGTTTCAAACGTTACTACAGATGATAAAAACGGTAGTTATCTTAGCTACAGAAAGATGGTAGCTGCTGGTAACTGGAATAGCAACAATAACCCATTGGAGCGTTGGCGTAACTGCCGTGGTGCTATTCAGTACATCAATCTTTTCCTCGCGAACATCGACAAGATTAAGTTCAACAGCGACGAGAAGATTAACAACATGTACAAGAAGAGATATACAGGTGAGGCTCACGGATTGCGTGCAATCTACATGTATTATCTTCTTCAGGCACATGGCGGTTACGATGCAAACGGCAATCTGCTTGGTGTGCCAATCCTTACTGAGCCAACAAATATCGATTCAGACCACGCATCTCTCGAGGTTCGTGCTTCGTTTGCCGATTGTATGAAGGCTCTCAAGGCTGATGCTGAAAAGGCTATCCAGTTGTTGCCTCTCGATTACAAGGATCTTGATGGCGAGTCTACTGAAGTTGATGTAGACGGCAAGAAGTACACTGCAACTGCTTCTGAGTACGACCGCGTATTCGGTGAGACTTTTGCAGGTCGTATCAGCGGCAGAATTATGCGTGCCGTTCTTGCACAGGCTTCTATCTTGGCTGCATCTCCTGCATTCAACGCAAATAGTGGTGAGACATGGAAGGATGCTTGCAAGTATGCACAGACTGTTCTCGACCTTAACGGTGGTGTTGACGGTATCGACCCAGACGGTAACTCTTGGTACTGCAATACAAACTTCATCGACAAGGAGTTGAAGGGCGCAGTTTGTCCGAAAGAGGTTCTTTGGCGTACAGAGAGTAGCAGCAACAATGATCTCGAAACTCAGAACTACCCACCATCACTTTATGGTAAGGGTCGTTTAAACCCAACTCAGAACCTTGTTGATGCGTTCCCAATGGTAGAGAACGGTCGTCCAATCTCTGATCCAAAGTCAGGTTACGACGCAGCTAATCCATACGACGGTCGCGACCCTCGTCTTGCTCAGTACGTTCTTTACAACGGCCAGAAGGCTGGTAATGCCAATACTGCCATCACTACTCAGGCAGACGACAAGAAGGACGGTCTGATGGGTGAGGTAGAGAAGGCAACCTTGACAGGTTACTATATGCGTAAGCTTCTCCGTCAGGACATCAATCTTGACCCTACAGTAAACAGTAAGCAGAAGCATTACACTCCACGCATCCGCTACACTGAGCTATATCTCGACTTTGCAGAGGCTGCCAACGAGGCTTACGGCCCAACAGCCAATCCTGATGGCTGCACTTATTCTGCATACGATGTAATCAAGGCTCTCCGCGAGCGTGCTGGCATCGTAAACGATGAGTATCTTGAGGAGTGCAAGGCTGACAAGGACAAGATGCGCGAGCTTATCCGCAACGAGCGTCGTCTTGAGCTTTGCTTCGAGGGCTTCCGCTTCTGGGATTTGCGTCGCTGGAAGGCTGAACTTAACGAGACTGCTAAAGGTGTAAGCATTACCGTTGTTGAGGGTAAGCCACAGTACAACTACTTTGATGTAGAGACTCGCAACTACAAGGAGTGCGGCTACTATGGTCCTGTTCCTTACAGCGAGGTTCTTAACTTCCCATCACTTATTCAGAATGCTGGATGGTAATTTAGTAACTAATTAATGATGAATAATTATATGAATATCATAAAATCTATAACGGCTGTAGCTGTCTGTGCTTTGGCATTCACCAGTTGCCACAACAGCGACTGGGAGTTCGACGACTACGGTCACACAACTGCTTACTTTGCTAAGCAGGCTCCAATTCGAGTTGTGACATTGGGCGAGGATGACGAGGCTAATGTTGAACTTGACAACAAGCATCAGTTTAAACTTCAGGCTACTTTGGCCGGAATTTACAAAAACAAGGAAGACCGTAAGTTGAAGTATGTTGTTGATCCAACTCTTCTCGAAGGTGTTGACGGCGTGGAGTTGTTGCCAACCGACTACTATACACTCGAAGATCCTTCAACCCTTACAATTCCTTCTGGTGCTATCGTTGGCGGAACTGTTGTTACTCTTAACGACAACTTCTTCAACGACCCTAAGTCTGCAAATGTAAACTATGTTTTGCCTGTCAGAATAGTTAGTGCCGAGAATGTAGACAGCATCCTTGAGGGACACGACTATCAGCTTCTTGCCATTACATACAAGAACAAGTATGCTGGCTTGTGGTGTGCCGAGACTGATGATTTGTGGAGAGTGTCAGAGGTTTTGCCTAACGAGAAGGACAGAACTTTCTCTCGCAAGTACACAGACGACTTGATAACTCTCACTACAGTTTCACTTAACACATTCTCTATCAGCAAGAGCTACACTATTCTTGAGAAGAAATGGAATGAAGTAGAGAAGAAGTGGGAGAACAAAGAGGTTACAAGAACTCTTACTTTCGACTGCACAGTTTCTGATAATGGTGAGATTGTTGTTCGCGATGCCGAGGGAAATCAGGTAGGAACTGGTAAGTATGCTTATCATGGAATACAGGATTTCACAGATGCTAAGCGTATGGCAGACTATATCACTCTCGACTACAAGGTAACCCTTACATCTGAGATTGTTGAGGGTACAGCCGAGTGGCACTATGAGTGCAAGGGTAAGTACATGCTTCAGTCTCGTGGCAACAAACTCGAGAATTGGAAATAATTATTTATTCATGATTTACAATTTAAGATTTTTATGAAGATTTCTAAATTGATATATCCTGTTGTAATGCTCAGTCCGCTAATGTTGGCGGGCTGTGCAGACACAGGCATCGACGACTATCAGGTAGAGAAGCCTCAGACCATTGCTGAGTACGAATACCTGAACGCATACGAGCCGCTCAAGACATACGTCGATCGCAGCGCACATCCTAACTTCAAGGTTAGCGGTGCTCTTACTGCTGCCGACTTTAACAAGCAAGAGATGTTGTTCCGTCTTGCAGCGCACAACTTCGACGAAATCGTAGCCGGAAACGCTATGAAGATGTCGTCTTGTGTTGACGGTGACGGTAACATGAATTTCTCAACGGTAAGTGATTTCGTTGACAAGGCAGAAGAGGCTGGAATTTCAATCTACGGTCACACTCTTGCATGGCACGCACAGCAGCCTAAGAAGTGGCTCGAAGGATTGATGAAGGACAAGGAAATAGAGGTCGATCCAGACGCAAAGGTTGGTAAAGTCGACTATGAGTCTAATTATGAAGGGCTTTCAGCATTCCCATTTTATGTAATGGGATATACGCCTACAATAGTTAATAATTGTCTTCATTCTGAAAATCCGGGCTCTTGGTATCAGTATTTTATTGCTGATGGCTTTTCTGTTGCTAAGGCTGGTGATTATTCAGCAATCGTTAAGTGTAAGGCAACCGAGGAAGGTTCTCTGACTCTTAATTGTGGTTGGGGCTGGAACGGAGATGAGTCTGCTTCTGGCAAGTTGAATATTACTACAGACTGGAGTGATGTTGAGGTTAAGTTTACTGGTATTCCTGAAGGAAAGAAACTTAATCTTGTATTGCAGCCAGGTGGATTTGCAGGTGTGATAGATATTGAGTCTATTCGTTTCGTTCATTACGAAGCACCAGCCGTTGAGATTCCACAGAATGTATACACTTGTACATTCGATGATGGCAACAACGTAGGCGGATGGGGCGGCACCTCTACAAGAGAGGTCGTTTCTGGCGGTCATGATGGCGGCAAGTGCCATGTAGTACACAACCCAACTGCCGGAAACTCATGGGAGTGTCAGGCTGCAATCGACTTCTCAACTCCATTGGAGAAGGGCGAGACATATTATCTGCATTTCTGGGCTAAGGCTACAAATGCCGGCAGTCGTTCAGCTTCATATCAGAATCCTTCTGATTACAGCGGCCGTGGCGATTATCCTGCATTCGCAGTTTCTTCAGAATGGAAGGAGTACACTCTCAAGACATCAATCACAGGTGATGACTGCAAGCGCTTGTGCTTCAATCTTGGTGCATTTGATGGCGATACATATCTTGATGATATCGAAATCTATTACATGAAGAAGGGTAACTCAATCCCTCTCACAGACCAGGAGAAGAAAGACACTCTTACATGGGCTATGGACAAGTGGATTGGCGGCATGATGGACGCTTGCAAGGGCAAGGTAAAGGCTTGGGACGTTGTTAACGAGGCTATCAGCGGCGGAGGCAACGACGGCGAGGGCTTCTACACTCTTCAGCACGGCGAGGCTGCCAACAACGACAACGGTGTTTCTGCCGATTTCTTCTGGCAGGATTATCTTGGCGACATCGACTATGTTCGCACAGCTGTAGCTTTGGCTCGCAAGCACTATGCTGCTTCTCTTCCTGAGGGCGCAGACGCTTCAGACCTCAAGCTGTTCGTAAACGACTACAACCTTGAGTCTAACTGGGACGACAACAAGAAGGTTAAGAGTCTTATCAACTGGGTTAAGAAGTGGGAGGCCGACGGCGTAACTAAGATTGACGGTCTTGGCACTCAGATGCACATCTCTCTCCTTGTCGGTGACGACGAGGCTGCCAAGGCAGAGCAGGAGAGCCGCAACCAGCACATCGAGAACATGTTCAAGCTCATGGCTGAGTCTGGCAAGCTGGTTCGTGTATCAGAGCTTGATCTTGGCGTAGAGCGTTATGTTGACGGCAAGAAGGTTGCTTACACAACTGAAGAGCTCGAGAAGCTTCCTCTCAAGGAGCGTCTTGCTATCGAGAAGGCTATGGCTGCTCACTACCAGTGGATTATCAAGAAGTACTACGAGATTGTTCCAGCTGCACAGCAGTATGGCATCTGCCAGTGGTGCTTGACTGACTCTCCAGCTAACAGCTCATGGAGAAAGGGCGAGCCTGTTGGTCTTTGGACATTGGACTACAAGCGCAAGCCTGCTTATGCTGGCTGGGCTGACGGTCTGAGCAATAAATAGTGATTTTGGTATTCATTATTAATTAAAGGTTGGGGTGCGTGCAACCCTACACACCAAGGCTGTGCGCACCCCTTTTAAATAAAACTCTTTGTACAAGGCTCTTTTAAGGCTTGCATCTAATACTGATGCTATGATGCTCTGGAAGAATCACAGCAGCAGTATTGACACCACGGATTACGGACACCGCTTTGTGTTCCGCGTTGCCAATAATTAGGAACTCGTGCATTGATCTTTTATTTTAGTTAAATTAACTGAATGATACCTGAAAGGTTGTGGACTTTAGCGTAGTAACACATGTGACCCAAAGGTAGAAAGCGTTTTGGAAAAACAAGAAAGTAAACAACTTGGTATCATAAAAATGTAGATAGTGAATAGGGCAGTTGGACCGTGATGGCTCGACTGCCTTTTTTTGTATGTAATAGAGCAGATTTCATTGTAATGTCTAATGTCTTTGCAAATACTCCTAAACGATTATTCTGCCCCGCTGATTATAGATTTTTTCCGAAGCCGCAATGCTAACTAAGGCAGTATCAGACTGAAAAAAATCTAAGATCGGACTGAAATAAACGAAAAAACATTGCAAATTATTTTGCCGTTTAGCTACAAATCTTTATGTTTGCAAAGTTGAATGATTGTTGCAGGCTTTTACGGCACTTTGCTTTTCGAGTTTCAACCTTCAGAATTCAACTAAAAAAACATTTGTCTATTAGAGTTATTAATTAAATTTTATAGGTATGATTATTGAAAGATTCCTGCAGTATATGAGCTACAAAAATTTGAATGATAATCAGGTTACAATCCAGTGTAATCTTTCAAACGGCTTAATTGGTGCTGCAAAAAAAGGTAGAAGCGATTTGGGTAGAAAGGCTATCAGTAAGATTTTGGCTACTTATCCCGACATAAACAAGGTGTGGCTTCTCACAGGCGAGGGCAATATGATTCTCGAAAAGCCTGCGGTTGACGAGACGGCAAACGAGAGCGTAAAGCAGCTTTCAAACCTCGAGCTTGAGAACCGAATGATAAAGGCCCAAATCAAGAAGGCTGAGGATATGAACGAACGCTTGCTCAGAATCGTTGAGAGAATGGGTATTTTCTAAATTCGAAAATTTCAAGTTGAAATTTTTAAGTTGAAAGTTGAGAATTGAGAGTTGAAAGAAGGACTCCTCAAATCTCAACTTTCTTTCGTTATTCATTGTGCATTGGGAATTCTCTATCAGCCTTGATACGTTTTTTTAATTCTCAATTTTTAATTGTCAACTGTTAACTGTGCATTGTCAATTAAAACGTTTTTTCAACTTTCAACTTTCAACTCTCAATTTTTATTATCAGCTTTCTTCCCCGTACCTTGAACGTACCTTCCCCGTACCTACTCCGTTGCTACCCCGTAGCTATCCCGTACCTTCCGGCTTGTTTCTTCGAACCTTGCCCGTAGTACTCCGTATCTTCTCCGTACCTTCCGGCTTGTTACTCCTTTGGTATCTCCTTGCTACCCCCTTGCTACCCCCTTACTACCCCCTTACTATCCCCTTACTATCGGCTTGCTTGAAAAAACGAAACAATTCACAATTCAGAAAGTTTTTCAAGTTTTAACTTTCTCTAAGTTTGCTGAAGATTGCAGCGAAGCCGCATAAGAAAGCAAATTGTTTGTTGTCTTTCAACTCTCAATTTTATAATTTTCAACTGTCAACTGTCCATTGTCAATTAAAAAGAATTCTCAACTCTAAAGTTCTAATTGTTAACTGTCAATTGTCCATTGTCAATTTTAAAAAAGTTTTTTTTATCCAAACATAAGTCTTTTTCCTATTTTTCGAATGGGTATATCTGATTTTGCTTTATTTCTTTTGTTTTGTATAGAATTAGGCGAGTATCTTTTTGCGATTTTTATTCATAAAGTCTTAATAATTGTTAAAAATATTTCGTTTCGAGTTCTAATTAACTTTTTTAACGTTTTAGATATACGCTGGTGAAATTATTTGTTGTTTCTTTGCACCCGAAATAAACAAGACATAAAGTCAAAAACTGAGAATAATAACTATTTCGCATCTTCAAATCTTAGTGTAGGCTGAGAAAATGCGATGTGAAAGGTAAAAATTTTGTTAAATTAACTTTTACTAAATTCATTTAAAATGAAAAAAATCTTTTTGATGATGGCTTTCGTAGCCATGACTTTGGGTGCTGCTGCACAGGAGAATTCATTCAACGTTAAGGGTGGCGTAGGCCTTTCTTCTCTTCAGGATCTTAGCGGTGTAACTTACAAGCTGAACTGGAAGGTTGGTGCAGGCTACGAGTTCCGTCTTAACGACCTTATCGGTATCGAGCCTTCTCTTATGGTAAACAGCAAGGGCTTCAAGACTGACTATGAAGGTGATGCAAAGAACAAGACAATCAACGCTCTTTATGTTGAAGTTCCTGTAATGTGTAACTTCCACATCAACGACAACTGGGAGCTTGGTGCTGGTCTTTATGCAGCATATCTTGTTAATGACAATTACAAGGATATGGAGAGTGGAAACGTATCTGTTTCTTATGGTGGTATATCAATGGATTTGGATTATGAGGTTGAGACAAAGCCAAACAAGGCTGATTTCGGTGCTTATGCAGTTGCAAAGTACAACTTCGAGAACGGCTTGTTCGTTGGTCTTGACTATTCTTATGGTTTTAACGATGCTGCCAAGTACATTCCTGGCAAGAACACTACATTCGGTGCTTTTGTAGGCTTCCGTTTCTAATTTATAAGAAACCCAATTAGATTACATATATATTCCCGAGCGATTTGTTTTTTCGAGTCGTTCGGGAATTTTTTGTCTGTAAAGGTTGATTTGTTGTCTGTAAAAGCCTTTTTTAATCAAAAAGTTTTCTATCTTTGTCTCACTTTATAAGAAAAAAGTTGTTTTATTATCAATTCAAACGTAAAAAATGAAGAAACTATTTATGATTATGGCTTTGGCCGTCATCGCGCTTAATGCCGCAGCACAAGAGGATCATGTAACTCTGAAGGCAGGTTTGGGAATGGCTACTTGTTACAAAAACAGTAGCTATTACGATTCGTGCGATGATGTTGTTGCAATGTATAAGATTGGTTTTGGCTACGACCATCATTACAACAGGGTAGTCGGCATGGGATGTTCTATGAATCTACATGTAAGAGATGCCGGCTATCGTGATGAATATTACACTGGAACAGGAAGAAGTTACAACGGGGATAGTGACTATTTGTACGATATTGTTGCGCCGATACACATCAATCTGTATCCGGGCAAGCATTGGGTTCTGAGTTCTGGCTTGTATTTCTCTATTTCGGCGTCGCAAGGCTTTGATTCTGATGTCGACTTTGGTTATATCACAAGTGCACAGTATCAGTTTAACAGCGGCTTGTTCTTCGGATTGGATACGAGCCTCGGATTTATTCCGAAGAGAGATTCCGATAATGCAACAAACTGCACGGCGAGTATGTTCGTAGGATTCGCTTTCTGACGTTTTTTTGCTGAAACAGAAAAATGTTATTATATTTGCAGCGCATTTAAAAAGAATTAGTTAAACAGTTAAAATTATCAAATCAACCAAATGAAAAAGTTATTCTTGATGATGGCTTTCGCAGTCATCACTTTGAGTGCCGCTGCACAGAAGAGCGGTTTCGACGTAAAGGCAGGTTTCGGTCTTTCTAGTTACATGGGCGATGCTGCCGACGGTGCAGACGCTAAGTTCAACTGGAAGCTTGGCGCAGGCTATGAAATTCGTATCAACAAGCTTATCGGCATCGAGCCATCTTTGATGCTTAACAGCAAGGGTGCTGAGTATTCTAGGTGGGATGGTAACAGAAAGTTTACTACAACCAACAACTTGCTTTATCTTGAGATGCCGGCAATGTGTAACTTCCACCTTAACAGAAACTGGGTGGTTGGCGCAGGTATTTACTGTGCTTACCTTGTAGACGATGACGACACAAACTTCGAAAATTTCGATACCGGATTTTGCGTTGGTGGTAAGTATCAGTTCGACAGCGGTTTCTTCCTCGGTCTTGATGCCTCATTCGGCGGTGTAGATTTGGATAAGCACTATGATGCTCAGAACATCACTTTCGGTACAGTAGTTGGATTCGCATTCTAAATTCATAACTTAAGAGTCGCCTTGGTTTAGGCGGCTCTTTTTTTGATAATAATTATGAAGAAACTATTTAATGCAATCAGAAAATCCGATTTAGAAACGGTTAGACAAATTATTCTGAAACAGCCAGAACTGGTAAACTGTGTGGCAAGGCAGCCGCCAAAGAAAGACGACGGGCAGTCGCCGCTGCAAGTGGCTCTGAAAACAGGTAATAATGGCATTGCCGAATTCCTTATCGATAATGGAGCAGATGTTAATTTTATTGAAGATGAGTCGTGCTGTAACGAGTGGAGAACGCCCGTTCTTCATGATGCAATAAACTGTGCCGTAATGCAGAGCCGGTGGAACTCCAATGGTCGTGATGGATTCCATGTGTTCTCAACAAAAGAAAAGGCATCGGCATCTCTTTCCAATCTGAAGAAAATGATTGCCGCCGGAGCCGATGTTAATGCGCTCGATTCCTGCGGAAATTCGTGCTTATGGCGTTTTACATTGCAGGCAAATCAGATTTTGCCGCAGTATATCTATGCCGAACATCGGGAGTGTGACAACCGCGTCTTTACGACAGAATTACACGAGGATTTAAGACAAATACTAACAGCATTGAGAGATGCAGGAGCAGATGTGAACTATAAAAGACCCAATAGGGGAGCAATCCGCGATGTTTTTCGCGAAGGCTCTATTGCCGTGTTGTTCAAAGAGGTGTTTGGGTAGTTTGTTTTATGTCCTCAAAATTGTGTCTTACTTTCCGGCAGCAATACTTTTATTTTCGGGAAAAATGCCTGTTTAATGTGGTGTAAAAGAGGAAAAATAGTTGTATCTTTGCAGCCGCAATTTTAATATTTGAAGAAACAAGTATGATGAGAAAATTATTATTGATGATGGCTTTTGTGGCTGTCTCATTTAGTGCAGCCGCGCAGAAGGGTGATTTCAACGTTAAGGCTGGTTTAGGCGTGGCAAACTGGTTGAGCACGGACTACGAAGAGAATTGTAACTACAAACTTAACTGGAAAGTTGGAGGAGGCTTCGAGTTCCGCGTCTGCAAACTTATCGGCATAGAGCCGTCGGTTATGCTCAACAGCAAGGGAACAAAGTGGGAATGGGAAGGTAAAACCGTAAAATTTAGCAGAACCGCAAATTTGCTTTATCTTGAAACTCCAATAATGTGCAATTTCCATATTGACGAAAAATGGGCGTTTGGTGCTGGAGTCTATTTTGCTACGCTTGTAGATGATGGTGGCACAGATCTCTATGCATATGATTCTGGCTTGTGTTTTGGTGGAAAATATCAGTTTGGCAACGGATACTTTTTGGGACTTGATTCTACACTCGGGCGTACGGATTTGGGGCTCGAACGATGGAATTTCACAATGGGAGCGATATTTGGTTACAGATTCTAATATTTTAATAAGGCAATAGATGAAAAAAATATTTTTGATGATGGCATTTGTAGCCATTTCATTTGTAGCGTCTGCACAGAATAGCCGTTTTGATGTAAAGATTGGTTACGGTTGGGCAAATTTGTACGGCGACGATTCGAAAGTTGCTGAAAGTATATTCAGTTGGAAGATTGGTGCAGGCTATGAGTTCCGTCTCGGCAAGCTTATCGGCATAGAGCCGTCTTTGATGGTTGACAGCAAGGGCGCAAGAAGGTATGATTTGATGTATTCAAAATGGAATTTCTCTTTTAATTCTTATACTGATTCTTATGAAGATGTTTGTATTAATCCCTTTCTTGATGAGCGTTATTGGGGAAGCTTTAAAAAGCATGTGTTCTACCTTGAAATGCCAGTAATGTGCAAATTCCATATTGGTAACAGATTGGTGCTTGGTGCAGGTGCTTATGCTGCCACGCTTATCGAAGATGACGATACAAATTGTAGGTCGTTCGATGCCGGTGCTTGCTTCAGCGGTGAGTTTCAGTTTGATAACGGCTTGTTTATCGGGGCGGATATGACGGTTGGTTACGTACCTTTGTATAAATCATCTGATCTTTATAACCAAACAACTACATTCATCATAGGCTATAAGTTCTGAGATAAGTCTTAGGCTATATATACAGAGTCCGGTAATATTCGATATTGCCGGATTTTTTTGTGTTTATTCTTGCATCAGAAAGGTGATCTGTCGATATAATGATTGATTCTTTCAGTAAAAATATCTATCTTTGCATTGATAAAGTAATGATACTATCTATTAACAAACATAATTTTCAATTGAATGAAAAAGTTTATTTTGGCTATGGCTCTTGTAGCCGCTTCTGTGTGTGCCAATGCGCAGGAAAGAGCAAGACTGACTGTTAAAGTGGGCGGAGGCTATGCTGGCCTAATCGGTGCAGAATCTGACGGAGCAGAGTTTGATACAAGCTTTAAGACTGGCGTCGGCTGCGAGTTTCCGCTTAACGATTTAATCGGCATTGAGCCGTCTTTCATGTTTTGCCAGAAGGGATTTTCTGGAAATGGCCCAACGTCGTTTTATCACGAAGATTACAAATGGAACGTTAAGTACATTGAGGTGCCGGTGATGTGCAACTTTCATCTGAACGACAAGTTGGTACTTGGAACAGGACTCTATTTTGCGAGCCTCATTGATGATTACGGATTGTCTGACACAAACTCTTTCGATACGGGATTGGCTGTCAACTTAAAGTACAATTTCAGGAATGGCTTGTCGGTTGGGGCAGATATGACAACGGGCTTTTCAAGAGTATTCAAAAACAAAGAGTATTATAACTGCATGATAGGAATTGTGGCAGGTTATTCATTCTCATTCTGATAAGTGCAAAAAAATGCAGTAATAAAGAAAGATTTATTACTGCATTTTTTTGATTTTATTTTGTCATCCATTTCTTCATGCCTTCCGTCTGGAATGTCAGGTTTTCGCCATTCTCGCCAGAGTAGATGAAATAAGCCTGAATTTCGGGATGCTTGGCGAGCAGAGCCTTTGCCTTGTCGAGTCCCATAACCATGAACGATGTTGCAAACGCATCGGCTGTGGCACAGTCTTTAGCAAGCACCGTGCTGCTCAGAATGCTGTGCTGAACAGGGTAGCCCGTCTTTGGGTCGATGGTGTGGGCATATTTCTTGCCGTCCTTGTAGTAGAAGTTGCGGTAGTTGCCCGATGTTGCCATGGCAATATCCGTAACATTAAGGATTGTCTGCTGCTCTGTTTCTATGGCGAGCGAGTCGTCAACAGGCTTGCTTACGCCAATCCTCCAACTCTTGCCATGTGGATTGTGACCTTTTACCACAATTTCGCCGCCAATCTCAATCATATAGTCCGTAATGCCCAAGCGGTCGAACAGTCTTGCCACGCAGTCCGTTCCGTAGCCTTTGGCAATGGCGCTGCAATCGAGCATTATGCGGTTGTCGTCCTTCTTTATCTTGCCGCCTTCGAGTCTTACTTTCTGGTAGCCCACTATGGCGCGCAGACTGTCAATCTTCTGAGCCGTGATGCTGTCTTTCTTCTTGAAACCGAATCCCCACGCGTTTACGAGCGGAGCAACGGTTATGTCGAAACAGCCGTCGGTTACGGTAGAAATGCTCTGTGCCAGATTGAATACGTTTGTGAACATACTGTCGGACGTAACGTCCTCGTTGCGGTTAATCTTGCTTATTACCGATTCTTTGTTGAACGGCGACAGCGAGAAATCAACCTTCTTCAGTTCCTTTTCGATGTCAGCCTGAATGTCGCGGTCGTAGTTATAGCTTGCCGAGTAGATAGTGCCGAAAATCGTTCCGTTGTTCTTGAAGTAGCGGAGGTTGGCGCTACCGTTGTTGCTTTTGACAATCCATACCGTTGCGGCAATCAGAGCCAGCAGGAAAATCCAGCGAAATTTAGTCATCTTATGTTGTGTGTATGATTCTTCTATTTTCATTTAAACCGAATGTTTTTATGCTGATGCGTTTACAGGTGCAGGTCGAAAATCAGACTGTAGTTCAGTCCCCACTGCGTGTCGCGGTTGTTTCCGTAGCCCGGAATGTACCACGGCGATGCAATCTTGGTCGATTTAGCCGTGAACTTGCGTTTGTAGTGAAGCGACCATCCCATGTGGAATCCGCTTATAATCTGTGCCTCGAAACCAAGTCCAATCTCGCCCCAAGCAGCGCGACTGCTTATGCCCGATTCGTTGAAGTATAGTTCTTCGCCGCCCCAAACAGGGTCTACTATCGGATTGTGCGTCTCAACATCGTACTTGAATTTGGTGTAGCCGAATCGCACGCCGGCATACAGACGGTTG
This sequence comes from Bacteroidaceae bacterium, assembly GCA_017617315.1. GTDB lineage: Bacteria > Bacteroidota > Bacteroidia > Bacteroidales > Bacteroidaceae > Ga6A1. Next base: position 24,528 of record JAFZWM010000007.1, read on the forward strand.
CCCTGATGCTTGTTGCGCAGCATGTTGTAGTCGCATCCCACGCGGAAATATGGAGCCTTGCTCTTGTAGCTGATGTTGGTCTCGTCGTTGGTGTGATCACACATTCCGTAGCCCAGTTCGAAGATTGGGAAGAACGTGTCCTTCAGGTTGATGCGCAGCGAAGCTTCGGCATTGCCATACGAGCCGAGTTTGTATCGTGCCGGACCGAAGAGGTCTACGCCCACGGCAGCACCCTTGAACAGGGCAACGCTGTCATTGTCTTGTGCAAGAATTCTCTGAGCCTGTTCTTCGGCAATCTGCTGCTGTGCGTGTGCTGCAACAGAGAAGGCAAGCAGGCTAATCAGCGTTAATGTCTTCATATTCGAAATGAATGTTTTCTGTCCGGTCGAAGGTTACTTCGCCCTTGGTTATCGAAGCTTTTCTTATCTGTTTGTCGAGCGGTTCAACCTCGATGTCCGTTATCATGTGATAGGCGCAAGGCTGATTGTCCATATTCTCGAAGTGCAGCCAGTTGTCGTGCGAAACCGTAACGCTAACCTCGTCAATCTTGCTGCCGTTCTTGAAACTGAACTTAAACACATCCTTGTTCTTGCTGTAACTCAGCGGAAGGCAGATGGTCTTGCGTCCGTAGCCCTCGGCATACGTTACGAGCACAGAGTCTGTGCCCTCGGCGGTTATCTGCAACGAGTCGGATATGGCTATGCTGTCGCCATTCTCGTTATAGAACCGCATCATGCAGTACGATGTGTGGTAAAGCTGATAGTCAATCTCCGAACAGCTCTGCCACAATGCAGTTAAGGCCATCGCAAGGATGACCGTTAACCGTAGACTGTATTTCCTGACTTTGTGCATCAGATTTCCTTTTCTATCTTGTAATTGTTACGTTCTGGGGCGTTGCGGCTGATAAGTTCGCCAAGGAAGCCTGCCACGAAGAGCTGAGTTCCCAGAATCATCATCGTAAGGGCGATGAAGAAGTATGGGCTGTCTGTTACCAGATTGTAAGGCATTCCCATGTACATCTTTGTAAGCTTGAGCGCACCTACTGCCACACAGGCACATACGCCGATGAAGAACATTATGCTGCCAAGGAAGCCGAAGACGTGCATAGGCTTCAGGCCGAAACTGTTAAGGAACCACAGCGACAAGAGGTCGAGATAGCCGTTCACGAATCTGTTCCATCCGCCGAACTTTGTGCTGCCGAACTTACGCGCCTGATGGTGCACAACCTTCTCGCCAATCTTGCTGAAACCGGCGTTCTTTGCAAGATAAGGAATGTATCGGTGCATCTCGCCGTAAACCTCGATGTTCTTTATAACGTCCTTGCGGTATGCCTTCAATCCGCAGTTAAAGTCATGCAGATTCTTTATGCCGCTAACCTTGCGTGCCGTTGCGTTGAACAACTTTGTAGGGATGGTTTTTGACAGCGGGTCGTAGCGTTTCTGCTTATATCCTGAGACAAGGTCGTACTTGTCTTCTGTAATCATTCTGTAAAGTTCCGGTATCTCGTCTGGACTGTCTTGGAGGTCGGCGTCCATCGTGATTACAACATCGCCTTGTGCACGCTCAAATCCGCAGAACAGGGCAGGACTCTTGCCGTAGTTGCGGCGGAACTTTATGCCCTTTACACAGTCCGATTTCTTCTGAAGGTCTTCGATAACCTGCCAAGAAGAGTCGGTGCTGCCGTCGTTTACGAATATAACCTCGAAGCTGAAGTTGTTCTCGCGCATTACGCGCTCAATCCAAGAATATAGTTCCGGAAGCGATTCCTCTTCGTTGTAAAGAGGCACAACAACTGAAATGTCCATATTTTAGTCTTTTAATTTGTTTCTTCTGAAAAAGTGAATTATGCACAGCGGAATGCAGATGAGGATGTGCTGCATCAGAATGCTCAAGGCAAAATTGTATGCTATCTTAACTGCGCTCATCTCTGTAAGCGAAGAGGTGGCTGTGCTTCTGATTTTTTCGAGCACCTGTAGTGTATCCTTTCCGCTTGCAGTCTCTGCCTGAGCTTTTATTTCTGGGGAGGAAAGGAATAGGTCGAAATTGTGGTTGATAGCCCTAACCATGTATCCGTTGTCTACAAACTGAAAATACACAAAGATTACAAGCGTATAGATAATGGCCGAAAAGAAGCAGATGTTGGCCATGTATCTGAAATCGGCAAATATTGTGAATTTGTCGGCTCCGTATGTCTTGAAGTGTTTGAAACTCTTGTCTTGTATAAGGTAGATTGCTACCACATACAGAGCTATAGCCGGAAATGTAAGAATATTTGCCGAAAGACTTGCCATGAGTACCAGAAAGCCTATTGACCATAGTGATCCCACTATGATGCCGTCCTTCTGAGGTCCATAGAAACTCATGCGGTTGTAATCGCGCTCGCTATTTGATGTATTCATAAATTATAGTCGACTATTTTGCTTAAAAACAAAAAAGAGAACAACCGAAGTTATTCTCTTTTTGAGCCTCTTGTCGGATTCGAACCAACGACCCCGAGATTACAAATCACGTGCTCTGGCCAACTGAGCTAAAGAGGCAGGCGGGTAAGCAATCTACATCGCGCCGCTACAACCAACTACCTTTGCTGCCGTCAAGCCCTGGAGGATTCGAAGGGAGCTGGCCGTATAGGACTTACCCATGTTTTGTTGTTTGCACCGGCTTTATTTCCGATTGCGGTGCAAAGGTAGTACATTTCTGGGAACTACCAAAACTTTAAAGAGAAAATTTTGAGTAAAAGTGCATTTTTTTGAAAAATGCACTTTTTATACCTTATATATTAAAACAGTCATTAGAAAGTTATCTTCAGAATCTTGCCGTTGTATGCATCTACGGTTATGTTTGTAAGATGGTCGGGTACTATCGACAGCTTTTCTTCCTTGCCTGTCAGGAGGTCTGTTGCCGTAACCTTGCCCAAATTTTTTGGCAGGTTAAGGTATTCGAATGCGTGCATTGGCAGGTTTACGCCCATCTTCGCCTTCATTCCGTCGAAGTTTGCAACAATTACGAGCAGCTCGTTCTCGTATTTTCGCAAGAAACAGTAGTGCTTGTAGTCGTTAAATGTCCAGCTTCCTTGGTTTACATACATCACATCGAAGAACTGGCCGTCGCTTATGGCTTTCTCTGTTCTGATGATGCTTAGCAGCTTGGTGTAGAATGCGCGTACTTTCTTCTCGTTTGCCGTAAGCTTGTCTTCGTTGAACTTACCGCCGTTTCTCCATCGGTAGATGCTGTTTATCGTCCAGTAGTCGAAGATTGTTGTGCGTCCGTCCTGACCGCTGAAGCCTTCGCAGTCCATACCCATCTCGCCAAGTTCCTGTCCGAAGTAGAGCATGAACGGATTATTGTTGATGCACGAACTTACGATTACCGCAGGCTTTGCCTTCAGTCCGCCCTTGAACAGAAAGTCTGATGCAAGTCGCTGCTCGTCGTGGTTTTCCATGAAGTTGAGCATGTGCGGAGCGCAGTCGCCCAGGTTCTGCCAGCAATGCGTAATCTGCGAAGCTGAGCGGTCGCCGAGGGTTACGCCCTTCAGCGTGTCGTACAGTCCAACCTTGTCATACAGATAGTCGAATTTTCCGCGGTTTATGTAATTCCAATATTCGTTTGGATTGTAAACCTCGGCGATGAACAGAATTTCTGGATATTTCTCCTTTATCTGCGGAATAACCCATTCCCAGAACTCTACCGGAACCATCTCGGCCATGTCGCAGCGGAATCCGTCGATATTCTTTGCCGACCAGAACAGAAGAATGTCGAGCATCTTGTTCCATGTGTCGGGAATCGGGTCGAAATAGCATGTTCCACCGTTGCAATAGTCAACACCGTAGTTCAGCTTCACGGTCTCGTACCAGTCGTTGGTGCAAGGCCATTGGTCGAATCGGTTGTTTCCCGTTGCTTTTGCCGGAAACTCAATGTACGGCTTCTTCTCGCCCTGCTGAAGGTCTATTGCGCCCTCGAGCTTGCAGTCGGGAATGTAATAGAAGTTATTGTTTGGCGAGAATGCCTTGCGAACGTCGTCGTTCTCTCCGAGGTCGGCAATGTCTTCTCTCTTTGCGTCAGAATGATATTGGCGCGCAACGTGGTTCGGAACAAAGTCGATGATGACTTTCATTCCGTTGTCGTGCGTGCGCTTTACGAGATCTTCGAACTCCTGCATACGGTTTGGAACCTTGTCGGCAAGGTCGGGATCAACGTCGTAGTAGTCCTTTATTGCGTAAGGCGAGCCGGCTTTTCCTTTCACCACAGCCTTGTGGTCTTTTGCTATGCCTTGGCGCGAATAGTCGGTCTGAGTTGCGTGTTCAATAATACCTGTGTACCAGATGTGCGAGAAGCCCATCTCTCTGATTGCGCTCAGAGCCTCGTTGGTGAAGCTTGAGAACTTGCCGCATCCGTTTTCTTTGATTGTTCCATCCTGATGCGGATGCTGCTTTGTGTTGCCGAACAATCTTGGTAATACCTGATAGATCGTAATCTTTTCACTCATAGTTTTTAATTCAAATTTAAAGTCCTTAATATCATATTTCGGTAGTGAGAATCTGTTTCTTTTATCCCGAACGAATCCCGAAGGAATCCCGAATGTTTTAAATAGATTCTTTTGTATGAAAAATAAAGGACCGTACGGCATGGCACGGCCCTGTTTTATGTTTATCCTTGAATTCCTGATACTGAAACCTCCTTCGAGATTTTCACAATCATTCCCTGAAGGGCTTTTCCCGGGCCGCATTCAACGAACTCGGTAGCTCCAGCGGCAATCATGTTCTGCACCTCCTGAGTCCAGCGGACTGATGCTGTCAGCTGTGCTATGAGGTTCTTCTTGATGTCGGCAGGCTCGGTGTGTGCCTGAGCGTCTACGTTCTGGTAGACTGGGAACTTAGGAGCGTTGAACGTTGTCTTCTCGATAGCAGCAGCAAGTTCGTCTTTTGCTGGCTGCATAAGAGGAGAGTGGAACGCACCGCCAACCTTCAGCGGAAGGGCGCGTTTTGCTCCGGCTGCCTTAATCTTCTCGCAAGCCTCGTTTATGGCGTCGATGTTTCCGCTGATTACAAGCTGTCCCGGACAGTTGTAGTTTGCAGGGATAACGATGTAGTCTTCCTTGCTAACCTCGGCGCAGATTGCCTCAACCTGCTCGTCGGCCATTCCGATGATTGCTGCCATTGTTGATGGAGCAGCCTCGCAAGCCTTCTGCATAGCCATTGCACGAGCGTAGACAAGCTTCAGACCGTCTTCGAACGACAGAACGCCTGCTGCCGTAAGTGCCGACAACTCGCCAAGTGAGTGGCCGCCAACCATATCTGGGTTGAAGTTATCGCCCTGACACAAGGCTGTGATAACCGAATGAAGGAATACTGCCGGCTGAGTTACTTTTGTCTGCTTAAGTTCGTCATCTGTTCCGTTGAACATGATGTCGGTAATTCGGTAACCTAATATCTCGTTTGCTTTCTCAAACAATTCCTTTGCTAAAGGGTTATTCTCATAAAGCTCTTTGCCCATTCCTACGAATTGGGCTCCTTGACCTGGAAAAACAAATGCTTTCATTATGTTATTGATAATAATTTGTGCAAAAATAAGTCATTTTTTTTTAATCCGATTCTTTTTGTTGATATATTTATTTATTTTTGCATGAAAATAAATTTTGTATAATCCAATGAAAAGGCAGAGTAACAAACATGTTGTTATTATGGCCGGTGGCGTAGGTAGTCGCTTTTGGCCAATGAGTGTAGCAGAAAAACCTAAACAGTTTATTGATGTGTTGGGATGTGGCAGAAGTCTAATACAGTTAACCTACGATAGATTCAAGGACGTTTGTCCGTCTGAAAACGTATGGGTAGTTACATCCGAGATGTATAAGGATATTGTAAAGGAACAGTTGCCAGACGTGCCTGTTTCGCACATCCTTCTCGAGCCATGCCGCCGCAACACCGCTCCGTGCATTGCATACGTAAGCTGGCGAATAAAGTCTGAAGATGCCGATGCTAACATCGTCGTTACTCCTTCAGACCACGTTGTAATGAACGTTCCTGAATTTCAGAGAGTGATTAATACGGCTATGGATTTCACTTCATCGTCCGATGCAATCGTTACTTTGGGTATGAAACCAAACCGTCCTGAAACCGGATATGGATACATTCAGGCCGACTTGAGTGTTTCGTCACTCAGCAATAAGGAGATTTTTAGTGTCGATTCTTTCAGAGAGAAACCCGACCTCGAGACTGCAAAGAAATACGTTCAGAAGGACAACTACTTCTGGAACGCAGGCATCTTTGTGTGGAGCGCGCACACAATCGTAAATGCCTTCAGGGTATATCAGCCTGCGCTTGCTTCAATCTTCGAGAAACTCATTCCTTATTATAACACTCTAGAGGAGCAGGCTAAGATTAACGAGTTGTTCCCAACATGTGAGAATATCTCTGTCGACTACGCAATCATGGAGAAGGCCGAGGAAATCTTCGTAATGCCTGCCGACTTTGGCTGGAGCGACTTGGGTACTTGGGGCTCTCTTCACGGACAGGTTGATAAGGATGCCGACAGCAACGTAGCCATCGGCAATAACATAAAGCTGTTCGAGTGCAAGAACTGCATCGTTCACACAACAGACGAGAGAAAGGTCGTTGTGCAGGGACTCGACGGATATATCGTAGCCGAGAAAGACGGTCAGTTGCTTGTTTGCAAGCTCAGTGAGGAACAGCGCATAAAGAATTTCCAAGAATAACAATACAATAACTATACTGAACAGATGAAAAAATTGCTATCGTTGCCGCCTAACTTGGTGGACTGTTTCCATGAAATTGAAAATGTAAGTAAAGATGAATGGTTCTGCACCTCTGACCCTGTTGGCGCAAAACTCGGTTCAGGAGGCGGTACAACGTGGCTTCTCGACGAATGTTTCAAAGAATGGGGCGGAGAAGATGACTTCGACTCTTGGCTGGCAAAGAACAAACGCTTGCTTCTTCATGCCGGCGGACAGAGCCGCAGACTGCCGGCCTATGCTCCAAGCGGAAAGATTCTGACACCTATTCCTGTGTTCCGCTGGGCTAAGGGGCAGCGTCTGGGGCAGAATCTGCTTTCGCTTCAGCTTCCGCTCTACAAAAAGATAATGGACATTGCGCCCGACTGCTATCACACGCTTATTGCGAGCGGCGATGTGTATGTGCGCACGGCAAAGAGCCTTCAGCCAATTCCTGAGGCAGATGTTGTTTGCTACGGAATGTGGGTTGACCCTTCGCTTGCAAAGAATCACGGTGTGTTCGTGAGCAAGCGTCAAACTCCAGATGTGCTCGAGTGCATGTTGCAGAAACCATCTGTCGAGAAACTTGCCGAGATAATGCAGACTCATCTGTTCCTTATGGATGTAGGCGTATGGCTGCTGAGCGATAAGGCAGTAAAGCTACTGATGAATCGCTCGCGTAGCGCCGACGGACTGAAAAACTACGACTTGTATTCTGAATTCGGATGCGCCCTCGGCTCAAATCCTACTATCGACGATGCAGAACTCAAAGAACTGAGGGTTGCAATTCTTCCGCTCGACGGTGGCGAATTCTATCATTACGGAACAAGTCGTGAGATAATTTCATCTACTCTCAGAATTCAGAATTTGGTAAACGACCAGCGCGAGATTATGCACTTGGGCGTTAAACCAAATCCTGCCATCTTCGTGCAGAATTCGGAGATGAAGCAGAAACTCTCGCCGGAAAACGAAAACGTTTGGATTGAGAACTCGTTTATCTCCGAAGGGTGGAAACTCGGTTCAAACCAGCTCATAACTGGCGTTCCTGAAAACGACTGGAACTTGACCGTTCCGTCTGGAGTCTGTGTCGATGTCGTTCCGCTGAACGATGACGAATATGTTCTTCGTCCATACGGCTTCAACGATGCCTTCCGAGGCTCGCTCAACGACGAATCTACGATGTTCATGGGACGGCCGTTCGCCGAGTGGGCTACCGTTCATAACGTATGCGACATAACCGTTACCGACGAGAAGGACGACCTTCAGGCTGCGCAGATTTTCCCAGTCTTCAAGGATGTTGAAAGCATGGGCAAGGTGCTTGCTTGGATGATTTCGGCCAACGAAGATGCTGATGCTGAAGCATTATATAAGGATGCACCGAAGATGTGCGCCGACGAGATTTCGGCTCAGGCAAACCTGATTCGCTTGCAGAAGCAGCGCGAACAATTCCGTGCAGGAAACTGGAATTCGCTGAGCAGAAACTATGCAAACAGCGTGTTCTATCAGGTAAATCTTGCCGATGCAGCTAAAGAATTCGTAGACAACGGATTGGAGATGCCGGCTGCAATTCCGGCTACGGCTCCGCTGATGACTCGCATTCACGACCATATTTTCCGTTCGCAATATCTCCGTCTGAAAGGCGAAGATTACAAGGCTGAGGACGACAAGGCATTCGAACTCTTGCGCGAGGGACTTACCGAGACTGTGCTTGCCAACAAACAGCAACCAAGGCTCAATGTGCAGTCCGACCAGATTGTGTGGAGCCGTTGTCCTGTCCGCATCGATATAGCCGGCGGATGGACAGATACTGCGCCTTACTGTCTGATGGAAGGCGGAAACGTGGTTAATATCGCTATCGACCTTAATGGGCAGCAGCCGCTTCAGGCTTACATAAAACCTTGCCGCGAGTTTAAGATTGTGCTTCGTTCGATTGACCTTGGCGCAATGGAGGAGATTACGACTTATCGCGAACTTCAGGAATTCTATAAGGTCGGTTCGCCGTTCTCAATTCCAAAGGCGGCGCTCGTATTGGCCGGCTTCTATCCAAACTATTCGTCAGAAAACTTCGAATCGCTCGAGCAGCAGCTTCGTTGTTTCGGTTGCGGAATAGAGCTGACAACATTCTCTGCAATTCCGGCAGGCTCAGGCTTGGGAACAAGCTCGATTTTGGCATCGACGGTTCTCGGCGCAATCTCGGATTTCTGTGGATTGGCGTGGGACAAGAACGAAGTGGGGCAGAGAACGCTTGTGCTCGAACAGCTTCTCACAACCGGCGGCGGATGGCAAGATCAGTTTGGCGGCGTTCTGCATGGTGCAAAACTTCTTCAGACGAATGCCGGATTCGACCAGTGCCCGTCTGTGAAGTGGCTTCCGCAGCAGTTGTACACGCAGCCCGAATATGCGGCGTGTCATCTGCTTTACTATACTGGCATCACTCGCACGGCAAAGCAGATTCTTGCCGAAATTGTTCGTGGAATGTTCCTGAATTCTACTGAGCATCTCGAACTTCTTGCCGAGATGAAAGAACATGCGCTCGACCTCTACGACGCTATCTTGCGCGAGGATTTCGACCGAATGGGACGTCTTATCGCCAAGACTTGGAAGCAGAACCAGCGTCTCGACAGTGGAACAAATCCGCCAGAAGTGCAGAAAATATGCGAGATGGTGAAGGATTACTGCCTTGGCTACAAACTGCCGGGCGCAGGTGGCGGAGGCTTCTTGTACATGGTGGCAAAGAGTCCGGAGGCAGCACTAAAGATAAGAAAAATCCTTACCTCAAATCCGCCTAACGAGCGCGCGCGTTTCGTGGATATGAAACTAAGCGACAGCGGTTTGCAGGTAAGCAGAAGCTAATTTGATATGCAACAAAACAAAACATCATTGGTAAGGACACGAGATGGCAAGAATTATCTCGTGCCTTTCTCTCTTATAACATTATTGTTTTTTCTGTGGGGATTTGCAAACAGTACCCACGGAGTTCTGAACAAGTTCTTTCAGGATGCTCTGCAACTCGAAAGTACCGACACGGCGTGGATTCAGGCTATGGTTTACGGCGGATATTTCCTGATGGCTATTCCGGCAAGCAAGATTATAAGCAAGTTTGGCTATAAGACTGGTGCTCTCACGGGACTGTGCCTCTTTGGAGTGGGTGCGCTGCTCTTCTATCCGGCAAGCACTACGCTCAGCTTTCCGTTCTTTCTGTTCGCCCTTTTCGTTATGGGCTGCGGAATGACTTGCCTCGAAACGGCATGTAATCCGTATGCAACGCGACTTGGCGACCCTGAAACTGGAGTTCAGCGACTGAATATGGCGCAGACTTTCAACGGACTCGGTTGCATCGGCGGCCCAGCAATAGGTCTGCTCGTTTATAGCGGAAATACGGAAAGCGCAGCAACAGAAGACGGAATGTTCAGAGTTGCTCTGCCTTACATCTGCATGGGCTTGACGGCTTTTGTCGTGGCTCTGTTCTTCTCGTTCATCAAGTTGCCTGATATTCGAGATGTAAAGCGTCAAAATGCTGATGAGGCTGATGCCAAAAGCGGACTGATTCATAACAAAGGCTTTCTGCTCGGTGCGTTGGCATTGTTTATGTATGTCGGTGCCCAGACGGTACTGAATTCGTATTTCATCAGCTATACAACCTCGCTCGAAGGACTCGACATCTCGCCAAAGACAGCATCTTTGTTGCTCGGATTCGGTGCAATGACTCTCTTCCTTCTCGGACGAGTAATCTGCAACTGGGTTATGAAGTTTGTCGAAGCTCCTAAGATTCTGGCAGTCTTCTGCATAGGCGGTGTTGTAACAATGTTTCTTATGGCGATTCAGATTCTTGGCTCGTCGGCAAACTTGGCAATGTATATGCTGGCATTCTTCTTCGAGAGTCTGATGTTCCCGGCAGTTTTTGCCCTCTCTATCGAAGGACTCGGAAAGAAAGACACGCAGACGGCTTCGGCAGTTCTGATTATGTGCATCGTGGGCGGTGCAGTCGTGCCTGTTGTAATGGCTTGGGTTGAGCGGGTTACGAGCATGGCATTCTCGTTTATTGTGCCTTCTGTGTGCTTCATGTTCGTGTTTGTTTTTGCCTTGTATAAAGTGATTTTCCTAAAAAAAGCGAATATTTAGTCAAATAACAGGCCTTTATGGCAAAAAAGTTCGTATTGCATTTCGCATTTCGGACTTTTTCTCTATCTTTGTGTAAGATAAAAGTAATTGTTGAAATGAAGTCATTTAGACATATTGTTATAGTCGTACTGGTTTTATTATTGGGGATAACAGATTGCTTCGCGATTACAACAGAAATCAAGGCGGGCAAGAAGTCTGACATTGCCCCAATCCTTGGCGACATTGCATGGCATCAAGAAGAGCCATTTAACATACTGTGCCCTAAAATTGGTGGCGACAGAACTGTGATAGGCTGCGTTTCGGCGGCGCTGTCGCAGATTTTCATGCATTATCAGAAGCCGGTTGAAAGAACCGTTCCTATACCTAACGTCTTCGACGGAACTTGTCGTCAGCCAGTAAAGTACGAGTGGGGCAAGATGCGTCATTCTTACACTTACAATCAGAATTACAAATCGGAGAATTATGACGATGCCGACTTGGCTGTGGCAAACCTCTGCTACGACCTTTCTGTTTCGTTGCAGACGGTTTTCGGCACTACTGGTTCGGATGTTAAAGCGCCGGTAGATTCAATGCCTATCTGGCTGAGCCGATATTTCGGTTACAACGGAGTCCGGGTATATCGTCGCAGCGGATATTCTTACGAGAATTTCGTTAAGATTATTGATAATGAACTTGAGCACAATCGTCCTGTAGTCCTTCTCGGCAAGCGAGTATTCTTCCAAGAGGGAAAGATTGGTCATGCCTTTATCTGCGATGGCAGAAAGGACGGACTTTATCATTTCAACTGGGGCGACGGTTCGGGAGATCCTGTATATGCGAGCCTCTACGACCTTGTGCCGCCTTACGATGAGTGTGGAACACCGATGTGTGGATACACCAACGATTTGTATGTTCTTGCAGGCCTCGACCCGGATGCAGAAGTCTCTGATCCTGAGTTGTATGCAACATATCGCCAGTCGCCCGACGGCAACGACAGTTATTCGTGCCTTATAACATCAAAATATCAGCAGAGCGGCGAGTTGGAGCGCGACTATGTTTCTGTTCCGTTTGGCTGCAATGTGTTGTTCAACGTGTTTGAGCATCCAAACAATAACGGTGACAGGGACTGCGAGTTTGCCGTTGGATATCTGAATGACGACAATCAGATTGTGTGTGCTTCGAAGAACTTTATCACATACGACAGAGAAAACATCAATTTCTATTATCTCGATGTTGTTGAGGATTTTAAGGTTGGCAAGGTTTACAGAATGATGCCAATCTATCGTCTCGTTGGCTCAACCGACTGGAAGTTGATGGAAGGCTCGGACAATATCTTCTTCGAACTGAAACTGAAGGATTCGAAGACACTCGAATATAAGGTTTCTACTTACGATGTCGATGTCTATATGAAGGGACTCGATTCTAACGCGGTTTATGATATAGACAAGACCGTTCCGGTTTCTCTCGAAGTTAAGAACAATGGCGATTTGGAATACGATTATCGCATCGATATCAAGGCGCATAACATCGAAACAGGAAAGACCGAGGAACTTCTGGCACTCGACAACGTATGGCTTGGAACCGGCTACGGCTACGAGATTTCTTGCGATCTTCCTATGCCAAAGATGGAAGGAACGTACGATATTTATGCCTACACTCAGTCTGAAAAACAAATCAGGAAACTTGCCCGTATCCGTGTAAGCAGCACCAGCGGCGTGCTTTCTCCAATTCTTCCGGAAGAAGAGGCTGAGGACGGCAAGAACGTAATTTACGGCTTCGACGGCAGACTGCGTGGCAAAAACATTAACGGATTAAAAGGATTGTATATTATAAACGGTAAAAAGGTTATAAAGTAGCAGATGAAAGGATTGTACACTGTGTTGCTGCTCATTGGCTCTAATGTTTTCATGACATTGGCGTGGTATGGGCATTTGAAACTGAGCCAGATGAAAATATCAACATCATGGCCGTTGTTCGGGATAATACTTTTCAGTTGGGGACTGGCTTTTTTTGAGTATTGTCTTCAGATTCCAAGCAGTCGCATAGGCTTTCGCGATAATGGAGGACCGTTCACGTTGATGCAGCTTAAGGTTATTCAGGAGGTTCTTTCGCTGATAATCTTTACGGCGATAACATCGTTCCTTTTTCAGGGTTCTGAATTACATTGGAATCATGTTGCCGCCTTCGTCTGCCTTATTTTAGCAGTTTATTTTGTGTTTATTTAAAGTTTTAGAGTTCAGTCCGCTAAACAGTCTTAAATGACTTTTGGCGGACTTTTTACGTCCATTTGATTGCTGTGATTATTTTGCAATTTGAAGATATTACGCTCTGTGCTTATTGTCGTTCATTAATGTGAAAAGCGTTTGAATACAAATGCAACTTCTTTCTAGTATTTGTGCTTCTTGTGTCGTATATCAACCGATAAGTGCCTGTCGGGTAGTCTTTGATTTCCCAAACTTCCCTTCGGTCTATTGTGTTGGCTTTAAGAACCAAGGCGGTTTGAACCTTTAATGCTGACGAATGTCTGAAAATGTCGTCAGTAATTGTAATCCATTTGTCTTGTTCTTTTCTTTCTAAGCCAATGGATATATAGAAATTTTCGTCGTCGAGGTTACTGAAGTGCAAGGTAATGGAGTCGCCGATGCTATATTCCGATTTTATTGAATCTATTTTCAGATGCGGCATTGCTGATTGCGCTTTAGAACTTAGCGCAATGAATAGTAACGTAATAAAAACATTTATTCGGTATTTCATTATTGTTCTTTGTAAGTATCAGTAATTCTTGAATAAAGTTGAAAGTCCAGTTTTAATGAGTTCTGGACTTTCAACAGATATTCTTTTTAGTTCTTTCTGAAATCCTTCTTCCTTCTGAACATGTGTCTCAGTCGGTGCATCTGGTTGCGCAGAGGCTGGATGTATTCGAGTATCGGAAGAGAGAAGAAATATCGGTTTTCGTTAAGCAACTTGCACGTTCTTTTCAGCATAAGCGAGCGGAGCAGCCATGTTGTGAGCATCAGCAGCCATACGAACGAAAGTCCGGCAATGAGTTCTATCTGTTGCGGAGCGTTGTCTGCGTATTCGAACAGTTCTTTCAGACCGACTTTCTCGCCCTCAGCGTTGTGTGTGAACATGAGCAGACTTGCGGTTTCGGCCACAGCCCATGCCAGAAGCAGATAGTTTATGAAGTAGAAACTTGCCCAGTGAATTCTGAACAGCGACATGTCCTTGAGATGCTTTGACGTTTCGCGTTCGTACACCTTGTCTTCGTGCCAATCTGCTTTTGAATATGGCATCTGCTGACGCACGATACTGTTAGGATCGGTTTCAACCCGTGCCGTGTGGTCGCGGTGAATCAGGTTTACGAACATTGCATCCTCGCCAAATTTTAGGTTAAGGCAATTCTTAAATCCTTCGTGCTTCATGAATACAGACTTGCGGTAAGCCATGTTGCAGCCCGAGCCTGTAAGGGCATTTCCGCTGCCAAATACGGTGCTGAACGAGCAGACTTGCTGAATCAGTCGCTCGTAGACAATTCGGCTGTTGAATGCCGATTTTTTGCGCTCGTAGTTGCTGTATCCGAGCACCACGTTAGTGCCGTTTGTAAAGTTACGCGCCATCAGCTTTAGCCATTGGTCTGAATCGGGCTTGCAGTTGGCATTGGTAAATACAAGCCATTCGTTTTTGCTGGCTCTTACTCCTAGAGTGAGGGCAAGTTTGCGGTGGCTTACATATCGGGCAGATTCGGGTGTAAAAGTGTGGTAAAGATTTGGATATTTTGCTTCCATGTTCTTCAGAACCTCCTCGCTGTCGTCGTTGGATGCATCGTTGATGACGATGACATCGAAGTTGGGATAGTCCTGCTCAAGAATGTACGGCAGATTGTTCATCAGAGCCTCGCCTTGGTTGTGTGCCGCTATTATGACAGACAGAGGTTCCTGACGGTCGGCATAAGTTGTTGTGCCCTTGAGCGTTTTCTTATGCTGATAGTATATCTGACCATAACGGGACAGGAGTCCTGTTGTCAGTGACAACAAGACTCCAGCCGAACCGTTTATAGCCCAATTCATCTCTTCAGTTAATCCGAACAGATTTATCATAAACAAATTCAATATTATATAAAATCTTCTGTAATGTAGCCTTTAGGCAGGGTGCGGCAGTTGTAGCCGCTTGCCATAATCTCGCCATAGGCTCCAGCCGAACGCAGTGCAATCAAGTCACCGCGATGTGTTTTGTTAATGTCTATTGCCTTTGCAAACACATCACTGCTTTCACAGATAGGTCCTACAACATCGTATGTTTCGTTTGGCTCGTCGCTCGAGATGTTCTCAATCTTGTGGTATGCCTGATAGAGGGCAGGGCGGATGAGGTCTGTCATGCCGGCATCGACGATGCAGAACTGCTTTACCGAACCTTGCTTTACATACAGAGTCTTTGTTATCAGACTTCCGCACTGACCAACCACGGCTCTGCCAAGTTCGAAGTGCAGATGCTGGTTGCTGCGCAGATTGAGATGCTTGTGGTAGCACTCGAAATACTCGGCAAATGTTGGAATCGGAGCCTTGTTCGGGTTCTCGTAGTCGATGCCCAAGCCGCCGCCAACATTGATGTGCTCAACAGTAATTCCGTTGTGCTCAAGTCTGGTCTGAAGTTCGTTGATGCGGTTGCACAGAGCCACGAAGTCGGACATATCGAGAATCTGGCTTCCGATGTGGAAGTGCAAGCCAATCCACTGAATGTTCTTCATGCCCTTGGCAATCTCGATAACCTTCTCCATGTCCTCCATGGCGATGCCGAACTTGTTCTCGGCAAGACCTGTTGTGATGTTGGCATGAGTGTGTGCTCCCACGTTAGGATTTATGCGGAAAGCCACGCGTGCCACCTTGCCTTGCTTCTCTGCCAGCTCGTTGATAATCTCAAGTTCGGGAATACTTTCGACATTAAAGCAGAAGATTCCCTTCTCAAGACCAAGATTTA
This sequence comes from Bacteroidaceae bacterium, assembly GCA_017617315.1. Taxonomy (GTDB): domain Bacteria; phylum Bacteroidota; class Bacteroidia; order Bacteroidales; family Bacteroidaceae; genus Ga6A1. The sequence goes on from JAFZWM010000007.1 coordinate 40,327, forward strand.
TCTCCCAGTCGCTCTTTCCTACGCCGGCATATACAACCTTGTCGGCAGAGAAGCCTGCGTTGAGGGCTGCCTTTATCTCGCCGCCGCTAACGCAGTCGGCACCGAAGCCGAACTGGTTGATGATTGACAGAACCTTGCCGTTTGCATTAGCCTTTACGGCATAGTGCAGGCTGTAGTTCTCGTACTTGCCAATCTCTTTCTTTATTGTGTCGAGCGTCTCGCGTAGAATTTTTGTGTCGTAGTAGTAGAATGGAGTCTGCACGTTGGCAAACTTTTCTACGGGAAAATGACCTTTCATTATGATGTGTTGTGTACTTTAGTTATTATTTGAACAGATGTGCGCTAAGGCTCTGCAATGCACGCTGCTTGTCCTCTTCCTTGATGAGGTAAGAGATGTTGTAGTTTGAGCCTCCGTAAGAAACCATGCGTACAGGAATGTCCTTCATTGCATCTGTTGCAATAGCCTGAATGCCTACGTTTTCCCACTGAAGGTCGCCGGCAACACAGATGATACACATGTTCTCGTCGACAGTTACTGTTCCGAACTTCTTCAAGTCGTTAAGGATGTCGGCAAGATGACTTGTGTTGTCGATTGTAACCGATACCCCAACTTCTGATGTAACTATCATGTCGATGCTTGTCTTGTAGCTCTCGAAGATTTCGAAAACCTTGCGGAGGAACCCGTAGGCAAGCAACATTCTGCCGCTCTTAATCTTGATGGCTGTTATGTTGTCCTTTGCTGCAACTGCCTTGAACAAGCCTGGAGTAAGCTCGTTGCTGATTGTTGTGCCCGGAGCTGTTGGCTCCATGGTGTTAAGCAGCTTCACAGGGATGTTGGCGAACTTGGCTGGCTGAACGCATGTTGGGTGCAGAATCTTTGCGCCGAAGTAAGCCAGTTCTGCTGCCTCCTCGAACTGAAGGTGAGGCACAGGCTTTGTGTTCTCAACAAATCGAGGGTCGTTGTTGTGCATACCGTCGATGTCAGTCCAAATCTGAATCTCGTCGGCCATTACAGCTGCGCCGATAAGCGATGCTGTGTAGTCCGAACCGCCGCGCTGAAGGTTGTCTACCTCGCCGTAAGCGTTGCGGCAGATGAAGCCCTGAGTGATGTAAATCTCCTTGCCCTGATTATTCTCGAGCACGGCAGTAATCTTCTCCTTGATGTATGATGAATCTGGCTCTGCGTTCTTGTCTGTACGCATAAAGTCGAGTGCAGACAGTAGGGTAGCGTTGTAACCCTGCTCAAGCAGATAGTTTGTAACCATGTTGGTGCTCATAATCTCGCCCTGAGCAAGGATAATCTTCTCCTCGAACATTGTGAAGATGTCCTTTGTGAAAGAGCGTAGATAGTCGAACTCTTCCTTCAAGAAAGCGTTTGTCTTGTCTTTGTACTCCTGAGTGCTGTACAACTCCTCAACATGGCCTTTGTATTTAGCCTCGAGCTTGTTGATGATGTCATTGGCGCCCTCTGGGTTCTTCTTGTAGAGATAGTCTGAAATCTCGACCAATGAATTTGTTGTACCAGACATTGCTGATAGAACTACAATTTTCTGCTCACCGTCTGTAATCAGTTTGACAACATCCTTCATGCGCTGGGCTGAGCCAACTGATGTGCCACCAAATTTAAGTACCTTCATTTTATTTAGTTTTATATTTTTTCGAATTTGTTTTAATAGTCGTCCATGTCGAAACGAATTGTTTCTGATGGCTTTCCTCCCTGCTTGCCTTCAGGCTTTTCCTCGGTTGCCGTTGATGTTTGAGGCTTCTCTTCGTCTTCCTTCGGGGTGTTTATGACGATTTCCTCGGCATCTGCCTGCTCGTTGTCGTCGGCTTCGGCATTTTCGGCCTCGGTTGCAACATTAGCCTCTGTTGATTCGGCTTCTGGCTTTTCGTTGACATCGTAGGCCGGTTCAATCTCTTCCATCTTCATCATTTCCAGTTCCTTGTCAATGTCCTTGGCTGTTCCCGAAGTCTCGTAGACTATAGGAGTTTCCTCCTCCTCAGCCTTTGTTTCGGCTTTTTCCTCAGCGGCAGGCTTCTTGTGAATCAGTTGCGTGTATTTGTGCGAAACGTCTATCAACTCACTTTTTTCGCAGCTGAACACTTTGCAGTTCTCCACTTCCTGAAGGAATCGGAGGTTGTGCGTGCTCATTATTACGCTTGTGCCCGAGTTCTTCACGATTTCTTGCAGAAGCTTCACGATAGAGAGTCCTGTCGTAGCGTCGAGGTTTCCCGTCGGCTCGTCGGCTATGATGATTTTCGGCTTGTTGAGGATGGCTCGCGCAATGGCAATACGCTGCTGTTCGCCTCCCGAAAGTTCGTGCGGACGCATATTCTGCTTGCCTTCCATGCCAACGCTTTTCAGCACCTCGGAGATTCGTGCGTCGATGTTCTCTTTCTTCCAGTCGGTTGCTTTCAGAACGAACGCCAGATTGTCGTAGACGGTTCTGTCCGTCAGCAGTTTGAAGTCCTGAAACACGATGCCGCACTGCCTTCTAAGGTACGGAAGTTTCTTGTGCGACATTTTGCTCATATCATATCCCAAAACCATTGCCTTTCCGTCGGCAATTTCGAGTTCGTTGTAGATGCTTTTCAGGAAAGATGTCTTTCCTGTGCCCACGGAACCGATAATGAAGATGAACTCGCCTTCGTCCATCTTGAAGTCGATATCCTTTAGAATCGGGTTGTTTCCGTGGTTTAGTGAAACCTTGTTATATTCTATGAGCATGATGATGCGTATTTTTTAATGTTTATGCCAGTTTGGATCGTGTCTTACCTGAAGTTCCTTGGCAAGATCCTCGATGCGCAAGCCCTTGGCTGTGAGAAGTACAATGAGGTGGTAAAGGAAGTCTGAGCCTTCGTAAACCAGACGCTCGTTTGTTCCGTTTGTAGCCTCGATAACAGCCTCGAGAGCCTCTTCGCCAACCTTTTGTGCCATGCGGTTAATGCCGTCCTTGAACAGGCTTGTAGTGTATGAGCCTTCTGGCATCTCCTTGTGTCTCTTTTCGATGAAGTCCTGAAGGAATGAAAGGAACAGCAGCGGATTTGCCTCGTTCTTCTCGTTCCAGCAAGTGTCGGCGCCTGTATGGCATACAGGACCTACGGGATTGACTTTGATAAGCAGCGTGTCGTTGTCGCAGTCTTCGGCAATGCTCACTACGTTGAGGAAGTTGCCGCTTGTCTCGCCCTTTGTCCACAGACAGTTGCGTGTTCTGCTCCAGAAAGTAACCTTTCCGGTTTCTACGGTCTTGTTGTATGCCTCTTCGTTCATGAAGCCGAGCATGAGCACCGTCTTAGTCTTGTCGTCCTGTATGATGGCTGGAATAAGTCCATTCATCTTATTGAAATCTAATGCCATTTTCTTATTTATGTTTTATGTTAAATTCTTACGTTAATTCCCTCGCTGTGAAGATATTGCTTCAGCTCAGGGATGCTAATCTCGCCAAAGTGGAAAACGCTTGCAGCAAGTGCGGCATCGCTTTTTCCGTTGATGAATGTGTCGCGGAAATGCTCTTTCTTTCCTGCGCCGCCCGATGCTATGACCGGGATGCTCAGTTCGTCGCTCAGTTGAGCCAGAGCCTCATCGGCAAATCCGGCTTTCACGCCGTCGTGGTTCATGCTGGTGAAGAGGATTTCGCCAGCACCGCGGTCGCACGCTTCCTTAGCCCATTCAAACAGGCCTCTTTCGGTTTCCAGTCGTCCGCCGTTGAGGTAGCATTTCCAGCCTTTCTCTGTGAGTTTTGCATCGATGGCAACAACACAGACTTGCGAGCCGAAGCTGTTGGCAATCTCGTCAATCAGTTCGGGACGACGGATTGCTGCCGAGTTGATGCTTATCTTGTCAGCTCCAGCGTTGAGCATTCGGTCTACGTCGCAGAGTTCGTTTATTCCGCCGCCAACGGTGAACGGAATGTTTATGTTGGCTGCCACGCGCTGAACCAGATCGGTAAAGGTCTTTCTGCCTTCGTGACTTGCGGTTATGTCCAGATACACAAGTTCGTCGGCTCCCTGCTCGCTGTATGCTCTGCCCAGTTCAACGGGGTCGCCTGCGCTGCGAAGGTTCACGAAGTTTGTGCCTTTTACTGTTTCGCCGTTCTTTATGTCGAGGCAAGGTATGATTCTTTTTGCTAACATAATCCTGAATTTTTGTGTTAAGCGTTAACCCACTTCGTGAGTTCTTTCATGTCAATCTTGCCTTCGTAGATGGCTTTGCCGAACACTACGCTCGGAATCCCGGCCTCGTTCAGCTTCTTTATGTCGTCGATGCTGCTCACTCCGCCGCTTGCTATGAGGTTGAGGGTAGGGCAGAAACTCATCACTTCTTTGTAAAGTTCGATTGATGGGCCGGCGAGCATACCGTCTTTCGAGATGTCGGTACACAGCACGTTGCTGATGCCTTTCTTGATGTGAGTTTCAAGGAAGCTGAACAAGTCTTGCTTGCTTGTCTCCAGCCATCCGTTTACCGCAATCATCTTGTCTTTTACGTCGGCTCCGAGGATTATCTTCTCTGCGCCGTATTTGTCGCACCAGCCCCACATACGCTCTGGCTCTTTCACGGCGATGCTGCCGAGTGTTACTAGCGATGCGCCGTTGTCGAAGGCGATGTCGAGGTCTTCGTCGGTCTTTATTCCTCCGCCGAAGTCGATGGTGAGCGATGTGTGTGTGGCAACTCTTTCGAGCACCTTATGGTTTACAACGTGCTTTGAGCGCGCTCCGTCGAGGTCAACCATGTGAAGACGTGTTATTCCGTAGCCTTCGAACTCCTTGGCAACCTCCAGAGGGTCTTCGTTGTATACTTTCTTCTGGTTGTAGTCGCCCTGCGACAGGCGTACGCATTTACCGTCAATTATGTCTATGGCAGGTATAATCTGTATCATAGTCCTTTCTCTATGTCGTTGTTGTTAAGAAAGTTCTTCAGGATTCTTTCGCCCACGCTTCCGCTCTTTTCAGGGTGGAACTGTGTGGCGTAGAAATTGTCTTTGTGCAGAGCCGCGCTGTATGGCAGGATGTAGTCAGACTCGGCTATCGTCCACTGGCATGTTGGAACGTAGTAGCTGTGCACGAAGTAGACGAACTCCGGTTTTTCGAATCCGCTGAACAGTGCAGTCTTTGTGTTCTTGATGTCGTTCCAGCCCATGCACGGAACTTTCTCCTCGTGTCGGGTAGGGCAGAATCGTTTTACGTCAACATCGAAGATTCCTACGCAGTCAACGTCGCCCTCTTCCGAATGTCGGCACATCAGCTGCTGGCCTACGCAGATGCCGAGCACCGGCTGCTTCAGGCCTCTTATAATCTCGTCGAGACGATGCTCTTTCAGACTCGTCATCGTTGTTCTGGCGTGTCCTTGTCCGGGAAAAATCACCCTGTCTGCCTTGCTCAGTTCTTCTGCGCTGTTTGTCAGAACCGGGTCGATGCCCAAGCGTTTAAGGGCATGCACTACCGAATAGATGTTTCCGGCGTTATAGTCGACAATGGCTACTTTCATTAGCTGAATATAACTGTTCTGTTCTTGTATGTTAGTATTTTGTGTTCGATGTGAAGACGAACGGCGCGGCTGAGGACGATTTTCTCGAGGTCCTTGCCTTTGTTCACGAGGCTCTCAGGAGTGTCCTTGTGAGTGATTCGCACGATGTCCTGCTCGATGATTGGGCCGGCATCCAAGTCTTTTGTAACATAATGGCTTGTCGCACCAATCTGCTTAACGCCTCGCTCGTATGCCTGATGATATGGGCGCGCGCCGATGAATGCAGGCAGGAATGAGTGGTGAATGTTGATGATTCGGTTAGGGAACTGCTCAATCATCTTGTCGCTGATAATCTGCATGTATCGCGCAAGAACGATGAAGTCAACCTTCTCCTTGGCAAGAATCTCGAGCTCTTCCTTCTCCAGCTCTTCGCGGTTGTTCTTGTTCAGAGGAATTACGTAGTAAGGTATTCCGAATCGCTCGCCAACGCTCTTGAGGTCGGGATGATTGCTTATGATGCAAGGAATCTCAACGTCCCATTCGCCGGCGGTGTATCGTGCCAGCATGTCGTAGAGGCAATGCGATAGTTTAGATACGAAGATTGCCATTCGCGGCTTCTGGTCGCTGAAGTAGATATGATACTTCATGTCGTATCGCTGTCCGTAAAGCGTGCCGAAGTAGTCTGAAATCTTCTCGCGCGGAATGCTGAAGCTGTCGAGTTCCCATTCTATGCGCATAAAGAACACGTTCTCAACATGGTCTACATACTGGTCGAGGTAGACAATATTACCTTTGTTAAAAGTGATGAAGTTCGTTACATCAGCCAAAATACCCTGTTGGTCAGGGCAATACAACAGCAACTTTGCGGTATTGTTCATATCTAAATCTTCGAAAAAATATATTTGGTTGGCAAAGTTAGTTATTTTTTTTGTTTTTTTATATGAAACGGTAATTATTTCTTATAACTTGCTGTTTTTTTTATTGAAAATGCTGAATATTTGTAATTATATAGGCTTGCTTCCTCACAGTTTAACACCGATTGCGTGAATTTTATGATAATATGCGCAATCGGTGCTGAACTTTATTTTTTTGTTGTCGAGTCGTTGTGTACGATAATGCGGCGTCGGCCGGTGCGTATTCTGAATAAATTGCGCCAGTTGTTGAATTCTTTCGTAAAGATGATGCCCACGCCCTGAGTGGTGAGCGTTGCCTTTGTGAAGTAACGGTCGTTTGTCTGGCTGTAGCCTTTCAGACTGATTTCACCGTTTGGCGTTAGCAGCCACTGAAGGTCGAAATCGCCCACAAAGTTGGTGTTTGCAAGTGGATTGTCGCGATAGCCGAAGTTTCCGTTCACCAGCAGACGGTTGTTAAGCAGTCGTCCGCTCAGAATGCCTTCTACTTCCATGTCCGACCATCCGTTGTTTCCCGTGCTGAGATTTGTTCCGACGCTCCAATTATTGTTGTTCAGAACCGAACTCAGCATCTGGTTAAGCTGTCCGCTGATTGTGGATGACAGAAGCGAGTTCACGGCCGATGATGAGCGGCTGGTGTTGGCATCGGCGTTTGCATAGTCGTATGTGTAGAACCGTCCCACGCCAAGCAGATAGATAATCTGCATGTTCATCTGCTCGTCGGTGCTTATAAGGCTTCGCACAAGCTGTCGCTCCTCCTCGCTGATGGTTGGCAGCTCGAGGTCGAACTTGATGTCTGGCTTCATCATCTTTCCTGTAAGATTCATCAGACAGTTTACCTTTACGGTGCTCTGGCGGTTGTTTCCGGCGCTTGCCTCCAACTCGCTGAGCGATGCCGAATTAACGGTGTAGACGCACTGGATGTTCAGGTCGGCATTGTAAGGGTTTCCGCCAAAGACAACCGTTCCGCCTTTGCGTATGTTAAAGTCCTTGCGTATAACCTCCTGCATACTCAGCTTGTAAACTCCGTGGTCGAGCGTGAGAGTTCCGAACATGTTGAATCCTCCCTTGTTGTAGTAGTTCGCTTTCAGCGAGCCCGAGCCGTTGCATGTTATGTAGTCGCCCGAAACGGGGTCCATTATCAGCTTTATCGTTGCATTCTGGTTGATGTCGAGAAGCATGTTTATTCTCAAGTCCATCGGAATGTCGTCGTTGTTCGGAACGACTTTCGTCTCTTTCTGCTCGCCCGACGGCATTGCCGGAATCCACGGAATTTCCTTCGGGGTCTTGTCTACGAAAGTGATGAACTGATTGCTCGTTATGTCGTCGGCTCGTCCGGCATTGTAGACGAAGGTTGAGTTTGGCGCAGGCGACATGTTCACATCAGTGGTGAGCGTGTTGTTTCCGCCGCTGATGGTAGCTGTTCCGTTGCCGAAGATTGTTCCGTAGAACGGCATCTCGCCAAATTTGCGCTCGTCGTAGGCCAGCAGTCCGTTAGCCTGAACCTTGAACATGTAGTTCATGTTCTTCAGGTTCTCGTGCTTTACATATCCGTTTACAAAGCCCATGTGCCCGTATCGGTCGTAAATGGTTATGTTGCTGAAATCCATATAGTTGTGGCGCAGATGAACGGTGTCGTTCTTAATCTCGTACTCGGTATTCAGAATCTTGACTTTGGCTTTGAGGTTTGCGCAGATATCGCCTTCCAGATTCAGTTCCTTGAACGGACCGTGAAGATGAATCTCGCCCTCGCCGCGTCCTCTGATGTTGCTGAACACTCCGCCCACAAAGCGGTTAAGCATTGCAAGGTCGGTCTGGTCGGCATTTATCCAAAGGTCGAGCGCGTTCTTTGTAGGGTAGATGTAGCCGTCTACATTGGTGCGGCTCACGCCGAGTTCCTGCATTCTTCCTTCGAGCATTATGCCTTTCTCTTCGTTGTTCCACTTGGCATAGAGGCTCATGTCGCCCATTTCCGAAGTGTTGAAGATGAACCGTTTTACAAACAGTTGTGCGTCGGCTTTCGGCTGCTTCTTCAGGTTGCTGGCATAGACTTTTCCTGTTGCCTTTCCTGCAAAATCTACGGCAGTGAAGTTTACGATGTCGAGAATGTACTCAACGTCGATGTTCTTCAAATCGGCAACGAGCGAGTCTGCCGGATTGTCCGAAACCATTCCGCTGATGCCCAGATGCTGCTCGGCGTGCGAGAGCATGAAGTCTCTTACGTCGATGCCCTTGCCCGAAATCTGAATGTCCGATTTCTTGACATCCCAGATTGAGTCGGCAATTATTATTTCCGACGGATTTATCTGAATGTCTGTCAGAAGCTTGTCATTTTCGCGGCCGAACGATGTGGTAACGTCGAGCAGACCGCTGTAGCTGACTTCGAGGTTGTTGCACCAGTCGAGCTTTGTGTTGATTTTGTCGTTCCCGGCCTCGGCATTCAGTCCGATGTTCACAATCGAAGACTTGCCGATTTTGGCGATGTTCAGCTTCAGGTCGATGGCATCTTCGCTGTTCTTGCATCTGATAATCGCCTTGCCGAACTTGTTGCTTCCGTACTCGAACGATGGCAGGAAGCCGCGCATAGAGAAGTATTCTTCGTTCTCGTCGAATTCTCCGTCAATAACGCCCTGCTTGTTCACTTTCAGCGGAATACCGAGCAGTTTCTCGAGCGGAGAGGCGTTCTTTATCTTCATTGAGAAAACAAACGAATTCTGAATCTTCGGCTGTGCCTTGTACTTGAAGATTGTAGGCAAATATTTGTGCATCAGGTTGTTGATGCTCTGCGGAAGCGATGCGTAGTTGATGTTCCCGTTCAAATGAGCGTCGAAGAAGTCGCTCTTTACGTCGATGACATTCTCGCTGTTGTCGCTCTTTCCAGTGCTCACGCTGAAGTTTTTGAGGGCGTAGCTGTCGTTCTCGCTCTTCATGTAGAAGTCGGTGATGCTGGCAGAGCCTTGCATATTGCTGATTTTGCCCTTTGTGTGGGCGTCCATCTCGAACGAAAATTCTGTATTCTTGTAATCCTTCGTCAGATTGAGGTCGTACGGACGGATTTTGTCTACTTGCAGCGACGCCTTTATTTCTGGGTTTGTAGACAGATTGTGCACGAATCCGTCGGCATAGAGCGTAACGTTCTTGTCGTCGATGTTCAGCTTTCCGCTAATCTGCTGATTGTCAACGGTACTGTTCAGCGAGATGCTTTCGTAGCGATAGTTGTTGTAGTCGAAGTAATCTACGTTCCCGACAATATCGGCCTTTACGTTGTTGTCGGCTTGCAGAAGTCCGTTCACGTTTATCTCGAAGGCTGTCTTGTCGAATTTCTCGTTGCCGAGCAGCTTTCCGAGGGCGAGTTCTTCGCTCGAAAGCGATGCCAGAAAATCCTTCTGGTTCTTCATCTCGGCTTCGGCAATCATGCTTCCTGCGCCCGAATCAATCTTTCCGTCAATTCTGATGTCGTTCTTCTCGTATTGCAGCGTTCCGGCGTATTTCACAAAGTCGAGACGGCTGATTATTTCGGGTGCTTGAGCTTCTTTTCCCTTAATGTTGTAGAATATGGTAGATGCTCCGCTGCTCGTTACGTTCAGGTTGCCGACTTTTGCAAAAATCTGTATCGGCTCGCCGTCCGAAAAATGGCTGATTGTGGTGCTTGCGTTCAACTGGATGTCCTTGCTCTTGTTTCTCAGGTTGATTCCGTTGATGCTCACATAGTTAGCCGTTCCTTCGAATGTTCCGTCGAGATACATCTTTTCGTCGGCATATTGGAGTGCAGGCACGAATGCCGCAAAGTCTTTCGCGGTAACGTACATGTCTTTTATCTCGCCGTCGAATTTCAGCGATTGTTTGTCGAATGTTCCGTCTTTGAAATCGAAGGTCGAATTTATGTTGTCTATTTTCAGATTCGAACCGTTTGTTTTCAGCATGAAGTCCGAAATCTTCGCCCCCTTGCTGTTGGCGAGAATTCGCGCCGTAAGCTTCTTCAGTTCGAATCCGCTCTGCTCCTTGAACTCCATGTCGCGAATGAAAACGTTGAGCGAATCCTTGTTCAGAGCCTTCAGCGAGATGTACGAACTGAAATCCTTCACGTTGATGTGATGTGTGCTGAATCTGCCCTCGGTTATAGGCTGATAGAGTTCGTTGTAACTGATGTTCCCACGTCTGATAATCAAGGAGTTGATGCGCAGATTTAACTTACTGTCCTCTTTCTTCTCTTTCGAAGAAAAGGCATCAATCACAAACTGGAAATTTGTGGGCGACGTGGCTGTCTGTTTGTACAGGTTGGCATTGAAATCGAACAGTTGGGCCGTTGCAATCGAGATCTTTCCAATCTTGAACAGATCTTCAATGTGAATCTTTGCCGATACTTTCTTTACCGACAGCATCTTCTTGCCGTTCTGGTCCCATGCCTCGAGGTCGGTTATTATAATACGGTTAAGCAACCCTATGTCGATGTGCCCGATCGTTACTTTCGAATCGAGTTTGCTTGATAGGGAAGAGGCGATGATTTGCGACGACCACGACTGAATCACCGGTATGTTTAGCAGCACAATAAGCCCGATGTATATTACCACAATAGCCGTTGCGGTATATCTTACGGCTTGGCTGATGAATTTCAGAACTTTCTTCATTTTTGATATTGTGGTGCAAAGTTAATCATTAAAAGCGAAAGAGTAAAATTATATGCGCCGATTTTTTAAGAGCGAGCTGTCCCGGTTATGGAAACTTGAGAGTTGAAAATTGAAAAAACTTTAGCAGTTCACAGTTGACAATAGACATTTTTCCATAAGCTGCTTAACGACATCGTATGCCCTTGTGCGTGCGTCTGCCACATCGTCCGTGCTCATTATTGCAGTCAAGCCCGAATACTCCCGCTCGTCAAGGTCAGCCCCGAATGTCTGTGTTGCCGCCTTGTCAAGTTCTCTCTGTGCCTTTTCCCAGTCGTTCGGATACTTGTTTCTTATCTCGTCGCGCTTCTGCTTCCAGTCGTTGCGCAGTTGCTTCTGCAACTCTGCGGCCTTCTGCTTCTCCAAACGCTTGCGCTCCGTGTCCGTAAGCTCCTTAAAGTCCGTGCCGTTCTGCTTTGCCGCGTCTCTCTGCGCCCTTATCTCAGCGTGAGCCGCCTTCTTGCCCTCGCGCTCTGCCTTTTCCTCAATGGCTGCCCTCACGCTCAGCTCGCGGTTACGCTCAATGCCGTGCTTCACATAAAGATATTCCTCTACACCCTCACGGCTCAGACCCTTGCTTTCCATAAGCGCGCGCACCGCATTTTTCAGCGGCTCGTAGCCGTCACGCTTCCACGCCTCATATTCAGCGTTGTTGCGGCTGCTCATTGCGTTCTCAGCCATGTAGGCGTTTTCCCAGTCCTCCAAAGGCTGTCCGCTGCGCTCCTCAAGTATGCGCTGAACCTCAAGCAGCGAGCGCATACTGTCCTGCAACGCCTCCTTAACCTGATAGCCGCTCTCGCCCAGACGCTTGTTGTACTCAACGACAACGCCCCTCTGAGTGTTGTCTGCCTCGTCAGGGTGCGCCGCTGCGTTGCTGCCATTGTCACGGAAACGGATGCCGCTTGGCAATGTCTTTTCGCTCGCATCAAGAAGTTTTTTCCCTTTATCGTAAGACTTCTCAACATTTTTTATTAGTTTTGCCACAGATATAGAGTTGTTGTTTGATTCTGCACCATTGTTCGCTTCCATGTTTGTTGGCTGACGATTTTGGGCGTTGTCATCCAACAACTCTATTTTTGCTACTTCATAACTATGCGGACGGCTGTTTTCAGTTCCTCTATACTCATGCATGGTTTTTTTACACGGTATACCGTCCCGTTATACTCAAACGCACCATACATTCTGTGAATAAGCATATTGTCATTGAAACCATTTTCTTTACTTCTAACACCGTTCACTTTCTTGTAATCCGGATGTATCTCTGTATCTATGCTATTCTTTATTACATCTTTCAATTTTGATAATACGGCATAGTGGAGTTTTGCATTATTTTCGCCGTTTTGTTTTGGATTCTCAAAACTTTTTATTTTATTTGCAGCCGAAACGAGTTGTGTTCTAACGTCCGCGGAATTGTACTGCGGTTTGGAACGCAGCTCGTTTTTCATTGGCTCAAACCATTCCTCGGCAAAAGACGGCTTTATGTAGTCTGCCAAATCCTCGTTTATCCAGTTTACAATATTCATGTCGTTGCGATAATGCAGACTGCGAATATCATTAATCTCTAATTTCCTGCTATTTTTGTTCACACGCGCCACATCAGTAATGAATCCACGAGCTCGGTTCGCATTATTTTTATAAAAATTCTTTGCTTTTTCAAGATTCTGTAATACTTTTGCACCGCTTCCATTCGGAACGGCAGTGTCACTTGCGCTTGCGCCGACGCGGTTCTGTGTGGAAGCATTTTTTTGTTTCCTCACGTTCCTTCTTCCATTCTTCAAACTGCATAGGACGGCTGATAAGGTTGTCGGCAACATTCTTCATTGCATTCTTTGCCGTACTTTTGCCCTTCTTCTAACGCTGCCACAAAGTTCTTGCCCTTGTGCTTCAGTTCCGTAAGTATTACATGGCTGCCTATATGAGTGGCACTACGGAACACGGCAAGCGGATTCTGTATTGCCATTGGCAAGTCCTTTACTTCCTGTAAGTCAAAAGGATGGTTCTCCTGCATAGACTTGTCTACAAGTCGGCTTGCCTGCAACTCTATAGGCAAATTAGGTATACCTGCACTTTGTAATACACCACTCGGCATACCCAGTCGGTAGGTGTGTCCCTTTGGCAGAGTGCCATCTATCTGCTGCTGCAACTCAGCATTGAAACGCTCGTTCGCATCATCCGGACGGAGTTTTCTGCCATAGTTGCCCACGCCCAGCTCGTTCTGCATTTTGAAAATAGTGTTAAGGTAGATGTAAACATGGAGGTGCTAAAGGAGTGGTAAGGGAGTTGTAAGGGGATGACAAGGGAATAGCAAGCCGATAGCAAGTAGGTAGTAAGGGGGTAGCAAGGGGATAGCAAGGGGGTAGCAAGTAGGTAAGTTCGACTAAGCGTATAATGTTGAGTAAGTTGAAATTTTTTTGAATTGACAATTCATAATTGACAGCTGACAATTGACAATTCAAAATTATAGAAAAAGTAGACTTATTTGCCTTTTGGTAAATACAAAATGGTGGGAAGGAACGTTCATGGTTCGAGATGCCTTCGGGATTCGTTCGGGACGAGCACCTTACCCGAGGGTGCTTTTTATTGTAATGATCAAGACGTGAATCGGGGCATTTTCCCCGTAGTCATACCAATTTGTTGTTGCTGAACGAAGGGGGTACAGACCGCAGGCAATAAATGATGTAAAGTGTCAAAAAAAACAACAGACAGTCGGGGCGCTGTGGCGGGTTGTGATTATGTCCTTAACAGACGAAAGGGTGACGGAAAACTCACACATCGGCAAAATAAAAATGTAAACTCCGTTTTGCAAATGTTTGCAAATGCCGAGTGATATTGAGCGAAAACCCCATTTTGTACAAAATACAATAAGATTTCACAATCCAAAAAAGATGCTCGTTTAACATATTTTGTGTAATTTTGTGGCGTTTTAATGATTAAAATTAAAAACCATTATCAAATTTATATATGGCAAATGTGATCAAATTATCTAAGGGCTTAGACTTGAACCTGAAAGGTAAGGCTTCACAACAGGTTATCAACGTAAAGGCTGCTGGCAAGTTCGCGCTTGTTCCAGACGACTTTCACGGCATGAAACCTAAAGTGGTAGTCAAGGAGGGTGACAAGGTTAAGGCCGGGGATGCCTTGTTTGTTGACAAGAACCATCCTTCAGTGAAGTTTGTCTCTCCAGTTAGCGGTACTGTATCGCTTGTGGAGCGTGGCGAACGTCGAAAGGTGCTGAGCGTGCAGGTAGAGGCCGACGCTGAGCAGGAGTACACAGACTTCGGCGTGAAGAATGTAGCCGAGATGAATGGCGAAGACGTAAAGGCTTTGCTTCTTGAGTCAGGTCTGTTCGCATTCTTCAAAAAACGTCCTTACGACATTGTTGCTAACCCAGACGATGCTCCTAAGGGCATTTTTGTTTCTGCGTTCAGCTCTATGCCTTTGGCAGCCGACTTTACTTATGTTCTTCAGGGACAGGAGGCTGACTTCCAGACTGGTCTGACAGCCCTCTCTAAGATGGCAAAGACTTATCTTGGCATCAGCAAGGCTCAGCAGAGCGTTCAGGCTCTGAACTCTGCAAAGGATGTTGAAGTAAACGTGTTCGACGGTCCAAACCCTGCCGGAAACGTAGGCGTGCAGATTAACCATGTATCACCTATAAATAAAGGTGAAGTTGTGTGGACTTTGGGTGCTGAGGAGGTTATCTTCATTGGCCGCTTGCTCAACACTGGCAAGGTTGACCTTACTCGTAAGATTGCATTCTGCGGCTCTGAGGCAAAGCAGACTGGCTATGTAAGCATGAAGGTGGGCGAGCAGTTGTCTAACCTTATCGCTACAAACACAGCCGTACACAACAGCACACGCATCATCAGCGGTAACGTATTCACAGGTAAGAAGGTGATTGCCGACGGATTCCTTGGCGCACGTTCTACCGAGGTTACAATCATCCCTGAGGGTAACGACGTTGCTGAGTTGCTTGGCTGGATTATGCCACGCTTCAACGAGTATTCTACAAGCCGTTCATACTGTAGCTGGTTGTTCGGCAAGAAGGAATATGCTCTTGATGCCCGCGTTAAGGGTGGCGAGCGCCACATGATTATGAGCGGCGAGTACGACAAGGTGTTCCCTATGGATATCTACCCAGAGCAGCTTGTCAAGGCTATCATCGCCGGTGATATCGACCGCATGGAGGCTCTTGGCATCTACGAGGTTGCACCTGAAGATTTTGCCGTATGCGAATTCGTATGCTCATCTAAGCTTGAGGTACAGCGCATTGTCCGTGAAGGATTGGATATGCTTCGTGCAGAGATGGAGTAAATTATAAAATCTAATAAGTTTAATAAATGAACGCGTTAAGAAATTATCTCGACAAGATAAAGCCTAACTTCGAGGAGGGAGGCAAGCTCCACGCATTCCGTTCTGTTTTCGATGGCTTCGAAACATTCTTGTTCGTGCCAAACACAACAGCGAAGTGCGGAGTACATGTTCATGATGCCATCGACAGCAAGCGTATCATGAGTTTTGTGGTAATCGCGCTTATTCCGGCTCTTTTGTTCGGTATGTACAACGTGGGTTACCAGAATGCAGTTTTGGCGCAGGGTGATTTGACCGACCATGTCGGCATGTTCCTTTTCGGATTCCTTGCCGTGCTGCCAAAGATTTTGGTTTCATACATCGTCGGTCTTGGCATTGAGTTCGTCGTAGCTCAGTGGAAGAACGAGGAGATTCAGGAGGGTTACCTCGTATCTGGTATGATCATACCTCTTATTATACCTGTAACCACACCTCTTTGGATTATCGCTTTGGCTGTTGCCTTTGCCGTAATCTTTGCAAAGGAGATTTTCGGTGGTACTGGTATGAATATTTTCAACGTAGCACTTGTTACTCGTGCATTCTTGTTCTTCTCATATCCGGGTTGCCTTACTGGTGATACCGTATGGGTTGCCGACAGCTCAATCTTCGGCTTGGGCTACGATTTGGCTGATGGCGTTACAAGCGCTACTCCTCTCGGCATCGCAGCAGCTAAGGGTGTACAGTCTGCTTCTCTTACAATGGATTCAATCACAGGTCTTATCCCTGGATGTATCGGTGAGACAAGCGTTATCGCCATTGCACTTGGTGGCATCTTGCTGCTTTGGACAGGCGTTGCAAGCTGGAAGACTATGTTCTCTGTGTTTGTAGGTGGTGCGCTTACTGCTATCCTGTTCAACAAGTTCGGTTCTGCCGACAATGCAGTTGCAATGCTTCCTTGGTATCAGCATCTTACACTTGGCGGTTTCTGCTTCGGTGCTGTGTTCATGGCTACTGACCCTGTAACATCTGCCCGTACCGAGACTGGCAAATACTTCTACGGATTCTTTATCGGTGTTATCGCCATCGTTGTCCGTGTGCTCAATCCGGGTTATCCAGAAGGTATGATGCTTGCAATCCTGTTCATGAACGTATTTGCTGCTCTTATCGACTACTATGTAGTTCAGAGCAACATCAACATGCGTGCTAACAGAGCTAAGCTAAAATAATAACAACTAAATAACTGAAAGATATGAATACAAGTAGTAATACATATACTGTTGTCTATGCTTCGGTAATGGTTGTTATCGTTGCTTTCCTTTTGGCTTTCACTTCAACCGTATTGAAGCCAAAGTCAGACTATAACGAGAAGGTAGACAAACAGAAGCAGATTCTTGCTTCGCTTAACATACGCGACATCGACAACGAGGGTGTCGAGGCTAAGTTTAAGGAAGTCGTTGTTGCCGATATGGTTATCGATACTCTTGGTAACGTAAAGGCTGAGAAGGGCGGCTTCGACATTAAGAAGAAGGACATCAATCCTGAGAACCTGCCAGTTTACATGTGCAAGGTAAACGGCGTAGACAAGATTGTTGTGCCTGTTGTAGGTAAAGGTCTTTGGGGCGGTATCTGGGGCTATGTAGCCGTTGAGACCGACAAGATGGGAACTGTTTACGGTGCATACTTCTCACACGAGAGCGAGACTGCCGGTCTTGGTGCAATCATCGCAGAGTATGAGGGCTTCCAGAAGCAGTTTGCCGGCAAGACTATCTACAACGAAAGCGGTGATGCCATCGCTCTTAGTGTATTGAAGAAGGGTAAGAATGTTGACGGCGTAGGCGTAAACAACCGTTGCGATGCCGTTACAGGTGCTACTCTTACTTCTAACGGTGTGAACGACATGCTTCACGACAGCTTGAAGAAGTACATGAAGTTCTTGAAAAATAACGCTAAATAATCGGAGGACAGAATATGGGTAAATTATTTTCTAAGGAGAATCAGGAAGTATTCTCAAATCCGCTTAACCTGAACAACCCTGTCGTAGTGCAGGTATTGGGTATCTGTTCAGCTCTTGCTGTAACATCACAGTTGAAGCCAGCCATCGTAATGGGCTTGTCTGTAACTGTCATTACAGCCTTCTCTAACCTTATCATCTCGCTCATCCGCAAGACTATTCCAAACCGTATCCGTATCATCGTGCAGTTGGTTGTGGTTGCTGCCTTGGTTACAATCGTGAGCATGATTCTGAAGGCTTATGTGTATGATGTCAGCGTAATGCTGTCTGTTTATGTAGGTCTTATCATTACAAACTGTATCCTGATGGGACGTCTTGAGGCTTTTGCCATGCAGAACGGTCCTTGGGAGAGTTTCCTTGACGGTATAGGTAACGGTATCGGCTATGCCATTATTCTTGTTGTCGTAGGCTTTGCACGCGAGCTTCTCGGTGCTGGCTCAATTCTTGGCTTCAAGGTGTTGCCACAGGCTGTTTACGACCTTGGCTATATGGACAACGGTATGATGACAATGCCAGCCATGGCGCTTATCCTTCTTGGTTGCGTTATCTGGGCTCACCGTGCATACAACGAGGAGAAAAAATAATACATACTTAACAAAAAAGACAGAAACATTATGGAACATTTCTTTAGTTTGTTCGTCCGCTCAATCTTTGTGGACAATATGATTTTCTCTTTCTTCTTGGGTATGTGTTCATATTTGGCAGTATCTAAGACTGTAAAGACTGCGGTAGGACTTGGTATAGCCGTTACATTCGTGCTACTTATCACTGTTCCTGTCGACTATTTGCTGCAAACTCAGGTTCTTGATGAGAATGGTGCTTTGAATCAGGCTCTTCTGGGTGGTCAGGATCTTACATTCCTTGCGTTCATTCTCTTCATTGCGGTTATTGCAGGTATCGTGCAGCTTGTAGAGATGGTGGTTGAGCGTTTCTCTCCATCACTGTACGCTTCACTTGGTATCTTCCTTCCGCTGATTGCCGTAAACTGTGCAATCATGGGTGCCAGCCTCTTCATGCAGCAGAGAATACTTATGGACCCAGCTACTGAGACAAAGGCTATCGGTTGCATTGCCGATTCTTTGGCTTACGCTCTTGGTTCTGGTATTGGCTGGCTGCTTGCTATCGTAGGCTTGGCTGCAATTCGCGAGAAAATGGCATATACAGATGTGCCAAAGCCACTTCAGGGATTGGGTATCACCTTCATCACTGTAGGCTTGATGGCTATGGCATTCATGTGCTTGTCTGGTTTGGATTTATAATATAATAAGGAATAAAACGATGGGTAATTTTATATTGGCAAGCATTGGAGTATTCCTTGTGATTATTCTTCTGCTGGTGGTAATCCTGCTTGTTGCAAAGACTTATCTTTCTCCAAGCGGTAATGTGAACATAACAATTAATGGCAAGGACAAGTTTGAGGTAGGACAGGGCGCAAGCCTTCTGAGCACTCTTGCTGAAAAGGGCGTTTATCTGCCTTCTGCCTGCGGTGGTAAGGGTTCTTGCGGTCAGTGTAAGTGTCAGGTAGTTTCTGGCGGCGGTGAGATTCTTGATTCTGAAAAGGGTCATTTCACTCGCAAGCAGATTAAGGAGGGCTACCGTCTTGGCTGTCAGTGCAAGGTTAAGAGCGACCTCGAGATTAAGGTTCCAGACTCAGTAATGGGTGTTAAGGAATGGGAGTGCGAGGTTATCAGTAACCGCAACGTTGCTACATTCATCAAGGAGTACAAGGTTAAGCTTCCTGCTGGTGAGCACATGGACTTCGAGCCAGGTTCTTATGCACAGATTAAGATTCCTGCATTCGAGATTGACTACAAGGATTTCGACCGCGATCTTATCGGCGACCTTTACGTTCCTGCATGGGAGAAGTTCGGTTTGTTCAAGCTTCACTGCTCAAACCCAACTCCTACAATCCGTGCTTACTCTATGGCTAACTATCCTGACGAGGGTGATATCATTACGCTTACCGTGCGTATCGCTACTCCTCCGTTCAAGCCAAAAGACCAGTGTCCTAACGGTCCTGAGTTCATGGATGTAAATCCGGGTATCGCTTCATCATACATCTTCTCACTCAAGCCGGGCGACAAGGTTATTATGAGTGGTCCTTACGGAGAGTTCCGTCCACAGTACGGCACAGGTCGTGAGATGATTTGGGTCGGCGGTGGTGCAGGTATGGCTCCTCTTCGTGCTCAGATTATGCACATGCTCAAGACTCTGAAGACTACAGACCGTGAGATGCACTACTTCTACGGAGCTCGTGCTATCGACGAGGTATTCTTCCTTGACGACTTCCTTGAGCTTGAGAAGGAATTCCCTAACTTCCACATGCACTTGGCTCTCGACCGTCCAGATCCTAAGGCAGACAGCCTTGGCATCAAGTACACTCCGGGATTCATTGCACCAGTTATGGGCGACACATATCTGAAGCAGCATGAGGCTCCAGAAGACATTGAGTACTACCTCTGCGGACCTCCAATGATGGCTAAGACTGTGCTCGATCTTCTTCACAGCCTTGGCGTAGAGGACAACATGATTCGCTTCGATAACTTCGGCGGATAAAATCCGAAACGTAACGATAACAAAGAACCATTCTTCATCAATTTTGAAGGATGGTTCTTTTTTTTGTATGTTTACATTTTTGTCAAAACTCTAATCGAATATCGCAGAAATTTATGTAATTTTGCGACCAATGGAAAGAAAAGACTGCTGTTCGGACAGCACAAAAGTGTGGTATGTGCTCAAGTCTCCTTATCTGAGCGTGTCCATACGAAAGGAATTGGATGAAAAGGGATTCGAGTATTTTCTTCCGACAACCTTCACAATGGTCGGGAGGGAAGGGCATAAGGTGCGTGTTGAACGTTCGCTTGTGCTCAACATGGTATTTGTGGCAACCGACAACTACGACGACCTTAGAAAGTGGGTGATGAACAACACGGCATACCGACTGATGATTATGCATCAGCGTCGGTCGGCTCTCGATTCTTTGTCCAATCCAACTCCCATCCGCATTCGCGATGCCGAGATGCAGATGTTCCGCAAGGCGATAAGCTTCTATCGCGACGGCGAGATTCCTTATGTCAAGCCCGAGGAAGTTAATCTTGAGGCCGGCGACGAGGTCAGAATCATCGGCGGAGCGTTCGATGGGGTAGAAGGCATCCTTCTCTCTCAGCAAGGCAAGGAAGGCGGAAAGGTCATCGTCTCGCTTAGCAAGATTCTCGCCGTCCAGACTCTGAACATTCAGCCCGAATATCTTCAGATTATACGTTTCGGCAACAACAGGCATCTTTACAAGGTTGTCGAACTCTATACTCCGCGCCTCAGAAATGCCGTGAGAGAAAAGCAGGAGGGCACTCTGAAGAACGATTCTTTCGCGCGCGTGTTTGTAAACCGCTATTCGATGCTTGAGTGCGGCACTCCAAATTCGCAGATAAAGATAGACGCGCTGATGTATGCCAGCTACAAGCTGATTGGCGAGGAGGAAAAGGCGGCAGAAGTGCTCGGAAAGATAAATTCAATCAAAGAAAAAATAAAATCAAAAAGTACGTTCGACTTTCTAAATGAATGGTTATGAAGAATGTGGCTGTAATCTTTGCAGGCGGCTCTGGTAAGAGAATGAACACCGTGAGCCGGCCAAAACAGTTCCTCGAACTGAACGGCAAGCCTGTCATCATATATACTCTCGAATTGTTCGACAATCATCCCGAGATAGATGCAATTTGCGTGTCGTGCATCGAGTCGTGGATTCCTTTCCTCGAGAAAATGCTCCGCAAGTTCGAGATAAACAATGTCGTGGAGATTGTTCCTGGCGGTAACAGCGGTCAGGACTCAATCTACAACGGATTGTGCGCCGCCGAGCGATGGGCTCAGAAGAACGCTCCGTCCGAAGAGACTGCCGTGCTGATTCACGACGGTGTGCGGCCTCTCATCACCGAGCAGACGATAACCGACAATATCAACATGGTTCGCGAGCGTGGAAACTGCATAACCTGC
Organism: Bacteroidaceae bacterium; assembly: GCA_017617315.1. Classification (GTDB taxonomy): domain Bacteria; phylum Bacteroidota; class Bacteroidia; order Bacteroidales; family Bacteroidaceae; genus Ga6A1. The sequence goes on from JAFZWM010000007.1 coordinate 61,654, forward strand.
GTTCCTGCAACCGAGACATTCGTGGTAACAAAGCCCGACGGCGGCATGGAGATTCCAGAACGTGCCAACTCGCTTGTAGCCCGTGCTCCGCAGAGTTTCATGCTGGCGGATATCCTTGCAGCTCATCGCGAGGCAATAAAGGAGCAGAAGCACGATTACATCGACTCTTGCACCCTTATGAGTCATGCCGGCTATAAGATGAACACAATCATAGGCCCGATGGAGAACATAAAAATCACTACGCCGACAGATTTCTTCATCTTCAGGGCGATGGTTCAGGTTCATGAGAATCAGCAGATTTTTGGTTTTTAAAGTGTTGGAATCTATGGAAAAATCAAGCGTTTTGCTTCGTGATGTTGAAGATTTTTGCAAGACATTCGCTTTGCGGAAAGAGTTGCACGGCTCGTCATTCATGATAACCGGTGCAACAGGATTGATAGGCTCAATCCTCATAAAATGCCTTCTGGCTCTCGACGAAGATGTGAAAATTATCGCTCCCGTGAGAAATGCGGGGAAAGCAAAAGAGATATTCGGAGACGACAAGCGTTTGCAGGTTGTAGAGTGCGACCTCTCTTTGTTCGATTATTCAACCTTAGGCAAGGGCGATTATGTGGTTCATTGTGCCGCTCCTACATCCAGCCGTTTCTTTGTAGACAGGCCTGTCGATACATTCAATATAATAATAAACGGAACGCAGCGACTTCTCGAATATGCAAAAACGGAGGGCGTCAAGGGCTTTGTCTTCCTTTCGTCGCTCGAAGTATACGGAACGATTACAGACGATAGTGTTAGCGTAACAGAAGATATTCAAGGCTATCTCGACCCTATGAGTGTGCGCAGTTCATACCCGATGGCGAAGCGCGCTGCCGAGAATCTGTGTGCTTTGTACGCCTCGCAGTATGGTGTTCCGGCGAAGATTGCCCGCTTCACGCAGACAACAGGTGCCGGGATTGCCAAGGATGATAACAGGGTAATTGCGCAGTTTGCCCGTCATGCAGCAAATGGCGAAGATATTGTCCTTCATACCACAGGCGAGTCGGCTCGTCCGTATTGTTACACAACCGACAGCGTTTCTGCCATTCTCTACATCCTTCTGAAAGGCAATGCTGGCGAGGCTTATAACGTAGCAAACGAGGAGGCTTATATCTCAGCTCGTGGCATGGCTGAATATCTGCGCGACAATTTCAACCATGATATAAATGTCAGAATCGAACTTTCCGACAATATGGGCTATGCTCCGGTAACAAAACTTCGTTTGTCGGTAGGCAAGCTGAAGGCATTGGGCTGGAAACCATCTTACGGTTTGGATAGAATCTTTAGAAATTTGATAGATTATATTGCGGAGTAGCCCTTTTCTTGAAATTGTTTTCTGCCGTAAATTTGTATAAATTAATATAATTAATTACATTTGCATCGCTTAAATTTGACAGAAACTCTACATTTTGCTAGTTTTGTCAAGTAAATATTTGTTGTTCCGCATGTTTTGTCATGTTGGCAAATTTTAATATACAAATGAGAAACTTTGAAAGTCTTGAAGTGGCAGTTGCTGGTACAGGTTATGTTGGCTTGAGTATAGCTACATTGCTGTCGCAGCATCACAAGGTTACAGCTGTAGACGTAATTCCTGAGAAAGTAGAGAAGATAAACCAGAGAATCTCTCCGATTCAGGACGAATATATTGAAAAATACTTTGCAGAGAAAGAACTTAATTTGGTTGCTACGCTCGATGGCAGACAGGCATACAAGGATGCTGATTTCATTGTCATCGCAGCTCCTACAAACTACGATTCTGCAAAGAATTACTTCGACACATCGCATGTCGAGGAGGTTATCGATTTGGTGCTCGAGGTCAATCCGGATGCGGTTATGGTCATTAAAAGTACCATTCCTGTGGGATACACCCGAAATCTGTATATAAAATATGCAAGCAAGTTCGAGTCTGACCCGTCTCTGAAGGGAAAGAAATTTAACCTCTTGTTCTCTCCCGAGTTCCTTCGCGAGAGCAAGGCTTTGTACGATAATCTCTACCCAAGCAGAATAATCGTTGGCTATCCGAAACTGCTAAACAAAGCATCAAGCGATGACAGAATTTCAGCAGAAAACGAGGCTATCAGCAAGATTGCAGACATTCCATTCCTTGAAGGTGCAGCCAAGCAGTTCGCCGCATTGTTGCAGGAAGGTGCTCTGAAGCCCGATATTGACACGCTGTTCATGGGAATGAAGGAGGCAGAAGCCGTTAAGTTGTTTGCAAACACATATCTTGCGCTGCGCGTAAGCTATTTCAACGAGCTTGACACTTATGCCGAGATAAAAGGCCTCGACAGTCAGGCTATAATTCAGGGTGTCGGCCTCGATCCGCGTATTGGTTCGCACTACAATAATCCAAGCTTCGGATATGGCGGCTATTGTCTTCCAAAAGATACTAAGCAACTTCTGGCAAATTATGCCGATGTTCCGCAGAATATGATGACTGCCATTGTCGAGAGTAACCGTACAAGAAAGGATTTCATTGCCGATGCCGTATTGCAGAAGGCTGGCTGGTACGCTTATTCAACAAACAACCAGTATTCTGCCAACCCGTCGTATAACGAATCTTGCGTAGTAGGAGTGTTCCGCCTGACAATGAAGAGCAATTCCGACAATTTCCGCCAGTCTGCCATTCAGGGCGTGATGAAGCGAATAAAGGCTAAGGGAGCCGACATCATAATATACGAGCCAACGCTCGAGGACGGCTCAACGTTCTTCGGAAGCAAGGTGGTGAACAACCTGGAGAAATTCAAGCAGAGTTCGCAGGCTATAATCGCCAACCGCTACGATTCGTGTCTTGATGACGTAAAGGATAAGGTTTATACAAGAGACATTTTCCGACGCGACTGATGCACTTTTGGTGCGTTGCTATTGTCTTTTGCCGTTGAGAATGCGATTTGCCGTTACGACAGATTTCATTCTCGCCGCCCTTGTTTTGAACAACATTGTTATCTTGTTTTTATAATACTAATTGATTGTGTGCGGCTGAGAAGTTGCCCGTTTCATTTATGATAGACCTTAGAAAATTACATATTTTGACAAAACGCAGTGATTTGGCCGAACTGCCGGAAGGGAAATTACTGATAAACACCGTCAATGCCAATTCTTACAACATAGCTCTTGAGGATGAAGTCTTTGCAGAGTCGCTGAAGAATTGCGATGTAGTGTTGCCCGACGGAGTAAGCATTATTTTTGCGTTTAAGGTAAACAGATGGATGCCGCGTCCTTGCGAACGCGTCACTGGCTATGATTTGTTCGAATACGAGATGGCCCGACTTAATGAGCGCGGAGGCAAGTGCTTTTTTCTGGGAAGCAGCGAAGATGTTCTCGCAAGGATAAGGCAGAGAGCGGCAATTCTTCATCCCAATATTGAGATTGAAACATATTCGCCGCCTTTTAAGCCGGAGTTTTCCGACGAGGACAGCAGGGCCATGGTCGATGCCGTTAACAGAGCCAAGCCCGATTTGCTGTGGATTGGCATGACTGCGCCGAAGCAGGAAAAGTGGGCCTATGCCCATTGGAACGAGCTTGATATAAATTGCCATTGCGGAACTATCGGTGCCGTGTTCGATTTCTATGCCGGCACATTCAAGCGGGCCCCGTTGTGGTGTCAGAAGTATAACATAGAGTGGCTTTATCGCCTTGTCCATGAGCCGAGACGCATGTGGAGAAGATATGTTTTAGGCAATTTGCTATATATTAAGAACGTCATAATATGCAGATAGAAATAAGTCTCCTTATCCCTGAATACAAGTCGCGATAAGGAGATTTATTTCGTTTATTTCAAGCCGAACAGCTTAAGTTTCTGCTTCACCTTCATGGCTATTATGTATAGTGCCGGCTTTATTGTGCCTTTAAGCGTTTCAGTCTTGATGCCAAACGCTTGATATAGTCTGTTGCTGTCAATTATTCGTGTGTGCAGGCTTGTGCGCACATCGTTTATTACATTGGTCGAGTGTATTACTTCAAGCCACATGTCGCGCTTCGTAATCCTGATTTCTTTCACTCCGCTCTGCTTTTTCAGATAGTAGTGGCTGCCGTAGCCGAAAACTGTCTTTACACTGTTTGTCGGCTCTATTAGCGATATAAAGTGATTGCGCTTGTAGCATGCCGTGCTTGCAGTCTTGTACTCCGTAAAATATTGGCAGCCGTATATAAAGTTTATGAATGTAGGCTTTGCCGTATCTCCTTTTTTTTGCAAGTCTGCCACAATGTCTCCAATACTCTTCATGTAGTTAGCCGACAGAGCATCGTCGTTGTCGAGATATGTTGTCGATACCATGCCCTCGGGCATTCCGTCCAAGTCCGACTCAACGACTTCTCTGAATATCTGGCTGAAATTGGTCGATTGTTCGGGCGCAACGCCTATCGCTCTGAATTGCTGACATCTTGAACGTATTTCCTCAATACGGCACTTGTATTTAGTGGGTGTGTCGCTGCTGAATAGCACAATCCACCTGAATTTCTTGTCAGTCTGATTCAATACCGATGGGAGAGTGAATTGCTCAAACAGCCGGAATCGTTGTTCAAGCCATTCGTCTGTTTGAGTGTCGCGGCTGTTTTTGTCGGTCTGCCACAGCTTCAGGTTAAAGCGCGTGAGTATATATTTGTATATCTTCATTCTGCAAATATATGTAAAAAAACATAATCGGCAATGCCAATTATCATTTTGGTTTTTGCGCTTCTGTCTTTGCCTTGCCAGCGTAGTTTTTGAATATTGCCGAGGCTTGGTTATTAACAGAAGTGCGCATGCCGTTGTTAATAATTATGGCAAGTTATTAACAATGTCCGTTCATATCATACAGGGTGTTTCAACGCGGTTGTTTATGCCTATTCTTGCGCCGTTTTGACTACTGAAGATGTCATTAAACCAATGTAAAACAAGCGTTTTGGGCTCTAAAATATGTTGTACGTCAAGTTTTTGAGCATGTAAAATTAAAAAGAAAAGAAATCTTGCGCCTTTTAACATTTTTTTAATATCTTTGCCCACGGAATAGAATTTTATTATTGAAATTAAAAATGTAGAGCTATGGACTACGTTGAAATGATAAAAAAGAGAACTTTATTAGGGAAGCCGAAGGCATTAACTGCTTTCTGCTCCATTTTTATGCTGTTGTGTCTGGTGACGGAGGCAACGGCACAGAGTACGTTTAGAACACCAGTATCAAAAGAAATTAAAGAATCAAAAAACCGTAAAACTGCTATCAGCAAAATTACGTTTGTTCCTTCTAAGGCTGGTTCTAAAAGTAATGAATCACAGTCAATTTCTGTGAGTAATCCGAGTCATTTGTCTTTTGTTGATGAGACTTCGCAGTGTTTTCTTATAAATGCTGGTGAAAAGTTTAGTACAACTTTTACAATTGAGGCTGGTACGACTTATGATTATAAACATGGTTATGTTTATATTAACACCAATGGGGATAATGAATTTACCGTAAAACTAGATAATCCATACATTTCTACACTTAGAGATGGTGGTATTAGACAGAAGTTGAGAGATCACTATCAAGATATACAAGGAGAGACAAATGAATTATATGCCTTTACTTGTATGGGTGGTTATAACTCTTATTCTACAAGTGGTTGGACTGAAGATGAAAAAAGTTTTGGAACTTGGGGATATTGGGATGGCACTAAGATGGTTGTCAATGATAATGTGATAACGTATAAAAATGGTGCAAGTGCAACTTCTACTGCTAATTTTGGAAAGAATGATGTTACGGTAAGTGGTACTTCCAATACTGCTCCATCTTCTAGATGGAATAACGTTTTTAATACCATAGGACAAAGAATTGCAGCTCCTTCTGTTGCTGGTATATATAGAATGAGGTATAAGTTGGATTGTAATAATGTAGATCCTAATCCTGATGATATAGAAATCATTTATAACAGAAAGAATAGTAATATAAACAATGCGATTCAGCTAAATTCTGGAGCAACTAGTGGTTTGACTAAGTTTGACCAGTATGTAAGTACTGGAGGTAATGCCGTCGACATAATGCTTTATGTATTGCGCGAGTATACTCTTAATATTGTACTTCCAAAGAATTCAGCTGGTTTTACACCAAACATTACAATTGCCAATTCTTTAGAGACTTCATATTCTAAGAACGGTTCTGTTTATGTTCCAACCGAGAATTTGCAGTACGACGATATTACAACAAACAATGTTGGCGGTCGCCGTCCTAACATTATTATAGATAACGAAAATCACGCTATCACAATATCTTACGACTTTAGCTCTACACCGGTAAATGCAAATGCTGCATCTCCATTCTGGACAGACCATACTGAGCAGCCTGCTCTTGTAGACGGCTACTACCAGATTGAGAAACCTGAGCATCTTGCATGGTTTGCAAGTCATGTAGGCCATTATAGCGATTTGATAAATGGTAAACCTGTAATTAACAGTAATAACAAGACTCAGATAAACACATATCATCCAAATGCAAATGCAATATTGCTTGCAGACCTTGATATGAGTGATTACTATTTTGAGCCTATGGGTTATTTCTCTTTCTATAGTGTAAAGGCTGAGACTTGTAACCAGCTATGCTATAGAGGTCACTTTAACGGTAACAATCATAAAATCAAGGGCTTGTTTATTTCTCGTTTGAGAGAGTGGGATAAAAGCACTAATTATACAACTTTCTCAAACCGTATTCCAAGTTATGGTAACGGATTGTTCGCATGCTTGGGTGGTGGTGCTGTTGTAGAGAATCTGTTTGTCGAGTCTGGATATATTGCCAACGGTACAGATTATTCAGGTGCTATTGCTTCGTCTGTGTTTGGTACTGGCGAGATTATAATTAGAAATGTAGGTTCTGCTGCCGATGTTGTAGTGTCAGGATGGCAGGCTCCAAAGATGTGTTCTGGTGGTTTCATCGGTCAGACTGGTGCAAATGTTAGTGACGACTACACCAATCTGCATATCACTTTCGAGAACTGTTTCAACATGGGTAGCGTAAATGGTGGTGCCCAGTCAAGTGGTAGTACGGCATTCTTGGGTAAGGTAACAGGTGGTTCTGTTGTTGAATTCAAGAATTGTTACTCTCAGTTGGCTGTAGTTACTCCAAACCCTGCGCCAAAATTTTTCGTAGACGCATCTGCAAATGTAACATTCAGCAACTGTTATATTAACGGCAATATCGAGTCGCTCCCAGCGGGAATGACAGTTGTAAACAATGAATTCTATTCAAACGGTAAACTTGCTTATCTGTTGAATACTAACGGTTTGTGTAATATAGAGGCTGCTGATGATAACATCAACTATTATCAGAAGCTTTCAGGCGAGGGTGTTAACCCTTATCCAATGTGTATCACTTCGGATCCTGTCAACAAAACCGATCAGGTTTTCAGATTTGGTGTGATTATGGAGAACGGTACTGATTTGGATAACGAATTCGCCGTTAATACTACAGAATATTACAATAAAACAGCGGGAAGCTACTCTTTGAGTGATTTCAAGAATAATTCTGCTGAGTATAAGAATCAGTCTCTTCGTTATAGTGTCAATACAGAGACTGGTGACGGCTTGTATGGATACGGTCCGTTGAAGTTCTCACGCGATGGCGTTATTACAGATGCTAATACGCTTGATAAGAACGATGATGTAAGTTTGACTTATTCAGAGTTCAAGACATTGAAGCGTTCATCTACTAATACATATCATATTAGTAACCAACTCGAAATGCGTTGGTTGAGTTGGTATGTCAATAATGCGGAGTCATATACTGCATCTAAGGATGTCGGTGTAAGTATTCCAAACAAGGTTACTGCCGAATTGACAGCCAACATCGATATGGGCAAGAATGAGGAACTTGGTATTGTTGATGATACAGAAGAGTTGTTTATTCCAATAGGTAACTCAACTTCTCGTCCGTTTGCAGGTTCGTTTGATGGTAGAAAGCATTATCTTACAAATCTTAAGATTGACGATAACAAGACCGACAACATGTCTGGTGTGTTCGGTGTGGTAAGTCCAAGTGATGCTTACAACACAATCGTCAGAATTACCAACTTCGGTATTGAGAGCGGTTCTGTTCAGGGTAAGGGTTATGCTGTAGGTGGTATCGTCGGCGGTATCGTCGAGGGCGCCCATGCAGGTACTCTCCTTATGGATCACTGTTACAACAAGGCAGAGGTTAAGGCATCTGTTACAAACTCAAATGCCGGTGGTCTTGTTGGTATGAACGGTTGGAACAGTGTTGCAACCGTAACTATAGCAAATAGTTATAATCACGGTAACATCACATCTCTTCTTGCTGATGCTCACGGTTCTGTAGGTTATAGCTCTCCTTCTGCAACTGAGTCTACAATCAGCAACTTCTATAATGTAGGTAGCATTGTGCATGGTGCGTCAAACAGTTCTTTGAATAGAAACTATCCTGTTTTGACAAACTGCTATACACTTGATGGAGTTGACGACTATCCTTTCGGTAAGGAAGTACATTCTTCTTTCAAGTCTGCCGAAGAATTTAGAAACGGTAGTGTCGCTTACTATCTGAACGACGACCAGCAGGATATTGTATTCGGACAGAAGCTTGCAGGTAATACAAATATTGATGAATATCCTGTGTTGTTGAGTCTTGCTGCCGAGACAATGTATAACGAGGAGCACGAAAAGCGCGTATTCCCATTGCAGTATTATTATCCGGAAAATGGTGTATATGCATACGAGAATGTTAAGGTAACAACAAGAGATACATACATCCCTAACGGTACTTATTCATTCTTCAACTACTTTGACAAGGAGCGTGTTACTGAAAACAAACTTGTAACAGATTTGGCAAAGCCAGCCGATTTGTATAAGTATCCGGCTAACAACTTCTTTGATGTAGATAAGATTTTCTATGCTGCCGACAATGCAATGTTGGAGCTTGAAAAGAAAGAAACTGAGGCTTCTGATGTTCTTCCGGGCGGAGTATATTATGAGGCTACTCCAACATACGTTGTGATGGAAAGAAAGGAAGGTGATATCCTTGAAGATTTCCGTGACGTAGTTAAGGAGGCAACTGGTGTAACTCCAAACAAGGCTACATCTAACTATTATGAGATTTCAGATGAACTTCAGTTACGCTGGTTCAGCTACTATGTGAACTATGTGTATAATTATGCAAACGGTCTTCTTACTGCCGACATCAATTTGGATTCTGAACACTCGTTCAACCCAATCGGCGACGGTTACACAAGATGCTGGCTGAAGACTGTAGCTGAGGAGGACAGAACTGAAAGTAATACGACAACAGCCAAGTTCCGCGGTGCATTCAACGGTAATGGCTTCAAGATTTCTGGTTTGAATATTGACTTTGACGAGGAGCATGAGGTTGCTGATCAGAAGAAGGCTGGTATTGGCTTGTTTGGTCAGGTTGCAACAGGTGCAGACCCAGAAGAGTTATCTGTATTATATAAGGTGAATATTGCTGGCGGTTCGGTTAAGGCATACACCAACAAGGGTGTTGCTGGATTGCTTGGTTACATCAATGGTGATACCAACAATGAGACTCGTTCGTACATTGTGAACTGCTGTAACAAGGCAAATGTTCAGAACTTGAATGCAGAAGGTTGCGTGGCTGGTCTTGTTGGACAGATAAATTATGCAACCAACTGTAATATAATAAATTGTTATAACCAGGGTACATTTACAGGCTCTGAGCAGAAGGGTGGTATAACACCTTATTTGGAGTCATGTAATGTAACCAAGGAAACTAATGGAACAACAAATTACAACAACCGCCAGTATGTACAGAAGATGTACAACTGCTATACACTGAATGGCGATGTTGTATATTATGGTAATGCTTTCCAGACTGTAAAGACTGACCCTGAGGCAGATTCTAAGGGCGTTAAGGTTTACGTTCATAGCGTAGAGTTGGCAGAGCTTGAGAATACATATAAGTATGCTGAAACTGTTGCTGACGGAGAAGGCAGAGATGCGGTTGAAGCTGGAACGACTTATTATGTAGCATCAAAGCATGTGTTCAATAATGGTACTGTTGCCATCTGGTTGAATGGTGGTACAACAGACATCTATACTAACGGTAAGTTTGATGCAAGCAAGGCTGCGCTTCGCGATGTATATGGTCAGGCTTTGGAGTATGCCCCTATCGATGCATATCCTGAATTCAAGGATAATCAGAATGGTTTGTATGCAATTATATTCACATCTCCTTCTGATGATGCATACGAGGCATGGAGCTTTGTGCCTGCAAAGGATTATATAAAGGAATATAACAAGAAGCATGAAGGACGCTATCCTAATAGTATTCTGACATGTAACAACAACCTCGATGCAAACCTGAGCGTTAACGAAGAGACTGGTTTGCTTGAGATTAAGGCTGAAGGAAAGACTATTAAATATCCGAACATTGCATTCGTTGAGCCTAAGTTCAAGAATGACAATGATCAAGAGGAAGTGAGAATCTTCCATGGTGGCTTGCCTGTAATCGACCGCAAGACAAACTTTGCATTCGTTCATCCAAGCTATACTGTATTCTCAACACAGAGTGGCGACTGCGAGCTTTCCGACTCACTCGACTTGCATGTATATGCAAAGCTTGTAAATGATGGTGCTTTCGGTGGTAATTTGAGTGCTCATCTTGCTAACGACATCGTACTCGACAATACTATTACAGATGATGTATTGAAGGGCATTTCGGGAGCTGATGAAAAATCGCATTTGTTCCAGCCGATAGGAAACAATACACATCCGTTTACCAATACATTCGACGGTAGAGGCTTTAAGATTACAGGTCTGACTGATGTCAAGAAATCTGTAGCAAGCTGCGGTCTGTTTGGTGAGACAGGTGTAGGTGCAGCAATCATGAATGTTGGTATCGAAGGTGAATATACCGCTCCTTCAAATGCTAAGTATGCAGCTGGTTTGGTTGGTATTGCCAACGGTACAATAGTTTCTAAGTGCTACTCTAAGGTAAATGTAAACAACACTAAGGGTGCTGCTGCCGGTATTATAGCCAAGGCCGACGGTACTCGAGTTGAATACTGTTACAACCATGGTAATGCAACAGCATCAACTAACAATGGTGCCATCATTGCCGAGGGTGGCGATAATGTAAATAATGTATATGCTTCATACGACATCTCTGATGCTCCAATGTATAAGACTGGTGTTGCGTCATTCACAAGATGTTATGCTTTGAACGAGAACGGTACAGGTGTTACAAGTGCTACACAGCAGCAGTTTAACAAGGGTGAGGTAACATTTAACCTGAATGCTGGCATACATTCTGATTATGCTGCAATGACAGAACCTATTTACGGTCAGAATGTAACAATAGAGGAGTTTGACGACTATCCTGTATTCTTTACAGGTAGTATGGCCGATAACGATTATGCAAACTGTGTGTACAAGACTGCATATTCAGCACCTTCTGGTGCGGTTGTTGTGCCAAACTGGCCGGTAAAGGCATCTGACAACTCATATTTTACAAATACGGTTGTTGGTGAGGATGGTGTGGCAACCTTCAATTTGACTGCTCTTATCAACCATGAGGGTAATGTGCCTGTTGTGCCATACTTCAAGGATAAGAACATCTATTCTGGTCAGATTTTGAACCCAACTTCATCTGCCAATTTGAAGGCATATTACAATGAGATAAATGCAGCGCCAAGTCTTACAAAGACTATGGCTACGGTTCATGACGATGTTGACAACCTCGATTATTACGAGATTGCCGACAGCCTTGAACTCCGTTGGGCAAGTTACTATCAGAACAAGAAGCAGACGACAGGAAACACATTTAACTTCAGACTTCTGAATGATATTGACCTTAGCGTTACAACTGGTGGTGTAACATATAATGAGGTACAGTGGGTTCCATTTGGTGCTACTGTTACTGCAAATGTTGAGTCCCCAGGTAATGGTAATGACCATTATAGAGGTACAATTGATGGAAATAACAAGACTATTACCAATCTGTTTATTGACCACACGAAGGAACATGACAATAGCTATATTGTAGGTAAAGCACGTGCTGGCTTGGTTGCTCAGATGAATAATGGTACAATAAAGAACCTTGTGCTGAGAGGCTCTATCAATAATATTTGGCAGACAGGCGGTTTGATTGGTCGTGCTATTGGTTCTATTACCATTAAGAATTGTGGTGTTGAAATGGACATTACAAATTCAAGCAACACTGGTGCTGGCGGTTTGATGGGATATGCAGTATCTAAGGTTTTGGTGGACAACTGCTATAGTAAGTCTGATATACATGGCAATTATTTGTGGCATTATGCGCTCATTGGAAATAATCGTAGTAAGCAGGAAACAACAATTACAAATTGTTACAGTGCCGGTACTACTGAGGGTAAGTTCCAGAACCACAACAATCATCTTGTAGGTAATACTGATAATACCCTTATTGCCCAGTTCGTGAACTGCTATATACTTGAAACAGAAGATGACAAGGCAACAATCAACACTCCAAGCGAGATTCATTATGAGACTTTGGAGAACTTCAACAACGGTAAGGTTTGCTATTTGCTGAATGTTGGTGGTTATGGACGTAACATGACTGCAGCCGATGTGGCTAATCTGAAGTTCCGTCAGACATTGGGTGGCGATGCTGCTTACGATGCAGATGTAACAGAAGAGCAGGTTGATGAATTCCCAGCACTGGCTGGCACAAGATGCGAAAGAGCCGATGTACACAAGGCTGGTTTGTTTAAGCCTGAGGTTGAGCCTGTTACAAACAACGGTACAGTAGTGTACGACGGCGGTGTTGATTTTGCATACTCTCTTGACGAGAAACTTGACAAGGGCTGGTATTTCAACGGTACAAGAAGTTTGACACAGATTACAGAAACTGGTCACTATGACGACTGTGTGCCTGAGTATAGTGTTCCGTTCTTCTATTTGAACAGAATTTATACTGGTGATAATCTGAATTGCCATATCAACAAGGATACAAAGGACGTAATGTTTACAAGTTCTTCTGTTGAGACTGTTGAGCCTGTGAATGGAACATATGAAATTGGTGATAAGTTGCATCTGTTCTGGTTCTCTTATTATACCAACAAGGGAGTATGGCTTTATAAGGGTAAAATGACACCTGACATGTTTTACATAAATGGTAAGCCTGCTCAGGACGTTGAAAAAAATACTTATGGTCCTTATTATACGACAAATGTTAAGTTGGTTGACAATATTGACCTTAACCCTGGCTTTGCATTCAGTTCTAAGGGCTATCACTACAAGCTTGATGAGAACGGCCATGCAGTAGACTCTATTGCTCCTGTATTCAAGACAGATGCCGAGCTTATTGAGTACTACAATAAGAGCAATGTTCCATATTATGGCTCTGACGAGTTTATGGAGGCATGGGCTAAGTATATGAGCTACAGCGCATATAAGGTTGTTGACAACTCACAGCTTCGTGGTGGTATGATTACCGCACAGAATCTTGAGCCTATTGGTAAGTCAACATCTCAGGAGCGAAATGGTTCTTCATGGTATTACAAGGTTAAATCAACCAATGCGTATAAGGGAGATTTTAATGGTAACAACCATTATATCAAGAACCTGTATGTAACAACATCTACTTCGGTTGCCGGTTTGATTGGTGTCGGAGCTGGTGGTACAAAGATTCATAATCTTGGAATTGAGAGTGGATATGTTCATTCTTCAAACTCATACGCTGGTGTATTTGCTGGTGTTAAGTATTATGGACCTGCAGATGCTGGACAGTTCGTTATCCGAAACTGTTATAACAAGGCATTCTGTATGTCAGAGGACGTAAACTGTGGCGCATTCGTTTCAGCTTCACATAGCGGTGCTGGTCCTATTCAAATCTTCAACTGTATCAACTATGCGGATATCTACACAATCTGCGACCCTGGTGCATTCTGTAGTAACATTGCTGGTGGTGCTAACAGTTCGACTGGTGCAAAGATTTACAATAACATCAACTTTGGTCGTCTGATGAGTAGATCAGGTTTGCAGGAACTTAAGCATGTTGGCAATACAATGTCAATAGATGATGCCGCGTTGAAGCCATTCTTTGTGAAAGCAATGGGTAAGGCTGGTAGTGAAAGTGTTGACTATTATTATAGAACGTCAAATATAAATTATCGTCAGAATCTGATTGCGCGTTATGCTGATGGTCAGCCTCACGGTATGGATTATGCAGAATTTGGTGTAGATGGTGGTAATAACGGAGACTTCAAGAATAATATCTATGTTGAGTATGTAGGCGACTACAACAACATGTATGGTAATTTCCGTGAAGATTTCCACAGCCCACGCTATAACTTCAGCGCAAAAGAGGTAACAGATGATCAGCGTAAGTTCCAGAGCGGTGAGATTGCATACAACGCAAATCTGTACTATTCAGGCGATGATACAAACAACTATAAGGCGGATGCTAACAAGATTTTGTATGTTCAGTGTATGAACGACATTAAGGATAAGGAGAAACCGGGTGATTTGTATCCTGTATTGCTTGATTTCAGTGATATCAACAACCTCGTGTACAAGGGTATGTTGTTCGACAGCTCTGCCGACAACTTTGATCCTTCAAAATACGAGCCGGAAGACTTCTATATGAACTATACAGGTGCTAACCGCCATCCACACTCTGGTTATCACACAGGTAATGCCGTATCAACCAAACTTGGCTCTGGTAACGACAACTGGATTGTATTCTTCAATCACGACAATGATGCTTACAATCCACACTCAGACAACACCGTGATGAATGGTGGTAGAAAGGACAACTATGGTGTGAACTGTGTATGGGGTAAGCTTGCCAAAGGCTCAGATGGTTCTTATGCTCCTATCTCAGGAACTACAATTCAGGCAGACGAAATCCTGTTGTCTGATCCGGGTTCTAAGATATACACTTCTGAGTACAACTCAACAAGCCAGAAGACTCTGTATAGAGAGGATATGCGTAAGCAGCACAAGGACTTCAACTTCTATGTTCCATGTCCTGTTCCTGCCAAGAAGATTTCGTACAAGCGTACTATCAAGAATGTTAAGGATTATGCTACAATAAGTACTCCTTACAAGGTTTACGGTGTTGTAGTAAACAATCAGGATGTGCTTGGCTCAGACATCAAGTTCTACAAGTTTAAGAGCTACAAGACTGAGAACAGTAGAACAACTGTTACATTCGAGGAAGTGTCTCTGAAGAAGGAATCTGTTGATGGCAATGAGTACAATGTATTGCCAGTTGGCTCTTACTTGATGAAGTACACGCCAAGTGAAACTGTTGGTGAAGGCGGTTCGGCTGTATTGTCATTCCGCTCAAAGACCGACCTTTACTCAGACTTGTCTGCTGTTCAGGTTAAGGATTACGAAACAGTATCGTCTGTTGAGCAGACAGACCGCGTGCCTGGTGAGGTTAATGGTTCTTATGCTCAGGGATTGTTCCGTCAGAAGTACTTCGACAATGATATACTTCCTGTCGGAGAGTCTACCGACTACGTTGCATATCAGGGCGGCTATCTGGTAAGAATGGACAACAAGTCGTTTATCGACCCATTCAGAATGTATATGTACATGCCAAAGCAGGCTACTTCGTCAGACGCTAAGGTTCGTATTCAGTTCACATCTCTGTTTGGCGACGATGAGGTTGTAACCGACGTAATCGATGCCGTAATGACAGAAGACGGAAATATCGAGGAAGATGTTCCGGTTGACGTATTCGACCTTAACGGTAGAAAGTTGAAGCATCAGATTATGAGAAGCGAGGCTCTCGATGGACTTGACGCTGGTGTATATATTATTAATGGAAATAAAGTTTATAAGAAGAATTGATAATATGGGTAAGATGATATATGTTGCTCCAAAGCTCAGCAGAATAGAGCTGGACAAGAAATATTGCGAAAGTGTAGATGTTGATACTCTTATTAAGGAGTCGGTTGAGTATGTTGGCGGTGGTGATGCCAAGCCAAGAATAAACTATGGCGACGAAGGAGGCAGACGCGGTAAGTGGGGAGACCTTTGGGCTGAAGACGAAAAATAATCTGATTTCGTTATAAAAAGAAAGAGTTGTACGCTATTTGTACAACTCTTTTTTTGATTGTTAAAAAATATTAAAATGTAAATACCCCTTAGTGTAAGAATTTTATTTACCTTTGCACGATAAATATTTTTATTCATTCAATAACGATTAGGATTCGGCTTTAGAGATGTTCTGGTTGCTATAAAGGTTAAACAAAATATGAAAATAAATATGTATTTATTAAAAAGAAAGTTTTTTGTCTGTGTCTTGATGGCATTATATGCTATTAGTGGCTTTGCACAGCCAAATAATACTGGCTATGACTGGGGAAGTTTTGCAGATGAAGGAAATGTAAAGTGCATGGATTGGTTTGTTTTTGCCGATCATACTTATGCTCTCAGGGCTGATGGTAGTGAAGGTGATTATTATTCTTTTACTAATATAACAACGCCTCAGGAATTGGCATGGGTTTTCAATTCTAATAATCATCATGTTGATGATGCGAGTATATGGACGGAAATTTTTACAGGTATAGAATTAGAAAGACGTGGTGTGTATATTGAGCTTGCTGCTGATATAGACTTGCAGGACTATTATTGGCAGGGAAAGGGAACAACAGCCCGGCACTACTTTATAAACGGTAACGGACATACGATAAAGAATATTCATCTTATAGGCTCTGGAAATTCCTCAGACAACGGAAACTACGGTTTCTTTAGTGATGCTGAGGATATTGTTTTTTACAATATTAATTTTGAGTTTAGTAGTGTTACAACTTCGAAAGTTACAACTGAAAATGGTGTAACTCATAAGGCGGTTAAGGATGCGAATGGCTTGCTTGTAGGAAAATGTAGTGGTTGCGTAAGATTTCATACCGTTAACGTAACGCTAAATTCAGATTACAGTACATCGTATAATTTCTTAGGAGGATTGGCTGGATATGTTGGCAGCAGAACATTGGTTGAGAATACTAATGTAGTATTGAATGGTAATGTGTCGGCTAATTATTATGCTGGCGGTTTTGTGGGGTATTCTAAAAATATTGGTGCATACAATAGTTCTGTTAAGTGTAAAAAAACAGGTTGCTCACTTTCTGTGAATTCCAGTTATCTTGGAAGTTTTGTTGGAATGTTGAAGGGTGATGCAGCTTCTGTTTTTGAGAACTGCAAGGCAGAAGGAGTGGTGTTAAAGTCATATTCTCGTTCAGGTGGACTTGTTGGAACTTTGACAAACTCAACCGTTACATTCTCTGACTGCTCATTTAAGGGAAGTATTGAGTCTGATTTGGCTGTTGGTGGTATTGTTAGTGTTACGGAAAACGCCAATGTGACGGTGAAAGATGGCTGCAGTGTTTCAATCAAAGAAAAATCCGATAAATGGAAGAACTACTTTGGTGGTATAATCGGAAATATGGGAGCTGGAGCATCCTCTTGTACAGACAAACTTACGGTTAATGGCTTCTCAATGGGTAGTGATGCCACAAAATTGACTTATAAATCAAATAGTAGCATTGGTGGATGTGTGGCTTACGCATGTAGTGGTGCAACTATAAATGTAAACGGTTTTTCTTTGAAAAATATTGTGTTTGAAGGTGATAGCTGCTTGGGAGGCGTAGTTGGCTACTCTAAATCGGCTAATAAGATAACGGTCTCAAATTCAGACATATCAAATGTTTCGATTGTTGGAAAAAAGAAGGTTGGTGGATTTGTAGGATATACACCGGGAGCACTGGCTTTTGATAACTGTAGCGTTACTCTGACGAATAATGACAATTTCAAATCAACAGGTGAATATGCTGGTGGCTTGGCTGGCTATGTAGGTGGTAATATAGCTGTCGGTAAAACAAATATAAAGTTAAACGGCATAATATCAGGATCCCAATTTGTTGGTGGTTGTGCCGGTTATGCACAGTCTATTAGTGCATCAGAAAGCTCTGTTATTTCAGATAATGAAAATGGTAGGCTTACTGGTGGTAATATGTATGTTGGCGGTTTCGTCGGCAGGCTTTATGGTAATTACAAATCAACTCTTACTGATTGTAAATCTGAAGGCTTGACAATGAAAGGCTCGGCACGTATTGCGGGCTTTATTGGAGAATTGATATCGTCAGATGTTATTTTTTCTGGTTGCTCATTTAAGGGAAGTATCGATTCAAAGTATGTTGTTGGTGGATATGTTGCCGTTACAGACAATGCAAGCATTACTGTAAGGAATAGTAGCCTAACATTGAATGAAGCCTCTGGGACATGGCCAAGTTGGATTGGTGGAATTGTCGGCAATTTGGGCTATAATAATCCAGGTCGCAAAGACAAACTTGTTGTGGATAATTTCACAATGGGTGATGAAAATAAGAAACTTTCTTATAAAACCGTTAATAATGGCTTTTCTGTTGCTGGTTGTGTAGCATGGATGGCACCGGGTACACAGTTGGAGGTGAATCGTTTCTCGCTGAAGAACATGGAGTTTGGAGGAACCTGTTTGGGAGCGATTGTCGGTGAATGTTATTCGGATAATACGATAAAAATATCAAATTCAGATGTCTCTAATGTGGCCTTTGTTGGAACAGATCGTGTTGGTGGATATGTTGGTTACACCAAAGGTGATGTGGAAATCTCAAATATCAGCCTCAAGGATGTTTCGGCATATACAAGTAAGAAATATGTTGGAGGTGTTGTGGCCTATACCGAGGGAAAACTGATAATTGACGGTATTACTGGTTCGCCAGACGCTTATTGTAATGTAACATGTAGAAAGGAAGAAGGGCAGGTATATACTGGCGGTATAGTAGGATATGCAAAATCTGGCGCAGATATAAAGAATGCCAATTTGTATGTAAACGTTTCGGGATGTACGGAGACTTCTGCCAAGATTGGTGTTGGTGGCGTAACATGTACTATTCGTAAGGGAACGACATTCAATATTTATAATTCGAACATCTATGGTTCGATGATTGATTTGGACAAGGGCTCAGGTAAGTTCGTCAGTGGTCTTGTTGGCTATAACGACGGAACTTTGAATATAGACAAGTGCTCATTCAACGGAAAAGTCATGGCAAAGGGCTATGCCGGCGGATTTGTTGCCATAAACCAAGGCGATTTGCGAATTCTTAATTCTGAAAATAATGGTGAGATTACCGTTGATGATAAATTCTCTGGCGAATATGAAAACTATTATGGCGGCTTTGTAGGTGTAACTGGAAACAACGACAGTAGTTCGCGCAAGAGCGGTAAACTCGACATATTGAATTGTACAAACAATGGTACTATTGCTCCGGGTAGAATGTATGCTGCCGGTTTCGTGGCAATGGTTAACACAACTGATGCCGTCCGCTTGTACGATTTGACAAACAAGGGCGTTATCGAGGCTATCTCTGATGCCGGAATGAAACAGTATTACGGCGGTATTGTAGGACGATTGAAGTATGCCAAGGATTCGGATGGCGATAATCACAATATGGTGATTAAGTATTGCCATAACGAAGCTGACATTATGGGTGATGCACGTTGTGGCGGTATCGTGGGAACAAACGAAGGTTCATCGGCATCTCTTATCTCTGATTGTTACAACGAGGGTAAGATAAAGATTTCTGATGTAAACAGCGATTGCGGTGGTATTGTTGGTACAACTGGCGCAGGAGCAGATAATATGATTGTTGAGTATTGCTACAACAAGGGCGAAGTTCAGTTTGTAGATGCAAATGGTAATTTTGTAAAGCAGGCTTATGGCATCGGCTGCGTTGACGGCGAGAACTCTCTTGTAACTAACTGCTACAATATTTCGACTGTTGACGGCGAGGTTCCTTGCTTTGCTAAGACAAGTAATGCCAAGGTAGACAACTGCTATCAGCTTATCCCTGATGTTGTTCCAGATGTAAAGGACAAGTTCGGAAAGAGTATGTCCGATACACGTCAGTTGAATTGGTTCGACGACAATCAGGCTGAGAACATCACGTTGCTCGACCGCGACTGCTTCAATGCCGGAAAGGTTGCCTATCTGCTGAGTGCTGGTGCCAAGTCGGACATCGAGTCTGTTCACTACGTTCAGAATCTTAACGGATTTGAGACAAAGGCAACAGACGGTTCATACGATGATATGCCGGTTATGACATACTATTATCGTGCTCTCGACAAGACTCTTTACAACGAGCTTAATGACTGGAAAATCGACTATCCGATTGTTTCACGCAATGATGTAACAAGCAGAATCGTTTATCAGGGCGAGATTTACATAGACAATCACGATGACTCTTATAAGGAGGAGGAGATGAACGGTCAGCCTGTGGCTCATCAGCAGAAGCAGGGCTATACAAACAGCAGCAACTCTGTTTTGGCTGTGCCACACGATTATGTCAGCTATAACAGTGCCATTGGTAGGGGAAACAACAATTACATCAAGATGATTAGCGGTGCGCTCCTCGATGAGGTAAACGGCGACCTTTGGGATATGTGCGACAGTAGATTATACACAGATGAGGGACTCAACTGTGCATGGGACTGTGATGCTGAAATCGTAAACGGTGTAACTCATTATAAGAATCTGAAGGCTCGGGAACTTTATCTTGTCGATCCGTCAGTGCACCGTGCAACAAAGAAGGCAGATGTCGTTCAGTACAACCTTTATGCACCGTCAGATATTACGATTGAGGGAGATGGAAGTATCGAATACCGTCGAAGAGTTAAGGATGAAACAATGTTCTCTTTGGATTTGCCATTCGATGTTACAGATATTGGTTGCTATGTAGGCGATATAAGAATGCCTTTGGGCTTTGATTCAAGTGATCCTAATTATGAGAATAAACCTCACATCCTGTTCGAAGAATTGGCTGATTTTGAGCAGAAGGATGGTTCAAACAAGGTTTATATCAATTTCAGACCTGTAGCAGGTGACGTAATTCCAGCAGGAAAGTATATGGTAACATGCATTGGAGTGGGAACTGATTGGATTGTTTCATTCAAGGGAGCAAATAAACTTAACAGAACCAACTGCCCATATACAGATACAGAGGCAAAGCCATACAATCTGCCAACCGAAAACAGTGTTAAGAATGGTATGGAGTTGCGTGGTGTGACACAGAGATTCATTGTGAATTCAAAAGACGGCGACAACTATTGGAAGAACTATTTGTATCTTGACTACGACAAGAATGGTGATCCAATCTTGCGTCGTGGCGAGACTTGCGGCGGTGTTTGGTCAAGCCCATTCCGTGCTATGTTGTATGCTTCGTCTGAACTTATCGGCGACAAGGGCAATGTGGCTTCATCGGCAGGTGCAAAGCCAATTTACATCCGCAGCATGTGGAATCATTCAGACGAGGCTACAAGTGTCGAGACTGTTGAGTCTGCAAACATCGATGCAGAAACAGAGGTTGATGTCTACAATGTTGGAGGCTTGAAGGTTAGAAGTGCCGTTAAGTATGGCAAGGCTCTCGACGGCTTGCAGAAGGGCATTTACATAATAAATGGAGTAAAGGTATTTAAGAAATAAAGAAACTATGAAAAAAAATCAATATCTTAAACCGGCCTTGAACAAGGTTATGGTTAACGGAATGGAAGATTTCCTCACAGACGTTGTGGTGGGCTCGGACATGGATGGTTCGGCTAACTCAAAGCCACGAAATCCGTCTATGATGAGCGAATCGAGAGAATCGAAATGGGGAGACCTCTGGGGAACAGGCGAGGATCCTCATAATACAGCTAGATAACAAAATTGGAGGCGTGCCGTTTGTTCGGCATGCCTCTTTTGTCTATTATTGCCGTGGCTAATCTTAATATTTTGTTGTAAAAAACTTATGATTTACGCAAAAGATGTATGTTTTTCGATAATTATCAACCTTACAACTTTCGTGAATTGATTTTTTTAGTATCTTCGCAACCATAAAAATGGATTTATGCGTAGACTATATAAAATATATCAACTTCTGATTGCCCTTCCAATCATTGTGGCTCAGACTATAATTACTTCCTTTTTAATGGTTATCGGTGCTTTGATTCACAACGATTATCTGTGTTTTCAGCCGGCCGTCTGGTGGGGGAAGGTTATCATTGGCTCTCTTGGCATGAAGGTTAAGGTGTATGTGGACGAAGGCGTAGAACTCGACCCGAATCAGTCGTACCTTTTCGTGGCAAACCATCAGGGAGCGTTCGATATATATATAATTTATGCTGCCTTGAACAGACATTTCAAGTGGATGCTGAAGAAGGAACTTCTGAAGATTCCTTTCGTTGGCTGGGCTTGTTCGGCTACAAACCAGATTGCCGTAGACAAAAGTAATCCGAGAAAGATTGCCGAGACAATCAAACAAGCACGGGAAACGCTGCAAGGTGGAACATCGGTAATGGTCTTTCCCGAAGGTGCAAGATCATTCTGTGGCCACATGGGAGAGTTCAAGAGAGGCGCGTTCTTGTTGTCTGACAAATTGCAGTTGCCAGTCGTGCCGATTACGATAAACGGCAGCTTTGACTGTCAGCCTCGCACGCAAGGCTATGTCAGCTTTGTAAACCGTGTTCCGCTGAGTGTTACGATACACAAACCGATAAGTCCGAAGGGAAAAGGCGCGGAAGCCATGACGGAGTTGCTTAACGAAAGCTGGAATGTAATAAACGACGGATTGGTTAAGGAATATCAGGGTTTTGTAGCAAATCCCGATCAGTAATTTGCTATGAGTTACTAAAATCATTGTATAAAATTGTAATTTATATATATTTTTGTTTATCTTTGCAAGATATAATAATACATTGAATAATAACAAATTGAATAGATAATGGAAAAAGTTGCCTTGATTACCGGTGTAACTGGTCAAGATGGATCGTACCTATCAGAATTTTTATTAGGAAAAGGATATGAAGTTCACGGAATTATCCGTAGATCTTCAGTTGATTATCGTGAAAGAATAGCCCATCTTGAGGGTAAGCCAAATTTTCATTTGCATTATGCCGATTTGGGTGATTCTATGTCATTAGTTAAGGTCGTTGGCGCAGTTCAGCCAACTGAAATATATAATTTGGCTGCTCAGAGCCATGTTCAGGTAAGTTTTGATTCTCCTGAGTTTACTGCTGATGTTGATGCTACAGGCGTTTTGAGAGTTTTGGAGGCTGTTCGTGCATGCCATTTGGAGAAGACTTGCCGTATTTATCAGGCTTCTACATCTGAATTGTATGGAAAGGTTGAGGAAGTTCCACAAAACGAGAAAACTCCGTTCCATCCATACTCTCCATATGCAGTTGCAAAATTGTATGGCTATTGGATTGTAAAGGAATACCGTGAGGCATACAATATGTTCTGCTGCTCAGGAATCTTGTTCAACCACGAGAGTGAGCGTCGCGGCGAGACATTCGTAACGCGAAAGATTACTCTTGCTGCAGCTCGAATTGCTCAGGGTAAGCAGGAAAAACTGTTCCTTGGAAATCTTAGCTCTCTCCGCGACTGGGGATACGCAAAGGATTATGTAGAGTGTATGTGGTTGATTCTTCAGCACGATAAGCCAGAGGATTTCGTTATTGCAACAGGTGTCCAGCATTCTGTTCGCGAGTTCACTTATGCTGCGTTTAAGGCTGCCGGCATCGAGTTGAAGTTCGAGGGTGAAGGACTTGACGAAAAGGGCATTTGTGTATCTGGTCCTGCAAATCTTGTAGGCAAGACTTTGGTTGAGGTTAGCGAGGACTTCTATCGTCCAACAGACGTTGTGAACTTGTGGGGCGACCCTACAAAGGCAAAGAAGGAGCTTGGCTGGAATCCACAGACAACAACGTTCGAACAGCTTGTTCAGATAATGGTAAAGCACGATATGGAAAAGGTTGCCGCAGAGCACGTTGCAAGCGTAATGCGCACAAACCTTGCCGAATATTTGGAAAAGGGTATTATCAAATAGAAAAATGTTAGATAAAAATTCGAAAATATATGTAGCAGGGCATCACGGATTAGTGGGCTCTGCTATTTGGAATAATTTGAAGGCTCGCGGCTACAACAATCTTGTAGGCAAGAGTCACAAGGAACTCGATTTGCTCGATGGCGTTGCCGTAAAGAAATTCTTTGATGAGGAGAAGCCTGACGCTGTTGTCCTTGCGGCTGCCCACGTTGGCGGAATCATGGCAAATCTTCAGTACCGTGCCGATTTCATCTATCAGAATCTGCAAATTCAGCAGAACGTGATAGGCGAAGCTTGGAAGCATGGCGTTAAGAAACTTCTGTTCCTTGGCTCAACATGTATCTATCCGCGCGAAGCTCCTCAGCCAATGCCAGAGGATTGCTTGCTTACAAGCGCTCTTGAATATACAAACGAACCATACGCGATAGCAAAGATTGCTGGTCTGAAGATGTGCGAAAGTTTCAATCTTCAGTATGGTACAAACTACATCGCCGTGATGCCGACTAATCTGTATGGACCGAATGATAATTTCCATTTGGAAAACAGTCATGTATTGCCTGCGATGATTCGTAAGATTCATCTGGCTAAGTGTCTGAACGAGAATGATTGGGACGCTGTGAGAAGAGATATCAAATTGCGCCCTGTAACAATAAAGAATGCCGACGGCGTTCCTGCGAGCGTTTTGTCCGGTGCCGAAGTTTTGGCAGACGGAAGACTGAAGGTTGATGAAAATAGCAGCGAAGAGGCCATTTTGTTCGTCTTGTCGCGTTATGGTATCACACCTGAGGCTGTTACCCTTTGGGGTACGGGTGCTCCGCTTCGTGAGTTCTTGTGGAGCGAGGAGATGGCTGATGCTTCTGTTCATGTCCTGCTAAATGTAGACTTCAAGGACACATACAAGAACTGCGTTAAGAATAGCGACGGCATTACTGAAATACGCAACTGCCACATCAATGTAGGAACAGGAAAGGAACTTACAATCAAGGAATGTGCAGAGAAGATTGTTGCTGAAATCGGTTTCAAGGGCGCGCTCAAGTGGGATAGCTCTAAGCCAGACGGCACAATGAAGAAACTTACGGATGTAAGTAAGCTGCATAGCCTTGGATGGCATCATAAGATTGAAATTGATGAGGGTATCCACAAATTGTACCAGTGGTACATGCAGGGAATCTGTATAAATCATCAGACCATATAAATACATATTCAATGAAAGGAATTGTTTTAGCAGGAGGATCTGGAACGAGACTGTATCCAATCACCAAGGGAGTCAGTAAACAGCTTATACCTATTTACGACAAACCTATGATTTATTATCCTATTTCGGTACTTATGCTTGCCGGAATCAGAGAGATTCTTATTATCTCAACTCCTTACGATTTGCCTTCGTTCAAGCGTCTGCTAGGCGACGGCAGTGACTACGGTGTGAAGTTCGAGTATGCAGAGCAGCCTTCTCCAGACGGTTTGGCTCAGGCATTCATCATTGGCGAGAAGTTTATTGGCAATGATTCTGTCTGCCTTGTTTTGGGTGATAATATCTTCCAGGGACCGGGATTCTCAAAGATGCTTCACGAGGCAGTAGAGACTGCGGAGAAAGAAAGTAAGGCAACGGTCTTCGGATATTGGGTTAACGATCCTGAGCGTTACGGCGTTGCTGAGTTTGACAAGGAAGGCAATTGTCTCAGCATAGAGGAGAAACCTGTCCAGCCAAAGAGCAACTATGCCGTTGTTGGATTGTATTTCTATCCGAACAAGGTTGTTGAGGTTGCTAAAAATATCAAGCCTTCGCCTCGTGGTGAACTTGAGATTACGACTGTTAATCAGCAGTTCCTTGATGACAAGCAGCTTAAAGTACAGACTTTGGGACGTGGATTCGCATGGCTCGACACCGGAACTCACGATTCGCTTAGCGAGGCTTCGACATACATCGAGGTGCTTGAGAAGCGTCAGGGCTTGAAGGTGGCATGTCTTGAGGGCATCGCTTTCCGCAAGGGATGGATTGATGCCGACAAGATGCGTGAGCTTGCCAAGCCTATGTTGAAAAATCAGTATGGACAGTATTTGTTGAAGGTTATAGACGAAATTGAAGGAGGTAAATAAAAAGATGGAAGTAATAAAGACTGCTATAGAAGGCGTATTGATTATTGAACCGCGAGTTTTCAAGGATTCGCGTGGTTATTTTTTTGAGAGCTTCTCAAAGCGTGAGTTCGACGAGAAGGTGGGTGCAATTCTTGGACATACAATTGATTTTGTTCAGGACAACGAGAGCATGAGCAGCTACGGCGTTATGCGCGGATTGCATTTTCAGAAGATGCCTTACTCTCAGAGTAAGCTTGTGCGTTGTGTGAAGGGCGCTGTGCTCGATGTTGCCGTTGATATCCGCAAGGGCTCGCCAACATTCGGACAGCATGTTGCTGTTGAACTTACAGAAGATAATCATCGCCAGTTCTTCATTCCAAGAGGATTTGCACACGGATTTGCCGTATTGAGCGAGACTGCCGTGTTCCAGTATAAGTGCGATGAGTTCTATCATCCTGAAGCCGATGGCGGCATTTGCATAAAGGACGAGAGCCTTGGCATTGACTGGAAGATTCCTGTTGAGAAGGCAATCTTGAGCGAGAAAGATATGAAGCATCCTTGTTTGAAAGATGCTGAACTGTTTTTTGATATAAACGACAAGCTATACTAAATGAAGAATATTGTAATTACTGGTGGAGCCGGATTTATCGGCTCGCACGTTGTTCGCCTGTTCGTAAACAAGTATCCTGAATACAACATCATCAATCTTGACAAGCTTACATACGCTGGTAATCTTGCCAATCTGAAGGATGTTGAGAACAAGCCAAACTATAAGTTTGTGAAGATGGACATTTGCGATTTCGATGCTTTCTACAAGCTTATGCAGGACGAGAAGATTGACGGCATTATCCATCTTGCAGCAGAGTCTCATGTAGACCGCTCAATCAAAGACCCATTCACCTTTGCCCGTACAAACGTGATGGGAACATTGAGCTTGCTTCAGGCTGCCAAGTTGTATTGGGAGTCGTTGCCAGAGAAGTACGAGGGCAAGCGCTTCTATCACATCTCAACAGATGAGGTTTACGGTGCTTTGAGCATGACTCACCCTGAGGGAATAGAACCTCCTTTCACTACAAAGGCTTCTTCTTCAAAGCATCACGAGGCTTACGGCGAGGATTTCTTCTACGAAACTACGAAGTACAATCCTCATTCTCCATATTCGGCTTCAAAGGCAAGTTCTGACCACTTTGTCAGAGCGTTCCACGATACTTACGGAATGCCGACTATCGTTACAAACTGCTCAAACAACTACGGTCCTTATCAGTTCCCGGAGAAGCTGATTCCGCTGTTCATCAACAACATTCGCAACCGCAAGCCTCTTCCTGTCTACGGAAAGGGCGAGAATGTGCGCGACTGGCTGTTTGTTGAGGATCATGCGCGTGCAATCGACGTGATTTTCCACAACGGAAAGATTGCTGAGACTTATAATATCGGTGGTTTCAACGAGTGGAAGAACATTGACATCATCAAGGTGGTAATCAATACTGTAGACCGTCTGCTCGGTCGTAAGGAAGGCGAGGATATGAACCTCATAACTTACGTTACCGACCGCCTCGGACACGATGCACGATATGCAATTGACTCAACAAAACTTCAGAAGGAGTTGGGTTGGGAGCCGTCTCTTCAGTTTGAGGAAGGCATCGAGAAAACAGTAAAGTGGTACTTGGAGAACCAGGAGTGGATGGACAACATCACAAGTGGCGACTACGAGAAGTACTACGAATCAATGTACGCTGGAAGATAATGAATATCGCTATATTGTTAGCTGCTGGCAGTGGTACCCGTCTTGGGGCATCACTGCCAAAGCAGTTTTTGGAGGTTGGTGGCAAGACGATTCTCGAACATACCGTAGAGGCATTCGAGTCATCTGACGACATCGATGAGATTTCCATCGTTACGCGCGAGGATTATGTTGAAAAGGTGAGCGAACTGATAGGTGAGAGTCATCCGAAACTGAAGCGTGTGCTGATGGGTGGAAAGGAACGCTATCACAGCAGCATAGCCGCGATTGAGGCTTACACTAACGACGAGGACAACATCATGATTCACGATGCCGTCCGTCCGATGGTGAGCAAGCGCATAATCCGCGATTGTGTGGAAGCTCTGAAGAAGTACGATGCCGTAGATGTTGCCGTTCCTGCCACTGATACAATTTTGCAGGTTGATGAGAACGGACTGATTTGCAACATTCCGCCTCGCAAGATGCTCAGAAACGTGCAGACACCGCAGTGCTTCAAGCGCAGGGTGATTGCCGAGGCTTACAAGCGTGGTCTTGCCGACCCTGAGTTCGTCACGACCGACGACTGCGGAGTTGTGCATCGTTACATGCCCGAAGTTCCGATATTCATCGTGGACGGCGAAAGCACGAATATCAAGATTACGTTCAAAGAGGACATAAAGACATTCGAAAGTTATCTGAACCGCTGATATGCGGTTCTTTTTTTTGCAGACTGTCGGAAATGTATTATATTTGCAGTCTATTATGCATCTGATTGATTTTATAATATTTTTCCTTTTCACAGGAGGCATAGTGCTCTTTGGCTGTTCTTTTTTCAAGAAGAAGATTTCTTCGGAAGAGTTTGTGTCGGGTGGCCGCAACCTGCCGGGGTGGGTTGTTGGAATGTCAATATTTTCGACTTATGTAAGCAGCATAAGCTATTTGGGGTATCCGGGAATGGCATACGCCGGAAACTGGAACGCGTTCGTTTTCAGTCTGTCGATACCTGTTGCCGCCCTTTTTGCCGTTGTATATTTCGTTCCGTTTTATCGCAATCTGGGCTGCGTGTCGGCATACAGCTATCTCGAAGAGCGATTCGGATTGTGGGCAAGACTGTACGCATCAGCCTGCTATCTGCTTACACAAATGGCGCGCATCGGCACGATTCTGTTTCTGATGGCATTGCCGATGAACATTCTGCTGGGATGGGACTTGCAGCTTGTAATCGTATTGTCGTCAGTGGCAATAATAATGTATTCGATGTTCGGCGGAATAAAGGCTGTAATTTGGACCGAGGCTCTGCAAGGCATAGTGCTTATTGGCGGAACGATTGTGTGTATGCTCGTTCTGTTGTTTCAGACTCCGGGAGGACCGTCGAATGTTGTTGAGACGGCTTTGGCCGACGGCAAGTTCTCGCTTGGCAGTTTCTCGCTCGAACTCAGTTCTTCGACATTCTGGGTTTGTTTCGTTTACGGAATATTCACTAATTTGCAGAATTACGGCATAGACCAGAGCTATGTGCAGCGATATCATGCCGCAAAGAGCGAGAAACAGGCAAAATTCAGTGCCATGTTCAGCGCATTTCTGTTCATTCCGGTGTCGGCGTTTTTCTTTATGATAGGCACTTCGCTGTATGTTTTCTACAAGTTACAGCCCGATTTGCTGCCGGCAAGCATCGTCAGGGCTGATGATGTCTTTCCTTATTTCATTGTGCATCAGTTGCCCGTTGGACTGACGGGACTTTTGATAGCTTCGATTTTCGCGAGCGGAATGAGTACGGTGGCAACATCAATCTCATCCTCATCGACAATTATACTGACAGATTATTATGTGCGAGTGCGCTCGCTGGCTTCGGAGAAAGAGCGCATCAGGGTGCTGAAGATTTCGGGCGTGATTGTGGGGCTGATAGGAATCGTGGTAGCCATACTGCTGTCGCACGTTGATGGAATCCTAGATGCTTGGTGGAAACTATCGTCTGTCTTCAGCGGAGGAATGTTGGGATTGTTCCTTCTGGCATTCGTGAGCAAGAAAGTGGGCAATGTGGCGGCAGCTCTCGCCGTTATCTGCGGAGTGGCAATCATCGGATTCATATCGGCAGGAACGATGCTTCACGGCTATCTTGCCATCGTGTTCGGCACGGTGGTGATATTCTGCTCGGGATTTCTGTTTACAATGATTTTAGACCGAAGGCGCAGGTAAAACTCGCTAACTATACGAAAAGATGATAACTTACTAATAAAAAATATAGGTAAAATACAAATATGAAGAATCTTATTTTAATTGTGGCAGGATTGTTGTCTGCCTCGTCGGTAATGGCGCAGAATGGCGGCCTTACCGATATGAGTAAAAGTAAATTTTCGCAGATGAGCAACACTCCGCTCGGTGCAGTTAAGTGGACTGGCGGATTTTGGGGAGAACGATTTGGCGTGTACAGCAACACATCGTTGCAAAGCATGTGGAACACATGGAACAATCCAGATATAAGTCACGGCTTCAGAAACTTTGAGATTGCAGCCGGCGATTGTCAGGGCGAGCACTGGGGACCTCCGTTCCACGACGGCGACATGTATAAGTGGCTCGAAGGCGTGGCATCTGTCTATGCCGTTACGAAGAATCCAGAACTAGACAAACTTATGGATTATTTCATCGAGAGAGTGGCGAAGGCACAGCGCGCCGACGGATACATTCACACACCGGTGATTATAGACGAGAAGAACAAGGGCGTTGACACACATTCGGGCAAGCAGCAGACTGTTATCGGCACAAAAGTGGGTGCAGAGAACGAGAAGGGCGCTTTTGCCAACCGACTGAATTTTGAGACATATAACCTCGGTCATCTGATGATGGCCGGGATCATGCACAAGCGCGCAACGGGCAAGACAACGCTGTTCAACTGTGCTGTAAAGGCTACCGATTTTCTTTGCCATTTTTACGAGACGGCTTCGGCAGAACTGGCGCGAAACGCTATCTGCCCATCGCACTATATGGGCGTTGTAGAGATGTATCGCGAGACAGGAAACAAACGCTATCTGGAGTTGTCGAAGAATCTGATAAACATCCGCGGAATGGTTGAGAACGGAACAGACGACAATCAGGACAGAATTCCGTTCCGTCAGCAATATAACGCAATGGGACACGCCGTGCGTTCAAACTATTTGTATGCCGGCGTTGCCGATGTGTATGCCGAGACTGGCGAGGAGCAGTTGATGAAGAATCTGACAAGCATCTGGAAGGACATCGTTACTCGAAAGATGTACATCACAGGCGCGTGCGGAGCGTTGTACGACGGAACATCGCCCGACGGAACTTGCTACGAACCTGATTCAATCCAAAAGGTTCATCAGAGCTATGGTCGTCCATATCAGTTGCCAAACAGCACGGCTCACAACGAGACTTGCGCCAACATCGGAAACATGCTTTTTAACTGGCGAATGTTGGAGGCTACTGGCGATGCAAAGTATGCCGACATCGTAGAAACTGCGCTGTACAACAGTGTGTTGAGCGGCATCAGCCTCGATGGAAAGAAGTATTTCTATACCAATCCGTTGCGTATCAGCGCCGACCTTCCTTACACGCTTCGCTGGCCGAAGGAGAGAACCGAATACATCAG
The DNA here is from genome assembly GCA_017617315.1 of Bacteroidaceae bacterium. GTDB lineage: Bacteria > Bacteroidota > Bacteroidia > Bacteroidales > Bacteroidaceae > Ga6A1. The sequence continues at coordinate 92,913 of JAFZWM010000007.1, forward strand.
TTGTTTCTGCTGTCCTCCAAACACTCTGAGAACCGTTTGTCAGGCGCAAAACTACGCTTATTCGGTTGCCGACAAGACTCTCTTCTGCAATCTTTACGGCGAGAATACTCTCACAACCACTATTCAAGGCATTGGCGATGTCGTTTTCGAACAGAAAACATCTTATCCGTGGGATGGCAACGTAACGCTCGTTCTCACAAAGATTGCCAAGAGCAAGAACGCTGGAAAGACGGCAAATATCAAGAACGAAATGACTCTTAACATGCGCGTTCCTGAATGGTGCGACGGCGCGGAACTCAGAGTAAACGGCGAGAAGATTGAAGGCGATTTCAAGGCAAACTCATACGCAAGCGTTAAGCGAGTGTGGAAGAAGGGCGACAAGGTTGAGTTCGTAATGCCGATGCGTGCGCGCCTGATGGAGGCGAATCCGCTGGCCGAGGAAATCAGAAATCAGATTGCCATAAAGCGCGGCCCGATTGTATATTGCCTTGAAAGTCAGGACTTGCCATCGGGCGTAAAGATTGACGATGTGCTGATTCCATCGGACATCAAGCTGACTCCGAAGAAGGTTAAGATTGACGGCAGCGACATCACCGCACTCGAAGGCGAGGTGAGCGTAAGCGACGAGGCCGACTGGAATGGCACTCTGTATCGCGAAATCGGCACATCAAAGCGAACCGTAAAGGTAACGTTCATCCCGTATTATGCGTGGGGCAACCGCGGAAAGGGTGAAATGACAGTATGGATGCCATTAGCAAGAAAATAAATATGAAGAGTTTTGTTACCGCAGCCCTGCTGCTTTGTTCGGCTTTGGGATATGGACAGACCGTCTATGTGTCGCCTAATGGAAACGATGCCAACGACGGTTCGGCAGGCAGTCCGAAGGCAACGCTGGCAGGAGCGTTCCGCGCCATTCGTGCGCTTCCGGGCGAGCCTGATTTGAAGGACGGACAGAAAGTTCAGTCAATCTGCGAGCCGAAGAAAATCGTCATGACATCGGGCGAATACAGTGTCTACGAACCGATTTTCGTCCGTCCCGAGGACAGCGACGTAGTTGTCGAGGGCAACGGAGCCGTCATCTCCGGCGGAGTAAAAATCGGCGGTTGGAAGAAGCAGGGCAAGCTCTTGGTTGCCGACGTGCCCGATTTCTGCGGTCGGCCGTTCAGTTTCCGACAGTTGTATGTAAACGGACAGAAGGCTGTGCGCGCCCGCGATGTCGAGAATTTCGACAAGATGGCAAGAGTCAAGTCGCTCGACAAGCCCAACCAGATTCTGTACGTTCCGGCAACGCCAGCCATCAAGAAACTTAGGCAGAGTGGCATTGGATATGCCGAAATGGTGCTTCATGAGATGTGGTGCGTGGCAAATCTGCGCATCAAATCGATAGACATAAAGGGCGATAGTGCCGCCATTACGTTCCACCAGCCAGAAAGCAAGATTCAGTTTGAGCATCCTTGGCCGTGTCCGATGATTACGACCGACGGACACAACTCGGCTTTCTATCTTACAAACTCGATGGCGCTTCTTGACAAGCCCGGCGAGTGGTTTCACGACATAAAGACGAACAAACTTTATTATTACCCGAAGTCGGGCGAGGTGGTGAAGGAAGCCGTCGTTCCAGCCGTTGAGACGCTTCTCAGAGTAGAAGGAACGATAGACTCGCCAGTCAGAAACGTAGTGTTCAAGAATCTGACATTCATCCACTCAACATGGATGCGCCCGACAGAGAAAGGACACGTTCCGCTTCAGGCTGGAATGTATCTGACTGATGCCTACAAACTGCGTCCGAGCATCATCCGCCCAGACCGAAATCACAAGCTTGACAATCAGGGATGGCTTGGCAGACCGGCTTCAGCCGTCGTAGTTAAGGCGGCAAGCGGAATCAGTTTCGAGGAATGTACGTTTGCGCATCTCGGCTCGTCGGGAATCGACTACGAATGGGCAACCGATGGCGGAAACATCGTAGGATGCTCGTTCTACGACATTGCAGGAAACGGCATCGTTGCCGGAAGCTTCTCGCCCGAGGCGTTCGAGACTCATCAGCCTTACGACCCGTCGGACGGCCGTGAAGTCTGCCGCGGTCTGAACATCGTAAGCAACAGCATAACCAACGTAACCAACGAGGATTGGGGCACGCTTGGCATCTGCGCCGGATTTGTGCGCGACATGGTTATTGCCCACAACGAGATAAGCGAGGTGTCGTACAGCGGAATAAACCTTGGCTGGGGCTGGACTCAGAGCGTGAACTGCATGCGCGGCAACGAGGTTTACCGAAACGTGATTCATCATTATGCCAAGCATATGTACGACTGCGCCGGAATCTACACTCTGGGCGCGCAGCCAAAGACGTTCGTAACCGGAAACGTGGTTCACAGCATCTATCATCCAACGTATGCCCACGACCCTAATCATTGGTTCTATCTCTACACCGACGAGGGCTCGAGCTTCATAACCCTCACCGACAATTGGACCGAAGGCGACAAGTTCCTGAAAAACGCTACGGGGCCGGGCAACGTGTGGGAAAATAACGGCCCAGAGGTGAGCGACAGCATAAAATCGCTTGCCGGAATCAGAAAAGACATCGACATTGATGCTCTGCGAAAGGAGATTAGGACAAGAAAAAGCAAAAAATAAAATTCAGATAAACAGATGAACAAATTATATTTAACTCTGATGGCTTTTGCGATGAGTGCCGCAGCCTCTGCCCAGACATGGATTTGGTATCCGGGCGACTATGAGATTTGGCTCGGAAACAAGATGAACAACCGACGCACCGAGCGTGGCGCGTTCTTCCCTCCGTTCTGGAAGACCGACACGCACTATCCGGTTGTGGAATTCAGCACGAAGATTGACCTTGCCGCCGACGAGGAGATTGAAATCGCTTCGGAAGGCAAGTTCAACATCAAACTCGACGGAAAACTTCAGTTCGGAATGCCTTCGAAGTTCCGTCTTCCTGCCGGAAAACATTCGCTCAACATAAAGGTCTGGAATCAGAACACTCCGCCGGCAATTTTTGTCAACGGAAAGACCGTAAAGAGCGGTTCGGACTGGAAAGTTACGTACGAGGACAAGGAATGGATTGACGAGAGCGGAAAGGCAAGCGACACTTCGGCAACAATCTACATGTCAGCCGGTTGCTGGAATTTCAATTCGGCAGAAGAGAAGCCTTCGGAATTCTCTCTTTCTCGTAAGCCGATGGATGCCGTGCAGAAGAAGTCTGCCAAGGACGGCATGCTGTTCGATTTCGGAAAAGAAACCTTCGGCTATCTCACTCTGAAGAATGTCGAGGGCAACGGCACGGTCAGCATCTACTACGGCGAAAGTCCCGAGGAGGCGTTGGATACCGAGCATTGCGAGACGCTCGACAAGATAAGCTACACGGCATCAGAAATAACTGATTTGGCTGTGAACGATGCCACCGCGCGAAAGCCGGAATACACACTCGGAAACAGCAAGGCGTTCCGCTATGTCTACGTTGTTGCCGACAATGGCGTGAAGGTCGGCGATGTTGGCATGGACTACGAGTTCAGCAAGGTTGATTACCGTGGCTCGTTCAAGTGCAGCGACGATGAACTGAACAACATCTGGAATGTGGGAGCATACACAATGCACCTCACTACGCGCGAGTTCTTCATCGACGGCATAAAGCGCGACCGCTGGGTGTGGAGCGGCGATGCCGTTCAGAGCTATCTGATGAACTACTATCTGTTCTTCGACAGCGAGACGGTAAAGCGAACCACATGGCAACTACGCGGAAAAGACCCTGTTACGAGCCACATCAACACCATCATGGATTATACATTCTATTGGTTTGTAGGAATATACGACTATTACATGTATACCGGCGACAAAGAATTTGTAAAGCAGATTTATCCGCGTATGCAGTCGCTTATGGAATATGTGATGGGCAGAACAAACAAGAACGGCATGGTTGAGGGCATGACCGGCGACTGGGTCTTTGTTGATTGGGCCGACGGATATCTCGACAAGAAGGGCGAACTCTCGTTCGAGCAGGTCCTCTTCTGCCGAAGCCTTCAGGCAATGGCTCTGTGTGCCGATTTGGCTGGCGAGAAGGCCGATGCCGAGAAATTCTCAAAGCTCGCCGTAAATCTGAAAGCCAAGCTGATGCCTGCCTTCTGGAACGAAGAGAAGAAGGCTATGGTTCACAATCGTGTGAACGGCAACCAGAGTTATGCCGTTACACGCTATTCAAACATGTTCAGCGTGTTCTTCGACTACTTCACCGACGAGCAGAAACTGCAGATAAAGAAGAGCGTTCTGCTTAACAACAGCATCCTTGGCATAACAACGCCTTACATGCGATTCTACGAACTTGAGGCGCTCTGTCAGCTTGGCGAGCACGACAACGTGATGAAGGAGATGAAGAGCTACTGGGGCGGAATGCTGAAGGAGGGCGCAACAAGTTTTTGGGAGAAGTACAACCCGACCGAGAAGGGCACGCAGCACTTGGAGATGTACGGCCGTCCTTACGGAAAGAGCCTCTGCCACGCATGGGGAGCGAGTCCGATATATCTTCTCGGCAAGTACTATCTCGGCGTGCGTCCAACCAAGCCGGGCTACGAGGAATATGTGGTTGAGCCTCATCTCGGTGGCCTGAAATGGATGGAAGGCGATGTGCCGACACCAAATGGCTGCATCCACGTTTACATGGACAAGAAAGTCGTAAAGGTTAAGTCTGGCGAAGGCAAGGGAACGATAATCGTAAAGACAAAGAGCGGTAAGAAAATCGTTTCTGTTCCGGCAGGCGAAGAAGTAAGCGTAAAACTCTGATAATGCAAAATATAGCCCGGCTGAAAAAGTCGGGCTTTTTTTGTGTAAAAAAACTTTCAGTCGTGCAATGTTTCTGAAAAATCTGCATTATATTTGCAGAAATTACCAAAAAAACATGAAAAAATACTTAATCATTCTTTTTAGCCTTTTGGCTGCGTTTACTTTTACATCGTGTTCTGACGATGAAAAAGACAAAGAAAAAGATGCTGTAACAGAAGTGGATGTTTTCGTTTCAGACGAAATTGGCATCATGTACGATTTGCTTGATACCGAATGTACTTATCCTATTGTGTGTATGCTTGTAAAAGAAGGAGATACTGGCGATTGGCAGAAACTGCCTTTCGACTTTATCGAGGGCTTTACTTACAAGAAGGGCCATTCGTATACTCTTAGGGTGAGCAAGACGATTCTTGCCAATCCGCCTCAGGACGCGCTGAACTTTACATACAAGATGAAGGAGATTGTAAAGGACGAGGTCGTGTCAGAGCCTGATTTTCTGGCAGTTGATATAAATTCTGAGGCTGATATCGAGTACGAGGAAAGGTGTCCGTTTGCCAAGTATGCCGTGGATTCGCCAGTCTTGATTGATAAGGATGGCAAAATCTATGCCTCAAACGGCCGTATTCGTCCGCAATTCGATAACTGCCGCATCTACCTGGATAATGTTCTTGATAAGAATGATCCGAACTGGGTAATGTTCAACAGAGTGCAATATATGGCGCTGTATGCCTATGTCTTTTCGCCGTTGTCTGACAAGATTTCGCTCGTGTCGGTATCGGGAGGCGGTCCTATGCTGAAAGATATCATTTCTGAGTCTGAGTTAGACAATATCGCATCGAAATTTGCAGTCGGTGAAGAACTGAAATTCGTTGTCGTGTTGGTCAATGTAAACAGGAAAGGACTTCAGAGACTTGAGATTGTAATCAGACGCTGCTGACGGCAGCTCGCTAATAAGAAAAACAGCGGAAAGGCTCAACTGCTTTTCCGCTGTTTTTTTATTCTGCATTGTTCGTCTTGACCTTGCTGAGTTTTACCTTTTTTGTATCAGACAGATGGAAAGGCGGACGCTCATCGTGTTTTCTTGTAGATAGGATGATGTTCTTCAGCCTGATGCCCTCGGCGTGTGTGATGGCGAATCCCCATGCCGGCTGAATGCCGTGTGCCGACGGCTCGGGATAGTTTGCCTCGCCAAACTGATTGGCTTTTCGTGCCGACGGAATGAAGAACGGATTCACTCCGCGCTGCTCGCGCACATCGTCGAGCGTGATGCCGCCGCGATATTCGATATTTACGTTTTTGATGCTTACGTTTCGCACGGGATGTCCCTTTGTTCCGGCAATGATGCAGGCATAGCGGCTGTCGGCATCCTTCACGCTTACGTTGCTGATGCTTATTCCGTTTACCGATGAATGGTGAAAGCCTTCTGGCGCTCTCATTCTGTCGCCCAGACGGATGTAGATAGGCGAGTTGCAGATGTCGTTCATTTGGATGTCGCTGACGCTTACGTCCTCGATTGCCGCGCCGTCTACCGTCTCCAAGGCAAGGCCGCGGCAATGCTCGAATGTGCATCGGCGGATGGTTATGTGGCGGAATCCGCCGTTCGATTCCGTGCCCAGTTTTATGCGCCCTGTCGGACCGTCGCCGTCGGGTGCTTTAACGGCTGTTGTGGTGCGCGTGCCGTCTATCATCGTGCCGATGTCGTATCCGCTAACATGGCAGTCCTCAACCAGAACGTGCTCTGTCGGCTTTTCGCGGCCAAGCGCGTATGAGCATTTCAGCACGATGGCATCGTCGTTTATCGTGTTCACCTTGCAGTTTCTTATCACCACTCGCTCGCAGCAGTCAATGTCGAAGCCGTCGCGGTTGGTGTCGGCCGTTACGCCCTCAATCAGAAGGTCGTCGACGCCTGTCATGAGGAGGGCGAAATGTCCGCATTTCAGAAAGCTCAGTCCGCGAACCGTTACGTTGCGGCAGTCGCGCATGGCCAGAGCCTTGTTTGCCAAGGTCTTGCCGTTTTTGTTGTTCTTTATGCCGCGCGACAGAACATCCGTTCCGTCAATCAGCCCTTCGCCCTCAATCGTAACATCGTGCAGATTCTCGCCCCAGATAAGCGAGTTGTGCCAGTGGCTGTGCCCGAAGTCCTGAAAGTGCGAATCGTTTGGCTCTGGCTCGTCGTATCCGCCTTCTTCCGATACTTGCGCCGCCTTAATTACCGCTCCTTTCTCGAGCCTCAGCGTAACGCCCGATTTCAGTCTGATAGAGTAGCAGAGATATTGCCCTTCTGAAATCAGTACCGTTCCGCCGCCATCTTCCGAAGCCCTGTCGATGGCCTCGTTTATGGCAGGCGAGTCGATATGTTTTCCGTTGCCCGTCGCCCCGAAATCCCTTACGTTGTATGTGGCTGCGAGTCCGCTTGTAAGATGCAGCGAAAGCAGCGCGAGAAATATAGTGTAGTTAACCTTGTTCATTTGTCTATGAGTTTTTCTTTTTTACTTCCGACGGAAGAATTCCGAATTCCTTTTTGAATGTTTCGCGGAAGTGCGACATCTGGTTGAAGCCCGTCATCATGGCGGCTTCGGTAACGTTGTAGTCGCCGCTTTCGAGCAGCTTGTAGCAATGTTGCAGGCGGAACTTTCGGATGTATTCCTTGGCGGTCATTCCTGTCAGAGCCTTAACCTTGCGGTAGAATGTGCTGTGGCTCATCGCCATCTTGTCTGTAACGAACGGAAGGTCGATGTCCTGGTTCATTATGTTGCTGGCAATGATGTCGTTAAGCTTGTCGAGGAATTCTTGGTCCAGACGGCTTAGCTTAGCTACGTTTACCGTCTGCGGAGTTTCCTCAACCACCTTTTCCGGCTCTATGCTGCGGTTGCCGATGTACTCGGCCAGTCGCCGGCGCGCCGTGAGCAGATTCTTTATTCGGCTTGCCAGAAGCTTGGCGGTGAAAGGCTTGGTGATGTACGAGTCTGCGCCGCTGTCGTAGCCGTCTTCCTTGTCCTCGTCGCTGTCTTTGGCCGTGAGCAGGATTATCGGGATGTGGCTCGTGCGGATGTCGCCCTTCAGCACTCGCGTAAGCTGAATACCGTTCATCTTAGGCATCATGATGTCGCTTACGATTATGTCGGGAATCTGTTCCTGAGCCATTTGCATGCCTTCCTCGCCGTTTGTTGCCTCGATTATGCGGAAGTCGTCGCAGAACGAGTCGGCAATGTACTGGCGGATGTCGGCGTTGTCCTCTACAACCAGAAGCGTAGGCTGACATTCGCCCTGCGCCTCCTGGTCCGCTTCCTGTGTCTCGTCTTCCGAGACGGACTGAACCGCCTCGTCGTCCTTGTGCAGAGCGTTAGGGTAAGTGTTGTCGATGTTCAGCGAGAGGGTGAAGCGGCTGCCTCGTCCTTCGGTACTCTCAACGCTTAGCTGACCCTCGTGAAGGTCGGCGAGCGATTTTACGAGAGCCAGTCCGATGCCCGTTCCCGATGCCTGATGGCCGTCGTTTGCCTGATAGTAGCGCTCGAAGACGTGCGGCAGGGCTTCGGGACTGATGCCGTAGCCCGTGTCGGCAACCGATATGCTTATCATTCCGTCTTCTGTCGAGCTTACGGTTGTGCTGATGCTGCCTTCCTCGGTATATTTCATTGCGTTCGAGAGCAGATTGTTAAGCACGGTGGTTATGATTTCGGAGTCGAAATAGACGCTTGGCAGCGAGTTGCCGATGCTGAATTCGAACTTCACCTTTGGATTTCTGTTCAGCTCGTTGTAGTAGAGGCATATTTCGCGCACAAACTTGCCCAAATCGCCCTTTGCCACTGTAAGGCGGCGGTTCTGCGTCTCGGCTTTCCTGAATTCCAGAATCTCGTTTATCAGCTCGCGCAGTCTGTCCGCGCTCTTCTGAATCATCGACACGCGTCGGCGGCACGATTGCGGAAGCTGCTTGTCGTCGGCCAAATCCTCGAGCGGACCGAGGATGAGCGTTAGCGGAGTGCGCAGTTCGTGAGTTATGTTGGTGAAGAATCTCAGTCGTTCCTCGTTCAGTTCCTGCTTCTGCTGGCTCTCGCGCTTTTCAAGTTCGAGCGAGTTGCGCAGCGTCAGGCGGCGTTTGTACGAGCGCATCAGCCATACAATCCATATAATCAGTGCGATGATGTAGATGGTATAGGCCCACCAGGTGCGCCAGAACGGCGGATTGATGATAATCTCGAGCTGGGTCTGCTTGGCATTTTCCCAGTCCTGATTCTTCAGTTTCGCCCTCAGAATGAAGGTGTAGTGTCCCGGCTGCAATCCGCGGAAGATAACGTCGTGGTCGTTGTCAATGTCGTACCACTTGTTGTCCATGCCCTTCATCATGTACGAGTATTCAACGTTCTCGGCCTGTGCAAAGTCGCGCACGGTAAATGTAAGGCGGATGGTGTTCTGGTTGTATTCCGTATAGACTCTTCTTTGCGAGTCGGGCATGACTTGCTGAAGTACGGTTTTCTTGCCCTCTGAAGCATAGTATTCGAAGGCAATAATCTGCACGTCAGAAACTTGCGAGCTTCTGTTAAGCAACTGCGGATTGAAATAGCATGCGCCCGATGCCGAGCCGAAATATATCGTGCCCTCGTTGCTTGTTATGGCTGCTCCGCTGGCGAATCCGGTAGGCTGGTGGGTGTCCTGAACTCCGAAGTTGTAGAAGCGTTTCGACTCTTTGTCAAAGCGCGACAAGCCCGAATATGTGCTTATCCAGATGTCGCCGTCGCCGCTTTGTTGCAGAGCCTGAAGATGAATGTCGTTAAGCCCTTGCTGACGGCCGTAGCAGCTTATGCCTTTCAGATTAACCGGGTCGGCAAGATGTATTAGTCCTGCATCGGTTGCCAGCCATAGCCCCGAGTTTTTGCGGTCTTTTATAACCTGTCTTATCTTGTTCGACGGAAATCCGTCGGGTGTGGTAAGATGTTTGTGCTTGTTCGTTTTCAGGTTGAACGAATAGATGCCGTCGCCAAGAGTGGCAATGAAAATCTGGTTCTGCGATGTTTGCAGAATGCAGGTGATAGGTGAGTGCAGCGTTTTGCTTATAGCCTCGTGCTTCACTATTTTTCCGTCGTGATACTTGTATGCGCCATATTCGGCACCAATCCATATTCCGCCGTCGGCATCTTCTGAGAACGAATGGATGTCCGAACCTTCGGGAAGAATCCTGATGTGCTCAAACTGCTCCGTCTCTCGGTCGAAGCGGAAGACGCCTTGGTCGTCGATACCTATCCACACGTTTCCGTTGCGGTCGGCCATCATGCAGCGCGGATAGCTGAATTCGCGGTGCATCTTGTTCTGTCCCGACCACTGGCGCGTCATTTTCAGGTCGTGCCACAGCGACAGACCGTTTTCGTTGGCAATCCACAGTCCGTCGGACTTTGTGTCGTTTGCCATCGCGTTTATCGAGTGCTTTCCGTCGAGGATGTTGAAGTCTGGCTTCTGCGCGCTGATGAAGTCAACGCCAGTGCTGTGGTTTCCTATCCAGATGTTGCCGTAGGAGTCTTGCAAGATGCTTCGCGTGTTAAGCGATGAGGCTTTCACCGAAACGTTCTCGTAGCGCAAGGCGGCATTGTCGGGCGACAGAACCTTTATTCCGCCAATGTCGGTTGCAATCCACAGTGTGCCGTCGTTCATCTGTTTTATGTCGTACACGTTGTCCTCGAATCCGTTTGCGCCCGAAACCTTGCTGAAAGTTCCGGTGTTGGGGTCGAAGCGAGCCAGTCCGCGGTCTGTCCCGACCCATATTCGCTGCTGACGGTCTTTGTATATGCATCGCACGTTGTTTCCCGGCAGACCGTCTTTCTTCTCCGTCTTGTACTGATAGTTTGTTGTCTGTCCCGTGCTCAGGTCAACGATGCTCATTCCGTGCTGGGGATGACCGATGTACAGATGTCCTCGGCCATCTTCTATTGCGCATCGGTTGTCGTGCTGTTCTTTCAGTTTCAGGTTCACGGGCTGGAATTTGCCTTTCTCAATCTTCAGTTTCTGAATCTCGCCGCTGTCGTAAACAAGCCAGACACCGTCGGATGCCGATGCTATGTTGTTGATGCTCGATTTTACCAGACCGTTGTTGGCATTAAGAATCTCCGTCGTGCCTTTTGTAGGGTTGTAGACGGCCAGTCCGCGCTCCGTGCCTATGAGCATCTGTCCCGATGGCTCGTGCCAGTAGAGCGACGATATGTACTGTCCGCTCACAATCTCGCTTGTAACCACCGGCTGACACATTTTTCCGGCTATGCGGTTCACTCCGCTCTCGGTAGCAGCCCAAACGTAGCCCTGTCCGTCTATGGCGATGGCGTTAACGAAATTGTTCGTCAGTCCGTCCGACGAGTTTATGCACTTCGAAATGTTGTGAACCTGAGCATACGTCATCAGGCTGCACAGCACAAATGTTGTTATTAGAATGATTTTCTTTCTCATGACAATCTTCAATGGGCTTTCCGCCGCGTTATGTTCGATTGTTATTTTAATAATGTGTCGTATATTTTGTGCAAATATACAAAAAAGAGCAAGCAGTCAATGCAGTGCCTGCGCTTTTCGGATATATTGACGCTTAAGTGTATGCCGATTGCTGAATTATTGTGTTTTTTACGTTAAAATTCTATGTTTTTGCCTTATTCTGCCGAAAAAGTGTGTCCTAAATGGCAGAAATATGTCGGCATGTTCTTGATAAATCTTTCTACTTTTGTCGCAATTAAGTCGACGAAATCTATTACCATGGAGTTTCTCAAGACTTAACATAATACTAAGACAAATGTTTCTAATAAAAAAAGAAGCGTGAACATAAAGTGAACATTTTAGTTAACTATAATTTTAATTTCAAGGTATGGAAGTAAAAAAGAATCCAGAGAGTCGTTCTGCCATAGGCGGAAAGGCTGGCAAGAAAGGTTTCTGCCGCAGATGTCAGAACTTTCTTATTCTTCTTCTGATGGCTGTCTGTCCGGCTATTGCAATGGCACAGGGACAGCAGGTGTCGGGAAACGTCGTTGATGAGTCGGGCGACCCAATCATCGGCGCAAGCGTGCAGGTAAAGGGCACTAGCAACGGTACTATAACCGATTTCAACGGAACATTCAACATTTCGGGTGTGGCAAAGAATGCGAATCTTGTAATCTCTTACATCGGATTCCGCACTCAGACTATTCCGGTTGCAGGAAAAAATGATATCAAGGTCATTCTTGAAGAAGACAAACAACTTCTCGACGAGGTTGTGGTTGTTGGTTACGGTATGCAGCGCAAGACCGATGTAACCGGAGCGCTTACCCGTGTGGGCGAGAAGGAACTCAACTCTAAGCCAGTGGCAAATGCTTTTCAGGCATTGCAGGGAAAGGCTGCCGGAGTTGATATCACCTCAAACGAGCGTCCGGGTGAAGTTGGTAGCATTTTGATTCGTGGTCAGCGTTCTATCGATGCCAGCGGCTCTCCTCTCTATGTGGTAGACGGTGTGCCATTGCAGGCTGGCGGTATCGAGTCTATCAACCCTCGCGACATCGAGTCTATCGACATTCTGAAGGATGCTTCTTCTACTGCCATCTATGGTAGCCGAGGCGCAAACGGTGTTGTTCTGGTAACTACAAAACGCGGTCAGGAAGGCAAGACTCAGGTCTCATACGGCGGCTCTTTCACATTCGAGAATATTGTAGACAAGAGTCCTGCGATGAATGCAAGCGATTATATCACATGGCGTCGTTGGGCAATGTACAACCAGAGTCCAGATAAATATACTCCGGGCAATCAGCCAACCAAGGAGCAGGATAGCGAGTTCTTCAAGGGTGATAACACCGCACTCGCCAACGTAATGAAAGGATGGGAGAGCGGAACTTGGGACGGCTCAAAGGTTACTGATACCGACTGGACTGATTTCGTAACCCAAACAGGTATCACTCAGGAGCACACGCTTAGTGTTCGTGGCGGTACAAAGAACGTATCTGGATTTGTTTCTTTCGGTTACATGAAGAACAAAGGTACTCAGAAAGGTCAGGAGTACGAGCGTTACAACTTCTCGGCATCTGCCGATGTGTTGGGCAATAAGTGGTTTAAGGCTGGCGGCTCTTTCAACGCATCTTACAGCGTGCAACAGTATGGCTATTCTAAGGCATACGGAACAAACTCTGGCCCAAATGACTTGTATGGTGCGGCAAAGGCAATTCTTCGCTATACATTGCCATACGATGAAGAAGGAAACATCATCAACCAGCCGGGCGGTTCTACAACTAACACATATACTGTTATAGACGAGTGGACAAAGTCGAACGATAACCGCGAGAACTACCGCGTGTTGGGCAGTTTCTATGCCCAGCTTGATTTTGGCAAGATGTGGGAGAAATTGAGTGGCTTGCAGTGGAAGACACAGTTCGGACCAGAATTGCGTTACTATCGTAACGGAAACTTCCTCGATGCAAGTTCTGTCAGCCGTGCTGGTGGTGGCAATACAGTAAGTCGTGGCGATGGTCGTCAGTTGGCTTGGACTCTCGATAATATGCTGCTCTTCAATAAGGAATTTGGTAAGCATAATGTTGGCGTAACTTTGTTGCAGAGTGCTTCAAAGTCAAATACCGAAAGTAGTAGTATCAGTGCTGCCAATATTCCTATTCCTTCTTTCTTATGGAATAATCTTGATAGTAAAACAACTATCGATTTGTCAAATTCAAAATTCAACGCAGCTACCAATAGTGATTTGAGCGAGACTGCCATGACATCTTATATGGCTCGTGTAAACTACTCGTTCTTGGAACGTTACTTGGTTACTGCTTCTGCCCGTTGGGATGGTGCATCTGTGCTTGCTAAAGGAAATAAGTGGGATTTCTTCCCATCTATGGCATTTGGCTGGCGTATGGAGCAGGAGGAGTTCATGAAGGATCTTGACTGGCTCGACCAGTTGAAGGTGCGTTTTGGTGTCGGTGTTACAGGAAACTCTGCAGTTTCTCCTTATGGAACACTTGGTGTAATCAGTTCTTATTGGATGCCATATAGTACAGGCAACACTCAGATTTTGGTTGTGAATGACCCTTATTATTCAAGTGGTTCAAACCTGATGCCTAATAAGAAATTGAGTTGGGAAAAAACCACACAGTGGAATTTAGGTTTTGATTTCAGTGTTTTGAAGGGACGCATCGGTGGTACTATGGATTTTTATACTTCTCGTACTAATGATGTGATTCTTGACAAAACTATTGTAACGATAAGTGGTTATCCAAAGATGAAGGATAACATTGGTCAGACAAAGAATATTGGTTTTGAGTTTACTCTGAACACTACTCCGGTAATGACAAAAGATTTTGTTTGGAATTCAAACATAAACTTTGCATGGCAGAAAGATGAAATCGTAGAACTTGCCAACGGCAAGCAAGACGATTTTAGTTCAAGTTGGTTCATCGGACAATCTATTGCTGTTTATTACGGCTATGCTTGTGCCGGAATCTGGCAGGAGGGCGATGCAGAGGAGATGGCTAAGTTCAACGCCAACGGCGAAAAGTTCACAGCTGGTAATGTTCGCCCTGTAGATCAGAATGGCGACTATAAGATTGATGCCTCAGACCGTGTTGTTCTTGGCAACAAGAATCCTCGTCTCACAGCAGGATGGTCAAACTCACTTTCATGGAAGGGCTTCGAACTTACATTGGAGTTGCAGGGACGTTTCAACTATATGATTAGCACTGGCGGCGAGGGTCAGCTCGGTATGTACCAGCAGCGTGAAATAAGCTACTGGACTCCAGAGAATACTGGTGCTGAGTGGCAGAAGCCTATCTATAGCCAGTCTGGTGGTGACCCATATTCTGGTCTGCTCGGTTTCAAGGATGCATCTTTCATCAAGGTTCGCAATTTGTCTCTTGGATATACCCTCGACAAGAATCTGCTTAAGAACCTTGGCATCAGCAACTTGAAGTTCTATATTCAGGGCCGCAACCTTGGTATGCTCTACTCTTCAGTAGACTTTATGGATCTTGATACAAACAAGACTTATTTCAACCGTGGCTTCACTTTGGGTATGCAGGTTGATTTCTAAAATAATAAACTTAATAGAATTGTTTGAATATGAAATATATAAATAACAAGATAGTTGGCGGAGCTTTATGTATGCTCTCGCTGCTTGGTACTACATCATGTAGCGACGATTTTCTAAAGGAAGATGCTGGTCACAAGTACACAGATGTTCTGCTCGAGGACGAGACTGGAGCTCTTCAGATGCTTGCTGGTCTTTATGGCAATATCCGCTGGCACTTCGGATATGAGTGGGCATACGGTATTAACCTTTATGGCTGCGATGAGTTTACCAATGGTGCAGATTTGACTTCAGAATGTTGGAACACATACGATAGTCGTCTTAATCCTCAGGATTTGACTCCTGCACTTGGTGCAGCTAACAAAAACTGTCCTGCCGTGTCAGCTTTGTGGGATCAGATGTACTACGGAATCTCAACAGCTAACCTTATCCTTAGTCATGCAGACAAGATATCGAGCGAGGATTCTCGTAACAAGGTTTTGGGTGAGTCTCATTTTCTTCGTGGATATAACTATTACCGCCTATTTGCTCAGTACGGAGGTGTTGCTCTCGAAACAGAGGCTGCAAATAGCGATAATATTAAGACTCATTACGAGCGTGCAACAGAAGAGCAGACTCTTAATCAGGTGATTTCTGATTTCGAGGAAGCATATAAGTATTTGCCAGAAAAGAAATGGCGCGGAAACGGTACTTGGACAAAGTACACAGCCGCACACTTCCTTGCCAAGGCTCTGTTGTTCCGTCAGTCAGAGCGTTGCTCTAAGTGGAATTCATCATACGACAAGAGTAAGGATTTGAACCGTGTAATCTCTCTTTGTGACGAGGTTATTGCTGCATGTCCGCTGGCAGCAGACTATTGGGATCTTTACGGAAAGTGGACAGGTGTTGATTGTGCAAACGAGGGCTTGTCTGAGATTCTGATGACTGCCGAGCATAACGATGATAATTCGACACAGGGTCGCTATGGAAACCGTACTTACAACTATTTCGACCCTCAGTTCTCTAACTTCTCAGGCGGATGGGTTCAGCGTGGTCAGTATATCGGCGGTATGGACTTCCAGCGTTGCCGTCCTACAGAATACAGCTACAGCGTATTCGACAACGTGAACGATGCTCGTATGTGGAAGACATTCAAGACTGTATATGGCTTGAATAATATCGCATTGAGTGCCGAGGATACAAAGGATAAGAAAGGCAATACTGTACAGGGCGTTAAGTCAAAGTTTGGAATAACCGATGAACAAGTTCCTGATTTGGGCGACGAAGGTATCATCTTTATTCTCAACAAGAAGTCTGACACTCGTTTCGACGGCAATCCTTACGGAACTTTTGGTCGTGGCGGCGATGTTCACAACTTCGTCAACCCTCTCACAGGAAAGTGGGTTCCTAACGCATTCGTTACATTCCAGAACGGAAAGTATGTGCTTAATACTTACACCGGCAATCCTTCAACTTCAAATGTATTCTGCGGAATCAACAAGACTGCCGACGGTACACGAACAGGCGAGAAGGGTGATGCACATCGCGACGTAATCATGGCTCGTACCGGCGAGACATATCTTGTAAAGGCCGAGGCTCAGGTTCGTCTTGGAAATTATCAGGATGCAATCAATACAGTTAATGTGCTTCGTGCCCGTGCTCAGTGGAAGAACGGCGAGGACAGAAGCTACTACACCGACGGTTCTATGGCTTTTTTGACTTCTGATGGCGGCGATAAAAACAATTCAACTGCCACATCTACAACAGTCAAGAAGAACAAGGACAAGAATGGCAAGGTTCTGAACAACACAGAGGCTTACTATGCCTCAATGACTCACAAGAATACATATTACCTCTCAACAGGTATTGAGGAGACAAAGGAAGCTTCCAATCTTCAGATTGAAAGCTATTCAAGTCTGCCAGCCGAGGATGAGGCTATCTTGCAGGCATTAGGCTGCACTTCAGACTACGATCGTATGCTAAACTTCATCTTCAACGAGCGTTCTCGCGAGCTTCTTGGCGAGTGGAACCGTTGGGAGGAACTTTCACGCGCAGGATTGCTTGTAACACGCGCCAAGGCGTTCAATCCGGAGGCTACTGGCATAACAGCCAACAAGCATGAGTTGCGCCCAATTCCTCAGAAGTTTATCGATGCCCTCCAGAACGAGGACGGCACAAACTTGTCTGAGGAACAGAAAAAAGCATGGCAGAATAACGGTTATTAAAATTTCAGATAAGAGTTTTTGTTTTATTTCTGCAAATAAGCAAAGTGTGCTTAGTATTAGTATTAACGGTAAGGGCTGCGTCGTGAGATGCGGTCCTTTTTTTGTTTGCCTCATTGTTAATTGTCAACTGTCCATTGTCAATTAAATAGTTTTTTCAACTTTCAATTCTCAATTTTCAAAAAATAGGCGGCTAGCTTGTAATCTGTTTCTTCGCTTGAATTCATAATCTTTAAACTGTGCTTTAATTCTTTTATTGTTCAATGACACAGTTTACTTTACACTTCTTAACGTTCAATTTGCAGAAAAAATGGCGACATTTTTTTCTGCAAATTGAACGTACCTTGAACGTACCTTTCGGCTTGCTTGCTGCTACCTTGCGTCTTACTTGTGGCTATGTTGTGGCTTGCATCCCTCTAAGTTGAATCTTATTTTACATAATCTTTCAACTTTCAATTTTCAACTTTCAAAAAAACATTGTCAATTGTCTCTTCTTTCTTTTGAGGGCAAAAAAATTCCGCAAATCTAAGACGATTGCGGAACTTTTTATCTAATGTTTATTTAGCTCAACTTGTGAATGATAAGTCCTGAACGGAGCTTAGGCTCGAACCATGTAGCCTTTGGAGGCATAATCTTGCCACTGTCGGCAATGTCCATAATCTGCTGCATTGAGACAGGGTAGAGGGCGAGTGCTGTGCGCATTTCGCCGTTGTCAACGCGGCGCTTCAGTTCTTTCAGACCGCGCAGACCGCCTACAAAGTCAATACGCTTGTCGCTGCGCAAATCCTTTATGCCAAGAATCTCATCAAGGATAAGACGGCTTGAGATATCTACGTCAAGAACGCCGATAGGGTCGTTGTTGTCGTATGTTCCCTCCTTAGCCTTGAGCGAGTACCAGTTGTTGTCGAGATAGAGCGAGAACTCGTGCAACTGCTGAGGCTTGTATTCAGCCTCGCCCTTCTTCTCGACCTCGAAATTCTTCTTCAGAGCCTCCAGAAACTGCTCAGAAGAGAGTCCGTTAAGGTCTTTCACAACTCGGTTGTAGTCGAGGATTGTTAGCTGGCTTGCAGGGAATGCCACGGCCATAAAGTAGTTGTATTCCTCATCGCCTTTGTGGTTAGGGTTCTGCTTTGCCTTCTCTGCGCCAACAAGGGCAGCGGCAGCCGAGCGGTGATGTCCGTCGGCAATGTAGAGCGATGGCATGTCGGCAAACTCCTTTGTTACGGTCTTGATGTCGGCATCGTCGCTGATAATCCAGAACTTGTGTCCGAAACCGTCGATAGGGGCGATGAAATCGTACTCAGGAGTTGTCTGAGTGTATTTCTTCACAAGCTCGTCAAGAACCTTGTTGTCGGGATATGCAAAGAACACAGGTTCGATGTTGGCGTTGTTCACGCGAACGTGCTTCATTCTGTCTTCCTCCTTGTCGCGACGTGTAAGCTCGTGCTTCTTTATCACGTTTGTCATGTAGTCGTTAACGTATGCGCCAATAACCAGACCGTACTGTGTCTTTCCGTTCATGGTCTGCGCATAGATGTAGTATTGCTCCTTCTCGTCCTGAACAAGCCATCCGTTGTCCTGGAATTTCTTGAAGTTCTCGGCAGCCTTCTCGTACACGCGCGGATCGTATTCCGATGTTCCTACGGGAAAGTCAATTTCTGGCTTGATGATGTGATATAGCGACATCTCGTTGTCGCCTGCTTCGGCGCGAGCCTCCTCAGAGTCGAGAACGTCGTAAGGACGGCTTTCTACCTTCTCAACCAAGTTCTTTGGTGGGCGGATGCCTTTGAATGGTTTTATAACGGCCATATTCTATTTCTTTTTATAATTTCTGAAAAAGTTTTGTGCGTATTATTCAGTTAAGTCTTGTAGCATTAGCATAGGGTTATGCTATTTGTCAAGGTTATATCTTCTGAAAAAAGAAAAAGTACTATGCACATCGTAAGTCTTTGTGCATAGTACAGTATTCTGGTAATTACTTGTTTACTTGGAACTTAGTGATACCTTCCTTGATGAAGCCTACAATCTGCTTTGCAGCTGCGATACCTGCGTTGATGTTAGCCTCGGCAGTCTGAGCACCCATCTTCTTTGGAGTTGAGAAGTAGCGGCCCTCGAACTTAGAAGCGAACTCGTCGTTAGCATCAGGCATGATGTCGGTGATGTACTTCAAATCCTCGCGCTCTTCCATCAGCTTGATGAGACCAGCCTCGTCGATAACCTCCTTGCGGGCTGTATTGATGATGATTGCGCCCTTCTTCAGAGTAGAGCAGAGGTCGTAGTTGATGCTCTGCTTAGTCTCTGCTGTTGCAGGGATGTGAAGAGAAACGATGTCGCAAGTCTTGAACAGCTCAGCCTGTGAAGCAACAGCGTGAACGCCTGCAGCCTCGATAGCGTCGGCAGGGCAGAAAGCATCGTAAGCATAGATATCCATGCCGAAGCCGGCAGCGATACGAGCCACGTTACGGCCAACCTGACCGAATGCGAGGATACCAAGCTTCTTGCCCTTCAACTCTGTACCGGCCTTGCCGTTGTAGAAGTTGCGGACAGCATATACGAGCATACCGAAAACAAGCTCGGCAACTGCGTTTGAGTTCTGTCCAGGAGTGTTCATTACAACCACGTTGTGGGCTGTAGCAGCCTCAAGGTCTACATTGTCGTAGCCTGCGCCAGCGCGAACAACAATCTTCAGATTCTTTGCAGCGTCGAGAACCTCGGCTGTAACTTTGTCTGAACGTATGATAAGTGCGTCAACATCCTTAACTGCATCGAGAAGCTGAGCCTTCTCTGTGTACTTTTCAAGAAGAGCAAGTTCGAAACCTGCTGCTTCAATCTCTTTCTTAATGCCTTCAACTGCAACTGCTGCAAAAGGCTTTTCTGTTGCTACTAATACCTTAGTCATTATCTTGTTTGTTAATTGTTTGTTTTTCTTTTAGTTGAATCTTGCTATAAAAGCAAAAAAGGCCCATTTGCATGAGCCTTTCTTTTGGGTATATTTTATTAGTGCTTAGCCTCGAAAGCCTTCATGCTGTCAACAAGAGCCTGAACGCTCTCTACAGTCATGGCGTTGTAGCAAGATGCACGGAAACCGCCTACTGAACGGTGACCCTTAACGCCAACCATGCCAGCCTCTGTGAAGTGCTTCATTGCGTCAGCCTCAAGCTCCTTGTACTCGTCCTTCATTACCCAGCAGATGTTCATGATTGAACGATCCTCTGGATCAAGGATTGTAGGACGGAATATCTTAGAAGAGTCGATAGCGTTGTACAGAATCTCAGCACGCTCCTTGGCACGCTTGTCCATAGCCTCTACACCACCCATCTTCTTGATCCACTTAAGGTTCTGAAGTGCGCAGTAAATAGGAACTACTGGAGGAGTGTTGAACATAGAGCCGCCATCAACATGAGTGCGATAGTCGAGCATTGTAGGGATGTGGCGAGTTACCTTGCCAAGAGCGTCGTTCTTTACGATAACGAAAGTAAGACCTGCCATTGCAAGATTCTTCTGTGCACCACCGTAGATACAGTTGTACTTTGCAACGTCGATAGGACGTGAGAAGATATCTGATGACATATCGCTAATCAATGGAACTGGAGAATCCAAGTCCTTGCGAATCTCAGTACCATAGATTGTGTTGTTAGATGTGAAGTGGAAATAGTCGGCATCGGCAGGAATCTCAAACTTCTTTGGGATATAGTTGTAAGTTGTATCTGCTGAAGATGCAACCTCAACAACCTCACCGAAAGCCTTAGCCTCCTTGATAGCCTTCTTTGCCCAAACACCTGTGTTAAGGTATGCAGCCTTCTTCTCAAGGAAGTTGTAAGGAACCATACAGAATTCCAAGCTCGCACCACCACCAAGGAACAGTACCGAGTAACCCTCAGGAATGTCGAGAAGTTCCTTGAACAAAGCTACTGCTTCGTCAACAACTGGCTGGAAATCTTTTGCACGGTGGCTGATTTCCATAAGTGAAAGACCTGATCCGTTAAAATCAAGGCAAGCGTTTGCTGTAGCCTCGATAACCTCGCGAGGGAGGATAGATGGTCCGGCATTGAAATTATGCTTTTTCATTTGATGTTTGTTTTATAAATTGATTATTAGTTATTCCTACATTAAAAAATTCGCGGCGAATTTACTCAAAAAAAGTTGCATAACAAAACTAATTTTACAAAAATGTTAAAAATAGTGCAACTTTTGAATAAATTGATTATAATTATTTACTAATCTCGATAATTGTCTTTTGATTTTTAATCTTTAATCCCGAAGTGTTAGCAAGCATCTGTTTCGCCTTTTTTCTTGCAACGGCAACGTAGCTGTGATGCGCCATCACGTCAATCTGGCCGATTTCGTCTTTCTCCAGTCCGCCCTGCTTGCACAGAAATCCTACGATGTCTATCTTGTTCAGCTTGTCTTTCTTTCCTCTACCTATATATATGGTAATCCATTTCGGGGTTGAAACGGTAAATTCGCCGACCTTCAGCTCGAAGTCGCTTGCTTCCCATTCGTCGAGAGCCGTTTCTTCCGGGCCGACGATGATGTAGGCGTTGCCGGTTTTGTCCCATCTTGCCGTACGGCCGTTGCGGTGAACAAAGGCTTCGGCATTAAGCGGCAGATGATAGTGGATTACGTTGTCAACAGCCTCGATGTCGAGTCCGCGCGCTGCCAAATCGGTGCTTACGAACACGTTGCAGCTTCCGTTCCTGAATCGGTAGAGGGCGCGCTCGCGAAGGTCCTGGTCCATCCCGCCGTGGAAATATTCGCAGAAGATGCCTTGCTGCTTCAAGAATTTGGCAGTGCGCTCAACGCTCTCGCGGTAGTTAACAAAGACGATGCTCTGCTGCTCGCCCAACTGACACAGAAGATTGAAAAGCGTATTCAGTTTGTCCTTCTCTGGCGAATCTACTTTGTAGACGTTGATTCTGGCATCGCGTTCTTTGCTGTCTTCAAGAAAGTTAAGCACTTTGTACGAATGCATTCCGCCGAGCAGGGCGTTTAGTCTTGCGAAATCCTTTTTTGCCTCGCGTTCCTGCTCCTCGCTGTTTAGCTGTGTGGCAGATGTCAGTGTTCGGTATTCAACCTTGTCGAGCTGCTGCAAGACCTCGGTCATCTCCTTCATAAAACCGAGCTCAAGACACTTGTCGAACTCGTCGATAATCAGGTTGCTTGCCACAATCGAACTGAAGTTTCCTTTTTTTAGATGGTCGTTCAGTCGTCCCGGAGTTCCGATGATGATTGTCGGATTTAGGCTCTTTATCGTTCTGTGCTCGTCCATGGCAGCCCTTCCGCCATATACGGCTACAGATGTGAACGGGGTGCGCATGCTCTTTATCACACTGTCTATCTGCAGGGCAAGCTCGCGGCTTGGTGCAATGATTACAGCCTGCACTCCGTTGATGTCCTTGCGCAGTCGCTGGATAAGCGGAAGCAGGAAGGCAACAGTCTTACCGCTTCCCGTCGGACTGAAAATCATTATTTGTTTCGACGTGGCTTTTAGTGCCGCGTTTTGCATCTCGTTCAGATTTTCAATCTGTATATTTTTCAGAATTTCGTTTATCATATTGCTATTTTTGATGGCAAAGATATGAAAATATAAGAAATAAACACTATATTTGCACGCTGTAATTATATTTATACAATAGCCGATGAAATATATGAGTGCGGCTCTGCCGTTTGCAGTGGTTGTAAATGGGGAATGGATTCGGCTGTTTGTATGGCGAACGAAACAAGTACAAGGATGAAAAATAAGTTGAAATATCTTGTTGTTGCCGTATTTCTCACTTTTGTAGTGCAGAATGTTTCTGCTCAGATGGAGTTTTGCGGAAAGTTTAAGATTTCGATTGATACCGACCAGAACGAGAAGTTGGAAACGACGATGGCGGACTGCTGGACTTTCGAGGTCTTTGATGACAACGATTTCAGAGACATTGAGTACCGACAGAAGGCCGGAGTAGTTATTAAATTTGCTGGCAAGGCCGATTTGACCTTCTTCGTGGAGAAACTTCTGGAATACGGAAAGGCCAAGAAGAAAGAGCTTTCTCCGTTGGTGTATTCGATAAAGGAGAAGGATGACGAATGGAAGTCAACAAGAATCAAGGTCGATCAGTTTGACAGACTGCTTCATTTCACCGTGACGAAATATCCGATAAACGGCGACGGTGTGGTAACGTCGACAACACTATTGAACTTGAATAATTTGAAACAGATTCTGAAAGAACTTAGATAAAAAAGAGCGAGGCAATAATCAATCCGATTATTGCCTCGCTCTTTTTATAGTTTTACAACCATATTTTCTCTGCTTAATTCTGTGTTCATAAAGATTCTCTGGGCTTCTTTCAAGAGCACGCTTTCGTCTTCGTAGCGCGCCGAAAAATGGCCGATTAGTAGTTTCATTGCCCGGCTCTGTTTTGCGATGTCTGCGGCCTGTTCTGCTGTGCTGTGGCATGTTTCCTTGGCGCGTGGCAGGTTGTCGTTGGCAAATGTCGCTTCGTGAAACAAAAGGTTGCAGTCCATTATAAGCGGAACGAGCGTGTCAGGAATGTACATCGTGTCGCTGCAATAGGCGTATTTTCTTGGCTGTGGAGCCGGAGTTACGAGTCGTGCATTCGGAATCACGTCGCCGTCGTTTGTTATGTAGTTTTCGCCTGCCTTTATTCTTGGAATCATGAACGTCGGGATGTCATACGCATCAATCATGTCCCTTTTTATGTTCGGAAGGGTAGGCTTTTCCTTGAACAGAAATCCGCAGCAAGGAACGCGATGCCTAAGCGGAAGGCTGTAAACCTCTACGGAGCGGTCTTCGTGAATCAGTTCGTGCTTCGTCGGGTCAATGGGGTGGAAGACCACATCGTATGTTATTCCCTTGCAGAAATAGTCAATCTGAGGCTTCAGAATCGCTTCTAAGTCCTTCTGTGCGTAGATATGTAGACTTGCCGTTCTGCCAAGCAGTCCGAATGTCGAAATCAATCCCATCAGGCCGAAACAATGGTCGCCGTGAAGATGGCTGATGAAAATGTGATTCAGACGGCTGAATTTCAGCTTGCTTCTGCGAAGTTGCATCTGTGTGGCTTCTCCGCAGTCAATCATATATAGTTTCTCGCGGATATTCAGCACTTGCGAGCTTGAATAATGGCGGGTTGTGGGAAGTGCCGAGCCGCATCCCAATATGTTTATTTCGAACTTTTCCATAATACTTTTATCACATTTTTATGAATATTCCTATTTTTTCGAGATGAAGGTCGGTGCGCTTCACGCCCCAAAGCAGATATGCGCCTTTCGGAAGGTCTTTTATATCGACCTGACTGCCGTAAGGCGATTTTCTGATGTGCCTTCCTGCGAGGTTCGAGATGTACAGACCTACGAATTTTGTTGTTACCGGAACTTGCAGAACGCTGCCGTCGTTGTGAAGCGTGTTGCGCTCTTGCTTTGTGGTTGGGTTGAAGAATGTTGGCTGACTCTCGTTGCCGAATCTGTCAACCACCGTAACGGCAAAGTATGGGCATGCGCCTTTGTCTGCATTCGTCGGATATCTGAAATTCGGATATCTCAGTCGGGTGGCAAGAATGTTTCTCGCATCTTCAACGTTAGGGTAGGACGACGGATTGGCATAAATGTTGTACGTTACGTTCCAGCCCGTTTCCTTGTCGAATCCGTTGTCCCATTCGAGGGTGATGGCATCGACTGCCTTTGTGCCGCGGATTGCACTAAGCGGCGAAGGTGGATTGGCATCTTGCCAAGTCATGGCAGGTACGGTTGCGTTGTATTTGTAAACCGAGCCTGCGAGCCACGAGTAGATGCCCTTTGTGTTGCCCGTGAAGAACTGCGAGCGGAAATAGGCCTGACCGCCTGTTCCTTGCGTGCGCATCACGTTAATCTCGCGCTTGATGTCTTCGAGAGGCCAGTTAGCCTCTTCCATAAAGTATAGTCCGATTCCCGGCACTACTGGGCGGCCGTTGCTTGCCTCGAGCCAGTCGTAGGCAAAAGGGAAGAAGTCGTTGTTGCGGAAGTACATCATCGGGAAAATCATGTCTACGATGCCTTCAATCATCCAACGCTTAACATCCTGATATACTGTGCCCCAAGCGTTCCATCCTTTTGATGAATATCCTGTTGTGTCGTAATATTTTCCGAGAGGCGAACAGCTTACCTTGACGTAAGGCTTTACCTGCTTCACGGTTGTGTAGATTTCGCGCACGATGGCTGTTATGTTGTTTCTTCGCCAGTCGCTCTTGTGCTGTCCTGCGCCGTATTGGGTGTAGGTGTCGTTGTCAGGAAAGCGTGTCGGATTGTCGGGATATCTGATGTAGTCCATGTGTATTCCATCAACGTCGTATCTCTCGACAATTTCCTTGCAGATGTTTGCAAGATAGTATTTCGTCTCCGGATGTCCGGGGTCGAGATAGCAGATGCCGTCGTACATCTTGCACAGATACGGATATTTCGCCTTTGTGCTCAGATTGCCGAGCTTTCCGATGATGTCGGTATTGCCCGACGGCACGGTTACGACCCACGCATGACATTCCATGCCTCGTTTGTGGCACTCTTCTATGGCAAAGGCAAGCGGGTCGTAGCCCGGCGACTGCGCATAGGTTCCGGTGAAGGCAAAGTCGAACGCCTCGTATTGCGAAGGGTAAGATACGGTTCCTCTGATGCGCGTCTGGAAGAACACGGTGTTTATCTTGGCAGCAGCATAGCTGTCGAGAATATTCCTCAGTTCCTGCTGCTGAACCTGAACGCTGTATGCATCGGTAGCGCGCGTCGCAGGCCAGTCAAGTCCGCATAGAGTGGTTAGCCATACCGCCCTAATCTCGTGTTTGGGAGCATAGCTGTAGTTGTCAGCATTTATGCACAATTGTGCGCTTACCTTATCGCAAGCGCACAACAGCATTATCATCAGAATTTTATAAAAACGTATCACCCTAAATAGTTGTTCTGTTTTTGTTTAGAAGTAACAGCCGAATCCAATCTTGAATCCGTAGTCGTATTTGTCTTTTTCGTTGAAGGCGTGCTTGTAGTAGAACGCCGGCTCGATGGCAACCGTTCGACTCAGAAAATAGGCATATCCGAAGTGAAGGTTGTACATCATTCCCTTCCAGTCGGTTGCTCTCAGATAATTGTATTCGAGTCCTGCTCCGAGATAGATTCCGAAGTTTGTGTAAAGTCGGGCATCAGCACCGAGATAGAATTTCTGGTTTCCGCTATTGTTGAATTTTGAGCCGATGTTTCCCAGAATGGCGAAGTTGTCCATAACGAACGAACCTGCCGAGATGTCGACTGCCGCATTCAGCTTCTCTGTCTCGTTGTAGGCGATGTTAAGGCCTGTAACCGAAGCGTTTACGATGTATGTACCCTCGTCGAACTGTGCCTTGGCATTGCTGCACACAAGCGATGCCGCCAAAAGAATTGCTAACTTAATTGCTTTCATTTTTTCTTAGTTGTTATTGATATTAGTTTGTTCAGTATCGGAGTCCTTCATATCTTCCTCGCGTTCGCTCTGCAGCTTCTTTTTCTTTTTCAGAGCGAAGTAGAGAGCAGCCACAATGAGATAGCCGACCACGATGGTTACAATTTTCATCGTGTCGGTCATCTCGTTGTTGCGCGGAATAAAGTACACAGCCATGCCTGTGAAGTACACAAAGAGTACCAGTGGCAGCCATATATGTTTCTCTATTTTCTTTGCCATACAAATAATAGTTTTTGGTTTGGGTTAATAAATGTTTTTTATTTTATGCCCTCCGTAGAAAGCCCTTTGTTGTAATGATAGATGAACAAGCCTAACAGCGATGCCGTAACGGCTGTTGCAATGATATATCCCACGTTCTGCGGAAGTCCGAGACCGTTGTTGTCGATGGTGATGTAAGCCGTGCATACCATCGTCATGAACAAGGCTGGAATGAGCGTGATGTAGAAACACTTCTTTCGTCGAGCCAGCCAGACAGTTATTGCCCAGAAAGTAAAGATGCTCAGAGTCTGGTTTGCCCATGCAAAGTATCTCCACAGAATGTCGAAGTTGATGCTCATCAGAATTCCTGAGATGACGAAAATCGGCACGCACAGAATCAGACGCTTCACGATGGTGCTCTGGTCGAAGTGCAGGAAGTCGGCCGTGATGAGTCGGGCAGAGCGGAATGCTGTATCGCCCGATGTTACAGGTGCTGCCACAACGCCAAGAATGGCAAGTACAGCTCCGACAGGGCCGAGCCATGTCTGGCAGATGCTGTTTACTACAATCGCCGGATTCATCTTGCCTTCGGGTGCCATTATGGCGAGCAGCTTCTGGTAAGGAGTGTCGCCCTCAACATCGAAGCTGTCGGCAAATTTGATGGCAGCGGCGGCCCAGATTAGCGCCACGATTCCCTCGGTAATCATTGCGCCGTAGAATACTCGGCGGCCATGCTTCTCGTTCTTCAGGCAGCGGGCCATCATCGGACTCTGTGTTGCGTGGAAGCCGCTCACGGCTCCGCAGGCTATGGTGATGAACAGCATCGGGAATATCGGCAGATTGTCTTTTGGATGGTGGTTGGCAAACGTCTCTGTAATCTCTGGCATACTGCCGCTATTGATGAATATTCCGCCGAACACTCCGGCAGCCATTATCAGCAATGCTATTCCGAAGATAGGGTAGATGCGGCCTATGAGCGCATCGATAGGGAGAAGCGTTGCAAGTATGTAGTAGCAGAATATCAGGATGCTCCAGAAGAGTGGAGTTCCGAAGAAGCCCCAGTCGGCAGTCATGTTCGAAAGAAGTCCTGCCGGAGTGGTTACGAACACTGCGCCCACCATAATCATCAGTCCGAGCGAGAAAAGTCGCATAACGAAGCGCACCTTGTCGCCAAGTTCCTTTCCAACGAGTTCGGGAAGGCTTGCACCGTTCTCGCGCATCGAAATCATTCCCGAAAGGAAGTCGTGAACTGCTCCGCCGAAGATACAGCCGAATACAATCCACAGATAGGCTGCCGGGCCGAACAGGATTCCTTGAATAGCTCCGAAGATTGGGCCTGTTCCTGCGATGTTTAGAAATTGGATTAGGTAAACCTTCCATGTCTTCATGGGAATGTAGTCTACACCGTCGCCGCTGGTGTAGCATGGTGTCTTGCGGTCCTTGTCGGTGCCGAAAATCTTCTCGACTATCGCGCCGTAGACAAGATAACCCAAAATAAGCAGTATTACTGCTATACTAAATGTAATCATTGGTATTTTGTTGTTGTTTTTAAATTGTTTTCTTCTGAGTCGGCAGAATCGTTTCTATTTCAGAATGAAAGTGCTTATCTGATAGAATGCCGTTGCCACGCACCATGCCAGAACGGTGGTGTAGACGGCGGTGAATATAGCCCATTTCCATTTTCCGCTCTCGCCCTTGATTGCCGAAATCGTGGCTATGCAAGGGAAGTAGATGAGCACGAACAGCATATAGGCGTAGGCCGCCAGCGGAGTTATCTCCTTTGCCAGCTGATGGCTCATGCTTGTGTTTGCCGAGATGCTTTCGCCGGCTTCCGAAACATCTTCCTCGTCGATGTTGTAGAGAACGCCCAAGGTGCTCACAACCAATTCTTTCGCTCCGATTCCAGAAATGAGTCCGACATCGAGTTTCCAGTTTGAACCCATCGGCTCGAATACCGGTTCGATGCTCTTTCCAAGCATGCCGATGTATGAGTTCTCCTGCTGCTCAGCAACGGTCTGACCTTCTTGTTGACGAGGGAAATATCCTAAGAACCAGACTATTATGCTTGCTACAAGGATAACGCCTCCCATCTTCTGAAGATACTGAACGCCTTTCTCCCAAGTGTGTCTGATTACCGATTTTGCGGTTGGCATTCGGTACGGCGGAAGTTCCATAACGAAAGGCGAGTCGTCGCCCTTCATCACAAACTTGCTGAATATTCGTGCCAGCAGGATGCTCATCACGATGCCGGTAACATAGATTGAGAGCATTATCAGACTTGCGTACTGGCTGAAGAATGCGCCTATCAGCACGATGTAGATAGGAAGACGGGCGCTGCACGACATCATTGGCAGTATCAGCATTGTTATGAGTCGGCTCTTGCGGTTCTCGATTGTTCGCGTTGCCATCACGGCAGGAACGTTGCAGCCAAAGCCCATTATCAGCGGGATGAACGACTTTCCGTGAAGTCCCATCTTGTGCATCAGCTTGTCCATGATGAAGGCGGCTCTTGCCATGTAGCCCGAGTCTTCGAGCAGGGAGATGAACAAGTAGAGAATCAGGATGTTTGGAAGGAATACGATTACGCTTCCAACGCCGCCGATTATTCCGTCAACAATCATGTCCTTCAGCGAACCGTCTGGCATATAGGTGTTTACCAACTGCCCGATTTGGTTCACGCACCAGTCAATCCAGTCCATCGGATACTGCCCGATGGTGAATGTGCACTGGAACATCGCGTAAAGGATGAAGATGAATATCGGGAACGCCCAGAACCTGTGGGTTGCTATGGCGTCTATCTTGTCTGTAATGGTTTTCTGTTCAATCTTGTTTGGCTCGTAAGTCTCTTTCAGCGCGCCTTGTATGAATGCAAACTTTGCATCGGTTATCGCGCTGTCGAGCGATTCGTAGCTGAGGTCTTTAATCTGCCTTTGCGCGTTCTCGCGGATGCTCTTCAGTTTCTTGTTGTTCGGCATTCCTTCGATAATCGTCTCTATGTCCTTGTCGCCCTCAAGAAACTTGATGGAGAGGAATCGGGTTGAGTAGCGCGAGCGGATGTTCTCGTTCTTGCAAATCTCGTGCTGGGTGTGCGAGATAAGCTGTTCGAGGTCGGCTCCGTGGTTTACGTGAATATGTCGGTAGGCATGCTTCGCGTTCTTGTCGCCGAAGCCGTGCTCGCTCGTAAAGTCGGCAAGATGCTCGGCATGTTCGGGCGCAAACACGTTTTCCTTGTGCCATTCCTGAATATCTTTCAGAACGTTTTCGTTTATAGAACCGTCGGCCTTGATGAAGTCGCCGCCCTCGTATATGTTGATGATGATGTGAAACAACTGCTCGATGCCACGGCCGTTTCGGCTCACCGTCGGAATCATCGGAACTCCGAGCAGTTTTGCGAGCGAGTGATAGTCGAGTTTGTTTCCGCTCTTTTCAAGTTCGTCGTACATGTTCAGGGCGCATACCATTCTCAGGTTCATGTCGATGAGCTGAGTTGTGAGGTACAGATTTCGCTCGATGTTTGACGAGTCTATTACGTTTATGATAACATCAGGAGTCTGGTCGATGATGTATTTCCTGACGTAGAGTTCTTCGGGGCTATATGCCGACAGCGAGTATGTTCCGGGAAGGTCGATTAGTCTGAACTTGTAGCCTTGGAAGTTGAAGAATCCTTCTTTGGCATCTACCGTAACGCCGCTGTAGTTTCCTACGTGCTCGTGTCCGCCCGATGCCATGTTGAATAGCGATGTCTTTCCGCAGTTCGGGTTTCCAACGAGAGCCACGTTTATTGTTCGGCGCTTGTCCTTTGCCTTCTGCCTCATAATCTCCTCCGAGACCATTGTTTTGCTGTCGTCGGACTTTGCTGTGTTGTCCGATTCAATCTGTTGCTTTATTTCTTCCTCGCTGATTACCTCAATTTTGTCTGCTTCTTCTCTTCTCAGCGATATTTTGTATCCGAGTACTTTATATTCTATAGGATCTTTCAGGGGCGCGTTCTGTAATACGGTCACGGTGTTGCCTTTGATGAACCCCATTTCTACAATGCGCTTGCGGAATCCTCCGTGGCCCATCACCTTTACGATAACGGCCTTGTCGCCAGTTTTCAGTTCTGAAAGTAGCATGTTTTATTTCTTTTTTATTTTTGTTGTCGTTCGGACTGTTCTTGTTCGAAGACTTCTCGTTAGATGGTTTCTTCTTTTCAGGGCTTCCTCTTCTCTTGCTCCTTGCGTTCGCGCTCGGCTTTTTCCTCACGTTTTTTTCTGAGAGCATCGCCCGTCAGATACTGCACTCTTGCCGGCTTGGACTTCGCCTTAATCCACTTCTGCACGTCGGAGTAGTCGCTAAGATAGCTCCACAGAACCATGTCGTAGTTGTAGTTGTCCTTGTAGAAGCAAAGCGAGTCGTTGCGGTCGGGATATACGGTGAAGTATCTGATAAACAACGGAATGTTAGGGTCGAACAGCCTTGAGAAATATGCAATCTCGTTATCCTTCTTGTTCTTCAGAAACTTTTCGTAGCCTTCCTTTGTGCGCGGCTTCAGGTCGGTTGCCACCCTTATTTTGTCAATCAGCAGCGAGTCGTTGCGCTTCTCTTTGTTGAAGAGGAAGAGCATCAGGTCGATAGGGCGTTCCAGACGCACGCATCCGTGGCTTGCGCCTCTGTTCTCGCGTCGGAACATGTAGTCTTCTGGTGTTCCGTGAAGGAAGACCGAGAAGTTGTTCTCGAATCTGAAAATCATTCGTCCGATAGAACTGCGTTTGCCTCGCGATTCCCTTACGCTGTATTTCTCTTTCAGAATCTCGTTAGGATTCTTCAGACTGGCTATGTCTACTGGCTTCAGCTGATATCTGTCGCTGTTCGGCTGCTTTATTTTTTCGTAAACACGAAGGTCGTGTTTTGCCAGATAGTTCTTGTCCTTGGCATATCCTGCGAGTGTTTCCTTGCGCAGAATCTTTTTAGGCACAGTCCACTGCGGATTTATCTCAACCCATTTTATCATGCTGCTGAGGATAGGAGTGTTATGGTTCTTTTTGCCTACAACCACCTTCATTTCCTCGATGTAATGTCTTTCGTAGTCCACGCCTCGCACCGTGTACGACGGAATGTTGACTTCTACATATTTGCTGCCGCGTTTCAGAGTTGGCTTCCAGCGCAGACGCTCCATGTTGAGCAGAAGACGCACTACGTCGGCACTGTCGAGCTTTACGGTGTCGGGTCTGTGCCTTGTAATGTCGATGTACATTGCCTGCATCTGCTTGTAAATCGAGTCTGTTGGCTGGACTTCGGCAAGCAGACGGCCTATTTTGTTGTGCTTAGCAAGTGCACGGATGCTGTCGATGTATTCGTTGGAGTTCTTTGCGATGTCGAGGTCGAAAAGAACCTTCGGCTGACAGGTGTCATCGTCCTCGCTGAAGTGGTTCAGAATGTCGCAAGGGTCGATGAAGCCGAACTGCATTCCGCAGGTATAGCGCAGAAACGATTTCGACATGTGATAGTCGAATTCGCCCAGTACTTTGTTTATCGGATGCTTCTTGTCGAAATTCAGGGTTTTCAGACGTTTGTAGCAATCGTTAATGTTGCTGAGATACAGCGTCTTTGGCGAGATGCCGTGCTCGTATCCCTTGCGGATGTACTTCATCGCTGTATCGGCCTGATGTGCCATGCCGAATCTGTCTGCCCATACGATGGGATTGTTTTCGCGGTAATATTTTCGGTTGTTACGGTCTACCAGAGTAGAGTCTGAGTACTTACGAGAAAAACGTTCGGCTACTCCTGTAATCTGGGAGTAGCTTAACATATAGGCCGAGTCGCGGAGTTCTCCGAACGATTCGAACGTTAGATTTTTATTTGGATATTCAACTTTGTCTGACTGGCAACTTCCTATGAAAAGAGTTAGAATGAAAAATAGAAGTGCTTCACCTTTTGAAAAACTCATTCGTTATCTGATGGAAATCTTTCTTACAACGCCGCGAACCTTGAACAGGTAGCAACCCTTGCCAAGCGTAAGCGTTATGTTCTTGTCTGTTGAATCTATTCTGTACGATGCTATCTTCACGCCCACGAGGTTGTATATTTCGAGGGTTGCTCCGTTTGCGTTCAAAACCCTTACGCCTTGGTCGGTGGCGATGATAGACACAGCCGAAACTTCCTCCTCTACCGAGAAGTTAGGTTCGCTATTGCCTGCAGCCATAGCCTTCGGCGCAAAACAAACTAATGTAAAGAATAGGATAAGTATAAATTTCTTCATATATCTTTGCATCTAAAGGTACACGTATTTTTGCAAAAATACATTTATTTTCCGTATTGCACAAATTTTTACCTTGTTTTTTCGTTTTAATGTTTTGGCGGATTTTCTGTTTGGGGTAGTCGTGAAAAAGAAAAATCCCGCAATTTCGAAATTTGCAGGATTAAGTTGGGTGCCCAGTGGGACTCGAACCCACGACATTCAGAACCACAATCTGACGCTCTAACCAACTGAACTATGGGCACCATGTTTTTGTTTGATGTTGCTCTCGTTCTCAAAAGCGATGCAAAGATACGAACTTTTTCCAAACCTGCAAACTTTTGACAAGAAAAATTGTAGAAAAAGTATGTTTTTTGTTAATTCTTAGTATTTGTACCTTATATATTATACAATTTATTCTGCAATTTTCTGTTACTTGTACAGAATTGGGTGAGATGCGATGTTGATTTCGTTACGATACAAACGAAAATATTGGTATGTTGATACGCGAGTTCGGAATAATCATGTAATAATATGCAAAAGAAGGTTGCTTGAGAGATGAAAATTCTTAATTGGCAATTCACAGACAATTGACAATGGGTACTTGAAATTTGAAAATTGAAAGATGAAAGATTATGTCAAATAAGATTCAGCATAGAGGCAAGCAAGCCGCAAGTAAGCCGCAAGGTAGCGGGAAGCAAGCCGCAAGTTACGTTCTGGTAAGCCGAAAGCAAGCCGATGGCAAGCCGGAAGGTACGGAGAAGCTACGGGGTAGATACGGGCAAGGTACGTTCAAGATACGTTGAAGGTACGGGGAAGTAAGCCGATAATAATTCACAATTGACAATTAAAACTTGAAAATTGTATCAAGATGGAGGCTTGTAATGGAGTAACAAGGGGAAAGTAAGCCGAAAGGTATGGAGAAGGTACAGAGTAGTTACCCGGGGCTAAAACTGGCGTAAATATAACTGTGTCAAGACTCAAAAAAATCCCGACACATCCAACTGTGTCGGGATTTCGATAGAAATATCAAATTTACTTGTAGAACTCTTTCTTGCCTGCGCTGAGAGTGTTCATCATAAGCATGCAGATGGTCATCGGACCAACGCCGCCCGGAACTGGGGTGATGAATGAGCACTTAGGGGCAACCTCGTCGAATTTCACATCGCCGTTTAGACGGAAGCCGTTCTTCTTTGTTGCGTCCGGAACGCGTGTTGTGCCGACGTCGATGACGGTTGCACCGTCCTTAACCATGTCGGCTGTAACGAAGTCTGGCTTGCCGATTGCTGCAATGATGATGTCAGCCTCAAGACATTCCTTCTTCAGGTTCTCAGAACGGCTGTGGCATACGGTTACGGTTGAGTCGCCGTACTGCTTTTGCATCATAAGCTGTGCCATTGGCTTGCCAACGATGTTGCTTCGTCCAAGGATTACGCATTTCTTTCCGCTTGTAGGCACGTTGTAGCGGCGCAGAAGTTCGAGAATGCCCTTTGGAGTGGCTGAGATGTAGCAAGGCAGTCCGATAGCCATACGGCCCACGTTGATAGGGTGGAAGCCGTCAACATCCTTGCGATAGTCGATAGCCTCGATTACCTTCTGCTCTGAGATATGCTTTGGCAGAGGAAGCTGTACGATGAATCCGTCTACATCGGCATCCTTGTTCAGCTTGTCAACCTCGGCAAGAAGCTGTTCTTCGGTGATGTCGTCCTCGAAGCGGAGAAGTGTTGATTTGAAACCGCATTTCTCGCACGCCAGAACCTTGTTCTTTACGTATGTCTCGCTACCGCCGTCGTGTCCGACGAGGATGGCTGCCAGATGCGGACGCTTGCCGCCTTTTGCAACAATCTGCTCAACCTCGGCAGCAATCTCTTCTTTAATCTTGGCCGCTGTGGCCTTTCCGTCTATTAGTTCCATAAGTTAGTTGTATGTTTGTTTTTCTTATTTCAGTTTTGGCATTCCCGGCATTCCGCCCATTCGGCTCATCATCTTTGCCATCTTGCCACCGCCGCCGCTAAGCATGTGCATCATCTTGCGGGTCTGTTCAAACTGCTTCAGAAGTCTGTTAACCTCCTGAATACCAGTTCCTGAACCCTTGGCGATACGGTTGCGTCGTGAACTGTTAAGACATTCAGGATGAGCGCGTTCGTATGGTGTCATTGACTGAATGATAGCCTCGATGTTCTTGAATGCGTTGTCGTCGATGTCGATATCCTTTATTGCCTTTCCTACGCCCGGAATCATGCTTGCCAGCTCCTTGATGTTACCCATCTTCTTTATCTGCTGAATCTGGTCCATGAAGTCGGTGAAGTCGAACTTGTTCTGTGCGAACTTCTTCTGAAGGCGAGCTGCCTCTTTCTCGTCGAACTGCTGCTGTGCGCGCTCTACCAATGAAACGATATCGCCCATTCCGAGGATTCGGTCGGCCATACGCTCAGGATAGAATATGTCGAGAGCCTCCATCTTTTCGCCTGTTCCGACAAACTTGATAGGCTTGTTTACCACGCTGCGGATTGAAAGTGCCGCACCACCGCGAGTATCGCCGTCGAGCTTTGTCAGAACAACGCCGTTGAAGTCGAGTCGGTCGTTGAACTCCTTGGCTGTATTTACGGCATCCTGACCAGTCATTGCATCGACAACGAACAGAGTCTCGTCTGGGTTGATGGCATTCTTGATAGCTGTGATTTCCTGCATCAGGGCCTCGTCGATTGCCAGACGTCCGGCTGTATCGACAAGAACGGTATCATAGCCCTTTGCCTTAGCTTCCTTGATACCGTTGAGTGCAATCTGAACGGCGTCCTTGCAGTCTGGCTCGCTATAAACGGCAACGCCAACCTGCTCGGCAAGAACCTTCAACTGGTCGATAGCGGCAGGACGATAGATATCGCAGGCTACAACCAAAGGCTTTTTGTTCTTCTTGTTTTTGAGCAGAAGGGCGAGCTTGCCGGTAAGGGTAGTCTTACCCGCACCGTTAAGACCAGCCATGAGGATTACTGCCGGATGCTGCTTCAACTCGAGTTCGGCAGCCTGTCCACCCATAAGCTCGGTAAGCTCGTCGTGAACAATCTTTACCATGAGCTGGCTTGGCTTTACGGCTGTAAGAACGTTCTGGCCCAGAGCCTTAGCCTTTACCGTATCTGTAAATTTCTTGGCAACCAAGTAACTTACGTCGGCGTCGAGCAGAGCGCGGCGCACGTCCTTCAGAGTCTCGGCAACATTTATCTCGGTGATTTTTCCTTCACCTTTAAGTAGCTTGAATGAGCGTTCAAGTCTTTCGCTTAGATTATCGAACATATTTATTTTTCTGTTTTTCTGTTTTTACCAATTAAGTATTTTACTACGAGATAAACCATCAGCGCAACAACCAGTCCGATGATTACGCACTTGATGTATGTGCTGTATTCCTCGATTTTGCCGTTAAGCTGATCCGGCTCAACTATTTTGCTTAGATAGTAGCCAAGAAGGGCAAGAATAGTGTGCCATGCTCCTGCACCGATGGTGGTGTATAGAAGGAACTTGCCGTAGTGCATCTGAGCCAGTCCGGCTGGGATTGAGATGAGATGGCGGATGCCCGGAATCAGTCGGCCGATAAGGGTAGACGTTACTCCGTGGTCGTCGAAATATTTCTCGGTGTGCTTAACCTTCTCCTCGTTCAGCAGGCACATCTTGCCAAGCTTGCTGTTTGCAAACTTGTATACAACTGGACGGCCCAGATATTTTGCTGCAATATAGTTGATGCTTGCGCCCATGTCGGCTCCGAGTGTCGCAAAGAATATGATGAGGTAGATGTTCATATCTGCGTTCGGACGACAGGCGTAGTAGGCTGCCGGGGTTACGACCAACTCAGACGGTACGGGAACGACGGTACTCTCAAGAGTCATCAGGAGAGTAATCATTCCGTAGTCGAGCTGCTCAAGTAGCTGTTGTATGAAATCCATTCAGTTTAAAATGTTTGTTAAAAATGTGATATTCTTATTTCTTCTTCCAAGTGTCCTTCAGACCGACTGTCTTGTTGAAAATCAAGTGGTCAGGAGTGCTGTCTTGGTCGATGTTGAAGTAGCCGATGCGCTGGAACTGCAAGTAGCTAAGCGGCTTCAGTTCGGCAACGTACTTCTCGATGTAGCAGTTTGTCTTGATGTGCAGACTGTCTGGGTTAATCATCTGCTTCATTGCCTCTACAGCCTCGCAGTTCTGCTCCTCGCGGATGCGAGCCAGCTCGTCGCGTGGGTTTTCAACCTTCCACAGACGGTCGTACAGGCGTACTTCTGCCTTCAGAGAGTGAGCGCAGCTTACCCAATGCAGAGTCTTGCCCTTAATCTTGCGGTCTGCTCCTGCGCTTCCGCTCTTGCTTTCAGGATCGTACTCGGCATAAATCTCTACGATATTGCCGTTTTCGTCTTTCTTGCAGAAGTTCTCTTCGAGACACTTGATGATGTAGGCGTTCTTCAGACGCACTTCTTTGCCCGGAGCAAGACGCTGGAACTTCTTCTCGGCAACCTCCTGAAAATCGTCGCGCTCAATCCACAGCTCGCGGCTGAACTCGATTGTGTGAGTGCCGTCGGCCTCGTTCTCTGGGTTGTTTACGGCTGTCATCTCCTCAACCAGACCTTCTGGATAGTTTACGATGACGAGCTTTACAGGGTCGAGCACTGCGCTTACGCGTGTGGCACGGCTGTTGAGGTCGTCGCGAACGGCGCTCTCCATAAGCTCAAACTCGTTGAGGGCATCGTATGTTGTGTAACCGATTTTGTCGATGAACTTGATGATTGATTCAGGGCTGTAGCCACGACGGCGGAATCCGCAGATTGTCGGCATTCGAGGGTCGTCCCAACCGTTAACCAAGCCTTCCTTTACGAGTGCGAGAAGATTTCGCTTGCTCATAAGAGTGTAGCTAAGGTTCAGCTTGTTGAACTCGGTCTGATGTGGGCGGTTGTCGTCCATGTCGCCCTCGTCGCCGCGGATTTCCTTCAACCAGTCTACAAACAAGTTGTAAAGCGGACGGTGAACGACGAACTCGAGCGTACAGAGTGAGTGAGTTACACCCTCGAAATAGTCGCTCTGGCCGTGTGCGAAATCGTACATCGGATAAGCATTCCACTTGTTGCCTGTGCGGATGTGTGGAATGTTAAGCACACGGTAGATGATTGGGTCGCGGA
Organism: Bacteroidaceae bacterium; assembly: GCA_017617315.1. Taxonomy (GTDB): domain Bacteria; phylum Bacteroidota; class Bacteroidia; order Bacteroidales; family Bacteroidaceae; genus Ga6A1. The sequence goes on from JAFZWM010000007.1 coordinate 130,942, forward strand.
AGTGCATGTTTGGGTTTGCCATGTCAATCTTGGCGCGCAGAACCATCTTTCCCGGCTCAACTGTACCGCTGTTCATCTTCTCGAAGAGGGCAAGGCTCTCGTCGATAGGGCGGTTGCGGAACGGACTGTCTGTTCCCGGCTGTGTTGGCGTGCCTTTCTGAGCTGCGATTGTCTCTGCCGACTGCTCGTCAACATAAGCCTTGCCGCGCTTGATAAGTTCAACGGCAAAGTCCCACAACTGCTGGAAATAGTCAGATGCGTAGTATATGTTTCCCCACTTAAAGCCAAGCCATTCGATGTCTTGCTTAATTGAGTCGATGTATTCGGTGTCTTCCTTGATCGGGTTGGTATCGTCGAAACGAAGGTTGCACACGCCGCCGTATTTCTGGGCTATGCCAAAATCGAGCGCGATTGCCTTTGCATGACCGATATGAAGGTAGCCGTTTGGCTCTGGCGGAAATCGTGTCTGAACTCTTTTCCCGTTCTTTCCCTCTGCCAACTCTTTCTCTACAATTTGTTCAATAAAATTGAGGCTTTTTTTCTCTACGGCCTCGTTTGCAATGTTTTCTGCCATAATAAATCAAAAATTTGGATGCAAAAATACAAAATAATGCTGAATTATCGGGCAGTTTTGTCAGATAAAATATCACCGCGGGCCGTTGATGTCGTTTTAGTAAGTTTCGGACATCAGAAAATTACTTTTTGATAGCCGAATAGTAGCACAGCTTGTATATGTTCAGAAGTCTGATGCAAGGGCGGCGGCTGCACAGATTTTTGCGCATCAGCGAGCCGAAAATGCGATACGTTATCCGTGCCAGCGGAAGCATGTGAAGGGCATCGAGCCTGTCGGTCATCTGCAAAAGCCGGGTGTAGAGTCTGAGGTCGTCGCGGAATTTGTAGAGCGTGTGCAGCGATGTCTCTACCTTGTTTACGAATTCCTCGTTTGTGCCCAGTCCGTCGTGCTGCAGCGGATTGTCAATCTGATAAACGCTGTAGCCTCTGGTCTTCAGGTCGATGCCGAATTTAGCATCTTCGAAGCCGTATTCGCTGTATCGCTCGTCGAACTTTATCTGGTCGAAGATTTCCTTCTTTATCAGAAAGTTGAATGTCTTGAACGGAGAGCATGGGTCGCTGTCGTCGGCCTCCTTCACTACCTTCTTCTCCGATTCGGTTTCGTAGATGTAGCGCAGAATCATATTGGCTGGCGGAGGCGTGGTTGTGTGGCATATTCCGCCGCATACAACGTCGTGCTGTTTTGCCGCCTCCAAGTATTTGGCGATGAAGTCGGGGCGCACAACGATGGCATCGCTGTCCATAAACAAAAGAAGACCGAATCGGGCTTCGGCTGCCAGAAGATTTCTGATTCTCGACCTTCCAACGTTCCGCCCGTTCTCGATATATCGGCAGTGGGCGAGATTTAGGAGAGTGCGGTTCTGAAGTTTGCTCTCATCGTCGGTAGAGCCATCGTCCATCACAATGATTTCGAACTCAATGCCGAGTCCTTCGGCCTGCATGTGCAAGTCGTACACAAGCTTGTCGCACTTGTTGTTGTAGACTGGTATAAGAATCGAAATCATATATTTTAGTGGCGCAAATAATAAAAACGATTGTGCAAAGTTATAAAAAAAATAAAACATTATTGATGTTTGACTCGCTAATATGTCTAAAAATGTGTGTAAAATGTATGAAAACTTTTGTGCGTATTTGAGTTTTCATTATCTTTGCGCCGCAAACCGATGCAACGCCAGCACGCAAATGCGGTTTTGGCAGAGTGGCTGTGCATCAAATAATTGTTGTTAATATTAAAGGTAAAGATTTGTAATGAAGAAACTATTTTTCGCCTTGGTTCTGTGCTTTGTTTGTATTGCCGCGTCGGCTCAGGAGATTACCGGCGTTGTAACAGAGTCGACAACCGGCGAGCCTATTCCTTATATGAATATATTCTACGAAGGCAAGGGAATCGGTACGATTTCCGATGTTGACGGCAACTTCACCCTGCCGCTTCATCCTGAGTGGAAGAAACTTACGTTTTCGGCCGTTGGATATGTCAAGAAGACAGTAACAATCAGCTCGTCAACGCGCCGTCTGAAGGTCAAGATTCAGCCCGATGACGTTCAGTTGAGCGAGGTCGTTGTAAAGCCGAAAAAGCAGAAGTACAGCCGAAAGAACAATCCGGCGGTGGAGCTGATGAAGAAGGTTATTGCCGCAAAGAAGCAGAGCGACTTGTCGCAGCACGATTTTTATCAGTACAACAAGTATCAGAAGATAACGCTCTCGTTCAACAACATGGATTCGACAAAGATGAACGAAGGAATCTTCAAGAATATGCCTCAGCTCAAGAAACAGCTCGAAGTCTGCCCCGAAACGCAGAAGCAGATTCTGCCGGTGTCGGTAAACGAAACGGTTACGCAGCGCATCTATCGCAAAGATCCTAAGAGCGAGAAGGATATCATAAAGGGAATGAACAATCAGGGCGTGAACGAGCTGCTCAACACGGGCGACATCCTCACAACTGTGATGAAGGATGTCTTTACCGATGTAAACATCTACGACGACGAGATCAGACTTCTTCAGTATCCGTTCAACAGCCCTGTGAGCAACGCCGGAATCGGGTTCTACAAATACTACATCATGGACACTCTGATGGTTGATAATGCCCGATGCATCGACGTGAGTTTTGTGCCGAATAATTCGCAGGACTTCGGATTCTCTGGTCATCTTTACATCTTTGCCGATTCGAGCTTTCAGATAAAGAAATGCTATCTCAACATTCCGAAGAAGAGCGACATCAACTTTGTCGATAACATGCAGATTCTTCAGGAGTTCGAGACACTTCCGTCGGGCGAGCGCGTGCTTGTGTCGGACGATATGCTTGTTGAGTTGAAGGTGGCAAACTTCATGAATTCTTTTCAGGTTCGAAGAATCACGAAATACAAGGATTTTGCCTTCGACGAACTTCCGAAGCAGCTTTTCAAGCGCAAGGGGCGCGAAATCAAGGAGGCCGATGCCATGATGCGCGACGATGATTTCTGGAAGGAATACCGGCAGGTTGAACTCAGCAAGAGCGAGGGCGACATGGATGTGTTTGTCAAGAGCCTTCAGCAGATAAAGGGCTTCAAGTACGTTCTCTTCTGTCTGAAAGCCCTGATCGAGAACTTCGTTGAGACAGGCGGAAAAGACCATCCGAGCAAGATTGACATCGGTCCGTGCAATACTATAATCACGCAGAATTCGGTAGACGGATTGCGCTTGAGAGCGAGCGGACAGACAACGGCAAATCTTAACAAACACTGGTTCTTCAAGGGCTATGGTGCATACGGATTCCGCGACAGCCGCTGGAAGTACATGGGCGAGGTTGAATATTCGTTCAACAAAAAGGAATATCTTCCGCGAGAGTTCCCTAAAAACTCTATTGCCTTCCACTATCAGTACGATGTGGTTTCGCCAAACGACAAGTTTGTGCATACCGACAAGGACAATATGTTCACATCGTTCAAGTTTACCGACGTTAACCAGATGCTGTACGAGCGTTATGGTCAGCTTACATACGAGCGCGAGTACGAAAACGGTTTCAAGATGCAGGTTCAGCTGCGAAACAGCAACAACGAGGCTTGCGACCAGTTGAAATACCGCTATCTGCCAAACCACAGCAACGTGAATTCGTACTACGACCGTAAGGATTTCACGACGAGCGAGGCAACGGTATTCTTCCGCTTTGCGCCGGGCGAGACATTTATAAACACCAAGCAGCGACGAGTGCCTATCAACCTCGATGCGCCTGTGTTCACCATCAGCCACACCATGGGCTTCAAGGATGTGCTTGGCGGCGACTACAAGTACAATTTCTCCGAAGTAACCTTCTACAAGCGTTTGTGGCTCACTTCGTGGGGAAAGATTGACACGCACATCAAGGCTGGCGCGCAGTGGAATAAAGTGCCTTATCCTCTGCTTATTACACCGGCGGCGAATCTGTCGTACATCATGGAGGACGAGACTTTCAACCTCATAAACAACATGGAGTTCCTGAATGACCGCTATGCGTCTTTGCAGACTTCGTGGGATTTGAACGGAAAGATTTTCAACCGAATTCCGCTGCTGAAAAAGCTCAAATGGCGCGAGTTCATCGGTGTTAACGTGCTGTGGGGAAAGCTTACGGACAAGAACAATCCGTTCCTTGCGCAGAATCAGAATTCGGACATTCTGATGGATTTCCCGGCTTATTATAATGCCGACGGAACGTATCGCATCGGCGAGGATGGAAATCCAATATACCGCAGTTATGTTATGGACCCGAAAGAGCCTTATGTCGAGGCCATCGTGGGAATTCACAATATTTTCAAGCTCGTTCATGTTGAATATGTCAGAAGACTCAACTATCTCGACCTTCCGACGAGCACGAAGTGGGGCATAAGATTTATGTTTAGAGTAACTTTCTAAAAAACAGATTATGAAGCCATTAGCAGAACGCTTGCGACCTCAGTCGCTCGACGATTACATAGGACAGAAGCATCTTGTAGGCGAGGGGGCTGTGCTACGAAAGATGATTGACGGCGGACGAATCTCGTCGTTCATCCTTTGGGGGCCTCCGGGAGTGGGAAAGACTACGCTTGCCAACATCATCGCCCACAAGCTCGAAGTACCGTTCTATACGCTTAGTGCCGTTACTTCGGGCGTGAAGGATGTGCGCGAGGTTATCGAGAAAGCCCGCAACGGACGCTTCTTTACGCAGGCGAGTCCGATATTGTTCATCGACGAGATTCACCGTTTCAGCAAGTCGCAGCAGGACTCGCTTCTCGGCGCGGTGGAGCAGGGTGTTGTAACCCTCATTGGCGCAACGACTGAGAATCCGTCGTTCGAGGTAATACGTCCGCTTCTGTCGCGATGCCAACTCTATGTGTTGAAGAGTCTCGAAAAAGAAGATTTGCTCGAACTTCTGCATCTGGCAATAAAGAAAGATGATATTCTTGGCAAGCTGAATATCAGGCTCGAAGAAACCGATGCCATGCTCCGATATTCTGGCGGTGATGCACGAAAGCTCCTCAATATTCTCGAACTTGTTGTCGAGGCTGAAGGTGCGTCAGACGATTCTGAAATCGTCATAACCGACGATAAGGTTGTGAACCGACTTCAGCAGAATCCGCTGGCATACGATAAGGACGGCGAGATGCATTACGACATCATTTCGGCTTTCATCAAGAGCATCCGCGGAAGCGATCCCGATGCTGCAATCTATTGGCTTGCCCGCATGATTGAGGGCGGAGAAGATCCTGCTTTCATTGCCCGACGCTTGGTTATCAGCGCGAGCGAGGACATCGGTCTTGCCAACCCCAACGCCATGCTCTTGGCAAACGCAGCCTTCGATGCAGTTATGAAAATAGGATGGCCCGAGGGGCGTATTCCGCTTGCCGAGGCTACAATCTATCTTGCCACGAGCCCAAAGAGCAATTCGGCCTACAATGCCATAAACAGCGCGCTTCAGCTCGTCAAGCAGACGGGAAATTTGCCTGTTCCGCTTCATCTGCGCAATGCTCCTACAAAGCTGATGGCAGATTTGGGCTACAGCGACGGATATAAGTACAGTCACGATTATCCCGAGCATTTCGTTCAGCAGCAGTTCATGCCCGACGATTTGCAGACCGCAAGACTCTGGCATGCTCAGGACAATCAGGCGGAGCAGAAGCACCGCGAGCGAATGATGAAATGCTGGGGCAGCCGTTACGAAAAGTAAAGTTCAACACAAAAATATAATGACTATGAAACGAATACTGCTCGCTTTGTTTGCCGTGCTGACGGTTGTGGTCGGTACGCGTGCCAGTCAGCGCGATTCAGCTCAGGCTCAGAGACTTGCCGTGGCATTCTTGCAGAAGTATGCGCCCGGCAAAAGTGCGTCGCTCACCCTTGCTCATATTGGGCGGAACAGCAAGCATAAGCTCGTCTACATCTTCAACAGGGCAAACAACGGCGGATATATCATGGTCTCTGCCGATACGAATACCGAAGATGTGCTGATGTATAGCGAAAGCGGAAAGTTCGACTGGGACTTGCTTCCGATAAGCATGAAGACGATGATTAGCGATTACGGAAGGCAGATTTCCTTCGCCATAGAGCATCCCGAACTGGCATCAAAGTCGACTTCGTCACTAAAGCCTCAGACAGCCATCAAACCACTTCTGAAAACGGCTTGGGGACAGTACGAACCGTATAATTCGGCTTGTCCCGTAAAGGGTGGAAAGCATTGCGCCACCGGCTGCGTTGCTACCGCCATGGCACAGGTCATGAATTTCTACAAATTTCCTACAGCCGGCTATCCGTGGCAGAATATGCTCGGCTCGTACAGTTCAAAATCTCCGAAGGCGAATGTCGATGCCGTTTCTAAGCTGATGCTCGATTGCGGTCGCAGTGTTGAGGCAAATTACGGCGAGGAAACGAGCGCAGCGATGGTGAATGTCGTTTCGGCTTTGCGCGATAAATACGGCTACGACCCTTCGATGATGTACGAAGAGCGTGTCTTCTATTCCGACGACGAATGGCGCAAAATGATTTGTGCCGAACTTTCGAGCGGTCGTCCTGTAGTTTACAGCATCCGAACGGAGCTCGGCGCGCACACTTTTGTCTGCGACGGAATAAACCAACTCGGATATTTTCACTACAACATGGGTTGGGAGGGAGATGAGAACGGATATTATCTTATGTCGGCTCTCAAACCCGGAATGGCTGAAAAATTCACTTTTACGGGCTGTCTGCACTATATCATCACAGGCATAAAACCAAAGGTTTCGAAGTTTTACAAAAGCGAGATGCGCTGCTTCGAGTCGCTCACCGGAGGCGTTGTTAAGGACGGCGGTTCCGATGTCTTCGAACTAAAGGGGAAGTTCCAGAACTATTCAATGTTCGACATGAGCGGAACATTCGGCTGCATCGTTGTAAACGAGGCTACGAAGGCTGAGACATTCATTCCGTATCAGAAATTCAGCAAGCTCGAATCTCGCCATTATTTCAGTCGGATAAAACTCAAGAGCGAGGACGTTACCGAAGGTGGCTCGTACCTCGTCTATCCGGCTTATAAACTCGACGGAACAAACGTTGCCAAGAAGATGAGGCTTCAGCGTGGTTTGCAGCCTCCGCGCCTCAATATCAAGGCCGAGGGCTTTGGTGTGGTTCTTACCAGCGGCATAAAGGCTGTGAAGGGTGTTGGCAACAAGGTCGAGGTGGTTGTAAACCTAAAGGCAAACAAGCCTTTGCCTGATGCAGAAATCTACGCTTTTGTATTCCCCCTAGAAGGTGGAAATTCACTTGCCTACACCGTTCCGCTGAAAATAAGCATGGAGCAGGGAACGCAGAAGAATTTCATTCTTCATGGCGATTTTTCGAGCGGAAAGGTCGGACAGAAATACAACGTTGCTGTCTACCTCGAACTTGCCGGCGAGCGCATAAAACTCGCTCCAAACTATATGAATTCAGTTGAGTTGAAATGGTAGCAGATACCATTTCTGTAACAAAAAAACTCGCAACCGTACAAATTAACGGTTGCGAGTTTTTTTATCGGATTTACTTTTTATAACTTTTGTGGATTCTCTTTTCAAAATCCTTGTGATAGTCGAAGCTCGATTTTTTCTTGTCGTGCTCTTTCTTTCCCTTTTTGTTGTTCGGTTTTGGTTTCTGAGGTTCGTCGCGTCGTCTTCTGTCATCCTTGTAATCTTGAGGTTGCACGTCGTGATAGAGCTTATCCAAAAGGTCCTTGCGGTTCATTCGGCGGAGGGCATTTGCAATATTGCGCCTCTCTTCCGGCTTGTACCAAAAGAAGAATTGCCTCTGCTCAAGTTTCTCCTGCGGATTCTTCGCGCTGAAAACCTCTTCCATCGTGTACGGATGATAGCCGGTGTACCAAGCCTCTGTGCTCACGGTCATCGGGGTAGGAGTGAAGTCCTGAACCTGTTCCAGATGGAAGTCTAGGTCTTTAGTCAGAACCGCCAGTTCTGCCATGTCTTCGGCGGTGCATCCCGGATGGCTGCTTATGAAGTACGGAATTATCTGCTGGTGCATTCCCGTCTCCTTGTTTATCTGGTCGAAGATGTGCTTGAACTCGTAGAACTGCGTGAACGAAGGCTTGCGCATCAGATAAAGAACCTTGTCCGAAGTATGTTCCGGAGCAACTTTTAATCGTCCGCTTACATGCTTCGTTATCAGTTCTTTAGTATATTCGCGATTCACTTTGTTCACCTTCTCGTCGCCCGAATCGTGCAGCAGAAGGTCGTATCGCACACCGCTTCCGATGAAGCTTTTCTTTATGCCCGGAATCTTGTCGACAGACTTGTAGATGTCGAGAAGCTGGCTGTGGTCGGTGTTCAGATTCTTGCAGACAGATGGGTGGATGCACGACGGACGCTTGCACTTGTGGCAGATGTCGAGATTCTTTCCGTGCATTCCGTACATATTTGCCGACGGACCGCCCAAATCCGACAGATTTCCTTTGAAATCGGGCATCTCGGTTATGGCTTTCACCTCTTTCATGATGCTCTCCTTGCTTCGGCTCGTAATGAATTTTCCTTGATGAGCCGAAATTGTGCAGAAGGCGCATCCGCCAAAACAGCCTCGGTGAAGGTTTACCGAGAATTTAATCATGTCGTAGGCCGGAATGCGCTTGCCCTTGTATTTAGGGTGGGGCAAACGAGTGTACGGAAGGTCGAAGCAAGCGTCAAGTTCGCCCTGCGTCATAGGCTGGAACGGCGGAGTTACGACGACATATTTGCCGTCGGTTTCCTGAAGTATTCGCTGAGCCGAATATTTGTTGCTTTCTTCCTCGATGTGACGGAAGTTCTCGGCCTCGAACTTCTTGTTTTTCAGACACTCAGCATGCGAGTGCAGAATAAGGTCGTCGCTCTTGATACCTCCGGGGATACGGTCTTCTTTCAGCCACATAACAGTCTGATTAACAGGATGTCTGAACAGAATCTCGTTAAAAAGCTCGGTTGTAACTTTCTCTTCGTCGTAATGCAGGCCGTCGAGAAGCGCGCGGCACAGAGCCACCGTATTTTTTTCGCCCATTCCGTAGAGAATCATATCTGCTCCGCTGTCGCAAAGAATGCTTCTGCGCAGTGAATTCTGCCAATAGTCGTAGTGAGTTAATCGACGCAATGATGCTTCGATTCCACCCAAAACAACTGGAACGTCAGGCCAAAGTTGCTTCAGAATCTTTGAATATACGATGCTCGGATATTCCGGACGCTTGTCGTGCCGACCGTCGGGAGTATAAGCGTCCTCAGAGCGGAGACGCTTGTTGGCTGTGTATTTATTAACCATGGAGTCCATGCAGCCCGGCGAGATGCCGAAGAACAGTCGCGGTCTGCCCAACTTGCGAAAGTCGCGCAGGTCGTCTTGCCAGTTGGGTTGCGGCACAATTGCAACTCTCAGCCCTTCGGCCTCGATTATTCTGCCAATTACTGCCGCGCCGAACGACGGGTGATCAACGTATGCATCTCCACTGAACAGGATGACGTCAAGCTCATCCCATCCCCTCAAATCTAATTCCTTTTTTGTTGTAGGAAGCCAGTCTGATAATTTGAACTCCTTCATTTAATTATTTTTGTTCTGTAGCCTTGCCGCACCATTCAATGTAAAGCAGAATGAGGTTGTGCAGTCCGAAGGCTTTCATATCGCTATTGTAAATAACGTCGAAGCAGAGGTCGAGCAGGTCTTTTCTGTATTCTGTCTGCGACTCTATCATCGAGCGTATTGTCATTTTCAGTTTATTGAGAACCCCTTCGTCAACGATTCCGTTGCTGTCTATAAGGTTCTGAAACAGTGAGTATTTGTGAATTGTGTTAAGGTGCTCGTCAAGAATGTTGATTGAGCGTGTACCTGATTCGTTTGCTTGTATTGTGTACATAATTTATTATGGTTATAGTTATTTTGTTTTAGCAAAGATAGCAATAAATTTGAACTTTATGAGGAAAATATGTAAAAAGAGCACAAAAAAGCCGTAATCAACATTCTTTGTGTGATTACGGCGCATTAGTTTTCAACTGCGTTGGTGCATTGACCAACTTGATGTTCTGCTCTCTTAGATTGCATAAGGGTTATTCATTAAGTTCATACCATTAGCGTTTAAGCCCTTGAAAAACTCCTTTGCAAATCTTACTGCGAATTTAATCATTGTATTCATATCTTTTAAAATTTAAATTGTTTGTAACTCTTTTTTCTCTTTTCTTCTTTCTTAATACATTTTGCTTCTGTCAGCCCACTTCTCTTAGAAGTTGTAAGGATACATCATGTAGTTCTTACCGTTCTCGTTAAGACCTTCTTTGATGATCTTCTTAACCTTAGCTGCTACAAATTTCATTTTCTTCATAAAGCTTCTTTTTTAAGTTAATACTCAATGTCTTTCTGTTTGACATTGCAAAGATACGAATGGAATATGTTTTACAACATAAAATTGTGAGAAATATATAAAAAAGCGCCGTTTTCTTGATAATAGTCAAGAAAATGGTGCTTTAAAAGTATGTTTTACAACATTATTTCTTATCTTTTTCGCTGAGCGATGGTCAGTGATGCATATTCATCCCACTCGTTGTATGTAACGTCAAAGTCGCCTTCGTTGTTTATGTATTCAACTCGGATTCCGCCTGCTCTTTCCTGTTCTTCGCCTGGCTCATAGCCGCGTCCCTTAAAGTATTTCAGAATCTGTTTGAATGCTTTCTTGTTCGAGTGCATGTAGTTAATCTGATTTCCCTGAACGGGGTCGTACTCAATTGTTACGGTTGCGTATGGCGAATCGTTCACCTTCATGCTGTTGTCTTCCGAAACTGTAACGTTCTTTGCCCATACAATTCGCTTCGGACCGTTCTCTTCGGTCTGAAACTGATATTGCAGGCCTCTCGGACTAAGGAAGTTTGTTGCCTGTCTCAGCGATTTGTCCATAAGTGCTATAAGGTCTTCGGCATAGATGTCCTGAGCCTGAATAAACGTTGACGATAGGCAGAATATAAGGAGTGCGATGTATTTTTTCATCTTTGGAAACTTTTTAGAGTTGTACAATACTTGTTTTTAATGCGCGAGTGCAAATATATAAATATTTTTTTTCATTCGGTTATTTTGAAAAAAAAACATCAACAAAGTTATTGTTGATGTTTTGTGGGCAGGGACGGATTCGAACCGCCGAAGCCGTAAGGCAACAGATTTACAGTCTGCCCGTTTTAACCACTTACCTACCTACCCGGCCGCTTTATTTTTCAAAAGCGATGCAAAGATAGCACTTATTTTTGAAACAGCCAAGAAAATCTTGACTTATTTTTTCAGAATAATGCTTTTCAAATTAAAAGTTCACCATTTTGATGGCTGTAACGGCGCATTCGTCGCCCTTGTTTCCGAGTCTTCCACCTGCGCGCTCCTCGGCCTGTTCCATGTTGTTGGTTGTAAGAAGTCCGTAGATAACAGGAATCTCGCCCTCGGTGTTAAGTTGTGCCAGTCCCTGAGTTGTGCCGGCGCAGATGTAGTCGAAGTGTGGAGTGTCGCCTCTTACAACGCAGCCGATGGCAATAACGGCGTCGAATTTTCCGCTCTTGCTCATCTTCTGGGCACCATAGATTAGCTCGAAGCTTCCCGGAACCATTTTTATTTCGATGTCGTCTTCCTTAACGCCGTGCTTCAGAAGGGTGTTGCGTGCTCCCTCGGCAAGTGCGAAGGTTATGTTGCTGTTCCACTCGGCAACAACAATGCCGAACTTCTTGCCCTCGGCGTTTGGTACTGAGTCGAAGTCGTAATCTGAAAGGTTGTGATATTTTGTAGCCATATTAGTTTTTGTTTGTGGGTTGAAAAATATAAAGGTGCGTTCTTTTGTCAGAGCGCACCTTCGATTTATATATAATAAGGTATATTATTTAATATTTGCCTTTGCGCGCTCAATGTACTTGTCGATATCCTGAGCCTGCATTGACTGAACATACTTAGTCTTGATTTGCTCGTAGCACTCAAGAGCTTCCTTGTAGTTGTTCTGGCTTTCGAGAATCTCGCCTGCCTGAACAAGGAAAATTGGGCTGAGAGAGTTGTTGTCGGCCTTGCTTGCAGCCTTCTTGAGAGTGCTTACTGCCTTGTCGAACTCTTTGAGCTGTGCGTAGCAGTTGCCAAGTGTTCCGAGTGCTGAAGGACCAACCATCTGGTCTTTACCGTCGAAGTCCTCAAGATATTTTACAGCCTCTTTGTACTTGCCTGTCTGTGCGTAGCAGATGCCTGCGTATGCGTTTGCAAGGTTTGCAGCGTCGGTGCAGCCGTAAGTGTCGATGATTGAAAGGAAGCCCGGAGTGCCTTTGTCGCCCTTCAGAGCCTTCTCAAAATCGCCATCGTTAAAAAGCTGCTGTGGCTTTGCAAGCTCTGTTGATGCCTTAATCTCGCGAGGACCGAAGTAGAATTCCTTGCTAAGGAAGAATGCTGCAATCACAGCAAGGACAGCGCCTGTTCCTATAAGCAAACCCTTCTTGTGGTCGCTGATGAATGCCTCAGATCTTGAGATGGTCTCTGCAAATCCGTTGCTCTCATCATTGTGCTGCTCGTTAGCAGCATTAGCTTTCAGATTGTTATTTTCTGCCATTATTTTTTATTTTTTATTATTTTCTTAGTTTTAGCCTCTATGTCGGCGTGCAAAAATAGTTTTTTTATTCCGATTGATGAAATTTATTCGCAGTTTTTTTACTTTTTCTTGAAGATTAAGTTTATTTTTGCAATCCGAACAAATGATGATATGCAGTTAAACCACATTTCGATTTTAAACTACAAGAATATACAGGAAGCCGATTTGTCGTTGTCGCCCAAACTTAATTGTTTCATTGGCAGCAACGGCGAGGGAAAGACAAACGTGCTCGATGCGGTGTATTTTCTCTCGTTCTGCAAGAGCGCTAATAATTCTGTAGATTCGCAGGTAATCCGCCACGGTGATGACTTCTTTGTTATTCAGGGACAGTATGTTTCTGAACAAGATGATGCCGAGGACATCTATTGCGGAATGAAGCGCGGCACGAAGAAGCGTTTCAGACGTAACAAGAAGGATTACAAGAAGTTGAGCGAGCATATCGGACTTATTCCGCTTGTGATGGTGTCGCCCGACGATGCTGAACTTATCTCGGGCGGAAGTGAGGTTCGGCGTAAGTTTATGGATGTCGTCATCTCTCAGTACGACCGCGAATATCTCGATGCTCTAATCCGTTATAACAAAGCACTTTTGCAGCGAAACACTCTGCTTAAGATGGAAGAAGAGCCCGACTGGACTCTCGTCTCGCTTTGGGAAGAGCAGATGGCTATTGAGGGTGACAAGATTTTCAGGGCGCGAACCGAGTTCATATCGGCTTTTCTGCCTATATTCCAGAAATTTTATCAGTTGATTTCATCTGAACACGAGACTGTTGAACTTGAATATGTTTCGCACGGTCAGAGAGGCAATCTGCTTGATGTAATCCAGCGCGACAGGGCTAAGGACAGAATCGTAGGCTACTCGCTTCACGGCGTTCACAAGGATGATTTGATTATGTCGCTTGGCGGATTTCCGCTAAAAAAGGAAGGCTCGCAGGGGCAGTGCAAGACGTTTGTCGTTGCGCTGAAGTTTGCACAGTTCGATTTTCTCCGCCGAACAGGCAGAAAGACGACTCCGATTCTGCTGCTCGATGATATTTTCGATAAACTCGATGCCCGTAGGGTAGAGCAGATTGTGAAGCTTGTGGCAAGCGATGAATTCGGGCAGACATTTATAACCGATACCAACAAGGATAATCTCGATGCCATTCTGTCGAGCATGAATGGCGAGTACAAACTCTTTGATGTGTCGGCAGGCGAAATAAGCGAAAGACATGTTTAGACGAAAAGAACAACCGATAGGTGAGGTCCTGAACTATTTTCTGCGTCAGAACGGACTGGAATCTCCGCTAAACGAGTTTCATCTGATGAACTCGGCTTGGCGCGATGTTCTGGGCAATGCCATTATGCGCTACACTGGCGATATGTTCATCAAGAATCAGACTTTGCATGTCGAGATTAAGTCGCCAGCTTTGAAGCACGATTTATTCTTGCGTCGCGACAGACTTGTGCAACAACTGAACGAAAAGGTTGGCGCACAGGTTATTACGTCTATAATGTTCCACTGACGACTTCGTGCATCTTGATGTCGTGCTTTTCGCTCGGCAGTTTGTCCATGAACTGAAACGGAAAGCAAATGCCTATTCGGTAGACATCGGACATCTGGCAAAGAAGTTTGTCGTAATATCCTTTCCCTCGTCCAAGTCTGTTGTTCTTTCGGTCGAATCCGACTCCGGGAACAACGGCTACGTCAATTTCTTCAAGATTTTCAAACGGCTCTCCGCAGGGTTCAAGAATGTTGAAACTGCCGAGTTTCAGGTCGTTGTCGCCGGTATATCTTCTAATTTCGAGTACATCACCCACCACCACGGGCAGGAGAATTGTCTTCTTTTCAGCCCAAAGTTTTACAAAATCGTGCGTATTCACTTCGTCTGGAAGCGAATGATAGAGCAGAACCGTTTGCGCTTCTTGGAAGTGGCGGTTACTTGCAAGTTGCTCCAACACTTGGTTAGAGTATTGGAGCAACTGCTGTGATGTGTACTGCTTCTTTAGCGAAGCAATATGTTTTCTTATTTCTTTCTTGTTCATTCGAATTGCGAAATGGCTTTCTTTACGGTTGCATCTTGCTTGTTCTTGAACTCGATGTAGCTTTCGATGTCGAGCATGTTGTAAATGATGCTTCCGACGAGAATATTCTCAAACAGAGTATAGCTCTTCTGAACCATCAGATTTCTGCGCTTCAGGCCCTTCTTCTCTGCAAAATTTACAAACTGATGAACCAATCCTTGGCTTTTCAGATACTTGGCGAGTTCGCTGCTTGTGCCGTAGTTCTGCATCTTTCCGCGATTTTCGTCGGTGTACTGATATGCAAATTCGAGAACGAGACCTGAGTTTACAGCCTCTCTGTAGTATGATGTTATAGAGGTTGTATCTTCAGGAACGAAGATGTCTGGCATGATGCCGCCACCTCCATATACCGTGCGTCCCTTCAATGTCTTGTACTTAGGGCCGTTTTGCTTTATGCTGTCCTGAGAGAAGAATTCGCCTCGCTCGTATCGCGTAATCAAATCCATCTCGTAGTTCTCGTCGTGTCCCTTCTCGTATGGTTTCTGGATACATCTGCCCGAAGGACTGTAATATCTTGCTATCGTCAGACGGATTACAGAGCCGTCGCGGAAGCCCATAGGCTGCTGAACCAAGCCTTTTCCGAACGAGCGGCGGCCAACGATTGTGGCGCGGTCGTTGTCCTGCATTGCACCGGCAAAAATCTCGCTTGCCGATGCACTGCCTTCGTCAATAAGCACGCACAGCGGAATGTTTCTGTATGCGCCTTTACCGTCGCTTCGGTAGTCCTTGCGAGAGTGCTTTCGGCCTTGTGTGTAAACGATAATCTGATTTTTCTGCAAGAATTCGTTCGACATATTTATTGCCGCATCCATCACGCCGCCGGTGTTTCCGCGAAGGTCGATGATGAGCTGCTTCATGCCAAGTTGGCTGAGCTGGGCAAGAGCAATCATCATTTCAGAATAAGTTGTCTCGGCAAACTTGTTAATCTTAAGATATCCCACTGTTGGGGTTATAAGGTATGAGGCATCCACGCTTCTTACAGGAATGTCGCCGCGGATAATGGTGAAATAGAGCGTTTTGCTCACGCCGCGACGCTTGATGCCGAGCTTGACCTTGCTGTCTTTCGGACCTTTCAGACGGCGCATTGCCTCTTGGTTTGTAACTTCCTTGCCGACGAAAGGCTTTCCGTCAACCGAGATGATGCGGTCGCCAGGCATAATGCCGATTTTCTCCGAAGGACCGCCCTTAATCACGTTGTTTACGTGGATTGTGTCCTTGCGAATTGTAAACTGAATACCAATTCCGCTGAAGCTGCCCTTCAAATCGTCGTCGGCAGCCTGAGCGTCCTTTGCGCTGATGTAGACAGAGTGAGGGTCGAGTTCCGACAGAATTTCGGACATCGAATTCTCTACAAGTTCGGCTTCATCGACAGAATCGACGTATTGGTCTTCTATTATTCTGAGAAGGTCGTTTAGTTTATTAGACGATGTGTTTATAATTCCTAACCTGTTGCCGGTGAAGTGGTTGGTGTAGAACATTCCGATGATGATGCCCACAACAATGCTCACGGCAATAATCAGAGGGACAAAACGTGGTGAACGGTTATTGCTCATAGTGCTTATCTTTATCTCTTTTTACTCTTATTTTTCTTCGTGAACATCGAGGAAAACAACCTCGACGCCAGCTCTCTCAAGAAGTTCGATTCCATCGCTCAGACGATATTTCTCGCCGTAGACAACCCTTTTTATGCCTGCCTGAATTATCAGTTTGGCACATTCGATGCAAGGCGATGCCGTTACGTAGAGCGTTGCGCCCTCGCTGCAACTGTTGCTTGTGCGCGCCAGTTTTGTTATGGCATTTGCCTCGGCATGCAGAACGTAGGGGAATGTTACGTTGTTCTCGTCCTCGCAAACATTCGGAAATCCCGACGGTGTGCCGTTGTATCCGTCGGAAATTATCATGTTGTTCTTAACCATCAAGGCTCCGACCTGACGGCGTTTGCAATACGAGTTTTCGGCCCAGATGCGAGCCATTCTCATGTATCTCGAATCGAGTTCTTCTTTTTTGTTCATAGTTTATATAATGGCGTTACGCTTCAGCAGGGCATTGATGCTTGGCTCTTGTCCGCGGAATCGCTTGTAGAGTTCCATCGGATGCTCCGTTCCGCCTTTCGATAGAACCTCGCGGCGGAATTTCTCTGCTGTTTCTGTGTTGAATATGCCTGTCTGCTTGAAGAGCGAGAATGCGTCGGCGTCGAGCACTTCTGCCCATTTGTAGCTGTAATATCCGGCAGAATATCCGCCGCTCATGATGTGTCCGAACTGAACTGTCATGCAGCTTTCGGGGATGACAGGCAGCACCTGAGCCTCTTTCCATGCGTTCTGCTCGAATGTCTTGATGTCCTCGTCGAAAGCATCGGTCTTTGTGTAGTATGCCATGTCGAGGAGTCCGAAACTTACTTGTCTGAGGCAGGCGTATGCGCAGTTGAAGTTGCGGCTTGCAATTATTCTGTCAATCAGTTCCGAAGGCATCGGCTCGCCTGTTTCGAAGTGCGATGCGAATGTGTTCAGAAAATCAGGTTCAACGGCATAGTTCTCCATGAATTGCGATGGCAGTTCAACGAAGTCCCACCATACGTTTGTTCCGCTCAGTTCGGCATACTTCGTATTGGCGAACATGCCGTGAAGCGCGTGTCCGAATTCGTGAAGGAACGTCTCAATCTCGCCGAGCGTGAGCAGGGCTGGTTTTGACGGCGTCGGCTTTGTCAGATTCATCACGATGCTTACATGCGGACGGTGGTTCACTCCGTTTTCATCAATATACTGTTCCTTGAACGATGTCATCCATGCGCCCGAACGCTTGCTCTTGCGCGGATGAAAGTCGGTATAAAGAACGGCGAGGAAAGAGCCGTCCTTATCGAACACTTCGTATGCCGTTACATCTTGGTGGTATACTGGAATATCCTTGTTTTCCTTGAATGTTATTCCGTAGAGTTTTGTAGCTAGTCCGAAGACGCCTTTCTTCACTTTCTCGAGCTGGAAGTAAGGGCGCAGCATCTCTGGGTTTAGATTGTGCAGTTCCTGCTTCAGTTTGTTTGAATAGTAGGCAAAATCCCACGGCATTATCTCGATGTCCGAGCCTGTGAGTTCCTTTGCTTTAGCTTTTACGGCATCAATCTCCTTGAATGCGGTTGGCTTGTAGGCCTCGAGAAGCTGGTTCAGCAATTTGTAAACGTTTTCTGAAGTTCCGGCCATGCGCTCTTTCAGAGTATATTCGGCATATGTGCCGAATCCCAGTAGCTGAGCCTTCTCACGGCGTATGTTTACGAGTTTCTTTACAATTTCCTTGTTGTCGAATTCATCGTCGTGGAAGCATTTTGTGTTGTATGCGCGGTAGATTTTTTCACGCAACTCACGCTTGTCGGCGTATGTCAGGAATGGACTGTAGCTTGGTGCTTCGAGCGTGAACACCCAGCCGTCCAAGCTGCGCTCTTCTGCCGCCTGCTTTGCAGCCTCGACCGAACTTTCGGGAAGACCGGCCAAATCATCTTTGTTTGTGATGTGAAGAATAAACTTCGCATTCTCTTTCAGATTGTTCTGAGAAAATTTTATGGTCAGCTGAGACTTTTCGGCCTCGAGAGCCTTCATTTTCTGCTGATCTTCGTCGCTTAGGTTAGCACCGCTTCGCACAAAGCTGTTGTAGGTCTTGTTCAGAAGCATCGTTTCCTCGGCGTTGAGGGATGGCTTTTGCTCATAAACCGCCTTTACTCGAGCAAAGAGTTTTTTGTTGAACATCACTTCGGTGCTGTGCTCGGTAAGCTTCAGCGAAACGTCCTGAGCCACCTCGTCGATCTGGTCGTTTGTTTCGGCGCTCATCAAGTTAAACAGAGTGTTGCACACGTTGTCCAGAAGTTCGTTTGGCTTTGCAAGAGCCTCGATTGTGTTCTCGAAAGTCGGTGCGTCTGGGTTCGATGTGATGCGTTCTATTTCATCATTGGCTTTGTCGAGTGCGATTTTCAGTGCAGGCTCAAAGTCGTCAACATGTATCTTGTCGAACGGAATAGTTCCGTGCGGAGTATTCCATTCTTGTAGAAACGGATTTTGTGTCTCTCTGTTTTCTTGATTCATTTTTTAGTCTATTGAATTTGATTTGCAAATTTGCAAAAAAAAAAGTAGTTGAAAAACATTTTTATTAACTTTTTATGCTGTTGGATATAAAAATGTAATTATGATGAATGGGGACATAAAAAAGAATGCAGCCATGTAAAATGGCTGCGTATTTGTGTGAATGTCGTTTTAAGCCTCACAATTTATGAGGTGGCATCCACGACTTTAATGCAGCAAACCTACAAGTAATTCGTTATCTGACAAAAATCTTAGTAGAGAAATATAGCCGGAAGATATCGGCTTTGCTTTACAAAACTGGCAGAAAAGAAAAAGGCCGCCTTCGGATGAAAGCAGCCTTTTTTCTTTGTCTTTTTTTTCTTTACATAATTTCCGATTCTTCCCTCATGTCGAGTTCCTCGCCATTCTCGTCGATGAATTCGTACTGTAAGAATGCTAATTCTTGTGAAGGAATTACTTTGAATCCGAAGCCGTACTTGAATTGCCATTTTCTCTTTAGCGAGATGAAGCCTTGGTTTATGTAGGCGGCAATGTAAGGGTGTACGTATAGCTTGAACTTCTTTATTCCCAACTTATGAACCAGATAGTCAATTTTACTCTCAATCATGTCGGTGAACAGGATAGACGACTTTATCGTGCCTTTTCCGTTGCAGGTAGGGCATGTCTCGTCTACCGTAACATCCATTGCAGGGCGTACTCTCTGACGGGTTATCTGCATCAGACCGAACTTGCTAAGAGGCAGAATGTTATGGCGCGCGCGGTCTTTCTGCATGTTCTGACACATGCGCTCATATAGTTTCTGTCTGTTCTCGGCTTGAGTCATATCGATGAAATCCACAACTATGATTCCACCCATATCTCTCAGTCTTAACTGTCGTGCAAGCTCGTCGGCAGCACCAAGGTTTACGTCGAGGGCATTGGCTTCCTGTCCGTTTTCCGATTTCGAACGGTTTCCGCTGTTCACATCAACCACATGCAGAGCCTCTGTGTGCTCTATAATAAGGTATGCACCGTGCTTGTAGCTGATTGTCTTGCCAAAGGATGACTTTATTTGCTTTGTGATGGCGAAGTTGTCGAAGATAGGTAATTGCCCCGTGTAGAGCTTTACTATGTCGGTCTTTTCGGGTGCTATGATAGAAACATAGTCCTTTACTTCGTGGAACACTTTCTCGTCGTTTACATAGATGTTCTCGTACGAAGGGTTGAAAAGATCGCGCAGCAAGGCAACTGTACGGCTTGTCTCTTCGTGCACAAGCATAGGCGTTTTCTGTGCGCTCATACACTTGGCAAGTGCGTCTTCCCAATGTTTGAGCAGCATTTTAAGCTCTGCATCCAGTTCGGCGGCTCTTTTGCCTTCGGCAACGGTGCGTACGATAACGCCAAAGTTTTTTGGCTTTACGCTGTGTATAAGTTGCTTAAGACGGGCTCTTTCCTCGCCAGATTTTATCTTTGATGATACCGATACCTTGTCGTTGAAAGGTATCAGTACAAGGTAGCGTCCTGCGAATGATATTTCGCATGTTAGTCGCGGACCTTTGGTAGAGATAGGCTCCTTTACAATCTGCACAAGAACCTCCTGTCCTTGCTGCAAAGTGTTCTGCACGCTTCCTCCCTTGTCGATGTCGGGCAGAACGGTAGCCTTTGAAATAGGGTAGAGTTTTTTGCGGTCGCTTAAAACCTGCTTCAAATATTTGGCGTGAGAGTTGAATTGAGGACCAAGGTCAAGATAGTGTAGGAATGCATCGCGTTCAAAGCCAACGTCGACGAAACATGCGTTCAGTCCCGGCATCAGCTTGCGTATCTTTGCCAGATAGATGTTGCCTACAGAAAAAGAGGCTGCGCGGCCTTCCTTCTGGAACTCAACAAGGCACTTGTCTTCGAGTAGTGCTATTGATATGTCTTTGGGGCGAACATCAACAAAAACTTCGCTTTTCATTCTACAAACTGTTTAGTTAGTACTCAAAACTACTTGTCGACTTATAAATAAAGAACAAACCTATAAGTTTCAGGGCTTACAAGTTTGTTCTTTTATAAAGTCTGACAGACTTTAGCGTTTTTTACTTGCTCTTATGTCTGTTCTTTCTTAGTCTTTTTTTACGCTTGTGTGTAGACATCTTGTGTCTTTTTTTCTTTTTTCCGCTTGGCATTGCTTAGAAATTTAAATGATTAATAATTTTGTTAACTAATTCTCTTATTCTATAGGACAATTACTTATCGAGAGTAAATGCCTTAGATGGCTTGAACGATGCCACATCGTGCTCTGCAACGGTGATGGCTGTACCCTTTGAGATGTTGCGGGCAATTTTCGCCTTGCGAGTCTTAACGACAAAACTGCCGAATCCACGAAGGTAAACATTTTCCTTATTGTTAAGTGATTCCTTAACCACATCCATAAAGGCTTCAACAGAAGTTAGAACGGTTGTTTTATCGATACCAGTCTTCTTTGAAATTTCGCTTACGATATCTGCTTTAGTCATATCTAAATTATACAATTATTACTTTCGGAGTGCAAATATAGTGCTTTTCGTCAAACCACGAAAATAAAATCACAAAAAAGTTGATTAAATGGCTAAATATTAGCATCGTAGTTGTTTTTGTTGTCAAAATACATTATATTTGCGCTGCTATATAAAATATTGATAAACTTAAATTAAAGTATTTATGTCATTAAACAAGGTCATGCTGATTGGCAACTTGGGACGCGATCCTGAAATAAGATATGTGATGCAAGACGTGCCGGTTGCAACATTCACGGTGGCTACGACCGAAAAGGGCTACCGACTTGCCAATGGTACAGAAGTTCCGGATCAGACAGAATGGCACAACGTAGTGCTGTGGAGAGGTCTGGCAAAAATCGCCGAGCAATATCTGCACAAGGGCGATAAGGTTTATATCGAAGGTAAAATAAAAACGCGCACATACGACGACAAGAACGGCGTGCAGAAGCGTGTGACAGAGATTATTGCCGACAATATGGAATTGTTGGGAGGAGTACGACGCCCAGAACAGGCGGTTGCTGCTCCTGTTGCGGCACAGCAGCCTGCGGCTCAGCCGGAGGCACAGACATCGGCCGATGATCAGGTGCCGTTTTGATTGTTGAACTAAATTGATTTTAATTGGACTCCGAATCTTTTTTACAGATTTTTAGTAACATAAGCCTGACTACTCCTTCACTTGGAGTAGTCATTGCTATGATTATAACTTTGATGCTGCTGTTCATGTCGGGATTTGTCAGCGCATCGGAAATAGCGTTCTTCTCTTTAGCCCCGACAGACCTTAATAAAATAGAAGAAGGCGACAGTTCTACCGACAAGAGGATAATCACGCTGCGCTCAGACTCCGAGCGATTGCTTGCAACCATTCTTATTGCAAACAATTTTGTTAATGTGCTGATTATCATGTTGTGCAACTACATCATCTCGTGCGTCCTGCATTTTGGCGTAGGTTCAGAAATTGCCGAGTTTGTGTTCACAACGGTCATTCTCACATTCTTGCTGCTTCTTTTTGGCGAGATAATGCCAAAGATTTATTCGGCTCAGCACACGCTTTCGTTCTGCCGTATAGCCGCGCCTGCAATCTCGCTTCTGCGCACGGTTTTCTATCCGTTCTCATCGCTTTTGGTTCATTCTTCGTTCATTGCCGAGAAGGTGGCTTCGAAAGAATCTCATTCAATAAGCGTTGAAGAACTCGACCAAGCGCTCGAACTTACCGACAAAAAGGAGATTGCCGAGGAGCGAAACATGCTGAAAGGCATCATCAGATTTGGCGACGAAACGGTGAAGGAAGTTCTTACGTCCCGTCTTGATGTGGTAGATATCGAGATGAGTACGCCGTTCAACGAGGTTTTGAAGTGCATCGTCGAGAATAACTATTCGCGCATCCCAGTCTATCTTGGCAACAAGGATAATATAAAAGGTGTGCTTTACATCAAGGATTTGCTTCCGCATCTTGGAAAGCCAAACAATTTCAGATGGCAGTCGCTAATCCGTCCGCCGTTCTTCGTGCCGGATACAAAGAAAATTGACGATTTGCTGCGCGATTTTCAGGCAAACAAGGTTCATATCGCCATTGTTGTTGACGAGTTTGGCGGAACAAGCGGAATCGTTACGATGGAAGACATTATCGAGGAAATTGTTGGCGAGATAAACGACGAGTACGACGAGGATAATGCTCCATTCGTAAAGATAAAAGAGAATGTCTACATCTTCGAGGCAAAGGTAATGCTTTCTGATTTTTACCGAATTTTGAAGCTCGACGATGATATCTTTGAGGATGCCGAGGGTGATGCCGACACGCTTGCCGGTTTGCTTCTTGAACTGAAGGGCGAGTTTCCGAAGGTTCACGAAGTCATCTCGTACAAGAATTTCGATTTTGAGATTCTTGAAATGAACGACAGGCGTATTTTAAAGGTGAAGGTAACCATAAAATCGGCTGCTGAGGACAACAAACCTAAAAAAGAGGAGGCTAAGGCTTGATGACTTTTTCTGATTGGAGGGTTGAACGCAGTCGTTATGTCGAAGGCCAACATTATCTTGCCGCCGACTGCGGTGATGTGAAAGTCTATGCCATCAAGTTGAGCGAAACGCTCGACTCGATGCTCGACTGTCTGCCAAACAAGGCGCGCTATCTTGAGAAAATTGCAAAGTTCAAGGCTTCGGGGCGAAAACTCGAATGGGTTGGCGTTCGCTATCTTCTCTATCTTGTCCGCGGTTTTGACGAGGAGATTGAATATAAAGAAAACGGCTCTCCAATATTCAGACAATCAGAAACTTATATTTCAATAACCCATTCGAAAGGATGGGCTTCGGTTGCATTGTGCAATGAGCATCCGATAGGCTTGGACATGGAAAAGAAGTCTCCGCAGGCTTTCAGAATCCACACGCATTATATGGACTCAGATGAGCCTTTGTGGACTGATAGTCAGCATCTTCTTGAAAATTCGTCGCTTGCCGTATGGTCGGGCAAGGAAGCAGTTTACAAACTCCTCGACAAAGAAGGTGTCGATTTCAAAAAACAAATGAAAGTCGTTGGCTATCATCAGACTGACGGAGCGTTTACCGATGGTTTCATGGTGATGAAACAATCAGTAAACGAGGCTTTTGCCGATAGTCTGAAAGTATATTATCATTTTGCCGACGAGTATGTTATAACCTTGGCTGTGCCTTGATTATTCGGTAATCTCGCCGCAGATTGACTGCGTCATCATTTCTCTCACTTCGGCTGGCGACATGCCGTGCCCGAGCAAGAACATCAGTTTTGTTATTGTTGCCTCGAGCGTGCAGTCATGCCCACTCACAACGCCTGCTTCGAGCAGTTGAACGCCAGTCTGATAGCGGTCCATCTCAACGTTTCCGGCAAGGCATTGGCTTATGTTTACCGCGACAATTCCGTTGTCAACGGCATATTTCAGGCAATTAACGAGCCATTCCTTCTGCGGAGCATTACCCGAGCCGAACGAGCGCAAAACGATGGCGTGAACCGTATTGCTTGTAACAACCTGTCTGATTATGTTTTCCTGAATTCCCGGAAAAAGCGTAAGCACGATTACGTTCGAGTCGTAGACATAATGCGGGTTGAGCGGTTTGTTGCTTGGCTTTCTTATCAGAGATTCGTTGTAGTTTATGTGAATTCCGGCAGTTGCAATGACGGGGTAGTTGTAAGAGCAGAAGGCTGAGAAATTCTCGGCGTTTATTTTCGTGGTGCGGTTGCCGCGCATCAGTTTGTTGTCGAAGTAGATGCACACTTCCGGAACCATCGGCGTTCCGTCGGCATGCTTTGCAACTGCAATCTCGATGCTTGTTATCAGATTTTCCTTTCCGTCGGTTCTGAGCTGACCTATTGGAAGTTGGCTTCCCGTAAGGATTACAGGCTTTGACAGATTTTCGAGCATGAAACTGAGGGCTGAAGCCGTGTAGGCCATCGTGTCCGTTCCGTGAAGAATCACGAAACCGTCGTACAAATTGTAATTGTAGGTGATTATCTGCACTATTTTCGACCAAATCTGTGGCTCCATGTCCGACGAGTCGATTGGCGGGTCGAACTGATACGTCCTGATTCTGTAATTAAATCTTTTCAGTTCCGGGACTTGTTCGGCAAGATAGTCGAACTTGAAACTCTCGAGAGCCCCTGTTTCGGGGTTCTCAATCATTCCAATCGTTCCGCCTGTATAAATCAGCAAGACCGATGGTGTATGTGTTGTGATAAGCATAGTTTTCTTGTTTTTGTGTTATTTTGTCTTTTTACGTTTGAAGATTTGCCGTCGCATCTCCGTAATTATTATTATTCCGAAGACGATAGAGAATGTGAGCTTTACCGCCTCGAATCCGCTTGCGAGAGCCGCCGTGAAGTGGTCGCTCACGATGTTGTAGCTTGTCCAGAAGATGCCTGCTCCCGGAACGAGCGGGAATATTCCGCAGATGAGGAAGACGATGACCGGACAGCCCAGTCTGAACGCATAGAAGTAGGCCGAGATAACTACCGCCATTGTAGCAAACAGAGCCGATTCTACCGTGCTTGCGCCAGCGAATCTAAGCATCGCCAGATTTACAATCCAGCCGGCAGTTCCGCATATGGCGCATGGAACATAATATTTGCGCGGAACGCCGTAGAGAACGCCGAATGCTGCTGTTCCGACGAAAGCCGACAGAATCTGTATAGGCCAAGTCGCCGTAATGGGGTCAATCAGAGTGCCGTTAAGCTGAATCATATAGCCTTCAATGTGGCTGTGTACCAGAAACGTGATACACACGCCGACTGCTATACAGAGAAAAACCATGCTCGCATCAAGCATTCGGGTTGCGCCGGCAATGTAGTCCTCGGCTCCGAGGTCGCGTATTCCGTTTGTGAAGGCGACTCCCGGAATCAGCGGAATTATTGCGCCGATAAGAATGTTGTCGAGGTGTCCGATTCCGAGTTTATAGCACATAATGCTGAAAATCGTAACCAAGATGCCTCCGACAAGGTTGCCCGTTACTTTCGAGAAGCACGGCATGCTTACGTAGAGCACAAAGAACCACAGAAGCACTCCCGAGACGAGCGAAAGGGCACAGTCAGCCAATCCGCCGCCGAAGATGGCGCAGAAAGCGGCCGAACCGAGTGCCGAGCCCAGAATCTGCTCCCAAACAGGGTGGGGCGGAATGCCCCTTATCTGATTGAGCTTTTCGTGAGCCTCCTCGATTGTGTACATTCCGGCTTCGATGTCTCTCGACAGTTGGTTAACCTCAATAACCTTGTCGAGCTGCGAGCCGTGAATCGGTATGAATTCAACATTTGCATAGCCTTTTCCGGTGGTGAAAATTCCGTTGCAAAGCACAAAGAATTTTCGTGAATCTGCACCGAAACTCGATGCTATTCTCTCCATCACCTCCTCAACACGCGAAATCTCAGCACCGTTCTCAAGCATTATATGACCAGCTTGGCTGGCTATGTCTAATGCGTTCAATTCCATTTTACGTTATAATATAAAAAGCGTTGTTATGCGTCGAAGAATTGCAGACCGTTGTTGTCGGTTGGTCGCTCAACTCCCGGATATACGCAGCAGAATTCGTTTTTCAGACGCTGAACATATCTCTTGGCTTCCCATTTTGCCATCGGAAGGTCGTGCATCAGATAGTTTCCGCATGTTGCAGCCGTTGTTCCTGGAACGGCGTTCTGCTTGTCGTCGTAGTCGGCTACATACTGGAATGCCTCAATCATCAGACTGCGAATCTGCTCGCAAGGATAGTTGCCTTTCAGGATGAGATAGTTTCCGGTTAGGCATCCCATTGGTCCCCAGTAGATTACGTTGTCCTTCCATTCGTCGTTGTTGCGAAGGTATGTTGCAACAATGTGCTCGATGGTGTGGATGGCGGCTGGTGCGAGAGCCGGTTCTTGGTTCGGGCCAGTCATTCGGATGTCGTATGTAGTAATGAATTCGTTTCCTACTGAATCTTGTCTTGAGATGTAGATTCCCGGGCGCAAGTTGGTGTGATCAACCGCAAAACTTGGTATTGTCTCCATTATTTCAATAAAATTTTGTTTAAATATGCGTTTCTTTTACAAATATTTGTGCAAAAGTAAAAAAAATATTTGTTTTGCTGCAACGTTACAATATAGTTGTTGCGTCTAATGCACAGAAAACATAAAAAAAATATATAACATGAAAAATTTACTCGTTTATTTACTATCTGTTTTAGTAATGATTTTTGTACCTGCGGTACGAATGTTCGCATCTGTAAATGTCGGCGACAAGTCTACTGAACTTTTCTCGGGCGAGATTGACAGTCCGTATTTTGCAAGCAATGCTTCTTCCGAGCCATCGGGCAATAACCGTATAAGTCAGGTCAGGAAAGTGGGTACATTCAGCAGCGTCTGTCTTCTCGGCAGCATAAACGTGGTTTACACACAGGGCTCTCAGTATAGCGTAAAGGTTGTTGGCAAGAAAGATGCCGTTGCCTGCGTAAAGACTCAGGTTAAGAGCGGCAAACTAAGTGTCTTTGTTGAAGACGACGGTCTGAAATTTCCATTTTTCGGAAAGGGCGTAGACTTGAACGGACTTGTAGTATATGTTCAGTCGCCAGATATCAAGGAATTTTCGGTAACTGGCAGCGGCGACATTGATGCAAGAGACCTCTTGAAGGTTGATGAACTCAAGACATCGGTAAGCGGAAGCGGCGAGATAAAGTTGCAGAAGGTTGTGGCTGCAAAGGTTAAGATGAGTGTTACCGGCAGCGGCAGCATATTGGCAAACGATGTAAGAGCCAACGGCGCAGAAGTGTCAGTTACCGGTAGTGGTGATGTAAGATGCAAGTATATTGCAAGTTACGATGTGTTTGTATCGGTAACGGGCAGCGGTGATGTTGAACTTGCCGGAAAGGCTCGCAAGTTTGGAAAGCGCGTTACAGGTAGCGGCGACATAAACGTCAGCAAACTGATGAAGATGTAATTCTTAGCCCAGATTCTTCTGCCTTTTCACTAATAAATATTATCTTTGTGGGCTGAAAAAACGAGATGATGCAATGAAAAAATACAGAAGAGTTCTAACCATCGCCGGAAGCGATTCTGGCGGTGGCGCTGGCATTCAGGCAGATATAAAGACAATTTCGGCGTGCGGATGCTATGCAGCCTCGGCTATCACCGCCGTAACCGTGCAGAATACGCTCGGAGTAAAGGCTGTTCACGCCATTCCTGTCGAGGTTATTACCCAGCAGATTGAGGCTGTTGTCGAGGATATCGGCGTTGATGCCGTAAAGATTGGTATGTTACATTCAGCCGAGGTTGCCGATGCCGTTGCGCGTGTTTTGCAGAAGTTCGGCGTACGGAATATCGTTCTCGACCCCGTGATGGTCTCAACTTCGGGACATCGGCTTATCGAGGAAAATGCCATCGCAAGCCTCATTTCGGGTTGATGCCGATGAGCCGCGTTATTACGCCAAACATTCCCGAGGCTGAGATTCTGCTTGGCGGCGCGAAACTCGACAGACAGTCGGATTTGAAGGATGCCGCTCGCACGCTTGCCGAAAGGTGCGGCACGTCTGTACTTCTGAAAGCCGGACATCTGACGGAGGATAAACTTGTAGACATCTTTTACAATGCCGAGGAAGGCGAGGTCGTTGAGTTGCCTTCTGTTCGCATCGAAACACGGAACACTCACGGAACAGGATGCACCATGTCGTCGGCATTTGCAAGTATGCTGGCAAAGGGTTGCTCGCTTACCGAGTCGGCAAAAATGGCGAAAGACTACATCAATTCGGCCATCATTGCCGGAGCTGATTATGAAATTGGCCATGGATTCGGCCCTGTGAATCATTTTTATAAGTTCAATATGTAATCTATTGATTGTAAGGTAGATGGAATGTAAGTCTGGAATGTTGTTGCAAAGAAATGTTCCAGACTTATATTTTTTATGAATCTGAAAAGTATAGGTGTCCGCTAAAAATCAGCCTCATATTATAACTGATCTTCATTGATGTAAAATAGTTCGGTAATATGTCGCATTTTTGTGATTTCTTGCCTATATTTGCGTTCAATGAACATAACGTTAAAATACTATGAGAAGAACGAATTTTTTGGCAATAGCCGTTTGTCTGCTTTGCGGAATAATATTCTTCGGCTCGTGTACAAAACGCGAAAGCGTGGCGGTGCAGCGCGAGGCCATTCCGCAGCAGCCTGACTATGCCGACACGTCTCAGTGGTACATAAACAAACGTGGGGGAGAAGCCGATATCTTCTACATAATTTCAACCGAAACGGGCGACTATTCTCTGGCCGAAAACGAAATATGCCATTATGCCGCAACATACGCCGATAGCCTTCGTGCGCCGATGCTCAGCGAGATGAAAGGCGTGGATAATCTGCTGGGCGGCAGACTGAATTTCTATTCGCCATACTATCGCCAATGCTCGCTCCAATCGTTTGTTAACGATAGTCTTTCTTCGGCGCGACTGCCGTTGGCTACCGACGATGTGCGCAAGGCGTTCGACTATTATCTGCGGCACGAAAACAAAGGCCGTCCGTTAATTCTTGCCGGATTCAGCCAAGGGGCGATGATTGCTCTCGAACTGATGCGCGAGATGGACGATTCGGTCTGCAATAGGATGATTGCCGCCTACATCATAGGGGCGAGTATTCCGCAGAAGATGCTCGACGAGTGCAAGCAGATCCGTCCGGCGAGGCGAGCCGATGATGTTGGCGTAACCATCTGCTACAACTCCGTGCGCAATGATTCGTGTGCCATGTTTCCGCGCAGTGCCGTCTGCATCAATCCCGTAAATTGGCAGACTGATGCCACTCCGGCAATTCTTGTTACTGAGCCGTCGCCTTTCATCCCTCAGAATCAGCAGACGAAAGACTATATGACAGTAACGCTCGATACTATTTCGGATCTTCTGCTTGTCGACGGCTTTTCGGCAACCGACTATGTTCTGCCGCTCATTGGCAAGGAAGGCAACTACCACTCGCGCGAAATCTGGCTGTACCGCGACCAACTGCGCGAGAATATGCAAGTGCGGACATCGCAATGGCTAAGAAAATGACATAAAGAAAGCGTTCTTCCACGATGGCAGAACGCTTTCTTTGCATCTTTCCTGATGCTATCTTCGATGTGTTTGTGTTGTCAGTGCTTTAGGTCTTCGAGAAGTTGGTCGATTGCCTTGGCTGGGTCTTGAAGCTGGTCGAACAGCGTTACGAAGCGGCTTCCGATAATTGCGCCGGCTGCATTCTTCTGTGCGCTCTCGAGTGTCTGCTTGTTGCTGATGCCGAAGCCAATCATTCGCGGATTCTTCAGACTCATTGCGTTAACCTTGTTGAAGTAAGCCTGCTTTGCTGCGTCGAACTCCTTCTGCGCGCCTGTTGTGGCTGCCGACGAAACCATGTATATGAATCCGTTTGTGTTCTCGTCGATGAAGCGGATTCGGTCGTCGCTCGTCTCCGGAGTTATCAGCATGATGGTGCGGATGTCGTTCTTGTCGGCTATCGGCTTAACCGTCTCCTGATAGTCCTTGAACGGAAGGTCGGGGATAATCACGCCGTCGATGCCGATTCGCGCACACTCTGCAAAGAAGTTTTCGAAGCCGTACTGGTAAATAGGGTTGAGGTAGCCCATCAGCACGAGCGGAATGTTAACGCTCTTGCGAATGTCCTTCAGTTGGCTGAACAGCAGACGGAGCGTCATGCCGTTGCGCAGAGCCTTTGTTGCGGCATCCTGAATAACAGGACCATCTGCCATTGGGTCGCTGAAAGGGATTCCGATTTCAATCATGTCGATGCCCTTTTTCTCCAACTGTTCTATTGTGTTAACCGTTCCGTCGAGTGTAGGATGTCCTGCACAGAAGTAGATTGAAAGAATGTTCTCTTTCTTGCTACTGAAAAGTTGATTTATCCTGTTCATAATGTTTAAGATTTTCTTGTTTTGTTAAAGTTGCCCGAAGAATGAGCGGAGCAGTTCGGCATCCTTGAGTGCCGGTTCTGTCTCGAATTTGCTGTTCACGTCTATTCCCGCCCATTTTTCGTGGCCGAATGCCTTCAGGGCCTCGACGCTCCCGATGCCTATTCCGCCGCTAAGGATGAACGGCGTGCTGCCTTTGTAGCTGTCGAGCAGCGACCAGTCGAACATCTTTCCGCTTCCGCCGGCATTTGGGGTAGGAGTGTCGAACAGAAAATAGTCGCACGTGCCTTCGTATTCGGCTGTTTTTGCAACATCTTCGGCCGTTTTGAAGCTGAATGCCTTCATCACCATCGTGCCGAGCCGTTCTTTCACCATTTTGCAGAAGTCGGGCGATTCCTTTCCGTGCAACTGAATGATGCTCAGTCCGAAATCCTTCTGCTTCAGCTCTATGAAGTCGATGTCGGCATCGACGAACACGCCCACGCGCTTGCACCTTTCGGGCAGATAGTCGGGCTTTGACGCAACGTTTCGCTTTGTCTTCTCCCAAAAGATGAAGCCCATCCAGTCGATGCCCAGAGCCTCAACGTCGCGAATGTTCTGAGCCTCGCGCATTCCGCATACCTTACGAATCATGGCTTATCTTATTTTTGAGATGAACTCGGCAAGTGCCGCGCCCGGATTTTCTGTCTTCATGAAATTCTCGCCGATGAGGAAGCCTCTGAATCCAGCCTGTCTCAGTTCGTTCACCGTGTCGGGATTCGAAATTCCGCTTTCCGACACGCGGAGCATGTCTTTCGGCAGAAGTTCGGATAGTCTGAACGAGTTTTGCACGTCGGTGTGGAATGTTCCCAGATTGCGGTTGTTCACTCCAACCATGTCGATGCAGTCGCCAACGTATTCAAGTTCGCTCTCGCTATGTATCTCGAGCAGCGTTTCGAGTTGAAGTTCGTGCGCCGTGTGTGCCAGATTCCGACATTCGTCCTTTGTAAGGTCGGCGGCGATGAGCAGAACGGCATCGGCTCCGATTATCTTGGCCTGATAAAGCTGATATTCGTCGATGATGAAATCCTTGCGCAGGATTGGTGTCTCTACCAGTTTCCGTGCCGTTTTCAGGAACGACATATTGCCTCCGAAATACTTCTCGTCTGTTAGGATTGAGAGTGCCGCCGCGCCGTTTTCAGAGTACGACGGCGGAATGATTTCGGGCTTGCCCTCTTCCTTAATCCAGCCTTTCGACGGCGATTTGCGCTTGAACTCGGCAATGATTCCGCTTTTCGATTCTTCGAGCGAGCGACGCATCGAGCGTTTCGGGCGGTCGTCCTCTGCCATCAGTTTGCCAGCCATTTCAACTATTGTGTCAAACGGCACGGCTTCTTTCTGCTTGGCTACCTCGGTGCGCTTGTATGCACATATTTCGCTTAGAATATCCTTCATAATCAAGAGTTTATTGCTATGAATTTCTTAAGTGTGGCAAGAGCCTTTCCGCTTTCGAGCGATTCGCGCGCTATGGCGATTGTCTCTTCCATCGAGAGGTTCTTCTCCATGATGCTGATGCCGCATGCTGCGTTGGCAATCACCACGTTCTTCTGGCTTTCGGTTGCCGTGCCCTCGAGTACTGCGTCGAATATCTTCATTGCCTCTTCAGGAGTCTCGCCGCCGTAAATTTCGTGCTGCTCCACATAGTTGAGTCCGAGTTCCTTAGGAGTGTAGACTTTCTCGAAGTTGTTTGTGCAGATTTTGAATCCGCTGGTGAGCGAAATCTCGTCGTAGCCGTCGTAGCTTGTAATCACGCCGTAGTTGTCGCCTATCTTCTGATGGATGTTGGTGTATAGGCGGAGCTGGCTCTGGTTTGCCGTTCCGTGAAGCGAGTTCTTCGGATGGCAAGGGTTTACCAGCGGACCGAGCAGGTTGAAGCATGTAGGAACGCCGAGAGCCTTGCGTGTTGGGCCTACGAACTTCATACCGTAGGCGAAGAGAGGCGCGTGGAAGTAGCAGATGCCAGCCTCCTCGATGCTCTTGCGCAGGATGCTCTCGTCGGCTGTAAACTTGACACCATGGCCCAGAAGCACGTTGCTCGCACCGCTAACCGAAGATGAGCCGCCGTTGCCGTGCTTGCTCACCTTGTAACCGGCTCCGGCAATGACGAAGGCCGAGCAGGTTGAGATGTTGAACGTGTTCTTGCCGTCGCCGCCTGTGCCCACGATGTCGAGAGTGTTAAGGTCTTCGAAATTGATGTACTTGCCTGTCTCGAGCAACGCCTGACGGAAACCCAGAAGCTCGTCAACGCTTACGCCGCGTGTCTGCAATGCCATCAGCAGGGCTGCAATCTGATGTTCGTTGTACTGCTCGTTGATGATGTTGAGCATTATGTCGTGTGTGTCTTCTTGTGAAAGAATCTCACCGTCAATCAGTCTTAATAGATATTTTTTCATAATTTGTGTTGTGTTTTTAATGATTTAACCAGTTTTTCAGAATTGTCTTTCCGTCGGGAGTAAGAACGCTCTCGGGATGGTATTGTATTCCGCGTATGTCGAACTGCTTGTGGCGGAGTGACATAATGTAACCTTCATCGCTTACCGAGGTGACTTCGAGACAGTCGGGCAGATTGTTGTTGTCTACCACCCAAGAATGGTATCTGCCAACCTCGAATGTCTTTGGCAGACTGTCGAATATATAGTCGTCGGCAACCGTTGTTGAAGGCGTTGCCACGCCGTGGAATACCGAACTTAGGTTTGTAAGACTTGCTCCGAAACTCTCGCCAATAGCCTGATGGCCGAGGCACACGCCAAGGATTGGCTTCTTGCCGGCATAGGTCTTGATTACATCGAGCAGCAGACCGGCCTCGCTTGGGATTCCCGGGCCGGGCGAGAGGATTATCTTGTCGAAAGCCTCAAGCTGGCCAAGCTCGAACTTGTCGTTGCGGTAGACCGTTACTTCTGCGCCCAGTTCCTTTACCAAATGGCTCAGATTGTATGTAAACGAGTCGTAATTATCTATTATTACAATTTTCATTGTGCGTAAAGTCTGTTTGAATGTTAGTCTAAAGTTTTTCGGCTATCGAGATAGCCTTGCGTAGTGCTCCAAGCTTGTTGTTCACCTCCTGAAGCTCGTATTCAACATCGCTCTTGGCAACTATGCCGCCTCCGGCCTGAAACCACAGCTCGTTGTTGCGGCTCACGAATGTGCGGATGGTTATTGCCTGGTTAAGGCTGCGGTTGAATCCGATGAAACCGATGCAGCCGCCGTATGCTCCGCGGTTGTGCGGCTCGTACTCGCTTATAAGCTGCATGGCTCTTACCTTTGGCGCGCCGCTAAGAGTTCCGGCAGGGAAGGTGTCGATGAATGCCTGAATTGGGTCGGCATCGTTGTCGAGCTCTCCGCATACGCGGCTCACAAGGTGTATGACATGGCTGTAGAACTGCATGTCTTTATAGAACTCAACGTGTACGTTGTGGCAGTTGCGGCTCAGGTCGTTGCGCGCAAGGTCTACCAGCATCACATGCTCGGCGTTTTCCTTAGGGTCGTTTTTCAGGAATAGGGCGTTCTTTCTGTCCTGCTCGGCATCGCCTGTACGCTTGGTTGTTCCGGCAATAGGGTCGATGTATGCCTTGTTGCCTACGATGCGGCAATGAGTCTCGGGCGATGAGCCGAATATTCTGAATCCGCCGAAGTCGAAGTAGAACAGATAAGGGCTTGGGTTGATGCTTCGAAGTGCGCGGTAAAGTTTGAAGTCGTCGCCTTCGAATTTCTGCTTGAAGCGGCGCGACAGCACAATCTGGAATACATCGCCTCGCAAGCAATGTGCTATTCCCTTGCGGATGTTCTCCTTGTGCTCGTCGTCGGTAAGTGTGCTCCAGAAATCGCCTACGGGATGGAAGTCGTATGCTTGGTACGAGCGGCTGTTGATGTCTTTCTCCAGAACATCGAGATCGTCCTTCTCGCCGTCGGCAAGCAACTCGATAAGCGTGAGCTGGTTGTTGAAGTGGTCGAATACGATTACATCCTTATATAGAATGTACAGAAGGTCGGGCGCATCGTTCTTGGCCTGAGTCTCGTCCTTCACGTTGATGTTCTCGAAGTACCTGACGGCGTTGAACGAGGTGTAGCCGTACAGGCCGCAGTAACTGCTGTTGTCGCCTGTAATCTCGAAGGCGTTTAGAAATTCGTTTATCACCTGAGCCGAGCCGTAGCTTTCGGTTATCTTGTGCTCAGTCTGTCGGCCGTCGGGATATTTGGCCTTGCCCGTGCCGTGCTCTATGCTTACCTGTGCGATTGGGTGAAGTCCGATGAACGACTTGCTGTTCTCTCCTCCGTGATAGTCGGAGCTTTCCATGAGTGCCGACTGCGGATATGCGTCGCGCACCTTCATATATGCTGATACTGGCGTGTTTAGGTCGCCGAGTATGGTTTTGCTTGCGGTATGATATTTATACATATTCGTTGGTTGTTTAATCGTTTATTCCCGGATCGTCTTTGTGTGCCAGATATGTAGCCAAATCCTTGTCGCCTCGTCCGCTTACGGTCAGAACCACCACGTCTTCTGGCTTGAACTGGCCTTTAATCTTAGGCAGAGCGCCAAGTGCGTGCGAACTTTCGAGTGCCGGGATGATGCCTTCGAGACGTGTAAGTTCGAATGCCGCACGCAGAGCCTCATCGTCGTTTACCGGAATTACCTGGGCGCGTCCCTTGTCGGCAAGATTGCAATGCAATGGGCCTGTGCCCGGATAGTCGAGTCCGGCAGATATTGAGTAAGGCTCTATAATCTGTCCGTCCTCGGTCTGCATCAGCTTGATGCGCGAGCCGTGCAGAATGCCCGGAGTTCCAATGGTTATTGATGCGGCTGTCTCCTTTGTGTCTGCACCCATTCCTCCGGCCTCCGACAGGATAATCTTAACTCGCTCGTCGTCGATGTAGTGGTATATTGTTCCGGCTGCGTTCGAACCTCCACCCACGCAGGCCATCAGATAGTCGGGATAGTCGCGTCCAATCTTTTCCTTAATCTGCCATTTTATCTCCTCTGATATTACGCTTTGCAGGCGAGCCACCATGTCTGGATAAGGGTGAGGGCCAACTGTCGAGCCTATTATATAGAATGTGTCGGCAGGATGGCAGCACCAGTCGCGTATTGCCTCGTTTGTTGCATCTTTCAGAGTCTTGTTTCCGCTCTGTACCGGGAAGACCTCTGCGCCCAGCATCTTCATTCTTTCAACGTTAACGTGCTGACGCTCAACGTCGAGTGCGCCCATATACACTCGGCAAGGCATGTTCATCAGGGCGCATACAGTAGCCGTAGCCACGCCGTGCTGTCCTGCTCCTGTCTCGGCGATGATGCGTGTCTTGCCCATCTTCTTTGCCAGCAGAATCTGACCTATGGCGTTGTTAATCTTGTGTGCTCCCGTGTGGTTCAGGTCTTCGCGCTTAAGATAGATGTGGCAGCCGTACTTGTTGCTCAGTCTGTTTGCGTAGTAGAGTGGCGAAGGGCGGCCAACATAGTCTTTAAGCAATGAGTGGTACTCTTTCTTGAACTCTTCGCTCTCGATTATCGGCAGATAAGCCGCCTCGAGGTCTTTAACCGTCTTGTAGAGGATTTCGGGAATGTAGGCACCGCCAAACTCTCCGTAGAAACCGTTCTCGTCAACCTGATATGTTTTCATATTCTATTTTGTTTTTTATTGTTGTTTTTACTATTGTCTCGGTTTGTCTTAAACAAGAAAGAAGGCTTGCCGCAAGTACGACAAGCCTTCTTTGTAATATCCTGAAAAACAGTTCACTTATATATACAAGGCTGTGACTCACGACCGTTGGAAGTCTGAGTGCGCCACCACCAATATGTGTTAACTGTAAACTGCATAATTCTTATTCGTTGTAAATTGTTGTTTAATTCGGTTGCAAAGTTACAGATTATCATCAAACCGCCAAACAAAAAAGCGATTTTTTTTGTTTGAGATGTATTTTTAGTCCATTTTGCTATATATACATTATATATTTAACTACGAATGCTGTTGCTGATGCCAAAAAGATACTTGATTTTCCTTTTTCGTGTCTATTTGTGTCTGGCTCATTTCTGGCGATGTGTGGTTGTATGGTTGTTCCCGAATGGCTTTGGTTGGCTAAATGGAATTCTGCATATGACAATATCATTTTAGTTTGAGCCGATGTTTTTTTTATATCTAAATGATGTTATCTTGAAATATTTTTAACATTTTTTCATTCTTAAATATTGTTCATTATTAAGAAAAGCGTTATTTTCGCAGAGATTTTATAACAATTAACTTTTAATTTCTTTTTAGATTATGAAACAAAGTAGTGAGTTGAAAGACATTGCCTTGTCTGCGTTGAGGGGCAATTGGGGAAGAGCATTAGTATTGCCTATCGTGTTTTTTTTAATTGTTGCGGTATTTTATGCAGCCTTTTTTTGTATTACTTTTTTTAGTGTTTATAATAGTGGTGGGGAGGACCATTTAGCGTCGTTGATGGTTTTACCTGTGGCTTTACCTTTTGCATTAATTGCATTTATTTTTATTGTTGTCACTTACGTTTTTGGAATGCAAATGACGTTTGTTGATTTTGTAAGAGGTAATAATCAAGCTTTGAAAGTGTCAGATGCTTTTTCTTTTGGTTTTAAGAACTTGGGCGTAATATTTTTGAGATTGCTTTATATATACGCTTGGTCTCTCTTGCTTTATATTCCGGGAATAATAAAGGCTTATTCTTATGCTATGACTCCTTATATCGTAAAGGATAACCCGGGTATAGGTGCTGATGCTGCAATTCATGCAAGCCGAGAGTTGATGCGTGGACACAAGTTGGATTTGTTTGTCCTTCAGCTTACATTCATAGGTTGGTATTTTTTGTCATATTTTACTTGTGGTATAGGATTCCTATTCTTGATTTCTTATTATCAGGCAACTGAGGCTGCTTTCTATCAGAACCTTTTGGAAGAATGCACAGCTTCTGCTCCTTCTGCAACATCATCTTCTGATATGAAGTTTTAATGTAAAAACAGTTTAATAGCTAAATAATTATCACGGCTTTACGACTTCTGCATGACAGAATACTGTAAGGCCGTGATTTTTGTTGGCAGATGCCGATTATTCTATCATAAAAAAGTCGAATGAATCTCGAACGCATCTCGAACGAAACCCGAATGTTTCAGAATATTAAGTTCGCCTAAAATCGTTAGCGAAAAGACTGTTTCTGTTATACACATTCTTCGCTCTTCGTTCTTAAAAAGCAAAGTTTTGAAAAAGTTAGTCGAGCGTTTTGTCCGTTTTTTAGTCAAATATCAATATCTTTGCAGAATAATGGTGTTACTATCATTCAACAATACAATAAAGGTTAAATTACTAAACAAAGATGAACAAGATTAGAAGAATTCTTATCGCGGTTCTTTCGGCAACCGTTATTTCCAACATGGCGTATGCTGCCGGAAGCGTAACGCGCAAGCAGCTTGCCGAGTATGCAAGCAGCCTGAAAGGACTGAAGAAAGCCGAACTGAAGGCGGCAATGTACAGACTTATGAATCCTAAGACGGTACTCGAATACGGAAGCGGAATTGGACACACTTGGGACGGATTCTACGATACCGACCGAACAGAGGACAACTACTGTATAGACCGCTATTGCGACGAGCGCCGACAGTTTGGAAAGCGCGGCTCGGTGGTTAGCGGACTTAACATAGAGCACAGCTTCCCAAAATCATGGTGGGGCGGCACAAAGAACAGCGCATATCAGGATTTGTTCAACCTTATGCCGTCGGAGGTCTCAATCAACTCGGCAAAGAGCAACTATGGCATGGGTGTTGTTGATAATGTAAAAGATTCAAACGGCTGCACCAAGGTTGGAACGGGAAAGGGCGCACGTTCGGGCGTAAACCTGTGGGAACCAGCCGACAAGTGGAAGGGCGACTTCTCGAGAGCATACATGTATATGGCTACGGCTCATCAGAATCTGAATACAAAATATACTGGCGAGGCTCTCACATCGCTCGAGAAGAACGAGTGGCCGACGCTTCAGCAATGGGCTTACACCCTCTATCTGAATTGGACGAGAACAGACAAGGTTGACCAGATTGAGGTTGACCGCAACAATGCCGTCTATGAGATTCAGGGCAACAGAAATCTGTTTATCGACTATCCAACCCTTGCCGAATATGTGTGGGGCGACAGCATCGACGTGGCATTCGACCCTTCTACCGCGCTCACAACATGCTCGGACGATGACAGATATGCTACATTCGAGTACAACGGCGGCTCTACTGGCGGCAACGGTGGCAATAACGGCAACGAGGGCGGCGGTAACGGCGGAGACAGCAACGACGACGATATAGACGATGTTGAGACTGGCGAGGTTGAGGGTACATACATCCTCGTAACCAATGTTAGCGACCTTAAGACTGGCGACAACCTGCTTATTGCATCGGATAACTATGTGATGAGCACGACTCAGGCGGCAAACAACCGTCCAGCCGTAGAGACAACCGTTACAGACGGAAAGATTGAGTACAACGAAGAAATGGCGGTCGTAACCCTTGTACGCACGGGCGACTACTGGCTGCTGAAGACAAACGGCGGCTATCTCTATGCTGCATCTTCTTCTTCAAACTGGCTGCGCACAACCGACAAGGCGGACAATACGGCCAAGGCTTCAATCACTCAGGCTACCGACGACTGCGCGGTTATAACGTTCGTAAATGTAAAAAGTCGCAACGAACTCCAGTATAACGTAGGCGCAGATGTATTCTCATGCTACAAGAGCGGCAACCAGAGTGCAATACAATTGTACCGCCGCATTGGTACTACCACCGGCGTTGCTCCTGTAATCATCGGCACAGACGATGAGGCCGTTTACAATCTGCACGGCGTTAAGGTTGATGCTTCATACAAGGGCATCGTTGTAAAGAACGGAAAGAAATATCTAAACAGATAAAATCCTTATACTTAAGGATATGGCGGAAGACTGCCGGGGCTGGAAAGAAAGCCTCGGCAGTCTTTTTTTGTTTTCATAAGTTTGTATGCCGATACCGAAAATTAGGGATTCCGAGCAGCAAAATCATCGTTTTTAGTGATTGCGCCGATGTGCTATTGCTTGTACTTTTGCAATCGAAAGTTTTAATGATTTTCGAAACAAAATTAACGTTTAAATTGTATGAAGAATATTGGAATTATTTTCGGCTCAACCACAGGCACATGTGAGAGCCTTGCAGCCGCAGTTGCTGAGAAACTTGGTGTATCGGCTGACAATGTGATAAATGTTACCGACATTACGGCAGACATGGCCGAGAGCTACGACGTGCTTGTGCTCGGCTCGTCAACATGGGGCGACGGCGAGCTTCAGGACGACTGGTACGACGGACTGGCTACGCTCAAGAGCGCGAACCTTTCGGGCAAGACTGTTGCACTTTTTGCCTGCGGCGACTCAGACTCTTACTCATCAACATTCTGCGACGCAATGGCAGAGCTGAAGGCTGGCCTTGCATCATCGGGCGTTACCTTCGTGGGCGCGGTAGATGCTTCGGGCTATTCTTACGACGACAGCCGTGCCGTTGAGGATGGAAAATTCATCGGACTTGCCCTCGACGATGTAAACGAGAGCAGCAAGACCGACGCGCGCATATCTGCTTGGGCAGATGCTCTTAAGCCATATCTGGCATGATAAAAATGAGGGTAGTTTTATAAATTGAAAGGAAACGCAATGCAAGTATCAGAAGATTTCAACCCAGCCGACCTGAAGGTCCTGTTCAACCACATTTACGAGTACAAGAAGGGTGTACGCAGAATGGTTCTCTATACGGTAAACCGAAAATACCTCGACTATGCCGTTGAGCGCCTTGCCCATCAAGGTATAAGCTATTATGTGCTGTCGGCAGGCAAGAACAACGTTAATCTCTTTTTCGGAAGAAACGAGTGTATCGACACGGTGCGTTGCCTCATCAGATGTCCGCTAAACCAGCTTACGCCAGAGCAGGATTTTATTCTGGGCACTCTGCTTGGCTACGATGTGTGCGTGCAATGCGAGCGTTATTGCGGCAAGGTTGAAGCCATTGGCAAGATGCGGCTTGCCGTTTCCTGAATTAGTTGTAGTACACAAAGAAGGCTGTCGTCTTTTTGCAGATGACAGCCTTCTTTTTTTATGCCTTTATCACGCTTTTGATAACCTCGGGGAAGTGAGCCTGCTCAAGTTCGTGAATCTTGGCGGCGATGGTGTCGGCTGTGTCCTCGTCAGAAAGGGCGACCTTGAACTGCGCTATGTGTTCGCCGGCATCAAGCTCGTTGTTAACGTAGTGAATGGTGATGCCCGTCTCTTTCTCTCCGGCAGCCTTGACAGCCTCGTGAATATGGTGTCCGTACATGCCCTTTCCGCCGTATTTTGGCAGCAGGGCAGGGTGGATGTTTATGATGCGCTTAGGGAAGGCATCGATAAGATAGTCGGGCACTTTAACGAGGAATCCCGCGAGGATGATGTAGTCGCAGTCCTTAACGGCTGCCATTACGGTTGCTTCGTCCTCGGCAAACTGCTTTCGGCTTATCACGGCGTTAGGAATGCCGTGATTCTTGGCACGCTGAAGTGCGTAGGCCTCCGCCTTGTTGCTCACCACGATGCCCACCTCAACCTGCTCGTCGGCAGAGAAATAGTTGATGATGTTTTCGAGGTTCGTTCCGCCGCCGCTCACAAACACGGCAAGGCGTATTTTCTTGTTGTTCATATATGTTTTTGTTGGTTGTTGTTATATCAGAAAATTAATTGAGTCTTTCAACTAAATAATTGTCAATTATAAAGTTTCAACTCTCAATTAAATAATTGTCAACTGTCAATTGTGAATTGTCAATTATAAAGTTTTATGTACTCATAAGTGTTGCCCAGTCCGTCGAGATACTGCTTGAACGCCTCGCGCGAGATTACCACCGTTCCGCGGCAGTCGTTGGGGTGGAACGACAGACTTTCGGCATCCCTCAGATTCTCGTCGAGAAACAGATGAACGTGGTGCTCAACATCGTTAATCAGTCCGAACGGCGAAACGCTTCCCGGCTCAAGGCCAAGATACTTCATCATGCGCTCGGGCGATGCGAACGACAGTTTTCCGCACGACGGCAGACCTTTCGACACGAGCGACTCTTTTAGAATGTGCTCAAGTTCGTGAATATCAAGGTCGTAATCGCAGTTGAAGCACACCAGATAGTGCTTGTTGCCCTTGTGGTTGCGGAAGAAAAGATTCTTGCAATGTACAGAGCCGTCGTCCTTCCACCAGCGTTTGGCCTCTTCTATGGTTTTCCCCTCGGGATGATTGTAGTTCGTAAACGGAATGTTATGTTCTCTGAGATAGTTGAGGACAGTTTCTTCTCGTGTCATACTGATTAAAATTTTTTACTTCTGTGTGCAAATATACATTAAATTGCCGAAAAGTGCGAACTATTTGCTATGAAATAACCGAAAATAAAGTCTGTTTTGTGCAGGTTGGCAAGTAGTTTGGTGTTCGGCCCCTTTGATATATGTCAAAATATGTATATTTTTGCAGATTGGTTTACATTTTTGAATCTGTTTTCGTGTTTATTATTTGTTTTTTTCGTTCCGAAAACAGACATTCACTAAAAAGATAGATTTTGGTTTGTTGGAGATTCACTGTTTATTGAAAACAAATCAGGAGATGGGGGTATCGGTAAATACGAATGAGTGCGCTAAAGTTTTCATTTACAAATAATAAGCCGAACTCACAACCATCATATTTGGGGATGCGAGTTCGGCTTATTGTTACTATATATATTCCCAGTACTTTACGGCTTGCTTGAAAAATATAGTCAGTTGACAATTCATAGCTCATAAAAGAACTTTCAACTCTCAATTCTAAACTAAAAAAATGTCAATTCTATTTGTCTGTATCTTCGCCGATGCTCGACTGGTCGTATGTTATTGTAGGGATTCGGTAGATGCTTCGGGCTGAGAACAGACCGAGCACTCCAGATGTGAAGTTTGGCAGCGGATTGCAGTTGTTGCTCTCGGCAATGCTCAGCGAAAAGAAATAGTTGTATGCCGTTTCGTCGATGAGGCTCACCGAGATGTCAAGTTTGTCGCCGTCGTGCAGCCATTCCTCGCGCTTCTCCTTCTCGTCGTCCGACTCGTTGTTTGCGAACAGACTGCAATTAAACACAATCTTTCCGTCGTTGGCAATCTTGTTGTCCGATAGCATCCATCTGAACATCTTGTCGTTGCGCATTATGCGGATGTAGTAGTAGCGCGGCTGCTTTCCGTCGTCGGCAAGGGTAATCTTGTAAACGAAGAGCGAGTCGCCCAGCATAGGCATGCGGTAGAAGTAGCTGTCCTCGTACTTTATTGCATCAGGCATTACAGATGTCGATTGTGTTGTTATGCCTCCTATATCGGCCTTAAGCGTGTAGGTTACGCCCTCTACGCCCGTTACTGGCGATGTGTAGACGCCGTTGCCCTCGTAGGTGAGAGCTGTCTGCGAGCCGTCGCTGCCGGTCATCGTTACGATTGCGCCCTCTACTGTTGGAGCGTCGGCGGTGCTCTCAACGTCGCGAGTCTGGGTAATCACGGCCTTTGTGCCCTCGTTGCTTACAGTTGCCTCGATAACGTAGATTGGCTCAACAGAATCGTATTTGAAATCGAGTTCTTTCTCGCACGAGCAGAATACTGCTGCCACAAGCGGAATGTATATCTTTCTTAGTTTCATTGTCAATTTTTTAAGAGTTGTGGTTTGTTAGAATTTCAATCCGAAAGACACAAACGGAATCACTCCGAAGAGCGAATACTGTGTGCATACCGTGCCCGAAGGCTTCTCCTCGTCGTTCTGGAACATGATGACGTAAGGATTGTAGCGGTTGTATGCGTTGTACACTCCGAACGCCCATTCTCTCTCAACGTGTTTCAGTTTCTTTGTGTATGTTGCGCTGAGGTCGAGACGATGGTATGCCGGCGCGCGATAGCCGTTGCGCTGCTCGTAGTAGTAGTGAGTGTCGCCGTCGAAATCGTACTTTGCGCTTGGTGCAGACAGAGCCTGACCAGTGTTGTAGGTGAAGGTTGACGACAGATTCCACTGTTTGTTAAGGGCATACATGGCAACGATGTTGAGGTCGTGGCGGCGGTCGTTGGTGGCTGTGTACCAGCGGTTTCCGTTAATGCCGTCAATCTTGTTCTCAGACCACGACAGAGTGTAGGCAATCCATCCGGTAAACTTGCCCAGATTCTTTCTGGCGCACATCTCAACTCCGTAGGCGCGTCCTTTTCCGCCGAGAACTATTCGCTCAATCTCCATCTCCGAGAACTCGGCCTTTCCGTCCTTGTAGTCGTAAATGTTGCTTACGTTTTTGTAATATCCCTCGATGCTGAAGTCGTAAGCCTCGTTGTTTGTTGCCTTTATGTAGCCGAGGCTTATCTGGTCGGCAATTTCTGGCTTGACGTTGTTGGTGCTTATGGTGTAGCGGTCGTAAGGCATTGACATGCCCGAAGAGCGTGTGGCGTGTACCGACTGCGTGGTGCGGCTGTAGCCCAGCTTCAGACTGCTTGTTGCATCGATGTTGTACTTCATGCTGAGGCGCGGCTCAAGGTTGAAATATGTCTTTACCAGCTTGCTGCTCTTATAGTCGTATGTGTTTGTTATGTATCCGTTGGCGTCGATGTCGTAGTATGGCGAGCCGCCAAGAGGCGAGTACATGTCGAGTCGCAGTCCAGCCGAGATGTTAAGCTTGTCGCAGACTTTCCAGTCGTCGTTAATCCAGATGTCGTTGTTGTTTGCGCTTCGCACTTCCTTGTCGTGGAAGAAGTTGAATGTCCAGTCGCCCGACTTAATCTGCTGCCACATTCCCTGAACGCCGATGTTAATGCTGTGGCTGTCGTTCGGATTCCATAACAGGTTCTCTTTCAGCAAAGCCTGGCGGATGTGTCCGCCACACTCGTAGTTCTGCTTGGACAAGTGCATTGCCATGTCGTTGTT
Organism: Bacteroidaceae bacterium; assembly: GCA_017617315.1. Lineage (GTDB taxonomy): Bacteria > Bacteroidota > Bacteroidia > Bacteroidales > Bacteroidaceae > Ga6A1. Next base: position 175,502 of record JAFZWM010000007.1, read on the forward strand.
GAATGATGAATAAACGGCGCACGATGTGAGGCTCAGTTTCTCGCTGAACATGTGGTTCCATCGGCCCGTAACGGCAATATTTCCCCAGCTCATGTCGGCCAAGTCCTTCAGCCCCATGTTGTCGCGGCACTTGTAAACCGAGAGCGAGAGGTTGTTCTTGTCGTCCATGCGGAAGTTCAGCTTCGCGTTTATGTCGTAGAAATACAGAGTGTTATCCTTGTATTCGTCTGAACCTTTCAGAAGAAGGTCGAGATAAGAGCGTCGTGCTGCAAAGATAAAAGTCAGCTTCTTTCCGATAGGGCCGTCGGCATTGATTTTCGTTGCCAGCAGACCGATGTTTATTCCGCCGTGCCATCTGTCGGTGCTTCCGCTCTTTGTGCTGATGTCGAAGACCGAAGATGTTGCGCCGCCGAACTGTGCCGGAATCAGACCTTTGTATAGCGATGCGTTCGAGAGCACCTCGTCGTTGAAGGCCGAGAAGATGCCCATAAGGTGTCCCGAATTGTAGATTGTGGCATTGTCGAGCAGAATCTGGTTCTGTGCGGCTGTTCCGCCTCGCACCTGATAGCCCGACGAGCCGTCGCCTTCGGATTTAACGCCCGGCAGCAACTGAATAGAGCGCATAATGTCGTGTTCTCCAAAAAGAGCTGGAACTTTGGCAAGTTCGGCAATGTTTATTTTCTCAACGCCAATCTGCGTCTCGTTAACCCTTTTTAGCGCAGAAGTCGACGTTACAACAATCTCTTCTATACTGTCGTTCAGTTCTCCCAAGGGTTTTACAATTTGTGCCGAAGCTGTATTCGCCAATGCTCCGAGACACAAAAATAATGTTAAACTCTTCATTTGAAATGTTATAATTTTGCTTTTTGTGATTGAATTAACGAAAAAATTACTATTCCTGCAACTGTTCTTAACGCTCCATGCGTTTGTTTATTGTGTGCAGCCGATTCCTCTTTTGTCATTTGCCTGTGTTTGTTGTCTGTTTTTGTGGCAGGCATCTGCAATCGTGATGGAAATCTGCCGCAAAGTTATGTTGCGGAATTGATTTTTGCAAGTTTTTGGGATATTCTGCACCTGTTTGGGACGAATGGCCGTAAGTTTATGCAGTTTTGTTGCAGGTTGCTATTATTAACATTCCGTTGCTGTCAGATAACGTACACTCCGTTCTCGTCTGGTTCGATGAGCCACTTGCCGTCTTTGTATATCGGCTTTATTGGGTCTACATCGAAGATGAAATCGCCGATTTTTTTTCGACTGCGAAAGATTTCGTCAAGGTCGGAAAGAGGGACATCCATTGTTTGTATTTCATGCCCTATCTGATTCCAATTATACCCCTTTGCCAAAGCCAAATCAGGAGAAAGTCTCATACAGAATGTATGATTCTCCTCGTTAAATGTAGATGACATAAATTGACATTTATAACCTTTATACACGCAAAATACTGTGGAATAAAAGCCTCTTGTATGGGCGATGTCTTTTATTGGCAAGAAATAACCATAATATTCATCTTCTTTAAAGCCTAACGATGTCGCAATCCTGCTGTTACTTGTTATATATCCCCATTCATTATTGAAACGATGATTTTCAACCTGCAACAACACATCACCCAAATAGCCAAACTTAGACCAACCTTTTATTTCTATTTTCATTTTTTACTATTTATAACCTTCTTAAAAATATTTTTACTCGCAGTCTTATCATATTCCAGCACCGCCACAAGCGTTTCGTTGCCGTCCTTGTCGATGCACCATATTTGGCAGGTGCTCATGTGTGCAAAGTGGTCGGTCACAAATTCGGGAACGCCCATCACGCCGTGGTTGCCCGATGTGAAGCCGTTGCCTGTGAAAGGGTAGGGCTTTATCTGCAAGTCGTTCTCGCCGATGGGTATGCGAAGTCCTTCGGTACTTTCGAGAGTGAACCGCAGAATGTAGATTTTCTCCACGGCTATCTTGTCGCCGTAGAAGAATGGCGTGCCGTCGTAGTCGAGCCTCAGACCGTAGCAGTAGTCGGCAACTGTAGTAAGGTGCAGTTCGTCGCATGCCCTCGACACGCTGTTCGATACAACCGGACTGAAAGCTCCGTTTATGTAGTTGGCTGCGGCACTCTCGGGAATAATCTTCTGCATTAGAGTGCTTGAGGTTATGATTTCGGCAGGCATTTTCAGCCTTATCTCCTCAACCAGTTTCTTCTCTTTGTCCGACATGGCATCGACTCGCTTCTGTATTACTGTCTCGAACTCGCTTATGCTCATGCGCTTTCCGAGCCACGCCTTCAGGGTCTTCATGAACGGATTGCTGTCTTTCAGCTTCTCTTGCATGAAGTGTCTGTCGTACTTTTCCTTAACATCGGCTATGCTGATGTATTGTGTGCCTTCGGTTATGCTGTCGGCATGGCAGAACGGCTGGTGTGTGCCAATGTGCGTTGTCTTGTCATTGGCAGAATATCCGTCGCGTGCCAATAGCATGACCGGACACAAATACAGCATGAATATCGCCAGCAAATTAAGCATCTGCCAGCGGAAAGACATTCTGTTTGAATCCTGAAGATGTGTTGTTTTCATACGTCTTTTATTTCTTAGTCTTAGTCAAAATAAGGATTGCGAATGACAAAGATATACAAAAAAACGGACAGTCGCAGTTTTTGCAGTCCGTTTTTGTATTGATGCGGATGAAATTCTGCTCCTCTCTGTGTCGAATAATATTGCTAATGCCCGTAAAATTGTAGGACTTTGGTGTAATCCATCTAAATTAGCAGCATTGCGAGAAGTCTTGGAGATGTTTCAAGAAGATTTGCCAATACCTCCAGAATACAAGCCTCATAAACTCATTGGCGAGTATGAAGGCTGTTGGGAATGTCATATCAAAGGCGATTTCCTGCTCATTTGGATTGACGAGGTTAATGACATCATCGAGTTTGTCAGATTTGGAAGCCATTCTGAACTCTTTGGCTAAAAAATTCAAAGGCGCGTATCATGCAAAAATGCTGATACGCGCCTCATTTGTTATTTGTTTTGTAGGAGAGAGAATTTTAGTTACCCATACGCTCTTTCGACTCCTTGCCGGCGCCGCTGCCCTTATATTTGCTGCTCGTTGTGTTGAAGTTGTAGCGCAGCGATACGTTCAGACGCTGGTAGTTTCTGATGTTGTTTACGTTGATGGTATAATATCCGCAGTCCATGATTACCTTCTGGCCGGCGTATTTTGTGTATGTCGCTCTCAGACAGAGTGCATCGTTCTTGAGCCAGCACTTCTGTATTGTGCCGTTGAAGTTGAACGAGTGCGAGTTTATATAGCAATTCTGTATGTTTCCCTTCGAGTTGTACTCGCAGCCGAGCTCAAACTGCCAGCTGTGCTTCAGTCTGAAGGTGTTGTTTAACTGCGCAATGGCGATAGGCTTCTTCAGGCTGATGGTGCGCTTTCCGCTTGCCTCGCGAGGGTCGGCAAGGTCGATTGTAGTGCGCTGGTTTATAACGCCGAGAGTCAGGCTCGGAGTCCACACGCCGATGGTTGGCGATGCGTTCAGGAATGCTGACAGATTGTTAATCGGGTTGGCAAGGTTCACGTTCTTCAAGAGAATTGTTCCCTCGTCGTTGTAGATGAACGACCATTCTGTAATCTGCTTCATAATGCGCTCGTAGCTTGCCGAAAGGTTTACGAACTGCCAGCGTATGTTTAGTCCCAGCTCGTGGTTCTTCTGATTCTCGAGTTTAGGGTCGCCGCTCTGTATTGTGTAGCTGTTAATGTAATAAGTGCTGTTGCTCAGTTGCCAGTAGTTTGGACGACGTGTGCGCACGCTGTAGCTGAGCGATGTCTGAACCTTTCCAAACTGTCTTGAAAGCGCGATGTTTGGGAAGAAGTCGTCGGTAGCGCGGTTTAGGTTGCTGCTTGCGTCAAGATGGTCGGTATAGTCCAGACCCACATGCTCGTAGCGCAGACCGATGCTTCCGTCTACGATTTTTGGCAGGCTGAAGCTGTAGTCGAAGAAAACAGATATGTTCTTCTCGTCAGTATTCGAGTCGGTGCTCGGAATCATCGCGCTGTTGATGGTATAGGTCGATTTGCGGTTCACGAGCGTAATCTCGTCGCCCACGTTCAGCATACCTTTCCAAATAGGATAGCTCAGAATCAGCTTCTCGGCAATCATCTTGTTTGTCGATGTCTTCATTGAGTTCATAAGGGTTGTCTGCTCGTTCTGGTGATTCTCTCTGATAGAGCCGTCCTCCTCGCTCTTGTTTGTGTAGAAATCGGTGTTGAAGTCGATTTTCAGCTTGCCAAACTCGCCGTTGTAGTATGCGTTGCCCTGCCAGCTGTAAGGCTGATGCTGTTTTGTCATGTTATTGCCCGATGTGTACTCGGTTGTCTCGTTGTTGTGTGTAATCTTGCTTTTTGTCTCGTCGAAGTCGAGCCCGTAGAGCTGTTGGTTACGCTCAATTCTGAATCCGGCCGAGTGCTTCTGCGAAATCTGCCAGTTTGTGCCGAATGTGTAGTTCATGCCGTATCCGTGCCATCCTGAGGCCATATTGTTGTCCTGCTTTATTGTCTTGATGCCGTTTGCGCTCGAAATCCATGAGTTCTGCTCGGCCTCGGTCTTGTGTCTGTTGTGCCAAGCCCAGTAGTTCACGTTTCCGAAGAAGTCGAGCGACTTTATTCTGTAGTTCATGTTGAGCGAAACGTTAGGGTCGTTGTGCTTGTAGTACAGATGGCAGTTGTCGCTGGCGTTGAAACTGAATCCGAAGCCCTCGCCCTGACGCTTTATCGTGCGGATGCGTACTACAGATGTAACCGTGGCATCGTATCTCGAACCCGGATTCATGTCCACCTCAACGCTCTCAATCTCTTCCGAGCGCAGACGCTTCAGCTCGTCTTTGTCCTGAAGCTTTCGGCCGTTGATGTAGATTACAGGCGAGCCCTTTCCAAGTACTTCCAGACCGTCTTTCGTCTCTCGCAGTCCCGGAATCTTGGTGAGCATCTCCTCGGCTGTGCCCGATTTCTCGAGAACAGAGCCCTGAACCTGCGTAAGCATAGATGTGCCGTGCAGCTTAGTCTTCGGAAGCTGAGCCTTCACAACCACCTCGTTGAGTGTCTCGGGCGATTCTTCCATCGTGATAGGCTCGTTTGCCTTTCCAAAGTTTACATATCGAGTCTGGAATCCTACGCTCGAAAACTTCAGGACGCAGTTGCTTGTGTTTGCCGAAATGTTGAATTTACCGTTCTCATCCGAAATTGTTCCGTTTACGAATGTAGAATCAGGAAGCGACAAAAGTGAGATGTTTACGTACGCCATTGGGTTGCCCTTGGTGTCGATTATTTTGCCGTCGATTTTTTCTGACTTGGCGAAACTGCTTAGCGATACTATCGAAAGGAGTGCCAAAAGTGTTGATCTTGTTTTCATGTGTATCTTTGTATGTATTGTTTTTTCTCTTTTGTACTGCTTAGACGCAACGAGATGCGCGTTTGGTTGCATCGGGATGAAAAAAATATTTTTTTGCCCATAAATGATACTTAGCAACATTATTTATAATACTTTATTGCAGACAGAAAAATCGGGTGCGAGAACGGCGAAAAAACTGGCCTGTATATTTTTTCAGTACAATATCTTTTCTATAACTTTGCGATAAATCGTGTGAAAACTATAATATTAGATACAAATGAAGAAAATACTTATTCTTGCGGTTATGTTGGCCGCGCAGATGACAATGGCGCAGAAGCCCGCCATCCCGAGAGATGAGAAGATTGAGCAGAAAGTTGAGGCTACGCTCAAGAAGATGTCTCTCGACGACAAGGTGGGACAGATGCTCGAACTTAATCTCGAAGTGCTCGGCAATGTAACTATGGAGAACGGCAAGCCCGTGTGGAAACTGAACGAGCAGACGCTCGATACCGTTATCTCAAAGTGGAAGATTGGCTCAATCCTCAACGTGCCGATGTCGCGCGCGGCAACCATCGCACAATGGCAGGAGTGGATAAGGCTCATTCAGAAGAAATCCATGAAGCACATTGGCATTCCTGATATCTACGGCCTCGACCAGAACCACGGCGTTACATACACGCAGGGCGGAACGATATTTCCGCAGCCAATCAATCTTGGCGCATCGTTCAACATAGAGCTTGCACGCGAGATGGCCGAGATTACGGCATACGAGACTCGCGCCGGAAACTGTCCGTGGGTTTACAATCCCGTGCTCGACCTTGGCAGAGACCCTCGCTGGTCGCGTCTGTGGGAGAGCTTCGGCGAGGATGCCATCGTAAATGCCCGCATGGCTGAGGCCGAAATCAACGGCTATCAGGGCGACGACCCGAATCACATCGGAAAATACAAGGTGGCAACAAGCGTAAAGCATTACTTCGCCTACGGAGCACCATTCTCTGGCAAGGACCGCACTCCGGCTTACATCTCTCCGGCTATGCTCCGCGAGAAGTATTTCGAGCCGTTCAAGGCTGCAATAAAGGCTGGCGCGCTTACAATCATGGTCAATTCGGGAAGCATCAACGGCGTGCCGGTTCATTCGAGCTACGAGTACCTCACGAAGTGGCTGAAGCAGGACCTCAACTGGGACGGTATGATTATTACCGACTGGGCTGACATCAACAACCTCTACACTCGCGAGCATGTGGCAAAAGACAGAAAAGATGCCATCCGAATAGCGATAAATGCCGGCATCGACATGAGTATGGACCCTTATAACGTTGATTTCTGCAAGCTTCTGAAGGAACTTGTAAACGAAGGAAAGGTTAAGCAGGAGAGAATAGACGATGCCGTCCGCCGAATCCTCCGTCTGAAATATCGTCTTGGCTTGTTCGACGAGCCTAACACGGGCGGCAAGGGCTACGAAAAGTTCGGCTGCGAGGAGTTCGCAAGCCGCGCCCTTAAATCAGCCGAGGAGACCGAGGTTCTTCTGAAGAACGACGGAATTCTTCCGCTTAAGAAGGGCTGCAAGATTCTGGTAACTGGTCCTAACGCCAATCAGATGAGATGCCTTAACGGCGGCTGGACTTACAGCTGGCAAGGCTCAAGAGTAGAGGATTTGGCAGCCAATTATAACACAATCTTCGAGGCTCTCAGCAACAAATACGGAAAGCAGAACGTGGTTCTTGAGCAGGGCGTAACATACAACGAGAACGGCGCATATTTCGAGGAAAATGCTCCAGAGATTGACAAGGCAGTAAAAGCTGCCGCAAATGTTGATGTTATTGTGGCTTGCATTGGCGAGAACAGCTATTGCGAGACTCCTGGAAACCTTACAGACCTTACTCTTTCTGAGAACCAGCGCAATCTTGTAAAGGAACTGGCAAAGACAGGCAAGCCAATCATCCTCGTCCTGAACGAAGGCCGCCCTCGTCTGATAACCGACATCGAGCCGTTGGCAAAGGGTGTAATCGACATCTTCCTGCCCGGCAACTACGGAGCCGATGCTTTGGCTAACCTGATGGCTGGCGATGCCAACTTCTCGGCAAAGATGCCTTACACTTATCCGCGCGAAATAAACTCGCTCAACACTTACGATTACAAGACAAGCGAGGAGGTAGGAACGATGGCCGGCGCATACAACTACGATGCCAAGGTGTCGCTTATGTGGCCTTTCGGCTACGGATTGTCGTACACAAAGTTCGAGTACAGCAATCTTAAAGTGGATAAGGACGTGTTCAATTCAGAAGATGTCCTGACTGTTTCAGTCGATGTGAAGAACATCGGCAGCGTGGACGGCAAAGAGCCTGTGCTGATGTATTCGTCAGACTTGGTAGCCTCTGTCGTGCCAGACAACAAGCGTCTGCGTTGTTTCACAAAGGTTGATTTGAAGGCAGGAGAGAGCAAGACTGTAACATTCAAGCTGCCTGCGCGCGAACTGGCTTTCGTCGGAGCAGACGGCAAGTGGATTCTTGAGGAGGGCGATTTTGTTATCAAAATAGGCAACCAGACTCAGAAAATCCAATGCAGCACAACAAAAGTATGGAATGAACCTAATATCTGATACTTTCTTGAAAGATTCATAGAGTAATCCCGACGTCGGTTATAGCAACAGCCGGTGCCGGGATTCTCGCTTTCAGCAAAAGTAGTCTTGCAGAAGATGCAGGACTACTTTTTGTATTATCTGAAATCATCGGGTAGGGCAGATAACAATTTTGCGATATGTAAGAAAATGCAGACACGCTTCACCTCAGATTTATCTCGAACGCATCTCGAACAAATCCCGAAGAATTGAGTTCTTCCTGCTTGCATGTATATGCATGCGGTCTTTCACCTTTGCGTATAATTATGCCCTGAAAATAGTTGGATTTTTCAGCTTTCTCGAATAGTCAATTGTCTCTAAGAATGCAGACGATTGCAGCAAAGCCGCATAAGAAAGCAATTTGTTTTGTTATCTTTCAATTTTCAACTCTCAACTCTCAATTGTCAACAGTCAATTGTGAATTGTCAATTATGAATTGTGAATTGTCAATTATTCTCGGCTTGCTTCCCCGTATCTTGAACGTACCTTCCCCGTAGCTACAACGTATCTTGAACGTATCCTGAACGAACCTTGAACGTACTCTGAACGTACCTTCCGGCTTACTTTCGGCTTACGTCCGGTTTGCAATTCCCTTACTACACCCTAATTATTCCCTTGCTTGCCTTTTACTTGAATCATTCTACAATCTTGCTACTCTATATCTTCCATACTGTAACAATATACTTTGCCTATAACAATTCTCAGCTATCAAAAAAGATTGGGAATTGCAACTATTTCATTGTCAATTCCCAATCCAAAAGTTCAACATACAATTGTCAATTGTCCATTGTCAACTGTCCATTATAGAGAAAACGAATAAGGCAGAAGCGATTTCATGCCGTCCTCGATAATCATCGTACCGTTTTTGCCGTAAAGCATCACGCGTATGTGCTTGCCGGCTCTTCTCTCTTCCTCCGAGATAACCTGACGGCAGCTTCCGCAAGGCGAGATAGGCTCGTCAATAAAGTCGCCGTTTGTATAGGCCGCTATGGCAATCTCGGCTATTCTGCTCTCCGGATGGTTTGCCGATGCGCTGAAGATTGCGGTACGTTCGGCACACAATCCCGACGGATAGGCCGCATTCTCCTGATTGGCTCCGCATACAATCGTTCCGTCGGTAAGCCTTACAGCCGCTCCGACTTTAAATTTCGAATAAGGTGCATAACTACCATTTATCGCATTTTTTGCAGCTTCCACTAACTCTTGGTCGGCTTTTTTCAGCTCGTCCCAGTCGTAGATGTCAGCATTAAAAATGATACTTTTTTTTCTCATGTTTTTTCTGCTTAAAGAATTTATTTATACAAAATTAAGAAAAAAAATAAACGATATGCATTATTTTTAATTATTTTTGCAGAATCTATGAAGTTTAACGGTTTTTATGAGACATAAAATACAAATACTATTCCTCGTATTGATATTTACTGGTGTGGCTGTCGCGCAGACAACTAAGAAGAATAGCACATATCAGGAATATATTGACAAATATAAATTCATAGCCGTAAGGCAAATGTACGAATACAATATCCCTGCCAGCATAACCATTGCGCAAGGCTTGTTCGAGAGCGGCGCGGGGCAGTCGAACCTTGCCAAGATGAGCAACAATCATTTTGGCATAAAGTGCGGCGGAGACTGGACGGGCGAGAGCATCACATACGACGATGACTCCAAGGGCGAATGTTTCAGAAAATATGCTACCGTGCTCGAGAGCTATGAAGACCATTCAAAGTTTCTGAAAGGCCGTTCGCGATATGCCAAGCTGTTCGACCTCAAGCGTACCGACTACAAAGGATGGGCAAACGGTCTGAAGCAATGCGGATATGCCACAAACCCGAAATATGCCTCAATGCTCATAAATCTGATTGAACTTTACGAACTTGACAAACTCGACCATATCGAGTCGGCAAAGGAGATTGAGGAGGAGATGACAGGCGTTTCGGCTACAAACAACGAACAGTCGTCCTATTCTTTGGCAACATCATCGCCAAAGTTGCAGGAAACACAAGACCAGAAGCCTATTACCAATTACGAAGAAGCCAATCAGGGCTATGCTCGCGTAGGTGCTCAGAACACAACAAAGAATACTCCGCACAAGCCGCAGACAAGTCAGCACAAAACCGGCTCGTCGTGGAAGACTGCTATAAAGAACATCACCCAGTCTATGGTTCCGAAGACTTCTGGCGAGAAAACCGCCAAGACAACGACCAAGACGGCGGCAAAGCCTGCTGCTACTGCTACCGCATCGCACAGAGGCAAGAAAGATGCTCCAAAGGCTACGGTAAAAAGGACTGCACCATCAGTCGATTTTACAGGCTCGGGCTTCGACCATACAATCTACAAAAACAACGACTGCTATTGCATCAAGGTCAAGAAGGGCGATACGTTCAGAAGTCTGGAGAAGAGCATGAAACGCTCGCGCTTCCTTCTGGCACGCGACAACGAGCTTCTTGGCGATGATGAGGAACTCGAGCCGGGCATGTTCATCTATCTCGAAAAGAAAAAGAATTCGTATTCGGGCACTCAGAAAGAATATGTCGTAAAGCCGAACGACTCGATGTATTCAATCTCACAACGCTTCGGCATCACCCTCAGCGCGCTCTACAAACTTAACGGAAAGGGCAGGGACTACACGCTCAGGGTGGGCGACGTTCTAAAACTGAAATAAAGGATAACTTGCAGAGACGGCTATTTGCAATCGGCAAATCTTGGCATTTTTTATGCCATAGAACAGCAAAAGATTAAAAAAACAACTATCTTTGCAGCTGAAAATAATTTTAGAGATGTTTTTAAAGAAAAATCCAAGAAATTGGCATGTGAAAAAAGGTCAGGAACTGACCGAGATGGATAAGAGAATACTTTTTTGGCAGAACAAAGGTGCGCTCGTTCCAACAAGAGAACTTATAAAAACTCCGGAACAGATTGAGGGAATCCGACGCGCAGGCGTTATAAACACGGCTGTCCTCGATCTTGTTGCCGAAAAGATACATGCCGGAATGTCTACTCTCGAAATAGACAATCTGGTTCACGATTTCACGGTATCGCATGGCGCAATTCCGGCCTGCCTTAATTACGAAGGCTTTCCGAAGAGTTGCTGCACATCTATCAACGAGGTGGTTTGCCACGGCATTCCTTGCGAGGAAGATGTGCTCGAAGAGGGCGATATCATCAACGTTGATTGCACAACGATTCTCGACGGATATTTCGCCGATGCAAGCCGAATGTTCATCATCGGCAAGACTTCGCCCGAGAAGGAGAAACTTGTCCGCGTAGCGAAAGAATGTCTCGACGTAGGCATGGAGGCCTGCAAGCCATACTGTTTCGTTGGCGATATTGGCAATGCCATCGCAAAGCACGCTCACAAAAACGGCTTTACCGTGGTGAGAGACCTCTGCGGTCATGGCTGCGGATGCGAGTTCCACGAAGACCCAGACGTTGAGCACTACGGCCGGAAGGGTACGGGTATGTTGCTCGTTCCGGGAATGACATTCACCATCGAGCCGATGATTAACATGGGCACATACGAGGTGTTCATCGATGAGGCTGACGGCTGGACGGTCGTAACAGAAGATGAACTGCCAAGCGCACAGTTCGAGCATCATTTCTTAATGACCGAGAATGGTCTTGAAATTCTAACACATTAGTATTTAAAGGCAAAAATGGATTCAGAGCATATTTATATATTAGGAATAGAATCAAGCTGCGACGATACTTCGGCTGCCGTCTTGCGCGACGGCGTGTTGCTGAGCAACGTTACGGCATCGCAGGCTGTACACGAGGCTTATGGAGGCGTAGTTCCTGAGCTTGCTTCGAGAGCACATCAGCAGAATATCGTTCCTGTCGTCGATCAGGCTCTTAAGAAGGCCGGGATAACAAAAGAGCAACTGAATGCAGTTGCTTTCACTCGCGGTCCGGGCTTGATGGGCTCTCTGCTTGTTGGCGTATCTTTTGCCAAGGGCTTTGCCCGCGGACTTAACATTCCGCTAATCGACGTGAACCATTTGCAGGGACATATCCTTGCGCATTTCATAAAGGAGAGCGATGACGACCAGAATCATCCGCCTTTCCCATTCCTTTGCCTTTTGGTTTCTGGCGGAAATTCGCAGATTGTAAAGGTAAATAGCTACAAGGATATGGAAATCCTCGGCCAGACCATCGACGATGCTGCTGGCGAGGCTATCGACAAGTGCTCAAAGGTGATGGGACTCGGCTATCCGGGCGGCCCGATAATCGACCGTTTGGCTCGTCAGGGCAACCCCGAGGCTTATTCGTTCGCAAAGCCTCAGATTCCGGGCTATGACTACAGCTTCAGCGGTCTGAAGACATCGTTCCTTTATTCTCTCCGCGAATGGATGCAGGACGATCCTGACTTCATCGAGCATCACAAGGAAGATCTTGCAGCATCGCTCGAGCGTACAATCGTAGATATCCTTATGGCAAAGCTCCGCAAGGCCGTGAAGGATACGAAAATCAAGCATGTGGCTGTTGCCGGAGGCGTATCGGCTAACAACGGATTGCGAAATGCCTTCCACGAACATGCCGACAAGTACAAGTGGAATATTTACATACCAAAGTTCGGATATACTACAGATAATGCCGCAATGATTGGCATAACAGGATATTTTAAATATCTCGACAAGGATTTCTGTAGCATCGACAAACCGGCTTATTCAAGAGTAACAATATAACCATGGATATAGAAATTAAAGCTATAAGCAAGGAGGTAAACCTGCTGTTGTGGAAGAACGACGAGACTCTTTCTACAGCCGAAAGCTGTACAGGCGGAATGATTTCGAGCGCAATTACTACTTGCCCGGGAAGCTCTCACTTCTTCAAGGGCGGAGTAATAAGCTATACAAACGAGATTAAGATTAACGTCTTGGGTGTAAGACAGGAAACAATCGACAAATATACCGAAGTGAGCGAACAGACAGCCAGAGAGATGGTTGAGGGCGTTCGCCGTCTGATGGATACAACCTACGGCGTTGCCGTAACGGGATATGCAGGCCCCGGCGGCGGAACGGCAGAAAATCCTGTCGGAACAGTCTGGATTGCCGTTGGCGACCAGTATGATGTCATCGTCCGCAAGCTTGAGGATAACGATGGTAGGGAAAAGAACATGGCAAGAGCGGCATCGGTTGCGCTTACAATGTTAAAAGAATTGTTGATAAGTCGTCAAAAAGAGGACTGAGATTCAAATATTTGCTGAATTATTTGGATATTTGAAAAAAAACATATAATTTTGCACCCTGTTTGAGATAGACTCATGTTGAAACTATAAAAATAGATATAAAATGTCAAAAATTTGTCAAATTACAGGTAAGAAGGCTATGATTGGCAACAATGTTGCGCACTCAAAGCTTAGAACTAAGAGAACATTTGACGTGAACTTGTTCACTAAGAAGTTCTACTATGTAGAGCAGGATTGCTGGATTAGCTTGAACATCAGTGCTGCAGGCCTTCGTTTGATTAACAAGGTAGGTCTTGACGCTGCTTTGAAGGAAGCTGTATCTAAGGGCTATTGTGATTGGAAAAGCATTAAAGTAATCGCTTAAAAAGTAAGGAGGAAGACTTATGGCAAAGAAAGCTAAAGGAAACAGAGTTCAGGTAATTCTTGAATGTACTGAAATGAAGGAGAGCGGCCTTCCAGGCACTTCTCGCTACATCACTACAAAGAACAGAAAGAATACTCCAGAGAGATTGGAGCTTAAGAAGTATAATCCTATCCTTAAGAGAGTTACAGTTCACAAGGAAATTAAGTAATTTTTGAAACTATAACAAAATGGCAAAGAAAGTAGTTGCAACCCTTCAGACTGGTAAGAAAGAGGGTCGTTCATATACAAAGGTCATCAAGATGGTTAAGTCACCTAAGACTGGTGCTTACGTTTTTGATGAGCAGATGGTTCCTAACGAGGCTGTTAAGGATTTCTTTAAGAAATAATAACAATAACATACCATCAAAGGCCTTCCCTATGCAATATGGGGAAGGCTTTTTTAGTTTTTTTAGCAAATAGTTTTTCGTTATTTCAGTTTCTTGTTATATCTTTGTAGACTAAAATAATATGCTTTATGGGATTTTTTAGTTTTTTCAGTAAGGATAAGAAGGAAACGTTGGACAAAGGTCTGTCTAAGACCAAAAACAGTTTCTTCGATAAGCTTACGCGTGCGGTTGTAGGAAAGAGCAAGGTCGATGACGACGTGCTCGATAACTTGGAGGAGGTGCTTATTACTTCAGATGTCGGAGTTGATACGACGCTGAAGATTATCAAGCGCATTGAGGAGCGTGTGGCTCGCGACAAATATGTTGGCACCGAGGAACTTGGAAACGTTCTTCGCGAGGAAATTGCCGACCTCCTTTCTGAAAACAATACTTCGGATGTCGAGGGCTTCAATCTTTCTGAATCAACTAAGCGTCCTTATGTCATTCTTGTTGTAGGAGTGAACGGCGTTGGCAAGACAACTACAATCGGAAAACTCGCAGCACAGTTCAAGAAGGCTGGACTGAATGTATATCTTGGTGCTGCCGATACTTTCCGCGCAGCTGCCGTTGAGCAGTTGTGCATCTGGGGCGAGCGCATAGGCTGTCCGGTAATCAAGCAGCAGATGGGTGCCGACCCGGCTTCTGTTGCGTTCGATACGCTCAGCTCTGCCGTGGCAAATAATGCCGATGTGGTTATAATCGACACGGCCGGTCGTCTGCACAACAAGATAAATCTGATGAACGAGCTTACAAAGATTAAAAACGTTATGAAGAAGGTTGTCGACGACGCTCCAAACGAGGTGCTTCTTGTTCTCGACGGCTCAACAGGTCAGAATGCCTTCTCTCAGGCAGAACAGTTCTCAAAGGCAACCGAGGTTACATCGCTTGCCATAACAAAGTTGGACGGAACAGCCAAGGGCGGTGTCGTTATCGGCATTTCCGACCAGCTAAAAGTGCCGGTCAAGTACATCGGTCTTGGCGAGGGCATTGATGATTTGCAGCCATTTAACAAGAAGGAGTTTGTCGATTCCCTTTTCGGAGGTCATTCTTTATGAAACGTAACACAGTTGATATAATAAGTCTGGGCTGTTCGAAGAATCTTGTCGATTCGGAGAAACTTATGCGCCAGCTCAAGAATTACGGCTATCGTGTGACACACGATTCTGACAATCCGCAGGGAGAGATAGCCGTGATAAACACATGCGGATTCATCGGCGATGCAAAGGAAGAGTCTGTAAACATGATTCTTGAGTTCTGTCAGGCAAAGGAAGAGGGCAGACTGAAGAAACTGTATGTTATGGGCTGCCTTTCTGAAAGATATTTTGAAGAGTTGAAGCAGGAAATCCCTCAGGTTGACAAGTTTTACGGAAAGTTTAACTGGACAAACCTGCTTGAGGATTTGGGCAAGGAATACAAGCACGAACTGCGCAACGAACGTGTTCTTACAACCCCATCGCACTACGCATATCTGAAGATTTCGGAAGGTTGCGACCGTCATTGCGCTTATTGTGCTATCCCGATAATCACGGGCGCGCATCAGTCTCGCCCAATCGAGGATATTCTCGACGAGGTTAGAACGCTTGTGGCAGAAGGCGTTTGCGAGTTTCAGGTAATTGCCCAGGAACTGACATACTACGGCATCGACCTGTATCACGAGCAGAAGATTGCCGAGCTCATAGAACGAATTTCTGAAATAGATGGCGTAAAGTGGATAAGGCTTCACTACGCATATCCGGCACATTTTCCGGAAGATTTGTTCAGAGTTATGCGCGAGAAAGACAATGTGTGCAAGTATATGGACATCGCGCTTCAGCACATAAGCGACAACATGCTTACGAGAATGAAGCGAAATGTAACCAAGCAGCAGACATACGACTTGATAACCAAGTTCCGCGAGCAAGTTCCTGGACTGACTCTCAGAACAACATTGATGGTCGGCTTCCCGGGCGAAACAGAGGAGGATTTCGAAGAACTGAAGGAATTTGTCCGCTGGGCGCGCTTCGACAGGATGGGAGCTTTCGCCTATTCGGCCGAAGAGGGAACTTTCTCTGGCGAGAACTACGAGGATGATGTTCCTGAAGATGTGAAGCAGAGACGCCTTGACGAGTTGATGGCTATTCAGCAGGAAATATCTGCCGAACTCAACGAGAAGAAAGTCGGAAATACTTACAAGGTTATAATCGACCGTCTTGAAGGCGACTACTACATTGGTAGAACGCAATACGACTCGCCAGATGTTGATACCGAGGTGCTGATAAAGTCGGAAGGTAACGATTTGGAGACTGGAAAATTCTATAATGTACACATAACATCTGCCGACGATTTCGATTTGTACGGCAATGTTGAAAAACTTTAGAACGTGAATAACAAGGAATTCATAACAGAAATGGCCAATCGGTTGGGCTACAGCGCGAAGGATGCTGCCGAGTTGCAGAAATCCTTCACCGAGGAGTTTGCCGAGAAACTGATTTCTGAATCATCCATAACAGTACCGAATTTCGGAACATTCGAAGTCAAGAAAAAGAAGGAAAGGATAATCGTCAACCCAACAAGCAAGGAGCGGATGCTTGTTCCGCCAAAGCTCGTGGTTGGCTTCAAACCTTATCCTTCGGTGAAAATAAAATTCAAAAAATAAAAAATGAGTGATAATAACAAACTTTTGGTTAGCGATCTGTGTACGGTCCTAATGGATAGACACAAGATTACGAAGAATGATGCAAAGGTGTTTATTAGCACTTTCTTTGATGTAATACTTGAAGGACTTGAACAGGATCGTATTGTTAAGATAAAGGGACTCGGCACATTCAAGCTTGTAAATGTCGAAAGCAGGGAAAGCATAAATGTGTCGACAGGGGAGCGTTTCGAGATTTCGGGACATACAAAGATTACGTTCGTTCCCGAAAACGGACTGAAATTGCAGGTGAACCGTCCGTTTGCCGACTTTACTACAACCAAAATCGTTTCCGACGAGGTGGCAAACCTTATCGGACAGAATACCAATATCGTCTATGGCGATGATGACGATTCGGACGACGATGTATTCGACGAGACAGACGAAAACATCGTTGATGCTGCATCTGCAAAGGAAATGTCGCCTGCCGAGGAAGATGCAGATTTTACAATCGTAGCACCTTCTGAAAACCTTGAGAAGGAAGAAACATCGCAAGCTCCATTGGCAGAGATTGCCGGGAAGGAGCTTGAAGAGACCGATTCTGCCGAAGCCGCGGCAGAAGAATTGGAACAAATCGCCGTTAAAAGCGAGGAAAAACCTGAAGACCAAATAAATATCGCTTCTGAAGAGAAGCCTGCTATTGAAAAACAAAAGAAAGTTATAACCGTGATGTCCGAGAAATCTAAACGTGAAGTAAAGGTTATCAGAATTCAGCCGCTTCACCCTAAAGGAGAAAACACATCGTCCTCGCTTTCTGAAAGGAAGCAGGAAACCGCAGAACAGCCATCGGCAAATGTTATTGTGGTAGAAAAAAAGACTACGGAAAATGCGGATAGCAATGCCGCATCTGTTACAAATGCCGCTCCGCAGACATCAGAAGCAAATGCGGCGCAGCCTGAAAATCCGATTGCTGCTCCTGTAGCCGAAAGCAAGCCTGTTGAACAGCAGACCGTGGCATCTCAAAACATTGAAAATGTGCAGAAAAATGTCGCTCCTTCTCCTGAAAAGGCAGAAAGCGTCGTTTCTGCAACAAATAATGCCGCTCCTCAGCAGAGCAATCCTTCGCAGACTGCTGATAGAGTGGCTTCAGAGCCAGTCCGTCCTCAGCAGACTGCTGAAAATGTTGTAAGTCAAACAGCAGCACCACGTCCAAGCAGAATTGTTGAGTTGGAAGAAGAAAACAACTTCTTCGGCGATAAGAAGATTTGGATTGTAGTTGCTATAGCCGTTATCGTCAGCATATTGTTCTTCTTTGTCGGAAGATTTACAGGCAAGAGCGCAGGCGAGAAGCAGACAAAGGAGTTGTACGTTCCGTTGTTGCAGAATGCTCAGGAGACAATGAAGGCGGCTCAGAAAGAAGCCGACAAACTGAAGCGCGAGAAGAAGCAGTTGCAGGAAAGCCAGAAGCACGAAAAGGAGCAGGCTGCCGCCGCTGAGGAAGAACCGAAGGGCAAAAAGTACGCAACCTTTGCGTCGTGCTCTGATTATAAGTTCAAGGTCGTGGGCATAAAACGCTATCACGAACTGAAGAACGGCGAGTCGCTCCTTAAGATTGCCGAGCAGGAATACGGTTCGGCCGAATGTGCATCGTATATCGTGAAGCTGAACAAGATAAAAGATGCGAATAAGGTTAATAAAGGTACGGTTTTGGCTATTCCGAAACTCGAACCTGTTAAGTAAAGTTAAAATAATACTTTAATTTCGCCGTTATTGGAAATAAAATGTAAATTTGCATAAAAAATAAAAATAGAATTATGGCAGAATCTATAGATATCAGAGCTCTTAACGCTGAAATTGAGGCGCAGAGCGCATTCGTTACCAGCTTGAAGGCTGGTATGAATCAGGTTATTGTTGGTCAGACTCACCTTGTAGAGTCTTTGTTGATTGGTTTGTTGTCTAACGGGCACGTTCTTCTCGAAGGTGTTCCGGGTTTGGCTAAGACATTGGCCATTAAGACATTGGCAAACTTAGTAAGCGGACAGTTCAGTCGAGTTCAGTTCACTCCCGATTTGTTGCCTGCCGATGTTATCGGTACAATGATTTACAGTCAGAGTGAAGGAAAGTTCATCGCAAACCGCGGTCCTATTTTCGCAAACTTCGTGCTTGCAGATGAGATCAACCGTGCTCCTGCCAAGGTTCAGTCAGCACTTCTCGAGGCAATGCAGGAGCGTCAGGTAACTCTCGGTAAGGAAACATTCAACTTGCCAAAGCCGTTCCTTGTATTGGCTACACAGAATCCGGTAGAGCAGGAAGGTACATACACGTTGCCTGAGGCACAGATGGACCGTTTCATGCTGAAGGTTGTCATCACATATCCTAAGATTGAGGAGGAGATGCAGATTATGCGCGCCATGATTAACGGCGACAAGCAAGAGGTTAATCCAATCCTTTCTACCGACGAGATTCTTAAGGCCCGCGAGGTTGTTAAGAAGGTTTATATCGACGAGAAGATTCAGAAATATATTGCGGATATTATCTTCGCAACCCGATTCCCTGAGAAGTACGGAATGGAGGATATCAAGAACTTCATCTCATTCGGTGGCTCTCCTCGTGCTTCTATCAGTTTGTGCCTTGCATCAAGAGCATACGCATTCATCCAGCGTCGTGGCTATGTAATCCCAGAGGATGTACGTGCCGTAGCTCATGATGTATTGCGTCATCGTATCGGTATCACATACGAGGCAGAGGCTAATAACGTTACTTCCGACGATATTGTAACTAAGATTCTTAATCAGGTTCAAGTTCCTTAATTGAATGGAAACAAGTGAGATTTTACAGCGTGTCCGCCGTATTGAGATAAAGACACGTGGCTTGTCTAACAACATCTTTGCAGGCGAGTATCACTCAGCCTTCAAGGGTAGGGGTATGTCGTTTGCTGAGGTGCGCGAGTATCAGTTTGGTGATGATATCCGCGACATCGACTGGAACGTAACAGCCCGATTCGACAAGCCTTTTGTTAAAGTCTTTGAGGAGGAACGTGAGCTTACTGTGATGCTTATGGTCGATGTTTCTTCGAGCCTCGTGTTCGGTACTAAGAACATGATGAAGAAGGACATGGCTACGGAAATTGCTGCGACGATTGCATTCTCTGCAATTCAGAACAACGATAAGATTGGTGTGATATTCTTCTCCGACAAAATAGAGAAGTTCATTCCGCCGAAGAAAGGCCGTAAGCACATATTGTACATAATACGCGAACTGATTAGTTTCGAGCCGGAGAGCAACAAGACAGACTTGAAACTGGCTCTCGAATATCTGAGCAATGTGATGAAGCGCAAGTGCACGGCATTCCTGCTCAGCGATTTTATTGACAGTAACGACTACAGTCAGGTGCTTACGATTGCAAACCGCAAGCACGATGTCGTGGCAATTCAGCTCTACGACCAGCGCATAGCCGAGCTGCCCGATGTTGGACTGATAAAGGTACACGATGCCGAAACAGGTTACGAACAGTATGTAGACACATCATCAAAGAAGGTGCGCGATGCGCATCGTCAATGGTGGATTAGAAATCAGCGCAAGCTTGCCGAAACATTTACGAAAAGCAACGTTGATTCTGTGTCTATTCGTACCGACGGCGACTATGTAAAGGCTTTGATGAACCTGTTCGCAAAACGAAATTAGCAAATGAGAAACAATATTCTAAATAGGCTTTGTGCTGTGTTGCTTGCCGTTCTTGTCGGCTCATCGGCGATGGCTCAGGTGCAGGTAACATCGAAGATTGATTCTTTGCAGATGCTGATTGGTCAGCAGACGAAGATTCGTCTTGAGGTTACGCTCAACAAGTCGCAGAAGGCTATTTTCCCCGAGTTCAACGACTCCGTGCCGGTGGCAGAAGGTATTGAATTGGTTGAGAAGGAAAAGATGGATACTGCCTATCTGGGCGATGGCATGAGAATGCGTCTGACGCAGAACTACATCGTTACGTCGTGGGATTCGGCATTGTATTCTATTCCTGAGATGGTCGTAAAGGTCGGAAATCAGGAGTACAAGACCAACAGACTTGTTCTCAAGGTGTTGTCTATTCCGGTAGATACTCTGCATCCCGAGAGGTTCTACGGCCCAAAGCCAACGATGGTAGTTCCATTCTCGTGGGACGACTGGGAAGGAGTGTTCTATGTATCGCTGCTTCTGATTGTGGTAGTCGTTGTCATAGCATACCTTTTCGTCAATTTCAAGCAGAACAAGCCGATTATCCGCCGTATAAAGGTCGAGCCAAAGATTCCTGCCCATCAAAAGGCAATGGCACAGATTCAGAGCATCAAGAATGTCGATGCGTCGGTTGACAGCAAGGACTATTTCACCAAGCTTACTGATGTTATCCGCGAGTATATAAAGGAGCGTTACAACTTTAGCGCGCTTGAGATGACATCGAGTGAAATCATCGCCAAGCTAACCGAGATGCACGACGACAAGGCTCTGGACGAGCTTCGCGACCTTTTCATGACTGCCGACCTTGTGAAGTTTGCAAAGTATGAGGTTGTTATCGACGAGAATGACAAGAATTTGGTTAATGCCGTAAAATACATTAACGAGACTAAGATTGAGGAGACGCTTGAGGATACCAAGCCAAAGGTAATCATAGTTGAGGAAACAAAGACCAAGAAGAGCAAGTACTTCATGCTTGCGGCTATGGTTGTACTTGCAGGCCTTTCGGCAGCAGGATTGTGCTACATCATCTATGTTATTTACAATCTTTATAACTAATTTGAAATGACTTTTGCAAATTCAGAATATTTTTTTCTGCTCATACTGCTGATACCGTACATTTTGTGGTATCTGCTCAGAAGCAAGAAGTCTGAACCTACATTGCAGGTGTCAGATACACACATGTTCGAGTTCGCTCCGCGCAGCTACAAGGAGTATCTGGTGCATGTGCCATTCATCCTGCGCATAATAGCGTTCGTAATGCTGATATGCGTTCTGGCGCGCCCTCAGACTCGCAACAGTTGGAGCGAGTCTGATGTCGAGGGAATTGATATCATGATGTGTATGGACGTGAGTACGAGTATGCTTGCCGAGGATCTGAAGCCGAACCGCATCGAGGCGGCTAAGGAGGTGGCTGCCGAGTTCATCAACAGCCGTCCGAACGATAACATCGGTCTGGCAATATTTGCCGGCGAGAGCTTCACTCAATGTCCGATGACGACCGACCATAACGTTCTACTGAACCTCTTCAACAACGTGCAATGCGACATCGCACAGCGCGGCATGATTGAGGACGGTACGGCCATCGGTATGGGTATCGCCACAGGTGTGAGCCGCCTTCAGGACAGCAAGGCTAAGAGCAAGGTTATCATCTTGTTGACCGATGGTTCTAATAACCGAGGCGATATATCTCCGGCTACGGCTGCCGAGATTGCCAAGAGTCTTGGTGTGAGAGTCTACACCATTGGCGTTGGTTCGGTTGGATATGCTCCGTTCCCGATGGATACAGGTGCTGGAGTTCAGTATGTAAACGTTCCGGTTGATATTGATGAGAAGACGCTTACTGATATTGCAACTGCTACCGACGGCGCATACTATCGTGCCACATCCAAGGAGCAGCTTGAGCAGATTTATAAGGATATCGACAAACTTGAGAAAACAAAGTTGAGTGTTAAGGAATACAGCAAGCGCAGCGAGTCGTATCAGTTGTTTGCGTGGATTGCATTCTTCTGCATATTTGCCGAGCTGCTATTGCGTAACACAATATTAAAAAGAATTCCATAAACAAGTGTACAATGTTCCGATTTGAAGATTCTACTTATTTGTATATACTTTTCATTATACCAGTTCTGATTGCATTGTATTATCTGTCAAACTGGCATAAGAAACGCCGTATGGCAAAATATGGCGAATGGAATTTGCTGAAGCAGCTGATGATTGACTATTCATCTTACCGCCCAGACGTTAAGTTCTGGCTGGTGTGCGTGGCGTTGGCACTTGTTATCGTGATGCTGGCGCGTCCGCAGTTCGGTTCAAAGATGGATACAGTTAAGCGAAGCGGCATCGAGGCGATGATTTGTATGGATATTTCCAATTCGATGTTGGCTGAGGATGTTTCGCCAAGCCGTCTGGACCGTGCCAAGATGATAGTGTCGAAGCTTGTCGACAACATGGACAACGACAAGGTGGGACTTGTGCTTTTTGCCGGCGATGCCTTCACGCAGTTGCCAATGACTGCCGATTATGTTTCGGCAAAGATGTTCCTTGACGGAGCGAATCCTTCGCTCATAAACCTTCAGGGAACCGATATAAAGAAGGCTATAAAGATAGCATCCGGCAGTTTCTCGAAGAACGACAAGGTTGGTCGAGCCATCATCCTTATTACCGATGGCGAGGACAACGAGGGCGGAGCAATCGAGGCAGCAAGAGAGGCTCAGAAGAAGGGTATAAACATCTATATCTTGGGTATTGGCGATGCTAGCGGTGCTCGTATTCCTGATGGAAACGGCGGATATATGGTCGACCATTCGGGAAATACCGTTATAACTCGTCTTAACGAGGAAATGTGCCGTCAGATTGCACAGTCGGGCAAGGGCAAGTACATTCACGTTGACAACTCGAACTCGGCACAGAACGAACTGAACTCAGAAATCAGCAAGCTTGCAAAGAGCGAGATGGAGAGTACAATCTATTCTGAATATGACGAGCAGTTTCAGGCATTTGCGTTGCTTGTACTTGTGTTGCTTGTAGTTGACATCTGCGTTCTCGAGAAGAAGAATCCGTTGTCAAAGAAGTTCAAATTATTCTCTAAATGACCATGAAGAAATTTTTCATATTCATTATAATAATGTTGATCCTTCCGGTGTGTGCCATGGCGCAGACCGACCGCGACTATATACGCAAGGGCAACAGAATGATGAGAGACAGCAATTTTGTAGAGGCAGAGAAGTACTACCTCAAGGCGGTGGAGCGGAACAGCAACAACGTCGAGGCGGTATACAATCTCGGAAATGCCTACTTGTTGCAGCATAAGGGCAAAGAGGCGTACGAGCAGTATGAAAAGGCTTCGAAGATGACCGACAACAAAACAAAGCTCGCAAAGATTTATCACAATATGGGCGTTGTTCTTCAGAGTGTGCGAAACTTGAATCTGGCTGCCGATATGTATAAGAAAGCGTTGCGTTGCAATCCTAACGACGACGAGGCGCGCTACAACTACATTCTCTGCAAGAAGCAGACCAAGAATCAGAAGAAGGAGGAGAAGAAGCAACAACAGCAGCAGAAACAGGAAGAAAAGAAGGTCGAAAAGAAGCAGGTGCAGCAAGAAATTCAGAAGAGCAGCATGACTAAGCAGAATGCCAAGCAGATGCTGAACGCTGTAATGCAGGACGAGAAAAATATTCAGAACAAGCTACAACAGAAGGTTCAGAGCAACCGTCGTAGTCTTGAGAAAAACTGGTAGTAGATGGTATGAAGAGAATATTTGTTATAATTTGCATCATTTTTGGTGTGATTGCCAATGCCGGTGCGCAGACAATAAAAATCTATGCGCCGGGATTGGTATCGGTAGGAGATAAATTCAGGGTAGAGTACACTATCGAGTCGGTAGATGTAAACCATTTCCATGGTCCGAAAAACATTAGCGGACTGAACATTCTCAGCGGCCCTAACCAAAGTACGTCGCAAAGCATTACCATGATAAATGGCAAGACTTCGCGACAGGGACGCACCAAGTTTACTTATATCGTGATGGCCACCAAGCCCGGAACATATACTATTCCGGGAGCATCGGCATCGGTTAACGGCAAGCCTGCATCATCATCGACAACAAGCGTTAAGGTGAATGCGGCAGGAAGCGGCTCATCGGCTGGTGCATCGTCATCTTCTTCTACAAAGGCAAGCAAGGCCGGAAATGCAATCACTCAGAAAGACTTGTTTGTGGTTACAACCGTAAACAAATCTAAGGTCTACGAGCAGGAAGCCATCTTGCTTACATATAAGATTTACACACTCGTTGAGCTGAACCAGTTTGCACTTAATATGCCTGATATGAAGGGCTTCCATACTCAGGAAGTGCCTTTGTCAAAGGAAAAGACATTCGAGGTTGAGCGTCGTAACGGAATAAATTACAACACTTGTGTGTGGTCGCAGTATGTTCTCTTCCCTCAGCAGAGCGGCAAACTCGAAATTCCGGCTTTGAAGGCAGAGGCTGTCGTTCTTCAGGACAATGGAGCTGACGATCCGTTTGATGCAATGCTCAACGGAAACGGCAAAGTTCCGGTCAAGAAGTTCATTCCGACTCCGAAAATCACCATCGACGTTATGCCGTTGCCAAGTAAGCCAGAGAATTTCTCGGGTGCGGTAGGCGATTTTGACATAAAGAGCGAGGTAAACACTTCGAAGTTGAAGGAAAACGAGACTCTGACGCTGAAAATAACCGTAGAGGGCAACGGAAACATGAAGCTTCTGACTGCTCCAAAGGTTGAAGTGCCAAGCGAGTTGGAGGCTTATGACCCTAAGGTTACAGACAATACCGAACTCACTCCGAACGGCGTGAAGGGTAGCAAGACTTTCGAGTACATGTTCATTCCGCGCAGCAAGGGCGAATATACGATTCCTGCCGTCGAGTTCGTTTATTTTGACCTCAAGACGAAGCGATACAAGACCGTAAAGAGCAAAGTCTTCACCATTCATGTTGAGAAGGGCGATGGCACAAGCAAGAGCAATGCAACCGCCGACTATACGAAGCGCGACGACGATATTCATTCTATAAAACTCGGCGACGAGGATTTGTATCCGATAAACGACAATCTGTTCGGCTCGTTTACATTCTATCTCGGATTCATCATTCCGCTCGTTGTATTTGTAATTGCTTATTTCGTTATCCGTAAGATAATGGCTGATAATGCCAACGTAACAAAGAAGCGTAAGAAGGGCGCAGGCAAGCTTGCCAACAAGCGACTTCAGGTCGCAGGCGAGATGATGAACAGACAAGACGATGCCTTCTTCGACGAGATTCTGCGTTCGCTCAGCGGATATGTTGCCGACAAGTTCAACATTCCGACGGTAGACATGACAAAGGAGAATATCCTTGCCAAGTTGAGCGAGGCTGGCGTTTCGGCCGATGTTGCCAACGAACTTGTTGATGTTCTCGACGAGTGTCAGTTTGCCAAGTTCGCACCTGGCAATGCCGACGACAAGATGCAGGCTTTGTACGGCAAGGCTTCGGACATTATCAATAAACTCGATAATCTTTTGAGCAAATGAAACATATCATAGTATATATAATGTTTATTCTTGCGGGAGTCCAGAATTCATGGGCTCTCCGCGATACTGTAAATGCTGAGAAGTTTATAAAGGATGCAACGATGGCTAAGGCTAACGAAGCCTATCAGCAGGAGCGCTACAAGGATGCCATCGACCTGTATTCTTCGATATACAGAACAGAACGAGTTAGTGCCGCTCTCTATTATAATTTGGGAAACAGCTATTATCGCACGGGCAACATTGCTAAGGCTATTGTGAACTATGAGCGTGCCTATCTGCTCGACCCTTCTGATGCCGACATCAAGTTTAACCTCGACCTTGCCCGAAGCAAGACCGTCGACAAGATTACTCCGCAGAGCGAGATGTTCTTCGTTACTTGGACAAAGGCTCTCATTCTCAGCACAAGCGTAAAGGGTTGGGCAACGACGGCAATCGTAAGTTTCTCGCTGGCATTGCTGTTAGTTTTGGTATTCATCTTCTACGACAAGCAGTTGTACCGAAAGATTGCTTTCTTTTCGGGAATCTTCTTTTTTGTGCTTTTCATCGTGGCAAATATTTTTGCATACGTTCAGCAGGACAATCTGATAAAGCGTCGTTCTGCCATCGTAACCGTTCCTGCCACAACGCTGAAGGGTGCGCCGTCTGACAATAGTGCCGATGTGCAGAGCATCCATGCCGGAACAAAGGTTTATATCGATGATATGTCGATGATTGAGTGGAAGGAAGTACATCTTGAGGACGGAAAGAAGGGATGGGTAAGAATATCAACCATTGAAATCATCTGATTCGTATGCTCGAGAGTCTTAAGCAATATGATACCGAGCTTCTGCTTTCGCTAAACGGAAGTGACTCAATCTTCTGGGACCGTGTGATGGCAAACATCTCAACAACCATTGCGTGGATTCCTGCGTTGTTGGTGCTGCTCATTGCCATAATCAGAAACAACAAGATGAAGCATATCTCTGTCATCTTCGTGTTTCTGGCTTTGTCGGTGCTTTTGGCAGACCAGTTTGCTTCTACTTTCTGCAAGCAGTATTTCATGCGCTTCCGTCCTACACACGACCCTATGATAATGTACATGGTCGATACCGTAGATAATTATCGCGGCGGATTGTACGGTTTCATATCGAGCCACGCTGCCAACACATTCGCGGTTGCCATATACACAACGATGTTGTTCAAGGACTTTAAGGTGGCGTTCAGCATGTTTTTGTGGGCGTTGATTACATCGTTTTCGCGCATTTATCTCGGCGTTCATTATCCTGGCGATGTTCTTGGTGGAGCGTTGGCTGGCATCATCATTGGATTGATTTGTTACAGCATCGTCCATTACATTATTTTGAAGATGGGCAGAGTGTCGTATGTTTCGAGTCAGTATAACCGAAACGGCTACCGAAACTCCGACATGCAGATGGTTGTTGCTGCCGTAAACATGACTTACGTTGGAATTATTATTGCATCGCTGATTTGATATGGAATACAAGCCGAAATACAGTAAGGAAGAAATAAGTAAGCTTGTGGATTGGATGGACAGCCACATGGACAGATTTCCTCCGGAAATAGAGATTGACAACTGCTCTTCGAGCATGAATCCGCGCTACACATATCTGTCGCTGCGCGAAATTGTCTGTTCAAGACATAACCTAATAACGTTTTCTGCGTACGTCAAGATGGTTTACGACATGCGCGATGCCATTGCCAAAATTCTTGGCGAAGAAGTGGAAGATTGAAGTCCTGAATATGAAGGCCGTTATATTTGCTTTTTTTTGCAGGACCACATAGACTATAAAAATAAGAAATCCCCAAGGAAAAAGTATTCCTCGGGGATTTTTTATGTTCTGTGAAAAGAATTTTAGTATTCAACGGCATGCTCGCCTAGGAACTTGAACGAGAAGTTGTTTCCCTTCATTGAAGGGTACTGGCTGCGTGCGTCGATGTCCTGACGGTTTTTCAGATGGTTAATCATCTGGCTGTAGCAGTCGAATCCGCTCTTGCCCTTAAGCTGAACGACAAACTGAGTGTCCTCGTATCTGAAAGGCGAGTAATCGGTCTTTGGAATGGCGCGCTTGAATATCAGTTTGCACTCGTACCATCCCGGATTCTCCTCCATCAGAATGTCTACGCGGCTCGGAATAAGTTTCGGACCGGTAGAGATAAGGTCGCTGTAAGGAAAATCTGATGCACTAAGGTTTACCGAAGTGTCGCCGTCGGGGATAGGAGCCATTGCCTTTGGAGCGTTTGATGCGCTTGAGTTTGAATTGGCATTCTTCTTGAACTCCTCGAGCGTTGAGACTTCTGTCTTTATGACAAGAAAATATACTTGACCTTTTAACTTTATTCTGCAAGGATAGCTTTTAGGACCTTCTACAAAGTCGATAAGCTGCTTTTTCTGCACATTCTTTAAGCTTACTTCAGGTATGCTTTCAAGAAATTCGAGAGCTGCCTCTACATTAGGCACTACGACTTCCTGATCAAAAAAACGAACGTATAGATTCATTATATTATTTTTGTGTTTATTTAACCAAAACGTAATCTTTGGCAAAAATAATATATTTTTTCGTATCTTCAAAAAAATGTTTGCATAATTTGCGACCTCCAATCCGTGTGTTTCGGAAACGTGCACGATTTTATGATTGAAATCACTAAAGTTAGTGAGGGCAGAAACTCGTTTCACTAATTTTAGTGATTGTTTTATGTTCTTCAACATCCTACTTTTGCACTCGAAAAATCAAGTTGAATTATGGAGAGTTTAAAGAAATTCTTGGGAGCATTCGGCATGGCTGCGGCTATGGCAACGATGCCGGCCTATGCTCAGGAAAACGGAGAAAGTGAAGACGGATATTCGAAATATCGCATTGGCGGATATGGCGAGATGCGTGCGGCGTGGAAGGATTACGGAAATAATCGCTTCTATGGCAGCAGCGAAGGTTCTGCAAAGAAGAACAGAGGTTCGATAAGCATTCCGCGATTTGTCATTGCCGGCGACTACAAGTTTAATTCGAAGTGGATTCTTGGTGCTGAGATTGAGTTTGAATCGGGCGGCACGGGAATTGCCTACGAGATAGAGAATACGGAGAACGGCGAGTACGAAACGGAGGTTGAAAAAGGCGGCGAGGTGGCAATAGAGCAGTTTCACATAACCCGCAAGATTCACCCGATGTTCAATGTTCGTGTGGGACACATGGTTCTGCCTGTGGGACGCAACAATAAGAGCCATGAGCCGATTTTCTTCTTCGGAACAACCCGTCCCGAGGGTGAGACGACAATAATTCCAAACACATGGCACGAAACAGGAATCGAGTTCTTCGGCGAGATTGGACGCGGCTACGGCTCGTTCGACTATCAGCTTCAGATTGTTGAGGGACTGAATGCCAACGGATTCGACCGAAACAAATGGGCTGGCGGTGCAAGTCAGGGCATCTTTGAGGAAGACAATTTTACGAATCCGGCATGCGTTGCCCGATTGGATTACGTCGGAATTCCGGGGCTGACTGTTGGCGGCTCGTTCTACTATTGCAAGGATGCCGCAGGAAACTCGGACAAGCAGCAGACTTACAATTTCGTTGTTCCGGTCAGGATTTTCAGCGCCGACGCTCAGCTTGTAAACAGATATGTTACGGCACGATGCAATTTCTTGTGGGGAAACATCTCGAACAGCGTAAAACTGAGTTCGAAGAACGGAAAACTGTCGAGTGCATCACCTTACAGCCGAACAGCTCCGATAGCGCACAAGGCCGTAAGCTATGCTGGTGAGGTTGGTGTGAATGTCAAAGGCATAGTTGGAAACGATAAATGTCCGGTGATATTTCCTTTTGTGAGATATGAATATTACAACTCGCAGGAGGATGTGGTTGCGCCGCTCGTTGCCGATGCCCGTCTGAAGACATCGATGTGGACTGCCGGCGTAAACTGGAAGCCAATTCCGCAGATTGTGCTAAAGGCTGATTATACGGCTCGTAAGATTGGCGGCGGAGCTTACAATTCAGAAAACGAGTTTGCCGTGGCCGTGGCGTGGACGGGCTGGCTGGCATCTAAATAAACGGAAAATCAACACAATTTAAATATTAAAAATCAATGAAAAACAAATTTCTTCTGATGGGGCTTGTTGCCCTTGGATTGGGCATGACTTCATGCTCTGGTGATGATAAGGATGAGAACACACTTCCTGAAGGCACTGCCGATGTAGAGATTTCAATCGACGAAACTGCATACGCAGGCAACGAGGACAACTGGCACAAATATACCGTTGCCGTTGCAAATCTTCTGGTAAAGGATGCAACCGAACTTCAGGACGCCTGGGTTAACGGTTATGCCGATGATTTTAAGAATGCCAAGGGCTCGTACAAGTCGTACAACGACTGTCTTGCCGAGATTATCAACGGCTGTGCAGATATCTCGAACGAGGTTGGAACTGCAAAAATCGGCGAGCCACGCGACCTCTGGGAGAAAGGCAAGTACACCGAGGCTGTTTATGCCGTTGAGTCATGGTACAGTTTCCACTCAATCGACGACTATACAAACAACTTGTATTCAATCCGCAACGCGTTCAACGGTTCGCGCACAAGTGCAGAGGCTGCAAATTCTATCGCTTCATACCTGAAGAAGAATGACGAGGCTCTCTACACAACAATCAAGAACGACATCAGCAACGCCATTACAAAGGTTAGCTCGATGGTTGCTCCATTCCGCAGCCACATCGGCAACAAGAGCGTTGTAGAGGCAATGGACGCTTGCGCAACTCTTAATGCGGACCTCACAAACAAGCTTCTGCCTTACTTCTCAAACCTCGAAGGTGCTGATGCCGATTTGAAGCTTATCGTAGAAAACTATGTTGACAATGTTGTTCTTACAACATATTCTGATTTGGTAAAGAAGACAACAGCGCTTCGCGATGCAGTCGTAACTCTTAATTCGAGCAGAACCGACGACAACTTCAAGAAGGCCGCATCTGCTTGGCAGGCTGCCCGCGAGCCTTGGGAAACATCAGAGGCATTCCTCTTCGGTCCGGTTGCCGAACTTGGTCTCGATCCAAACATGGATTCATGGCCACTCGACCAGGATGCCATCGGAAACATTCTGAAGAACGGCGACTTCTCGGCACTCGAATGGGAAGGTGAGTTTACTGAAGAAGGCGAGGCTGGCGAGACTATCGGCGCAGCACAGAATGTGAGAGGTTTCCATACACTTGAGTTCCTGTTGTTTAAGAATGGAGTAGCTCGTTCCACAAAATAAAAGATGAAAAACAAGAAGATTTTAATTTCTTCCATAATATTGTTAGCCATGCTATCGTCCTGTGAGGACGATAGCATGAATGTTATGGATATGGACATTCCCGACGGCTATGCACTAAGTGCCGGAACATCAACGGTTTTTGTTAATTCGAGCTATGCCTACGACACCGATGCCGACTGGGTTTCGAACATTCCAGACAATCAGCGGCGGTTTATCAAGGGCGATGGACTCTACGACGACCTTATGACGCAGAGCCAGGGACTCGGCCCGGTTTATGCCGGATATTCATGCGGCTCGTGCCATCGCAATGCAGGAAGGACAAAGCCTGCCCTGTGGACTCAGGTTGGCACGGACGACGACGGAACGCCGGTCTATGGCTCGGGCGAATACGGATTCTCGTCTATGCTTGTGTACGTTACCCGCAAGAACGGCGCATTCTTCCAGAATTACGGCCGCGTTATTCACGACCAAAGCATCTACGGAGTCCAAGCCGAAGGAAAACTTCAGTGCCGTTGGCATTATCAGGATTTCAAATTTCCCGACGGCGAGCCTTATCAGCTTTGCTATCCGGAGTACACAATAACCGACTGGTATGCCAACTACGGCAACACCAATGACCCTATAAATCCCGACGAACTGTTCTGCTCGGTAAGAATTCCGCTGCGCCACGTTGGAATGGGGCAGATGATGGCTCTCGACCCTAATGAGATTGAGGCTCTGGCGCAAAAGAGCAACTATCCTGAATACGGAATCAGTGGCAGATGCAATTACATAACCGAGCGCGGAAAACGTCAGCTCGGACTGAGCGGAAACAAGGCTCAGCATGCCGATTTGACCGTCGAACTGGGATTTTCGAGCGATATGGGCGCAACAAATTCACGCTATCCGGAGAAGATTTGTGAAGGTCAGCTTCAGATGCAGGAAGGCTCGATGATGGGCTTGGCATACGACAGGCTCGATGTCTCTACCGAGGATATGGAAAATGTTGATTACTATCTGCACGGACTCGGCGTTCCGGCTCGCCGCCTTGGAAGCAAGACGAAGATGGTGGATTATGATGGCAAGCAGATTTCAGAACGCGAATACATTGCGATGGGCGAGAAGATGTTCTATCAGGCAAAGTGCCATCTGTGCCACGTTACAACGCTTCACACAAAGCCTCGCGGCGCAACGCTCCTGAACGGAACGGAACTTCCTTGGCTTGGCGGACAGACGATTCATCCTTATTCTGACTATCTGCTGCACGACATGGGCTCGGAAATTATGGGCGTGGGCTTGAACGACAACTATGTGAGCGGTCTGGCGCGCGGTAACGAATGGCGCACAACTCCGCTGTGGGGAATCGGACTTCAGGAGAAGGTTAATGCCCACACTTACTTCTTGCACGACGGTCGCGCACGCAGCCTTCAGGAGGCAATTCTGTGGCACGGAGGCGAGGGCGAGGCCTCTAAAAACATCTTCAAGAATATGAGCAAGAGCAATCGCTCGGCACTCATCGCATTCTTGGAATCGCTTTAAAATCAGTAAAATAAATAGAATAGACAATGAAGAAAATATTTACCATTGCGCTGATGGCTTCGATGACGCTTACTGCCGCAGCGCAACACGAAGAGGATACAGAAAACGGAATCGTTTCGATTGGCGAGCGCGAAGGCTTTCAGATAGCATCGAAAGACGGAGCATTTACTTTCAAGCCGTACATGCTTGTGCAGACAAGTGCGGCATTCAACTATTACGACGACGAAGGCCTCGACAAGGCTTACAATCAGGATAATGTGGCAAATTCGGGCTTTGCCGTGCCTTACGCGGTTCTCGGTTTCACCGGAAAAGTGTACGGAAAGGTTACTTACAATCTTTCGGTAAATGCAGCCGGCAGCGGAAGCGGAATCTTGCAGCAGGCATGGTTCGATGTCAAGGCAAAGGACGAACTCTGCGTCCGTGTTGGAAAGTTCAAGACTCCATTCTCGCACGCTTATCTCACAACGCTTGGCGAGACGCTGATGCCGAGTCTTCCTACATCGCTCACGGCTTCGGTCATCTTGCCGCACTCGCTCAATGCCGTTACTCCAAACATCGGGACGGGCTTTGACCTTGGTGCAGAAATCCACGGACTTGTGGGCGGAAAATTCGGCTACGAAGTCGGAGTATTCAACGGAACGGGTGCTTCGGTAAACACGGCAACAAAGACTTTCAGCGACGATTGGCACATTCCGTCTCTGCTCTATGCCGGCCGAATCAGCCTGATGCCAAAGGGCGTGATGCCTGCAACACAGGGCAATCCAAACCGATTGAACGAGGACAAATACATGATTGCAGCATCGACATCGCTCAACGTCGAGAGCGAAAGCGAGAGTACAAACGATTTCCGTGCCGGACTTGAGTTTGCGATGCTGAAAAAGCGTCTTTATCTGGGCGGAGAATTCTATTATATGCACGTCGGATTTACCGAAAGACAGAAGATTGACGAAGGTTTCGACTACATTGGCGGATATGTTCAGGGCGGATATTTTGTCAGCCCGTGCACTCAGCTCGCTCTGCGCTACGATTTTATGAACCGCAACGGACTTGATGCCAACGGCTCGATAAACATGCCGGCGGTGGGCGTTAATTACTTTTTCCGCGGCACAGGTCTGAAACTTCAGGCAATGTATCAGTACACCGGCCGCACGGGTCACGACACTCAGCTAGACCGCGACAACGACGACCTCGGTCTTGCCGTTCATTCGGCAAAAGTTATGCTTCAGTACACATTCTAAACTTAAACATTCGTTAATGAAAAAAATAAGTTTTATTTTTGTGTCGGTTTTGCTGGCGGCTGCCTTTGCTTCGTGCGACGACGGCGACATAAAGTCGAAGACATATTCGTCTTCCGAGGGACGCACGGTAAGAGTTACCGGCAAGTTGATAGGATGCGATTCGTGGCCCGATAACTACAAGATTGTGCTCGCCGGATTTTCTGGCGGTGCCGAATATTCGAGCGTTCAGCGAATTATAGTGCCCGATGCCGACGGAAACATCGACTGCCAACTGACGAACATTGAATCTGATATTGAGACGATTGAAATCTGTGCCGTAGACCGAATCCGTCTGAAAGCGGCATCATTCTTCAAGATTCAGAATTCGGGAAACGAGGAGAAGACCACTGCTGATGTCGGAACAATCGATGTCGGAATGTTCAACGCCATTCAGAACGAAGTGTTCTCGAAAACGTGTGCAAACTGCCACGGAGCAAGCACAACGGCGGCTCGCGGACTTTATCTTACCGAAGGAAAAAGCTACCAGTATCTGGTGGGCGACGACGGAAAGGGCGTTCAGTCGAGCCGAATGCCTTCGATGAAGAGAGTTGAGCCCGGAAATGCCGAAGCATCGGTATTCTATCGCGTTGTGGCAGACAACGATTTCACTTCTGAATGGCACTACAACCACTCGGGCGAGGTGCTCAGCACAACCACCCGCGCACTCATTGCCGACTGGATAAACGAGGGCGCAAAAAAATAGTTGAAACAAAAGAAAAGGAATATAATTAGATGCAACAAGGAAAAAATATATCTGTAGAAATTTCTAAGTTTGAAGTTGAAAACAGTGTGAATGAGTATCATGTGATGATTCATGTGGAAAACCCGATGCTGACGTTCGTTGAGCAGGCGAGTGCGGTGTCCGATGCTTTTGCCTGTGTCGTTTCTGAATTCGGGGCGAAACCCGTGTTTAAACGCTATTTCTTGAGCGATTCGGCAACGCAGACCGATGCGCTTTTCGATATTGCCGAAAAGCAGTCCGAGTGTGCCGTTTCGGTCGTTGAGCAGCCGCCTCTAAACGGAACGAAAGTCGCTCTGTGGGCTTATCTTCAGACCGATGTCGAGGTTGAATCTGTGGGCAGCGGAATGTTCGTGGCAAAGCACGGCGATTTCAGTCATCTGTGGAGCGGATACAACTATTCCGAAGGCAGGGATTCTGAAGAACAAACTCGCACTTTGCTTACCGATTATGTTGCTCAGTTGCAGAAGCTTGGCTGCTCTCTGGCTGATGATTGCATCAGAACATGGTTCTTCGTTCACGACATCGACAACAACTACGGAGGCGTGGTAAAGGCGCGCAACGAGGTCTTCAAGACGCAAAATCTGACTTCTGAAACGCACTACATCAGCAGCACGGGCATCGGCGGCCGCCATGCCAACCACAAAGTGCTTGTAGAGCTCGACCACTACGCTGTTTCGGGCTTGGAAAAAGGGCAGATTAACTTCCTTTATGCACCAACTCATCTTAATCCTACATACGAGTACGGCGTTGCTTTCGAACGCGGAACTTATGTCGATTATGCCGACCGTCGCCACGTTTTCATCTCCGGAACGGCGAGCATAAACAACAAGGGCGAAGTGGTTCACGTCGGCAACATCGTAAAGCAGGTTGAGAGAATGTGGGAGAATGTCGATGCTCTTCTGAAAGAGGCCGACTGCACATTCGACGATTTGGGACAAATGATTGTCTATCTGCGCGATATGGCTGACTATGCCGTCGTAAAGCGTATGTTCGACGAGCGATTCCCTTCAACTCCGAAAGTCGTTACTCTTGCGCCGGTGTGCCGTCCGGGCTGGCTCATCGAGATGGAGTGCATGGGCGCAAAACATCTGACAAACAATTCTTTCAAACCATATTAAAATTATGATTAAGAAAGCAATAGTCTTTCTGTACTGTGCCATAGTCGTTGTCCTTGCGGTTGCTACGTTTGTCGAGAACAGCTATGGCACACGTTTTGTTACAGAAAATATCTATCATACGGCTTGGTTTTGTGCATTGTGGGCAGCTCTTGCGGTTTGTTCTGTGTCGTTTCTCGTTATCAGAGGAATGTGGCGGAGAGTTCCTGTTGCGTTGCTGCATGCCTCGTTCGTGGTGATTCTTGCCGGCGCGCTCGCCACGTTTTTGACGAGCAACAAAGGCATGCTGCACATTCGCAAGGAGATGCCGGCAGATGCCTATATCATTCCCGAACGCGGCACGATGATGCGTCTGCCGTTCAAGATGCAGCTCGATAGTTTTGTTGTTGAGTGCTATCAGGGCACCGAAGCGCCGTCCGACTATATCAGCTATGTTTCGGTGGATGGTGAGAAGGCTCGCATCTCGATGAACAATATTTTTGCAAAAGATGGCTATCGTTTCTATCAGTCATCGTTCGATGAAGATATGCAAGGCTCATGGCTGTCAGTTAATTACGACCCTTACGGAACGGGCATAACCTATGCCGGATATCTGCTTTTGGGCTTATCTATGATTCTTGTCCTTCTGTCGAAAAACTGTGGATTCCGCAAACTGCTGAA
Source organism: Bacteroidaceae bacterium (assembly GCA_017617315.1). Classification (GTDB taxonomy): domain Bacteria; phylum Bacteroidota; class Bacteroidia; order Bacteroidales; family Bacteroidaceae; genus Ga6A1. The sequence goes on from JAFZWM010000007.1 coordinate 211,873, forward strand.
GAATCCGGCATTGAAGAGAGGATTTCTTTCGCTCTTGCTAATGCTAGTCGTTGCCAATGCTTCGGCCTTTGCTCCGCGAACCGTAAAACGAGCGCAAGCCGATGAGATGGCGCGCCGTCAGGTGGTTTATAACGACAGGGTAGTGCCGTTTAACACTCTCGCCATCGATTTCGTTCAGAAGATAACCGGAAAATCGTCGTTCAAGGGCTTGAGTGCCGAGCAAATCGTCGTAAGCACTATGCTTTATCCCGAGGATTGGTCAAATGTGAAGATGATTTACGTTAAGGATGCCGCCTTGCGAAAGGAACTTGGCGCAAAGGACAAATATCTGTGTATGCAAGATTTGTTCGATGGCAAGGAATATAAACTTAATGCCTTGTACGCAAAGATTACCGACAAGCATAGCAAGAGTTTCAAGCAACTTCAGGAACTCGACGAGAAAGTCGCCCTCATCCTGATGCTTAACAACGGAACGCTTGTAAAACCACTCCCGAAGGACGGTAGCGTTGCTCCGCTTTCCGACTCGAAAATAGATGCCGAATTGTTCTATAACCGTGTGCCGTTTACCAAGATTCTGTTCATGCTAAACCTCACGATGGGATTTTTGGCGTTCTTCTATCTGCTTTACTGCGGACTGAAGAAAAGGCAGAAAATGCGTTTTGCGGTTATTGCTTTCTCTGCAATTCTGTTTGCATCAACGGCTTTTCATCTTTTGGGATATGTTCTGAGATGGTATATCGGCGGCAGAATACCGCTTAGCAACGGATTCGAGACCATGCAGTTTGTGGCTCTGTGCGTTCTGCTTATCTCGTGCGCTCTCTATCGCCGTTTCATCTTCGTTCTGCCTTTCGGCTTTCTGCTTTCTGGCTTCACTCTGCTCGTCAGCTATCTTGGGCAGATGAATCCGCAGATAACTCCGCTGATGCCGGTGCTTGTGTCGCCGTGGCTCAGCAGTCATGTCTCGATGATTATGATGAGCTACGCGCTCTTTGCTTTCATTATGTTCAACGCAATTCTGGCTCTTTGCCTGATGCGTGGCGGAAACGAGGAGCAGGTAGAGCAGCTCACCGTGCTCAGCAAGGTTATGATGTATCCGGCATGTTTCTTCCTTGGCATCGGAATCTTCCTCGGTGCGGTGTGGGCAAACGTGTCGTGGGGACGTTATTGGGCATGGGACCCAAAGGAGGTTTGGGCGCTCATTACCTTCATGGTTTATAGCGTGGGCTTTCATAGCGACAGCATCAGAGTCCTTCGCAATCCGAAGTTCTTCCATTGGTACATGCTCCTGGCATTCCTCACCATTCTGATGACATACTTCGGAGTAAATTATGTGCTTGGCGGAATGCACAGTTATGCCAATGCTTAATGAATGATACGCTGGTCCTGAACAAGAAAACGTTTTTCTGTATTTTGAACCTGACTTAAAGGAAAGACGTTTTCTGTTTTGTTATTCTGAAAACCGCAGTCTGTAAAAATATGCAGACGCAAAGCGAATCATTATGCAGAAAATGGCAAAAAATCTCCTTTTTAGGTAGGGGATAGCTAGGGGGTAGCAAGGAGATAGCAAGAAGGGTAGCAAGGAGGTAGGTTCGACGAAGCGTATATTGATACAATGCAATTGACAATGGACAGTTGACAATTGACAGTGAATAATTCAGAATTCATAATTCAAAATTGCTTTCATAATTAGAGAAAGTTGAAATTTCTGAGACAATTCACGATTGGCAGCTTAGGAGTCGTAACGAACAATTTCGTCAGAAATTGTTCGTACGTCCAAGGTACGTCCAAGGTACGTCCAAGGTACGTC
>JAFZWM010000008.1 GCA_017617315.1 Bacteroidaceae bacterium
GGTTCCACCTCTTCCCATTCCGAACAGAGAAGTTAAGCTCACTCACGCCGATGGTACTGCGATACAATGTGGGAGAGTAGGTAGCCGCCGTTTTTTTCAGGAAGTCCTCCGCAGGCAAACGCTTGCGGAGGACTTTTTTGTTTGTATAAATCAATCTGAAAAATCTCGATTTTTATATAAGAAAAGCGGGGAGTAATAGATGAATCTTTGGAGATGGGAAATTTGCTGATAAAAACGTGTTATTTCTGTTGTAAACGCGTGTGTTTATACTAATCTTTCGCCTTTATCTATTTTTCCTTAAAACAATTTGTTGGGTTCGTAAATTTATATAAATTTGCAAACGAGCAAATAAGCTCTTTTCTAATATCCTTTAAAATGCTAACCAAGGGTAACCTTATAAAACTATTTACCTTTATTGTTTGCCTTGCTATCAGTCAGGCTTCTATTGGTAAGGATTTGTACATGTCGCCGACAGGCAGTGATACAAACAACGGATCTGCATCTAGCCCTGTGTACACAATCAGCAAGGCTCAGTCGTTGGCAGAACCGGGCGACGTGGTTCATATAAAGGCTGGGCATTACAAGTACGACAATTCTCAGATCACTGATACAATCAGTCCGTATGCCATTGCGTTTCATATGAAGAAGAGTGGAACCCCCGATAAGCATATCGTCTACAAGGGCGAGATTGTTGATGGCGAGCGTCCTGTTCTTGATTTCTTCAATCTAAGACCTGACGGACAGCGTGTGGCTGCCTTTTGGCTAGACGGAAGCTATATCGAAATTCATAATATCGAGGTCGTGCGCGTGCAAGTAACAATGACCGGGCACACTCAGTCGGAGTGCTTCAGGATTGTTAAGGGAAGCAATAATCTCATAAACAACGTATCGATGCACGACGGAATGGCTATTGGTGTCTACATTGTTCAGGGCTCAAATAATCTGATTCTGAATTGTGATGCCTACAACAACTATGATAAGGTTGGCGAGAACGGAACAGGCGGCAACGTCGATGGTTTTGGAGCGCATGTTCAGACCGAGAGTAGCGTTGGAAATGTATTCAGAGGTTGCAGGGCATGGCACAATAGCGACGACGGCTTTGATTTGATAAACTGCAAGGCTCCTGTTCTGATTGAGAATTGCTGGGCTTTTTTCAACGGTTATGCACCTGCGTCTTTCAACAAGAAGGGCGACGGCTCTGGATTCAAGTGCGGAGGCTATGGCATGCGCCAAAAGACCAGAAATCCGGCAGTTATACCTATGCATACGATAAAGAACTGCATCGCATATTTCAACAGAAACAGAGGATTCTATTCGAACCATCATCTTGGCGGACTGAAATTCATAAACAATACGGCGTATTACAATCCTTATAACTTCCCGATGCCTAACAGAAAGTCGGTAGAAGAGCCTGTTGATGTGAATGGATATGGACATGTATTCGAGAATAACATCTCTTATCGTCCAAGAGTTCCGCGGCCGCTTATTAGCGAGGTCGATTCAACTCTTTCAACATTCAAGAACAATACGTTCTTGTCAGACGGTCCTGATTTGACGGACAAGGACTTCGTAGGCCTTGAGGCGTATGAACTGACGTTGGACAGAAAAGAGGACGGCAGTCTGCCAGATATTGAATTCTTAAAGTTAAAAGCCGACAGCTATTGGGGAAAGAAAAAAGTAGGATATCAATGGAAATAAGTCTCATGAGAAAAAAATCAACATTACTATTTGTTTTAACGGTTATTCTTTTAATTGGAGGTGGAGATGTTTTTGCGGATAACGATAGTTTAAGAAACAACAAAAAGACTTATTTTATAGAGGCTGGCATGAATGCCGGAACGATACTGAAGTTCGACGATGAGGTTAAGCAATTTCTGCATGCGAATAAGCAGAACAGCTATTTTCTGTCGTTGGGATACAGAACTTCGGTACGAGACACTTCATGGTCGGATTATGCCTACAACTATCCGACGTTGAGTGCAGGCATCGGCTTTGTTGATGCACACAAGGTAAGAATGCTCAACGCGGAGAACAAGGCCGACTATCAGTCGAAGATGGGAAATGCCCTCTCGTTTACCATAGCCTTTCGCCGCCGCTTTTGGGAATGTGGCAATTTTAGTGCCGACTATGTTCTTGAAAACGGAATAGCATACAATTCACATTCGTATAATCCAAAGAACAATATCGACAATACGCTCATCGGCTCGCGTTACAGCGTGTTTGTTGGTTTTGCCGCATATTTCAACTATCGTATTGACAGGTTTGAAATAGGCGTAGGACCGCAATTGAATCATCTTTCGAACGGCGGAACGGACAGACCGAACAAAGGCGCGAATATGTTTGGACTCGGCATGAAAGCCCGATATTATTGCGACGATTACGAGCGAGGCAGACAATGTTCAAAGCCGAATTACGACAGTTGGAAACCATATTTCTATCCTGATGTGTCGTTTGGCATCGGATTGAAGAGCCTGATAAGCGCGTATGAGCATCAGGAGGCAAAAAAGCCAGAAGAGAGAAACTACTCGAACTTTTCGATATATCCAACTTATAACGTATCAGTAGATTTGATGTACAAGTATACATTTAGGTATGCTGTTGGCTTGGGCGTTGATTGCTCGTATGCACCGTGCAACAACAAGATTAACGACATAGACCGCGCTACAGGAGTAGAGGGTATGGAGACATCTCCGTGGTATGTTGGCTTGTCGGCAAAGCACGAGGCATCTTACAAGAATCTTTCGGTTAATGTGGCACTGGGCTTCTATCTTCAGCATCAGACTGGATATTGGGAACACAAGTACGAGCAGTTCTATTACGAGTTTTTGGGCGTAAGATACAGAATTCCAAAGGCTGGCGGATTGTATGCCGGATATCATGTCAAGGCACATCTTGGCAAGGCCGATCAACTTGAATTCAGACTCGGAATGGAATTAGGAAAGCATAAAAATGACAAAAGACAATAATTTTTAAGCACTTATATGTTGTAAAATTATAATTTGTAAGATTTTTAAACAAAAAACTTATAGTTTTATTTTGTTTGTTCGTCTGAAAAGCGTATCTTTGCATCTGAAAAAAAGAAAATAATGAATAATCATGCACTACATATTATTTTGCTAAGCAATATTATTCTTCTGGCAAACGCTGGTGGAAGTGAGTATTGTGCATAATAGTGGTAGTAAAACCGATAGAAAGCCTTTCTCACTTCCGTTGTGCGAAAGGCTTTTTTGGTGAATGATTCTTCTGGTTGAAAACGTTTTGTAAAACTTAATTCATATGAGCGACAGATTATTTATTTTTGATACCACTTTGCGCGATGGCGAGCAGGTGCCGGGATGTCAGCTTAACACTGTTGAAAAAATACAGGTCGCAAAGCAACTTGAGGCTTTGGGCGTAGATGTTATTGAGGCTGGATTCCCAATTTCGAGTCCGGGCGACTTCAATTCGGTTATAGAAATATCAAAGGCTGTTACATGGCCTACAATCTGCGCACTTACACGTGCCGTAGAGAAGGATATTGAGGTTGCTGCCGATGCCCTGAAGTATGCAAAGCGCAAGAGAATACACACGGGTATCGGAACTTCTGAGTCTCATATAAAGTACAAGTTCAACTCAACTCCCGAGGAGATTATAGAGCGTGCCGTTGCTGCCGTTAAGTATGCAAAGAGATTCGTTGAAGACGTAGAGTTCTATGCCGAGGATGCCGGCCGTACCGACAACGAATATCTGGCTCGCGTAGTCGAGGCGGTAGTTAAGGCGGGAGCAACCGTGGTGAATATCCCGGATACGACAGGATTCCGAATTCCGTTCGAGTACGGAAACAAGATAAAGTATCTGATGGAGCATGTTGACGGATTGTCTTCGGGAAAAGCAATACTTTCGACTCATTGCCACAACGATTTGGGAATGGCAACAGCCAACACCGTGGCAGGCGCGCTGAACGGCGCCCGTCAAGTTGAGGTAACAATCAACGGAATTGGCGAGCGCGCAGGTAACACTTCTTTGGAGGAGGTTGCTATGATTTTCAAGACACATCCAGACCTCGGATTGGAGACAAACATCAACACTACAAAGATATATCAGACAAGCCGAATGGTTTCGAGCTTGATGAACATGCCTGTTCAGGCAAACAAGGCGATTGTTGGAAAGAATGCGTTTGCACATTCTTCGGGCATTCATCAGGACGGCGTGCTGAAAAATGCCAAGACTTACGAGATTATGGATCCGAAGGACGTTGGCATCAACGACAACGCAATCGTTCTTACTGCCCGCAGCGGTAGAGCCGCTCTGAAGCATCGTCTTTCTGTTCTTGGCGTTGAGCTCGACGGCGAGAAACTCGACAGGACATATCAGGAGTTCCTGAAGCTTGCCGACAAGAAGAAAGAGGTGAACGACGACGACATCCTGATGCTGGCTGGTGCCGACAGGGCAATGTCGCACAGCATCAAGCTCGACTTCCTGCAAGTTACAAGCGGAATGGGAACTCGCCCGGTTGCAAGCATCGGTCTTGACATCGCTGGCGAGAAGTTCGAGGCGGCTGCAACAGGAAACGGTCCGGTTGATGCAGCAATCAAGGCTCTGAAGAATATCATTAAGAGAGAAATGGTTCTGAAGGAATTCACCATTCAAGCGATAAACAAGGGCAGCGACGATGTGGGCAAGGTTCACATGCAGGTTGAATATGACGGCATGATGTACTACGGATTCGGCGCAAACACCGATATCGTTACGGCATCTGTCGAGGCATACATCGACTGTATCAACAAATTCAGAAAATAATACAAGAGAATAAAATAAACAACGAAATAATGGCTAATACTTTATTTGACAAGATTTGGGACAAGCATGTAGTGCAGACTGTTGAGGACGGCCCTACACAGCTTTACATTGACAGACTGTACTGTCATGAGGTTACAACTCCACAGGCATTCGATACATTGCGCGACAAGGGCATTAAGGTTTTCCGCCCAGACCACATTTACGCAATGCCTGACCATAACACGCCTTCTGACCAGCAGGAGGTGATAAACGACCCTATCGGCCGTAAGCAGGTTGAGACTCTGAAGAAGAACTGCGAGGAGTTCGGCATCACACACTTTACAATGGGAACGAAGGATAACGGTATCATTCATGTTGTAGGTCCAGAGAAGGGACTTTCTCTACCGGGCATGACTATTGTCTGCGGCGACTCTCACACTTCAACTCACGGAGCTGTTGGTGCTCTTGCTATGGGTATCGGTACAAGCGAGGTTGCCGAGGTTCTTGCAAGCCAGACAATCCTTCAGTCTAAGCCAAAGACAATGCGCATTAACATTGAGGGCGAGTTGCAGCCGGGCGTTACTGCCAAGGATGTTGCTCTTTATATCATGGCTCAGATGACAACATCTGGTGCAACCGGCTATGTTGTTGAGTATGCCGGTTCGGTAATTCGCAACATGTCAATGGAAGGTCGTCTCACTTTGTCAAACCTTTCTATCGAGATGGGTAGCCGTGCTGGTATCATTGCTCCAGACGAGACGACGTTCGCATATCTCAAGGGCAGAGAGTACGCTCCAAAGGGCGAGGCTTGGGACAAGGCCGTTGAGGAATGGAAGAAGTTGAAGAGCGAAGACAACGCTGTATTCGACAAAGAAGTTACTTACAATGCAGCAGACATCGCTCCACGCATTACTTACGGAACAAATCCGGGCGCAGGTATTGCCATCGACGGCAACATTCCTACTCTCGAGAGCATTCCGGAGGCTGAAAGAGCAGGATTCTTGAGTCAGCTTGAGTATATGCAGTTCAATCCGGGTGAGAAACTCGAAGGCCATCCTGTTGACTATGTATTCCTTGGTGCATGTACAAACGGCCGTATCGAGGATTTCCGCGCATTTGCAAGCATCGTTAAGGGCAAGAAGAAAGCCGACAATGTTGTTGCATGGCTTGTTCCGGGCTCATGGCTCGTTCGCAAGCAGATTGTAGAAGAGGGCATCGACAAGATTCTTGAGGAGGCTGGCTTTGAACTGCGTCTTCCATCATGTTCATCATGTCTTGCCATGAACCCAGACAAGGTTCCTGCAGGCAAGTTGTCAATCTCTACAAGCAACCGTAACTTTGTTGGTCGTCAGGGACCGGGCGCAAGAACCGTTCTTTGCTCACCACTTGTGGCAGCTGCGAGTGCAATAACAGGAGTAATCACCGATCCAAGAAAACTTTAATTAAAGATGAAAGCAAAATTCAATATCATACAGTCAACTTGTATTCCAATCGAGATAGACAATTGTAATACAGACCTTATAATCCCGGCACGCTATCTGGCATCGACTACACGCGACCCTAAGTTCTTTGGCGATGCCTTCATGCACGATTTGCGCTACGATGCGAACGACAAGCCGGTTGCCGACTTCGTTTTGAATCAGCCAGACTTCAGCGAGGCACCTCGCGAGGGCGTTCATGAAATCATCATCGGCGGCCAGAACTGGGGCTCGGGAAGTTCGCGCGAGCATGCAGCATGGGCTATTGCCGGCTACGGAGTTCGTGTGGTTATATCTTCATCTTTTGCCGATATCCACCGCAACAACCTTCTCAACTGCTTCGTTCTTCCTGTAATTGTAAGCAAGGAGTTCCAGACAGAACTCTTCGCAACGGTAAAGGCAAATCCGAAGGCTGAGGTAAAGGTAGATGTGCCTAACCAGACTGTAACAAACCTTTCGACAGGCAAGAGCGAGAAATTCGACATCAACGCTTACAAGAAGTATTGCCTGATGAATGCCCTCGACGATATCGACTTCCTTCTTGAAAACAAGGACAAGATTGAGGCTTGGGAGCTGAAGAATGCTTAATTAGTTTATGGAGAAACAGAGACAAGTACGCATTGAGATAATGGACACGACACTCCGCGATGGCGAACAGACCAGCGGAGTGTCTTTCGTGCCCCACGAAAAACTTATCATAGCCCGAACTCTGCTTAACGACCTTAAGGTTGATCGCATTGAGGTGGCCTCGGCCCGCGTCTCGTCGGGCGAGAAAGAGGCGGTTAAGCGCATCTGCCAGTGGGCGGACAAGGCTGGGATGATTGACCGCGTTGAGGTGCTTGGCTTTGTTGACGGAACAACGTCGCTCGACTGGATTAACGAGGTTGGATGCAAGTGCATCAATCTGCTGTGCAAAGGCTCGCTCAGACATTGCACCCAGCAGCTGAAGAAAACTCCCGAAGAGCATCTTGCCGACATCCGGAACTCGCTCGAGTATGCAAAGAAACTCGGCATCTCGGTAAACGTGTATCTCGAAGACTGGAGCAACGGCATGAAGGACTCTCCAGAATACGTTTTCCAGATTGTTGATGCTCTGAAAGATTCGGGCATTAAGCGATATATGCTTCCCGACACGCTCGGAGTGCTCAATCCGCTTTCGTGCCTTGAATACATGCGAAAGATGGTGAAACGCTATCCCGACTTGCATTTCGATTTTCATGCGCACAACGATTACGACCTTGCAATCTCGAACGTGCTGTCTGCCGTGCTGAGCGGATGCAAGGGAATCCACACCGCCGTCAATGGACTTGGCGAGCGCGCCGGAAATGCTCCTCTGGCAAGCGTTCAGGCTATACTGAAAGACCATTTTAATGCCGAGACGAGCATCGACGAGAGCAAGCTGAACGAGGCAAGCCGACTGGTTGAGAGCTATTCGGGCATCATCATTCCGCCAAACAAGCCGATTGTGGGCGAGAGCGTGTTTACGCAGGTGGCAGGCGTTCATGCCGATGGCGACAACAAGGACAATCTTTATTGCAACGACCTTCTTCCCGAGCGATTTGGCAGAAAGCGCGAGTATGCGCTCGGCAAGAGTAGCGGAAAGGCAAACATCCTGAAGAATCTTGAGGAACTAGGAATGGAACTCACGCCAGAGCAGACACGCAAGGTTACACAGCGAATCATAGAGCTTGGCGACAAGAAACAGCAGGTTACGCAAGACGATCTTCCGTACATTGTAAACGATGTGCTGAAGCATGATGCCCCAGACGAGAACATCAAGCTACTCAGCTATGTTGTTACAACCGCCTACGGCCTGAAGCCGATGGCAAGCGTAAAACTCGAGATAAACGGTGAGACATATGAGGAGAATGCGAGCGGCGACGGTCAGTTCGACGCCTTTGTCCGTGCCGTGCGCCACATCTACAAAAACAAGCTCGAGCGCAAGTTCCCTTGGCTCACCAACTATCAGGTAAACATTCCGCCGGGCGGACGAACCGATGCCTTTGTGCAGACAACCATCGGCTGGACGTTCGAGGGCAAGGAGTTCAAGACGCGCGGTCTTGATGCCGACCAGACAGAGGCGGCTATCAAGGCAACGATAAAGATGCTCAATCTTCTTGAAGACAAAGATAAAAAGTAACGATAAAAAATATAGACACAATGGAATTAAAGATTGCTGTATTGGCCGGTGATGGTATCGGTCCAGAGATTATGGAGCAGGGCGTGGCTGTAATGTCGGCCGTTGCCGAGAAGTTCGGACACAAGGTTTCGTACAAGGAGGCTCTTTGCGGTGCTCACGCTATCGACGAGGTGGGCGACCCTTTCCCTGAAGAGACATTCAAAGTGTGCGAAGAGGCTGATGCCGTTCTTTTTGCAAGCGTTGGCGACCCTAAGTTCGACAACAACCCAACAGCAAAGGTGCGTCCAGAGCAGGGCTTGCTTGCAATGCGCAAGAAACTCGGTTTGTTTGCAAACATCCGTCCTGTAACAACATTCGACTGCTTGGTTCACAAATCACCGCTTAAGGACGAGATTGTACGCGGTGCCGATTTCATCTGCATCCGCGAGCTTACCGGCGGTATGTACTTCGGAAAGAAGCAGGAGCCATCAGTAAATGCCGATGGTGTTGAGGATGCTCTCGATACAAACTATTACAGCCGTCCAGAGGTTGAACGAATCCTGAAGGTTGGCTATCAGTACGCTCGCCAGCGCAGAAAGCACCTTACAGTTGTCGACAAGGCAAACGTTCTTGCATCAAGCCGTTTGTGGCGCAAGGTTGCGCAGGAACTCGCTCCTCAGTATCCTGATGTAACAACAGACTTCATGTATGTTGACAACGCGGCAATGCGTATGATTCAGGAGCCAAAGTTCTTCGACGTAATGGTTACTGAGAATACATTCGGCGACATCCTTACAGACGAGGGCTCATGCATCACAGGCTCAATGGGATTGCTTCCTTCTGCATCAACAGGTTCGTCAACTCCTGTGTTCGAGCCAATCCACGGCTCATGGCCACAGGGCAAGGGCTTGAACATCGCAAATCCATTGGCTCAGATTCTTTCTGTTGCCATGTTGTACGAGTATTTCGACCTCAAGGAAGAGGGCGCGCTTATCCGCAAGGCTGTCGATGCGTCTCTCGATCAGAACGTCCGCACTCCTGAGATTCAGGTTGAGGGCGGTGCTAAGTACGGCACTAAGGAAGTCGGCGCATGGATTGTCGATTTCATCAAGAAAGCATAATTTTTTTATGACAAACTATAAGAGTGCGAATTCTTCGGAGTTCGCATTCTTTTTTTCTTAAAACTTATACAATGAAACGTTTAATGCTTTTCGCCGCAGGCATATTCTTTTTACTAAATACTAATGCTCAGAAGAACAGAAACTAGGATTCGTTGGCATTGGCACATTATTCCATTTATTTTGTTGGTGGAAGTTTCGTTAGATGATTTGGACAAGATAGATGTTAATGACATAGAAAGTGTTGATGTAATAAAAGATACAGAAGAAAATAAAGTCGTTTATAATTTGTTGGCGCCACGCAAGGACGGAATCATAAGTATTAGGACAAAATCTAAAGTCTTGCTAAAAGAGTGGCTGGCAGAGCAACAGAGTCTTGAAGAAAAGATGCTTCGTGAAGATTCAAAGAAAGGTCGCGTTATAATCAGATAGCACATTGTGTTCTTTTATGTTCCTTGATTTTTTCCATGTTGTCATGACATGCCGTAAGCATCTTCGGACAATAGTTGCAAATGATATGATTATTTTTGCATCTAAGAGCCGAAATGTTCGAACTTTTGTGTAATTTTGCAGAAAATTGTGTAAAAAGATGAGAATACAGATTATAAACGGCCCCAATATCAACCTGTTAGGCAAACGCGAGCCGGGGATTTATGGCGCCACATCATTCGAAGATTACTACAAAACCTTGTGCGAGAGATATCCCGACATCGAGTTTCATTACTATCAGAGTAATGTCGAGGGCGAGATGATAAACAAGATTCACGAAGTTGGCTTCGACTATGACGGAATCGTGCTTAATGCCGGTGCATACACCCATACATCTGTAGCTCTTCAGGATGCTCTCAGAGCAGTTACAGCCCCAACCATCGAGGTGCATATATCAAACGTGCACAAGCGCGAGGAATTCAGACACAAGTCGTTCATATCATGCGCCTGCCTTGGCGTAATCTGCGGCTTCGGACTCGATTCTTACCGTCTTGCAGTTGAGGCTCTTAAAGAACACTTGAAACACTGACACATACAATAAAACCAACCACCCATAGTAATAAACGAGTAAAAAATTACGGCTTATGATGTTAAAGCAGACAAAGATTGTAGCTTCGATCTCTGACGAGAGATGTGAGGTAGAATTTATTAAAGATTTGTTTGAGGCAGGTATGAACGTTGTTCGTATGAACACGGCACATGCCACTCGAGAGGGATTAACAAAGGTTATTGACAATGTACGCGAAGTTAGCAACCGCATTGCCATACTTATTGATACAAAGGGTCCTGAGGTAAGAACAACAAAGCTTGCCGAGGGCAACGAAGATATTATGTACAACATCGGCGACAAGGTTACCATCGTTGGCAACCCTGACCAGCTGAGTACAAAGGAAGTCATCTCGGTTTCATATCCAAACTTCGTGAACGACCTGAAGGTTGGCAGCCTTATCCTTATCGACGATGGCGACTTGGAGTTGAAGGTTCTTGAGAAGACGGCCGACAGCCTTCTTTGCGAGGTTCAGAACGAGGCTGGACTTGGCAGCCGCAAGAGCGTAAACGTTCCGGGCGTGCGCATCAACCTTCCTTCACTTACTGAGAAAGACCGTAACAATATTCTGTTTGCAATCGAGAAGGATATCGATTTCATCGCTCATTCATTCGTTCGCAACAAGCAGGATATTCTTGACATAAAGGAGATTCTTGATGCTCATCACAGCGACATCCGCATCATTGCCAAGATTGAGAATCAGGAAGGTGTGGACAATATCGACGAGATTCTTGCCGTTGCCGACGGTATCATGGTTGCCCGTGGCGACCTTGGCATCGAGGTGGCTCAGGAGAAGATTCCGGGAATCCAGCGTCAGCTCATCCGCAAGGCTATCTTGGCTCACAAGCCAGTTATCGTTGCAACTCAGATGCTTCACAGCATGATTAAGAATCCGCGTCCAACCCGTACAGAGGTTACAGATATCGCAAATGCAGTATATTTCCGCACATCAGCCTTGATGCTTAGCGGCGAGACTGCTTACGGAAAGTATCCTCTCGAGGCTATCAGAACAATGACCAAGGTGGCTTGTCAGGCAGAGAAGGACCGTCAGACTCAGTACGACATCCGTATTCCGCTTTCTGAGAACTGCGATCCTACAGAGTTCCTTTCAAAGCAGGCTGTAAAGGCTACCGTAAAGATGAACATCAAGGCTATCATTACCGACAGCTTTACCGGTAGAACAGCAAGATACATTTCGTCTTTCCGCGGACCTGTAAACGTTTTGGCTATCTGCTACAAGGAGAAGACAATGCGCCAGTTGGCTCTTTCATACGGCGTTGAGGCTATCTTCTTGCCAGAAAGAGAGAACGGTCAGGAATACTACTTCGCAGGTTTGCGCAAGCTGCTCCGCGACGGTGTTCTTACTCCAAACGACTATGTGGCATACTTGAGCGGCGGTAAGTTGCACACAAGCACATCGTTCCTTGAAATCAATCAGGTTAAGGACGTGCTCGACAATGCAGAAGACTACGCTTTGCCAAACCAGAACCGCTATCTGTAATTTTCTATAAGGAATGAACTATGGTTGAGACGGACCAACTGGACGAATATATTCTTGAACATATAGACGAGGAGGGCGAGTACCTCCATCGTCTGTACAGAGCCACTCATACGCAGTTGCTCAGACCGCGCATGGCTTCGGGACATCTGCAAGGAAGGCTTCTGAAGATGTTCGTCCGGATGGTTCGTCCTAAAAATATTCTGGAGATTGGAACTTACAGCGGATACTCGGCTCTTTGCATGGCCGAGGGGCTCGAGGAAGGCGGAAAAATCTACACCTTCGAGATAAACGACGAGCAGGAGGACTTTACCCGTCCTTGGTTCGAAAAATCGCAGTATGCCGACAAGATTGACTTCAGAATTGGTGATGCGCTCGAACATCTTCCAGAGATGGACGTGATGTTCGATCTTGCCTTTATAGACGGAGATAAGCGCAAGTATGTTGATTATTATAATATGGTTATGCAGCACATGTCTGCCGGAGGATATATGCTTGCCGACAACACTTTGTGGGACGGACATGTTGCCGATCCGGCTTACGACAAGGATGCCCAGACGGTTGGAATAAGAGAGTTCAACGACTTGGTTGCGCACGACGACCGCGTTGAGAAGGTTATTCTGCCTCTGCGCGACGGATTAACAATAATTAGAAAGAAATAGATTTATGGAAACTACAAGACAAAACAAAATTGCCCGGCTTATACAGAAAGAGCTGAGCGATATATTCCAAAAGCAGACATCAGCGATGCGTGGCGTGCTTGTTTCGGTAAGCGCAGTCAGAATAAGCCCTGACATGAGCGTGTGCCGTGCTTACCTCAGCGTTTTCCCTTCAGACAGAAACGAGGAGATTGTTAAGAATATCAACGACAATGTAAAGTCAATCCGATTCGAACTTGGCGGCCGTGTACGTCATCAGCTTCGTATCATTCCAGAACTGAAGTTCTTCGTAGACGATTCTCTCGACTACATCGAAAATATTGATAAACTTTTGAAGAAGTGAGATTTCCTTTTTATATAGCAGTCCGTTATCTCTTTTCAAAGAAGTCGCATCATGCCATAAACATTATTTCGGGCATATCGGTTTGCGGCGTAACACTGGCAACGGTGGCGCTGATATGTACGCTCTCGGTGTTTAACGGCTTTCACGACATGGTGGCGTCGTTTTTCACGTCGTTCGACCCAGAACTGAAGATTACTGCTGTAAAAGGAAAAAACTTCAAGGAATCAGAACTTGCAATCGACAAGGTTAGGCAGATTCCTGAAATTGTGGTCTGCACCCCGTGCCTCGAAGATCAGGCGCTGCTCAGATATCGCGACCGCCAGCAGATGGTTGTGATTAAGGGCGTTGACGAGAGTTTCCAGCGTCTGACATCGTTCAACGAGACACTCTACGGCAACGGATGTTTCGAACTTCAGGCAGATGTGCTCAACTATGGAATTCTCGGACTTGGTGTTGCTGCAAACCTTGGCACAAACGTCCGTTTCGACGAGCCTGTGCAGGTTTATGCTCCAACCAAGGGCGAGAAAGTTGACATGCTTCATCCCGAGGAGAGTTTCAATCAGGACGAGTTGTATTCGCCGGGCGTTTTGTTTCAGGTGCATCAGCAGCGGTACGACTCGCACTACGTCATAGCTTCGCTGCGCTTTGCAAAGAAACTGTTCGACCGCGAGGACGAACTCAGTTCGCTCGAACTGAAGGTTGCCGATGGCGTTGATGTTGAAAAGGCAAAAGAAAAAGTCCAGCAGGCGATAGGCGACAAGTTTGTTGTAAAAGACCGATACGAACAGCAGGAAGATGTCTTCAAGATTATGAAGGTTGAGAAACTCATCTCGTACGTTTTCCTCACGTTCATCTTGGTTATTGCTTGCTTTAACATAATCGGTTCTCTGTCGATGCTCATCCTCGACAAGGAGAAGGATACGCAGACGCTCCGCAATCTCGGAGCATCAGACAGTCAGATTGCCAAGATTTTCATGCTCGAAGGCAGAATGATTTCAACCTTCGGAGCCGTGGCGGGACTCATAATCGGACTGATTCTCTGCTACGCACAGCAGACATTCGGCTTGCTTAGGCTTGGCGACGAAGGCGGAAACTTTGTGGTTGATGCCTATCCCGTAAGCGTGCATTTTCTCGACGTGCTTGTTGTGTTCGTCACCGTGCTCGCAGTAGGCTATGCCTCTGTGTGGTATCCGGTAAGATATATGTGTAAGAACCTGAAACAGAAATAAAATCAACAGAAAGATATGAAAGGACTAGTGCAATATTCTCTGAATATAAACGGCAGGTTGCTCGATTTGTCCGAGCCTCAGGTGATGGGAATCCTGAACGTAACTCCCGATTCGTTCTATTCGGGCAGCCGAAAGCAGACCGAAGATGAAATCGAATCCAGAGTAAGGCAGATAATCGGCGAAGGCGCATCGATAATCGATATCGGAGCATATTCGTCAAGACCGAATGCCGACGATGTTTCTCCTTCCGAGGAGATGGAACGGCTTCGCAAAGGTCTGTCTGTCATACGGCGAGTTGCGCCAGACGCCATCGTCTCGGTCGATACATTCAGAGCCGATGTTGCAAAAATGTGCGTAGAAGAATACGGCGTCGGAATAGTAAACGACATTTCGGGCGGAATGCTCGACAAGGATATGTTCGCCACGGTTGCAAAACTCGGCACACCTTATATATTGATGCACATGCAGGGTACTCCGCAGAATATGCAGCAGAATCCGCATTACGATGACGTGGTGAAGGAAGTCTTCATGTACTTCTCCGAAAAGGTGCAGCGGCTGCGCGATCTTGGCGTAAAGGACATAATCCTCGACCCCGGCTACGGATTCGGCAAGACCGTTGAACACAACTACGAGCTGATGAACCATCAGGAAGAACTGCTCGAATTCGGACTTCCGCTTCTTGTTGGCATATCGCGCAAGAGCATGATATACAAGGCTCTCGGCATTACCGCCGACGAAGCGCTTAACGGAACATCCGTCCTTAATACAATTTCTCTGCTGAAAGGTGCAAACATCTTGCGAGTACACGATGTTGCAACGTGCGTTGAAGTCGTAAACCTTATACAAAAACTATTGGCTAAATGATTCTTTTGAGTATTATAGAGTTCCATCTTAAGGATGCGATAGACATCCTGCTTGTTGCCATGATGCTGTACTATGTGTACCGCCTCATGAAGGCGAGCGGCTCTATGAATGCTTTCCTTGGAATTCTGTTTTTCATAATACTGTGGTTCGTGGTGTCGCGTCTGTTAGAGATGAAACTCCTCGGCGCAATCCTCGACAAACTCGTTAGCGTGGGCGTTCTTGCCCTCATCGTCATCTTTCAGGATGAAATCAGACGCTTTCTCCAGACCATCGGAACGCAGCGCAAGGCTTACTCGCTTTTCCGCCTCTTCCTTGGACGGAGGAAGGATGCTCAGTCCGAGCTTTCCATCGTTACGCCTATTGTCAGGGCGTGCCAGTCGATGAGCCGTCAGAAAGTGGGCGCGCTGATAATCATTGAGAAGCATATGCAACTTGGCGACATTGTAAACACTGGCGAGGAGATTGATGCTCTTGTAAGCGAGCGGCTTATCGAGAATATTTTCTTCAAGAACAGTCCGTTGCACGATGGCGCAATGATTATCAGCGGAACGAAAATCCGTGCTGCCGGATGCCTTCTGCCCGTTGCGCACGACCAGGATATTCCAAACTGGCTCGGACTCAGACATCGTGCCGCGCTCGGAATTACTCAGGTGAGCGATGCCATGTCGATTGTTGTGAGCGAGGAGACCGGTGGCATAACCGTTGCCCGTCAAGGCTCGTTGTCGCTCGACATAACGTCAGACGAGCTCGACCGCCTCTTAATCGAAGTTTTATCGGAATAAAATATAATGTATAAATGGATATTGCTGAATTACATAAACTGTTTGTAAAGCATCAGACAATCACTACCGATACGCGCGATTGTCCCGAAAACTCAATTTTCTTGGCTCTGAAGGGCGAGACCTTCAACGGAAACGCCTTTGCGTCGGCCGCGCTTGAAAAAGGCTGCGCCTATGCCGTTGTGGATGAGGCTGAATATGCCAAAGCCGACGATGCCAGATACATTCTTGTAGACGACTGTCTGAAGACTCTTCAGCAACTGGCGCACTATCATCGCGAGCAGTTCTCAATCCCAGTCATCGAGATTACCGGAACAAACGGCAAGACAACAACAAAGGAACTCGTCTCTGCCGTTCTGTCAACAGAATATAACGTGCTCTTCACTCAGGGCAACTTGAACAATCATATCGGCGTGCCGAAAACATTGCTCCGTCTCACATCCGAGCATCAGATTGCCGTTGTTGAGACTGGCGCAAACCATCCTGGCGAGATTAAGACGCTTGCCGAGATCGTGGATGCCGACTACGGTCTGATTACGAACGTGGGCAAGGCGCATCTCGAAGGCTTCGGCTCGTTCGAGGGCGTTATTCGCACAAAAGGCGAGCTGTACGACTATCTTCGCACCAAGAACGGAAAGATTTTCATAAACCGAGACAACGAGCATCTTGTCAAGATTGCTTCGGGACTTGAACATATCGAATATGGCAAGACCGATGGCACAGGAATCGTGGGCGAGTTGCTGGATTGTTCTCCGTTCCTGAGCTTCAGATGGCGCGAGGGCGATTCGGAGTGGAACAACGTAACAACTCATCTGATTGGCTCTTACAATATCGACAATGCTCTCTCGGCTGTTGCCGTTGGTCGTGAGTTCGGCGTTTCTGCCGGAAACATCAACGCGGCTCTCGAGAACTATGTTCCTACGAATAACCGCTCACAACTTGTAAAGACTGCCGACAACACTCTAATCGTAGATGCCTACAATGCAAATCCGACGAGCATGATGGCAGCTCTCGAGAACTTCAAACTGATGAATGCCGAGAACAAAATGCTCATCATTGGCGACATGAAGGAACTTGGCGATGCAAGCGTAGAAGAGCATGAAAAAATTGTCAATTTCGTGTCGACCATGAATCTGAAAGACGTCTGGTTGGTCGGAAGTGAGTTTGCGAAAGTCGGCCACAAGTATCGCACATTTGCCGATATAGAAGAAGTTACAAAAAATATAAGTAAATGTAAACCAACGGGTTGCACTATCTTAATTAAGGGAAGTAACGGTACAAAACTGTTTAAACTCCCAGATTTGTTGTAATTCATGTTGTAGAACATGCTGAAATGTTAAATATCAGGCAAATAGGCTAAATTTTGTTAAATAGATTTTGCTGTGTTGCATAAAAACCGTATATTTGCACGAATCCAAAAAAAGGTAAGTGGAATTTTATATCGAGACAATTAACTAAGTAGAATGAAATTTAGCAAGAAATTTAGAATCCTAGCTTTTTCAATGTTTGCTTTGTCAAGTGTCGTTACATTTGGCCAAGATCTTATTGCACGTCAGGCACCGATCGACCGTAAGATGCGTGCCGTTGATTCAGTTGCATTACAGAACCTGATTAACGCCGAGAAGGGACAGTATGATGGTTATTCAATCTATCCGAATTGGAACACTCAGTATGTACATGCTTATGGCGATGTTCAGATGCCAGATAGTTTCAAGATTGACCTCCGCGGTTTTTGTATGCCGACAACAAGCCGACAGATAACATCGCAGTTCGGTCCTCGTTGGGGAAGAACTCACAAAGGTCTTGACGTGAAAGTTTACATTGGCGACACAATCCGCGCAGCCTTCGACGGCAAGGTGCGAGTTGTACGCTACGAGAGAAGAGGCTACGGTAAGTTTATCGTAATTCGTCATCCAAACGGACTGGAGACCGTGTATGGCCACTTGTCCAAACAACTGGTCGCACCAGATCAGGAGGTCAAGGCTGGAGACGTAATCGGACTGGGAGGAAATACCGGTCGTTCAACAGGTTCGCATCTGCATTTCGAGACTCGCCTGCTGGGTGAGGCCATCAATCCAAAGCTTTTGTTCGATTTCGAGAATCAGGATGTAACCGGCGACTTCTTTGTTTATCACAAGGCATCGGCACGCGACCACCGTCGTAAGGCATCGGCTCTTGCATCTGTAGGAATTGACGAACTGAATGCTGCCAACGACATGGCAAACGAGACCGAAGAGGAGGCTGTTGCCGAAAAGCCAAAGCGCTCGGTTAGAGTTCACAAGGTAAAGTCGGGCGATACTCTGTCGAAAATTGCATCTATGCACGGCACTACAATTGCAAAGTTGTGTAAGCAAAATCGTATTGCCAGAAACTCAAAGTTGCGTTTAGGTCAGATAATTCGATATTAAAAGACAAAAATATGAAGAAAAGAGTCTATAGGAGTTTTTACTATAGACTCTTTTTTTTAACTTTGCACGGATAAATAAAAAATGCAAATGGGGGATACTCAGAAAGAATTTGTTGAGGTGATGGCCAAGTGCCGCGACCTCTTCTCGAAAAAGCTGAAAGATTATGGTGCGGCATGGCGCATCATGCGTCCGTCGTCGGTGACGGACCAGATATTCATAAAGGCTAACCGTATCCGCAGCATAGAAATAAAAGGCGAGGCGCTTGTCGATGAGGGAAAGATTCCTGAATTCATTGGCATCGTAAACTATAGCATCATCGGCCTTATACAGCTCGAACTTGGCTTTGCCGATACCGACGACCTCTCGTTCGACAAGGCGATGGAGTATTACGACAAATACTCAAAGCAGGCTCTCGAACTGATGATTAGGAAGAATCACGACTACGACGAGGCTTGGCGCTCAATGAGATGCTCATCGTGTCTCGACCTTATTCTGATGAAAATCTATCGTACAAAGCAGATTGAGGGCAACGACGGCATGACCATCGTTTCGGAGGGCATTGATGCAAACTACATGGACATGATAAACTATTCTGTCTTCTGTCTGATAAAGCTCGGTTTCTGTGAAGTCACAGATTAACAACATACTTCTAAACTGGTGGGTTAACATCTGCAGGTTCTTGTGTGCCGCGGTGTTCCTGTTTTCGGGCTTCGTAAAGGCTGTCGACCCCGTAGGTACTCAGATTAAGTTTCAGGACTATCTTGCGGTGGTTGGAATGGAGAATACGATTCCCGACATGCTGCTGCTGTTCGGAGCTATCGGCCTTGCGATGTTCGAGTTTGTGCTGGGCATATACTTCCTGTTCGGCATCCGACGGAAGTTTGCGACTGTGCTGCTGCTGCTTTTCATGCTCGTGATGACGCCGCTGACGCTCTATCTGGCTATAGCCGACCCTGTTGAGGACTGCGGATGCTTTGGCGATGCCGTTAAACTGACAAACTGGCAGACATTCTACAAAAATTTAGTCTTGCTGGTGTGTGCGATTTCTCTTTACAGATGGTCGCTGAGGATGTTGAGATTCCTTACCGAGAGCACACAATGGCTCGTTTCGCTGTTCTCGATCGTGTATATTCTGGTAACATCGATATATAGCCTGAGATACTTGCCGATATACGATTTCAGACCGTACAAGGTAGGAGTGAATATTGCCAAGGACATGGAGATTCCCGAAGGTGCTCCGAGGGCAGAATACGAAACGACATTCTTCCTCGAGAAGAACGGAAAGGTTGAGGAATTCACGCTCGAGAACTATCCCGACAGCACATGGAAGTTCATCGACAGCAAGTCGGTGCTGATAAAGCCGGGTTTCGAGCCAAAGATTCAGAACTTCTCGATATCAACATTGGCTGATGGCGATGACATTACGGAAGATGTCCTTTCTTACGAAGGATACACGTTCCTGCTGATAGCTCCATATCTGGAGAAGGCAAGCGACAGTTCAATCGACTTGATTAACGAACTGTACGACTACAGCCAGAAGTACGGCTATCGCTTTTTCTGCCTTACTTCATCAACGGGCAGTGCCATAGACAAGTGGGTAGATGAGACCGGCGCGGCATATCAGTTCTGCAATACCGACGCCACAACGCTGCAAACAATGATTCGTTCAAATCCGGGACTCATGCTCCTGAAGAACGGAACTATTATAAACAAATGGTCGAGCGTTAGCTTGCCCGACGAGTACGAGCTTACCGCTCCGCTCGACAAACTGCCGATTGGCAAGATTCACAAGCACGGATTCTACGAAAAGACTATGTGGATGTTTGCGTGGTATCTGATTCCGCTGCTGGTGCTTACCGTTCTCGACCGAATGGGATGGCTCGCAATGCTTGTGTACCGCCGTCGCAAACGCAGGAATTATTTAAAGAATTTATCTAACCTTTTAATAAAAAAGTAGAAAAAATGAGACACAAAATTGTTGCTGGAAACTGGAAGATGAATAAGAATCTTCAGGAAGGCGTAGAGTTGGCAAAGGAGTTGAACACAATCTTGGCTGCTGACAAGCCAAATTGCGATGTAGTAATCTGCACTCCATTCATTCACTTGGCATCAGTTGCTCAGGTTCTTGACCAGAACGTAATCGGTCTTGGTGCTGAGAACTGTGCAGACAAGGCATCAGGTGCTTACACTGGCGAGGTTTCTGCCGAGATGGTTAAGTCAACAGGTGCACAGTATGTAATCCTTGGTCACTCAGAGCGTCGTGAGTATTATCATGAGACTCCAGAGATTTTGAAGGAGAAGGTGCTTCTTGCACAGGCTAACGGCTTGAAGGTTATCTTCTGCATCGGCGAGAGCTTGGCAGAGCGCGAGGCTAACAAGCAGAACGAGGTAGTAAAGGCAGAGCTCGAGGGCTCAGTATTCAATCTTTCTGCTGAGGATTTCTCAAAGATTATCATCGCTTACGAGCCAATCTGGGCTATCGGTACAGGTAAGACTGCTACTTCAGATCAGGCTGAGGAAATCCACGCTTACATCCGTTCAGTAATCGCTGACAAGTATGGCAAGGAAGTTGCAGAGAACATCTCAATCCTTTACGGTGGTTCTTGCAAGGCTTCAAATGCTCCTGAGCTGTTTGCTAAGCCAGATATCGATGGCGGCTTGATTGGTGGTGCTTCTTTGAAGGCTGCTGATTTCAAGGGTATCATTGATGCTTGGAAGAAGTAATAACTGAATTTATGAAAAATAAGTGTTACAGGCTCGCGGCTATGCGCCCGCGCTTGTAGCACTTTTAACAGTATTAGGTATGAGACTTATTTTGTCGGCTGTTTTATTAGTATTATCCACTTGCGCGTTTGCGCAGAACTCGTTCATAAACCATCTTGAAAAGAAGGAGGTGAACAGCGGAGTTGTAACCGTTAACCAGAGCAAGGATATCGAGGCTCTTGTAAACGGCACGAGCACCGTGTGCCCTTCGGCCGCTTCGGAAACGACGTCGGCACAGACGGCAGAGAACGGACTCGAGGCAACGCCCGACGGCAAGAAACTGAAGACATCGGGCTACCGCATTCAGGTCTATTCGGGTGGAAACTCACGAAACGCCAGAGCCAATGCCTATGCTGTTGCCGAAAAGGTAAAAAGAATGTTTCCCGAGCTGAACGTGTACACGCATTTTGCATCGCCGAGATGGATATGCCGCGCGGGCGACTTCAAGACATACGAGGAAGCCAACGACGTGCTTCAGCAGATGCGCGAGACGGGCGCACTTACGGGAATTTCAATTGTTAAGGATCAAATCGTATTATCATTATGACAGACGACAAGTTAGAGGAGTTGGCATATCACTACAAGAAGATTCTTACGCTTCTTGGCGAGGATGCCGAGCGTGAAGGTCTTGTAAAAACTCCTATGCGCGTTGCCAAAGCCATGGACACGCTTACGCGCGGCTACACAATGAACCCTGAGGATATTCTGAACTCTGCTAAGTTTAAGGAAGAGTACAGTCAGATGGTAATTGTAAAGGACATCAATTTCTACTCAATGTGCGAGCATCACATCCTGCCTTTCTACGGAAAGGTTCATGTGGCTTACATTCCAAACGGATACATTACCGGACTGAGCAAGATTGCGCGCGTGGTTGATGTATTCTCGCATCGCCTTCAGGTGCAGGAGCGTATGACTCTTCAGATTAAGGAGTGCATACAGAATGCCCTCAATCCGCTTGGCGTGATGGTTGTTGTTGAGGCTAAGCACATGTGCATGCAGATGCGCGGCGTGGAGAAGCAGAACTCGATAACCACTACGAGCGACTTTACTGGCGCGTTTAATCAGGCAAAGACTCGCGAGGAGTTTCTCAACCTGATTCGCGGTTCTAAAAACGAATTATAAGCAGTATTTTACAGTTCTGTCGCCAAGTTCCTTGGCGAGCAGATTCTGTATTTTTGACAGATTCTGGAACTGCTTCATAAGTTCGAACACGAGATTGCTGTCGTTGTTGATGGTGGCAATTTTCATCTGCGTTTTTATGTCGTCCATCTTTCTTGTTATGAAGTCGTTCTTCAGGTCGTTGATGATGTGCGGAACGATGTCGAACAAGATTTCTTCATCGTTCAGAATCTTCTGACCCTTAGAGTGATACTTGCTTAGCTGATAGCGGTCGCTTTGCAAATCGGCTGCAAGTATGCTTATTTCTTGGTTCGGGTGAAACCCGAAGAATTTTTTAGCCGTGAAGCCCTCGTCGCCGAGGTGCTGTATTCCTTCGTCGAGAATCTGCTTGTATTTAGGATTTGTAAAACTCAGATTGTCGCGCTTGAATTCTTCGGCGATGTATTCTATTACTGAAATCGGCTTTTCGTTTCCTTCCTCGTCTACATCCACATAGACATTTTTTTCTCCGTATCTTACTATGCAGGTTGCCAGCATCCTTTCTTTTGTCTCGGTGCTGTTGTTGGTCTTGCTGTTTATGAAATCGGCAATCTCCGCGTTCTGTGGCGTGATTAGCTGAGGCGCACCCTGCTCTTGCGCCTCTACAGCCTGTGTCTCCAACACCTCTGGCGGAACTGGCATCGGCTCGCCCGAAACCGCCGCATTTCCGTTTTCTTCGCGCTGCTTGCGAGCCTTCTCGGCGGCTGCCTGCTTCTCAGTCTGCTGCTTGTTTTGGATTCGGGCTTTGTTTACGGCATCTACGAGCACCATCTCGCTGATTTTCAGGAGCTGGGCACATTCGGTTATGTAGATGCTTCGGGTAACTCCTTCGGGAATTACCGAGATGCTTTTTACAATGTCGTTTATTACGTTGGCGCGCTTTATCGGGTCGTTGCCGGCCGATTGCAGCAAGTGGTTGGTAATGAATACGATGAAATCAGTCTGATTATTCTCTATGTATTCCTTGAACTCCGTTGCGTTATGCTTGCGCGCGAAGCTGTCGGGGTCTTCATCCTTTGGCAGAAGAAGGATTTTTACGTTCATTCCCTCGGCCAGAAGCATGTCAGTTCCTCGCTGGGTGGCATGGATTCCGGCATCATCGCCGTCGTAGAGAAGCGTGATGTTAGATGTAAATCTGTGCAGAAGACGCACCTGATCCATAGACAGAGCCGTGCCTGAGTTGGCCACTACGTTCTCGATGCCGCACTGGTGCATCGAAATCACATCGGTGTAGCCCTCGACCATGTAAACGCGGTTTTCCTTGGCTATTGCCTTCTTTGCCTGATAAAGGCCGTAGAGTTCCCTTCGCTTGCTGTATATTGACGATTCGCTCGAATTGACGTATTTCTGATTTACGCCCTTTGTTGCAGCATCGAGCACACGGCCGCCGAAGGCCACAACCTTTCCGCTCACCGAAATCCACGGAAACATTACGCGTCCGCGGAAGGTGTCGTAGAGCGAGCCGTCGTCCTTCTGTTTGCAGATGCTTGTGGCAAGAAGGAATTTCTTGTCAAATCCGTGTGCGATAGCCTCTTTTGTAAGCGCGTCGAACGAGTTGAGGCTGAATCCGAGTTGGAACTTCTTTATGATGTCGTCTCTGAATCCGCGCGACCTGAAGTAAGCCATTCCGATGGCCATTCCGTCGACGCTGTTGTAGAGATTTGAGTGGAAGTAGTCGCGCGCCCATTCGTTTACGATGAACATACTTTCGCGCTCGCTCTGCGCCTGCTTCTGCTCGGCTGTGAGTTCCTTCTCCTCAATCTCGATGTTGTATTTCTTGGCAAGCCATCGCAGAGCCTCGGGATAGGAGAACTGCTCGTGCTCCATCAGGAAATGAACCACGTTTCCGCCTTTTCCGCACGAGAAACACTTGCACACGCCCTTTGCCGGAGACACCATGAACGACGGCGTCTTCTCGTTGTGAAAAGGGCAGAGGCCCTTGTAGTTTGCTCCCGACCTTCGCAGCGTTACGAATTCGGAAACAACGTCAACAATGTCGGCTGTGTTTATAATTTTATCGGCTGTGGCTTGATCAATCATGTTGGCAAAGATAGTGCTAATTTTGTTATCAGATTAGGATTTCTAACCAAATGATGTCAAAAAAATCCCTTTTATCGAAAAAACATCAAAAAGTTTGCTGATGACATAATATTTCATTATTTTTGCTCGTCTTTATAAAACCGTAATATAGTGCGGTTGTAAAATCTATCGTTATATGCATCAGTTAAAGATTAACAAAAGTATCACCAACCGAAGCAGTGCTGCTTTGGACAAGTACCTGTCTGAAATCGCCAAGGAACCGCTTCTTACAGTAGATGAGGAAGTTGAGTTGGCACAGCGAATTCATTCGGGCGACAAGGAAGCGTTGGACAAGCTTGTACGCTCAAACCTTCGTTTTGTCGTGTCTGTGGCAAAGCAGTATCAGAACGGTGAACTGACACTTTCTGACTTGGTAAACGAGGGTAATGTAGGCTTGATTAAGGCTGCCGAAAAATTTGACGAGACACGCGGTTTCAAGTTCATTTCATACGCCGTGTGGTGGATTCGTCAGAGCATTATGCAGGCTCTTGCAGAGCAGTCTCGCCTTGTGCGCCTTCCGCTTAATCAGGTTGGTCTTCTGAACAAGATTAACAAGACAATTGCCGATTTTGTTCAGGAACACGAGCGCCAGCCATCTCTGCACGAACTGGCAAGGCTTGTCGATGTAGACGAAAGCAAGATTGCTGAGACACTAAGCGCGTCAAGTCGTGGAGCATCGCTCGATGCACCTTTCCAGGACGGCGAAGAAAACAGTCTTATCTCAGTGCTTTCAGACGACAATGCGCCTGCGGCAGACAACGGCATGGATCTTGAATCGCTCAGCACAGACCTTGAGCAGATTCTGAAAGAACTGAAGCCTCGTGAAATCCAGGTGCTTAAGATGAGTTTCGGTATCGGCTGCAACGAAAAGACTCTCGAAGAGATTGCCGACACTCTTGGACTGACCCGAGAGCGCGTGCGTCAGATTAGAGAAAAGTCGTTGAAGAAGTTGCGCGATACGGCAGGTGCTGACATGTTGCGTAAGTATTTGGGCTAATTTTATGATGATTAAAAAGTTACTGGCAGCCTTTGCGGGCTGCCTTTTAATTTCAACAAACGCGGCAGCACAGACAACTGTTCACATTCCCTCGGCAAGCGAGGTGGGTGCACTTGTCTGTCCCGACACGATAGCCGAGGTAAGCGCTCCTTTCGAGATGCCTCGCATCGACCGCCCTGTCTTTCCGTCAAGGTCGGTTAACATCGCAAAGAGCGGAGCAAAGAAGAACGTGCTCTGCACGGCGGTGATACAGAAATGTATAGACAAACTCTCGGCCAAGGGCGGCGGACGCGTCGTCATCCCAGCCGGAACGTGGCTCACAGGCCGCATCACTCTGAAAGACAACGTTGAACTGCATTTGCAAGAAGGAGCAGTCCTCCAGTTCAGCGACAAGATAAAGGATTATCTGCCAGCCGTCTTCACCCGAAACGAAGGCGTTGAGCTTTACTCGCTCGGTTCGCTCATCTATGCCAACGGCGCAAAGAATATAGCCCTCACGGGAAAAGGCAGACTCGTTGGACCGGGCAAGGAGAACGAGATTTACGCCCAGCGAATGGACGGCATAGTAATCGAGAACTTCATCAGACTCGACAGCCCGGTAGAGAAGCGTGTTTTCGACGGGAAGAGTCTGAAGGACAATCCTACGGTTACGTTCAACGGCACGGAAGAGAAGAACATGAATGCAATCTTTCTTCCGATGTTCTTTGCTCCGATGAACTGCAAGAACGTGCTTGTCGAGGGCGTTACGTTCGAGAATTCAATCTTCTGGAACATCGTTCCGGTTTATTGCGAGAACGTTATAATCCGTGGCTGCTCGGTTGACAGTAATGGCGGAAGAACCGATGGCATAGACATAGAGTCGTCTAAGAATGTGCTCATTGAATACGTTACGCTTGCCTGTGGCGACGACTGCTTTACGATTAAGTCGGGTCGTGCCGAGGACGGACTGAGAGTGAACAAGGCATCAGAAAACATCGTGATAAGACATTGCCTTGCGCAGCGAGGCCCCGGCGGAATGACCATCGGAAGCGAGACAGCCGGATGGGTTCGCAACGTGTATATGCACGACTGCGTGTTCCATTCTCCGCTCAACGGCTTCTATTTCAAAACCCGAAGAAACCGCGGCGGTGGCGGCGAGAACATGACTTTCGAGCGCATCAGAATGATATCGCCAAAGCGCGCCTTCCGTTGGGATATGCTCGGCTCGCCGATGTATATGGGCGAACTTGCAAACCGACTTCCAATCCGTCCGATTGTGCCGCTCACTCCGGCATATCGCCACTTTACGATGAACGAGATTCTGGTTGAAAAGTGCAAGACACTCATTGCGGCAACCGGAATTCCCGAAAGTCCGGTTGAGGACGTGAAAATATCGAATCTCGAAGCACGATGCGACGAGGAGCTCGAACTTAGCGATGTCCTCAGCTTATCGATGAAGAATTGTGTTATTAACAGCAAAAAATAAAAACAAAAATATATGGAACAGAATCTTTTGATTTACAATACGCTCACCCGAACAAAGGAGCTTTTCAAGCCCTTTACTCCCGGAAGAGTGGGAATGTATGTGTGCGGCCCTACGGTTTATGGCGACGCGCATCTGGGACACGCACGTCCTGCAATCACATTCGATATTCTTTTTCGCTACTTGCAGCACATTGGCTACAAGGTTCGCTATGTTCGCAACATTACCGATGTAGGTCATCTTGAGCACGATGCCGACGAGGGCGAGGACAAGATTGCAAAGAAGGCTCGCCTTGAGCAGCTCGAGCCTATGGAGGTGGCTCAGTATTACACCAACCGTTTCAATGCGGCAATGGCTAAGCTGAATGTACTTCCGCCAAGCATCGAGCCTCACGCAACAGGCCATATCATTGAGCAGATTCAGCTCGTTAAGGAGATTATGGACAACGGATATGCCTACGAGAGCCAGGGTTCTGTATATTTCGATGTTGCAAAGTACAACAAAGACCATAAGTACGGTATCCTTTCGGGTCGCGACCTTGAGAATGTGAAGGACAACAGCCGCGAGCTCGACGGACAGAGCGAGAAGCGCAATCAGGCCGACTTCGCCCTTTGGAAGTGCGCTCAGCCTGAGCACATCATGCGCTGGCCAAGTCCTTGGAGCGACGGATTCCCGGGCTGGCATTGCGAGTGTACTGCCATGGGACGCAAGTATCTGGGCAGCCACTTCGATATTCACGGCGGTGGAATGGACTTGATTTTCCCTCACCACGAGTGCGAGATTGCGCAGGCCGTTGCAAGTCAGGGCGACCAGATGGTTCACTACTGGATGCACAACAATATGATTACCATCGATGGAAAGAAGATGGGCAAGAGCTACAACAACTTCATCACGCTCGACCAGTTCTTCACGGGCGACCATCCGTTGTTGCAGCGTCCTTACTCGGCAATGACTATCCGTTTCTTCATCCTTCAGGCTCAGTATCGCAGCACCGTAGACTTCAGCAACGATGCTCTTCAGGCTGCCGAGAAGGGTATGCAGAGACTCTTCGAGGGTCTTGATGCTCTCGACCGCATCGTTCCGTCGGCATCAGGCTCGGTTGAGATGAAGTATGTTGACGAGCTTCGCCAGAAGTGCTACGACTCTATGAACGACGACCTTAACACGCCAATCGTCATCAGTCTGTTGTTCGATGCCTGCCGCGTAATCAACACAATCGTTGACAAGAAGGCAACCATCACAGCCGATGTTCTCGAAGCATTGAAGCAGTTGTTCCACACATTCGTGTTCGACATTCTCGGACTGAAGAAGGAAGAGGGCGGCAACAGCGCACGCGAGGAGGCTTTCGGCAAGGTTGTTGACATGCTTCTTGAGCAGCGTGCCAAGGCAAAGGCTAACAAGGACTGGGCAACAAGCGATGCCATCCGCGACAATCTGGCAGCCCTCGGATTCGAGATTAAGGATTCGAAGGACGGCGCTACTTGGAAGTTGAACAAATAAAAAATCATCTTGATATGTACAACATAAGTAAGTATTTCATGATTGCGTCTGCAATCTTCAGCCTGATATGCTGCGGCGGTGCGGTGTGGGCTGGCATCAAGCTGAACAACGACAGTTCGTGCTATTTCATGGCATTGCTGTTCTTTGTGGCTTTCGTTTGGCTTTCTCTGTCTATCAAGAAGATGGGCAGCGATAAATCGCAAGACTGATTAGTTGTATATCATTGTTGAATAAAAATAAAGAGTCCTCCAATGACCAACATTAGAGGACTCCTTTTTTTCGAAATAAACAAGAGTGTTGCACAAATTAAGGTTTAGGTTGCAAAACTATCATAAAAAAACTAATCACTAATAATTACATATCTATGAATCTAATTCCTATCTATTGTGATGACACGCCAATGACATGTTTGTGACATCAGAAATCATTTTTTTTTATTTTTTTGAGTTGATAGAAGTCTGGTTAAGATTTTGGATTATGCAATATTTTGTCTATTTTTGTTCAGAATATTGGTTTTAGCGTTTTGTCGCTATTGGTAACAACTGTCAAAAACAAAGATTTATACTGTTTGAAACATTCTTAGTAGTCAAATGAAAAAAATCGTATTGCTCTTTTTCATGGTTCTATTTGTAAGTTGCCATGGGGATTTTGTTGAATTGAGTGATAAATATGTGTATTGCGAGTATACCATTGCCAAGTCTCCAAGTAAATCAAGGTGGACTTCGGATGGCAAGTATATACCATACACTGTAGTTATTGATCGGAAAGTTACGAACTTTAGTCATGATGATGATTACATAATTGCACATCGGATAGGGTATCGTAATTATGAAAAGCTACATGACTATTGGATTATAAGGCTTGCTGATGATAAGATATGGGGACCATTATCCAAAGATTCTTTCGACATAATGTGCAAGGAACAAAATGTGCAGATTAGTTTGGATCCAAAATATGATACAGATGCAGAATAATTCTGTGGTTACTAATTGGCTTAAAAAAGTATGAAGTATTTATTATTTTTATTTGTTTTAATTTCGTGCTGTAGCTGCGGAAAAACAAGGAAAGATTCAGTAATGGTTATTGAATCAAAAGAAATTAGGGGAGGACGCAGTAAGGTTTTTTATCAAGTTCGTGGCGACTCCATCTCCAAATATTCTTATGTAATTTCGAGTTTGTATGGTGTTTCGTTGGAAATAAATGATAACTTGGCAAATTCGTCATATTTCGTGGATATTAGTGATGAGGTTGCAGGCAAAAAGAAGGCTTTTAATGATGGAAAATATTTTGTTCCAACATTTTCAGAGCAAATGTCAGAGATGAAGGAATGTCTGAAAAAGGCATCGGCGGAATTTGACATAAGTAAATTATATTGCATCGCTTGTTTTACCACAGTTTTTGATTCTGTTGCATGTGATATATCTTCAAGAATATTATCGAACAACAAAGGTGCTCTGCTGAGTTATGCAATTATTGACAGGGAACTTGCAAAGACTTGTTTAAAGGATTCCTTGAATAGTGTGCTTGAAGAATTCAAACTACAAGTTGATACAATAAAAAGTCAAGAAGTGATTTCACGTTGTGATAAAACGGCATTATACTACAGATCGCCTGTATTTAAGAAAAAAGAAATGCCACCGTTTATTATAGAAACACATTTGTGTATAATGCTAAGGCAGAAGGAATAGTTGAAACCGATTATTCAGCATCCATTAAATTCAGACATAGAAAAACGCATCGCCAAAGAAAGAGGCGATGCGTTTTTTTTATTTGCCAAACACGAGGCTGAAGGTGAAGTTGCAGAACGTAAGGTCGTTCTTAAACAGATTGTGGTTTATTCCGTCGTCGTATTTGTCGCAATACTCGTAATCGTCGTCGCAACCAATCTTGTCGGGGTTGAACAGACGGAAATCATCGTTCACAAACCAGTTGGCGGTTTGGATGTCGGCTCGCACGCTGCCCGACAGATTGCCTGTTATAGGGAATTCGTAGCCCAGAGTGAATGAAATTCCGCAATAGTTTTTCGAAATCTTGTTAGAGTAATAGTTGTATCGGCTGTTGATGTTGTAAACCCTGTCCTGATAGTTGAACAGGCCCACGCCGAGGTTGAAGAACAAGGCATCTCTGTTCATTACATAGCGCAGGGTAAGCGCCGGCCTGACAAAGTGGACGTGCGCCTTGTCCTTGCCCTTCTGAATGTTGTTGTAGTCGTATTGCAGACCGAGGGCAAACCACTCGCAGAAGTAGAAGCGCGAATCCATGTTAAGGTTGTAACCCAGACGGTTGCCGTTCTTCTCGAAGAAACTGTAGCGGGCATTCGTCTTTGCTGCCGAGGCCGATAAACCGCCGCCCACTCCGACGCTGTATAATTCTGGCAGATTTTGCGCCTTCAGACTGACGGCGCACATTGAAAACAATGATACACAAATGAGTTTTTTAATTGATTTGTTCATAATAATATAAAAGATAGTCATATTTCGGCTGCAAAACTACAAAATTAAACTGAATAATTGAGCAATTTGAGAGTTGAAACTTGAAAAATGAAAAACTGATTCAAAATCTATTTGACAATTTGAGAGAAAATTGAAAGGCCCTATGAGAAGAGCGAAAGCAATTCTCAACTTAGAATAGCTCGAACCTTTCGGCTTGCTTGCCCCTTGCTACCCCCTTACAGTCGGCTTACTATCGGCTTACTTCAAAAGCATTACCAATTAACAAATCAGAAAAGAACTTTCAACTTTCGATTTTCAATTCTCAACTAAAATAATTGTCAATTGTCCATTGTCAACTGTCAAAAAAACAAGTCAAAATTGCCGCATGATGCAATAATAAAGCCGGTGCTTCCGTTATTCTGAAAATATACTCAGAAAAAGATGAACAAACTATTTGCCATTATAATCGCATTGCTGCTGTCGGCAACCGCAATGGCACAATCGTACGAACAACTTGTTGAAAAAGCCGAGAAGTACGCAAAGTCCGACAGTCTTGCCAAGGCAGAAGAACTGTACAAAGAGGCTCTAAAACAGAATCCGTACAAGGGAAGCAACGCCCTCGTCTTTTCAAACCTTGGAAAAGTTCAGGAGGCGCAGGGCAAGGACAAAGAAGCCCTCGAGTCGTACACATACGCCATAAACCTTGCGCCGTCGTCCATTCCGCTTAGGCTTAACCGCGCCGGGTTCTACCTTCAGCAGAACGCTCTTGACAAGGCTCTGCTCGACTATACATACGCGCTCGACATCAACCCAAAGACGAAGGAGGCACTTCTCTATCGCGCCTATATCTATGTAAGAAGGAGGGAACTCGACAAGGCAAAGCGCGACTATACCGAGCTCTTGTCGATAGAGCCGAACCACTACGAAGGAGGCCTTGGCATGGCTCTCTTGAATGAGAAACTGGGCAAGAGACGCGAGGCGATAGAGCAGCTTACCAACATGCTCGTTGCATATCCCGAAAAGGCCGAACTTTATCAGGCAAGGGCAGAGATTGAACTCGGGCTCGAACAGAACGACATGGCCTTGCTCGATGTGGAACAGGCTCTGAAACTCTCGCCCGATGATGCCGAACTATACATCTTCAAGGCGCAGATTCATCTTGTTATGAAGAACAAGACGCAGGCTCGCGCCGATCTGGACAAGGCGGTTTCGCTCGGAATAAACCGCTCGCAGCTTGTTGATATGTACAAGCAATGCAAATAGACTACAACTCTTCCAAGCCTTTATATTGTCTGATGAGGCTGACGAAATCCTTGCCGTAGCGTTCTTTCTTGAACTCTCCGATACCGCTTATCTCGCCAAAAGCGTCGAGCGATGTTGGCTGAATGCTTGCGAGCAGGTGCAGTGTCTTGTCGTTGAGAATGATAT
Organism: Bacteroidaceae bacterium; assembly: GCA_017617315.1. Taxonomy (GTDB): domain Bacteria; phylum Bacteroidota; class Bacteroidia; order Bacteroidales; family Bacteroidaceae; genus Ga6A1. The sequence continues at coordinate 32,109 of JAFZWM010000008.1, forward strand.
ATGCCGGGAATCCCTGACTGTCGGCAAGCTGTTTGCGCTTCTCGCGCAGATGCTCGAAGAGGGTAGAGTCCTCCTCGCCCGTCTGGAGTTCGGCAAACACCGGCATGATTGGCGTCTTTGTGGCGCGCTTCCGTGCCGATTTCTCGGTCTGCTCGGGAGCAACCTCGGCAAGCATCGCCTGCTTGCGCCCGAACAGCACATCTTTGCCAAGGTCGGTTATAACAATTCTGTTGTTCTCGTTATACATTATCTCGAAGAACCCCAGCTGAAGCATCTGCAACAGATAGTCGAGCCAGTTGCGCGCCGGAACATCCCGGCCCACGCCGAAGGTCTTGAGCTGGTCGTAGCCCTTGCCCACGACGTTCTGGTTGAAGTTGCCGCGCAGAATGTCGATGAGCAGGTTGATGCCTATGCGCTCGTTGGTTCGTGCAACCGCGCTGAGAGCCTTCTGTACAAGAATTGTGCCGTCGAACCGCTTGGGCGGATTCTTGCACACATCGCAGTTGCCGCAGTTGCACTCGGTAGTCTCGCCGAAATAGTTTAGAAGGATTCGGCGGCGGCAATGGCTTGCCTCGGCATATTCCTGGATACGTTTCAGCTTCTCGATGTTTATCTCTTTCTGTCCGCTCTCCTCGGCGAATTTCTTCTGCTGGATTACATCGGCAATGCTGTAGAACATTATCGTTTCCGATTTCAGACCGTCGCGTCCGGCTCGTCCTATCTCCTGATAGAAGCCCTCCATGCTCTTTGGCATGTTGTAGTGGATAATCCATCGCACGTTGCTCTTGTCTATGCCCATGCCGAAGGCCACGGTTGCCGTTACCACCTGAAGGTTGTCGTGTATGAACTCTTCTTGCACGCAGTCGCGTTCCTTGCTCGACAGCATGGCGTGATACGGCTTTGCGTTAATGCCGTTCTTCTGTAGCATCTCCGCCACCTTCTCGGTAGTGCTTCGGCTCAGACAGTATATTATGCCGCTTTCGCCGGCGTGGTTTTCAATAAACTGTATTATGGTTTTGTCCTTGTGCTTTTTGTCCATGCCGCGTCGCACATCGAGGCTGATGTTTGGGCGGTCGAACGAGCTGATGAAAATCTCCTCTTCCTTTATCCTCAGTCCGAGCTGCGTTATTATGTCCTTGCGTGTTGTCTTGTCGGCGGTGGCAGTAAGAGCCACAATCGGCACGTTCGGGAAACATTCGTGCAGAGTGTTAAGCTTGGCATATTCGGGTCTGAAATCGTGTCCCCATTGCGATATGCAATGCGCCTCGTCTATGGCAAAGAGCGATATGTTGATGTCGCGAAGCAGATAGGGCATCTCGAGCAGCAGACGCTCGGGCGAGATATACAGAAGCTTGATGTGTCCGCTCAGACACGCCTGCCTTACCTTGATGTTCTGGGTGTCGTTAAGGTTGCTGTTCAGCGCGGCCGCCGGAATGCCGTTGGCAAGCAGCGCGTCTACCTGGTCTTTCATCAGGGATATGAGGGGCGAGACGACCACGGTTGTGCCGCCCATCAGCAGAGCCGGAAGTTGGTAGCATATTGATTTTCCTCCACCAGTTGGCATAAGTACCATGGTGTCTTTTTTCGAAAGAATGTTGTCTATGATTTCTTCTTGCAGAGGTCGGAACGAGTCGTATCCGAAGTACTTTTTTAATGTCTCCAACTTTTTCATAAGTGCAAAAGTAAAGTTTTTTTGTGTAAATGTGCTGTCCGCATGTTTATTTTCAGTATTATTTTAACGGCAAAGATTGGTAATTTGAAAAAAAATGTAGATTTTTGCAAAACGATAATACGGAATTAGAGTGAAAAGTAATAATTACGCACCAAGAGTTTCGCAGGAAAAGGCACAGGTGATAATAAAAGGCTTGAAACTGTTGGTTGATGAGAAAAAGTACAGAGATCCTAAGCTGTCGGCAAAGCAGTTTGCCGATGAGTTGAATGTCGACCACCGGCTTATATCGGTTGTGGTAAAGCGTGAGTACGGCCTCACATTCCCGGCTTTCGTAAACCACTATCGCGTAAGGGAACTCTGTAAGCTGCTGAGAAATGACAATAGTGAGTGTTCGGTATCAGTCGAACTCATGGCTCTGAAGGCTGGATTTGCCAGCCGTCAGTCAATGAGTCTGGCTTTTGCAAAGGAAATAGGCACTTCGCCTTCGGAGTACCGCAAAAGATTTAACAAAAAAGAATGAAACTAAAAAACTGTTTGGTAATGATGTTTGGTTTGATGTCATTGGGCGCACAGGCGCAGGAGAAAGACTCCTTCAAGTATGCAGATGAGTCGTTTGCCGACATTCAGATGCTGCGATACAAGGTTGAGGGATTTGACGAGTTGTCGCTGAGTCAGAAGACATTCATATACTATCTGTATGAGGCTGCACTTCAGGGACGCGACATCCTGTTCGATCAGAACGGAAAGTACAATCTGCGCATCAGAAAGATGCTCGAGACCGTGTACACACAGTACAAGGGCGACCGCGAGAGCAAGGATTTCAAGGCTCTCGAAGTGTATCTGAAGAGAGTGTGGTTCAGCAGCGGCATCCATCATCACTACGGATGCGAGAAGTTTGTGCCGGGATTCAGCGCCGACTTCTTCCGCAGCGCGCTCAAGAGCGTTGATGCCAAGCAGCTTCCTCTGGCAAAGAAGCAGACCGTAGACCAGCTCTGCGATGAGATATTCCCCGTTATTTTCGATTCAAAGGTAATGCCTAAGCGCGTTAATCAGGCCGATGGCGAAGACCTTATCCTCACATCTGCCGAGAACTACTACGACGGAGTAACGCAGCAGGAGGCCGAGGACTTCTACAACAAGATGAAGGAAGGCGCGGGCGACCAGCCTGTAATGTTCGGAATGAACAGCCGACTGGTAAAGCGCAACGGCAAGCTAACCGAACTGGTGTGGAAGGAAAAGGGACTCTACGGCTCGGCAATAAAGAACATAATCAAGTATCTTGAACTTGCAAGGCCATACGCCGAGAACGACCAGCAGAAGAAGGTGATAGACAAACTTGTTGAATTCTACAAGACTGGCTCGCTCAAGACATTCGACGAGTATTCTATTGAGTGGGTAAAGGATCTGGCATCGCGCGTTGATTTCTGCAACGGCTTTATCGAGAGCTACGGCGACCCTCTCGGCCTGAAGGCAAGCTGGGAGAGCATCGTAAACTTCAAGGATATGGAGGCTACAAAGCGCACCGAGACAATCAGCTCGAACGCACAATGGTTCGAAGACCATTCTCCGGTAGACCCTCGATTCAAGAAAGAAAAGGTGAAGGGCGTTTCTGCTAAGGTCATCACAGCCGCCGTCTTGGCCGGCGACCTCTATCCTTCGACAGCCATCGGAATAAACCTTCCAAACAGCAACTGGATTCGCAGCGTTCACGGCTCTAAGTCGGTTACCATCGGCAACCTTACCGATGCCTACGCAAAGGCTGCACACGGAAACGGCTTCCGCGAGGAGTTCGTAATAGACAAGGCGATGATTGAACTGCTCGACAAGTACGACAGTCAGACCGACGACCTTCATACCGACCTTCACGAGTGTCTCGGACACGGCTCGGGCAAGCTCCTTCCGGGCGTAGATGCCGACTCTCTGAAGGCTTACGGCTCAACAATAGAGGAGGCGAGAGCCGATTTGTTCGGACTCTACTACATGGCAGACCCTAAGCTTCTCGAACTCGGACTCCTTTCTGACAAAGACGCATACAAGGCACAGTACTACAGCTATATAATGAACGGAATGCTCACCCAGCTTGTCCGCATCGAGTTGGGCAACGACATCGAGGAGGCTCACATGCGCAACCGCGCCCTCATCTCGTGGTGGGCTTACGAGAACGGAAAGGCTGACAATGTTATCGAGCTTGTAAAGAAAGACGGCAAGACATTCGTTAAGATTAACGACTTCCAGAAACTCCGCGCTCTGTTTGGCAAACTGCTTGCCGAGATTCAGCGAGTAAAGAGTGAGGGCGATTTCGAAGGTGCCAAGGCTCTTGTAGAGAAGTATGCCGTTAAGATAAATCCTGAAATCCACAAGGAGATTAAGGAGCGTTACAGCAAACTTAACATCTCGCCTTACAAGGGCTTCATCAACCCTGTCTATACAGCCGTTAAGGATGGCAAGGGCAACATTACCGATGTGAAGATTTCCTACGGCGAGGGATATGCCGAGCAGATGCTCCGCTACAGCAAGGATTATTCAACACTCCCTTATATCAACGAGTAAATGACAAAGGAACAGGTTGCCGATAACATCAGACGCATAAAGGCCGATTTCCGGCAGGGAATGAACGGCGTGGCTTCTGCCAAGATGCGCGAGCTGGGGGCACAATACAAGGTGAACTTCGGCATAGAATATCCGCGCTTGCAGATGATAGCGCAGTCGTTCGACAAGGATCACGACCTTGCGCAGGCCCTGTGGAAGGACAACATACGCGAGTGCCGTATTATTGCCGCCATGCTTCAGCCGGTCGAGACGTTCGACCGCGACTTTGCCGACCTCTGGATTGAGACCATCGACAATGTGGAGATAGCGCAGTACACCAGCATGAACCTCTTCCAGCATCTGCCGTTCGCCTCGGAGATAGCATTCAACTGGATGGCCGACGAGCGCGAGATGTATCAGGTTTGCGGATTCTGCATCGCAACGCGCCTCATTATGCGCCATATTGCCTTCAACGGCGAGGCGCAGAACGAGCTTATCGACCAGGCTCTTACAGCCATGCAGGACAAGTATCCGTCGGTACAGAAAGCGGCATTCTCGTGTCTGCTCAAGTTCGTCTCTTCGGGGGCGGACGAGGCGGCTAAGGTAAAGAACGCGTTTGCGTCGTTGCAGCTTCCGCAGAATCAGTATGGCGAGCAGTGCCGCATACTCATCGACGAGGCTGATGCAGTATTGGAGACAAAAAAATGACATAGATATGGGAAAAAGTACGGACGAAGTACTTTTTCCCTTTTCTTTTTCGGTGTGTCGTAAAAAAGAGTTACCTTTGACGGCACATTTTGATAGCTTTGTAAGAAAATATAATAAAAACATAACATAATGAAAGCAGGAAAAGTAGATGCCCTCTTGGGTATTGTTTTTGGAGACGAAGGAAAGGGTAAGGTAGTAGATTGCTTTACTCCCAAGTATGATGTAGTGGCTCGTTTTGCCGGCGGTCCTAATGCCGGACACACCATCATCTTCGAAGGCAAGAAATTCGTTCTTCGCTCAATCCCTTCTGGTATCTTTGCAGAAGATAAGATTAACATTATCGGTAATGGATGCGTTATTGCTCCCGATTTGTTCATGGCCGAGGCCAAGGAACTCGAGGACGCCGGCTACGAGCTGAAGGAGCGTCTTCACATCAGCAACCGCGCACATCTTATTTTGCCTACTCACCGTGTGCTCGACCGCGCTTACGAGGCTGCAAAGGGCAAGAACAAGGTTGGAACAACAGGCAAGGGTATCGGTCCTACTTATGCAGACAAGGCAAGCCGTATCGGTCTTCGCGTCGGCGATATCCTCGACAACTTCCAGGAGAAGTATGCCAAGCTGAAGGCACGCCACGAGCAGATTCTGAAGGATCTTAACTATACCGACTACGACATTACAGAGGAAGAGAAGAAGTGGATGGAAGGCATAGAGTACATGCGCGGCTTCCATATCAACGATACAGAGATTGAAATCAACAAACTGCTGAAGGCAGGCAAGAGCGTGATTGCCGAGGGCGCACAGGGCACAATGCTCGACATCGACCACGGTACTTATCCGTTCGTAAGCTCGTCAAGCACCATCAGCGGCGGCGTTTGTACTGGTCTTGGCATCGGCCCTACTGCCGTAGATCAGGTATTTGGTATCTTCAAGGCTTACAGCACACGCGTTGGCTCTGGTCCGTTCCCTGTTGAGTTGTTCGACGAGACTGGCGACAAGCTACGCGAGATTGGTCATGAGTACGGCGCAGTAACAGGCCGTAACCGTCGTTGCGGTTGGGTTGACATCGTGGCTCTGAAGTATGCCATCATGATTAACGGCATCACTCAGCTTATAATGATGAAGAGCGACGTGCTCGACGATTTCGACACTATCAAGGCCTGCATAGCATACAAGAAGGACGGCAAGGTGATGACCGACATGCCTTTCGAGACTGAAGGCTGCGAGGCTGTGTACGATGAGTTGCCGGGCTGGAAGTGCGACCTTACAGGCATCCGCTCAGAGGCTGAGTTCCCTAAGGCTTTCAAGGATTACATCGACTATCTGGAGAAGCAGCTTGAGGTGCCTATCACCATCATCTCGGTTGGCCCGGACCGCGAGGCTACAATCGAGCGCAACAAGTAATATTCAGATTGATAAGATAAAAAAGGTCGGATTCTGCTGGAGTCCGACCTTTTTTTGTTGAAAGTTGAAAGTTGAGAGTTGAAAAACTAATTCATAATTGACAATTTTTTAAGTTGAAAAGTTCTTTTCTGATTTGTTAATTGGCAATGTTTTTTCATGTAAGCCGATAGCAAGGGGCAAGCAAGCCGGAATGTATGGTATGGATAAATAGAAAATGGAAGGCTGAGAGTGTAAAAAATTGTGTTAAGAAAGAGGCAAGCTATATAAAAATATGCCGATGGGTGAGTGTAAACGGGGTAATGCTACCGCTATTTGTTCGAGATGCCTTCGGGATTCGTTCGGGATATGTGCAATTTCGGCCGATTCCGATGCTGAAATGGGGCGTTTTTGCCCTGTTTGGGCTTCTTTTTAGTGGAATTTTGTAGCGGATTTTGTACTTCTTACTTTTGTGAAACATTGCAAATAACTGATAATGTGTGTTTTAGAATGTGAGCGTTTCGGCGTTTCAGCGTTTCAGTTACCCCTCTGGTGGTTTCAAATTCTTGCCTTATAATATATAACTTATTTATTATTAATTAGTTATATATAATATATAAGGGTTTGAAACAAAAACATACCCCCCCTGAAACGCTTGAAACGCTGAAACGTTGAAACGCCTGATGGCATTTGCAAGAAAATGTTTGGTATCTTGACGCAAGAAACAAAAACTAAAAGTTTGTTGTAAATAAAGAACATGAATATTGTGTTTTGAAAAACTTTTCTTATTTTTGCGACCAAAATATAGAAAGTAAGCCTAAAAACTTCTTTTACTTATGAATTAAAATTAGCGTTAGCTATTTTCGGATTTGTCGTGAAACCTGAGAAAATTATATTGACAATTAACGGCAAGGAACTCGACCGTACCCACGGTCTTGACTGGTACGACTATGGCGCACGCCAGCACGACCCTTTTATGCCGGGATTCACTTCTGTTGACCCTCTTTGCGAGAAGTATTACCATATTTCTCCGTACGCGTATTGTGGAAATAATCCGATTTTGCTGGTAGACCCTAACGGAATGGATTGGTTGCTATCAACCGGAGATAAGGTGTATTGGTATGGTGGTAAAATGGGAGATGATAGTCAGTTTCTTTATACTTTCAATGCAACTTCTGGGAATAATGAGAATGGAAAAAATTACCAAGAAGCAAGATTCCAAAACGTTAGAAATAATGGTCCAACACCTGAAGGTGAATATCATATTAATCTTGTTCCCGACCCAGACAGGATGGTTGAAACTTTTTTGAATAATGGGCAGGTAGATTTCAAGAAAAGTGAAGATGGTGGTATTGAAACCTTACTTTTTATAAGTCCTAAAACAGGCAAATGGTCATATTATCCTAATTGGGGAAAGCATAGAGCAGCCTTAACGCCTGATAATGTAACAGGTGCAAAAGATTCAGAGCGAAATAATGACTCTTACTACTTCCATGATTCGGTAAAGGGCTATACTCATGGTTGTACCGAGGTTGATACGGAATTATTTGATTATTTGGTTGATTACAGAAATGCAGGAAATACCCAAATAGGTGTTTTGGTAAAATATCCAAATCTCACTCATAAAACTAATGGAGGAACAAAAAAAATGAAATATCTCAGAATCGTTATTCTTGTACTATTTCTTTGTAGTATGACATCTTTGCATGGACAAACATCTGTTGATAGTCTGTTCATAGATGACATAAAAGCAGTCTATTACGTCAATTCGCCATTAGCTGTAAAGTATATGAATAAGAGTAAGAAACCTTTGTATGTTTCGGTATCCTTACAAAGAAGTACCGACAATAATGATTGGGTTACGGTTTTCAATGATATTTTCTATTCAAATTACAAATTCGAACGTTCTAAAATAATAGATGATATATTAGTAACTCCTTTGAGTAAACTTGATTTCTCTTCGAATTCAACAACACCAATTATTGGCAGCAGAACAGATGTCTGGATTGTGGATAAAAGACTTCTGCTATATGGAAAACAACAGACATTCCGTCTAAAATACATTATCGAAACAAGTACGCACAATATTCGTCCCGTTATAGAAGAGACAGAATCAAAGGTGAAGATAATGTTCTCCCGTCCTTTTCATATAAGAAACAGATAATTCGTTCCTACTCACATTTTTCTGTCTACGAGTGTTAACTAAAGTCAATTGTAGAGCTCCCAAGGCATAACCTTGCAAGATAAGCAACAGAGCGGAAAAACGAAGAATCAAACTCTTTCGACTTTCCGCTTTTGTTTTTCAAAATATTGGCAAGATTAGGCTTCGGCAAAAAATAATTTTGTACATTTATCGCCGTAAAATACCAATTCAAAAATTGTGGAAAACAGGCTTTACAATAGCAACAACCGCGCCGTTATAAACGAATTTGGCGATGTGCGACAGGTAACGAACTACTACCCGTTTGGCGGAGTGTTCAGCACCACGGCATACAACCGCGGAGACGACTTGCTGCCCTACAAGTATAACGGCAAGGAACTCGACCGCACACATGGATTGGACTGGTACGACTATGGCGCACGCCAGCACGACCCTTTTATGCCGGGATTCACAAGTCTCGACCCATTGTGTGAGAAATATATAATATTTCTCCGTATGCGTATTGTGCTAATAAATATGCATTATTTAATGAAGAAAAAGGAATTGGCAATAAAAACTATCGTCGAGCAACAACTTGTAAACCTCAAAATTTAATAAATGTAATTAATTTGACATATAAAAAATAGAATATGACGATTAGTGTTTTTCTTAGAGATATAAGCATCTTTGTATGTTTTATGATTTCTAGTGTTGTTTCTGCTCAAGAAAGAATTACGTTGGCAGAAAATGCGCCATTGGATAATTCTATTATGTTGTTAAAAACATTGAGAAATTATTATCCTGCTGATAGCTTAATTAAATGGGCTCAGCAGGATGGGCGATCTTTAATTTTATGCCGTGTAGATTCATCAGGCATGATTTTGGAATTTGAGAAATATAGGATATTTAAGAAATCAAGTTCTTTTTTGTCTGAAAATGGTGATAATATCAGAAATATCCTAATAAACAATAGGGTCAAATTTGTATTTCCATGTTCGTTTACGGGCAATAGTACAAAATGTCGAGAAATATTTTTGCAAAAAGAGTCTATTTCAGAGATTTACAAGAAGAAAGGATACATAGATTTGCAGATACCAATATTTTATGTTATGTTTCCAACGATATTTCATAGTATTAATGAATATGGAGAACGTAATAATATTGAATTGACGGCAGAGGAAACGCTTGATATATTATTTGAACGATATATTAGTAAACATTATTGATTAATGTATGAGATATTATTAATATCGTTCGCTCGAATTTCCAACACCGAGCGAAATCTCCAAAGGCCATTTGTAATGTCCCCTAAGGCATAGCCTTGCAAAATAAACAATCGAGCGGAAAAACGAAGAATCAAACTCTTTCGTTTTTTTCGCTCTTGCTTTTCAAAACGCTGGCAAAATAGATTTCAATCAAAAATAATTTTGTACATTTACCGCCGAAAAAAACAGCAATTTAAAATTGTGAAAAACAGGCTTTACAATAGCAACAACCGCGCCGTTATAAACGAATTTGGCGTTGTGCAACAGGTAACGAACTATTACCCGTTTGGCGGAGTGTTCTCAACCAACGGGGCTGCCTATGCAAAAAGCCCCGATGCACAGCCATACAAGTATAACGGCAAGGAACTCGACCGCACACACGGACTCGATTGGTACGACTATGGTGCACGAAACTATGATGCTCCCCTCTGCCGCTGGCATAGCATCGACCCATTGTGTGAGAAATATTATAATATTTCTCCGTATGCGTATTGTGCGAATAATCCTGTAATGTTGATTGATCCAGATGGAAGAGAAGTCTATATTTCTGGGTCTCTTGCAAATATGGCGGTACAACAACTTCAAGCAAAAGTTGGAAAAAAAATTCAACTAAGTTTGTCAAGTGATAATAAACTATGTTACAATGTTGTTGGAAAAGGTCGTCTGAATAAGAGTTCACAAAATGTAATAAAGTTCATAGATGATAGTAATATAACTGTAAATTTGATCACAACAGATAAAAATAAGACTTCAACAGGAAATCTATTTATAGGCGGAGCCTTTATGGGGAATAATGTGAAACTAAATACAGATGGCGATGTCGTTCACACAACAGCTTACCAAGAGGTTAATCCACAAGTTTTGGAAAAAGCTGATACTTATGCAGGTAAAGGAACTTTCGTAATGCACGAATTGTCAGAGGCTTATGAAGGCGCAAAATTATCAGTGGAACAGAAAACTTCAAGTCCGAATTCTGGAGATGAAAATTCAGTATATAAGACTGCACACAAAAAAGCGACGTATCAACCTGCTGTATATACGCGATACTATGATCGTAATGGAAATGTAATTTCAACGCAACAGGGGGCTGTGAGAGTTGAATGGTATGTGAAACCCAATAATGAATCTACAAATGAAACAATTATCCAAACTATTCCGTAGATATATTTGTTTTTGTTTGCTATTACCTTATACTTTTGTATGTGGTAGTAAGATTATTGAAAAAAAGCAAATCGTAAATTCTTCTGAATCATCTTTTACAATAAAAAAAGTGAAGAAATTGAAGAATGATGTTTATGTGATATATGCGAATAGAAATGATTCTATATTCAAAATTGTCAGCTACTATAACAAAAAAAATAAACGCAACAAGAAGCTGACAAAAGGTATGCGGTTTGAAGTTTCATTACAATCTGTTTTTGGAAATTTTGAAAGAGAGTACAAAATTATCCAACCATGTAATTTATTAATGGAGTTTCATGGCGTTGCTGTTGGAAAGGAACCAGAAAGAGGCATAGATGATATTTGGTTCTGTGAAGAATTGAACGGTCCATATCTCACGAAATGAAAGAACAAAGATGATATCTTGCTTGCTCTGATTCATTAATCCGAGAGTCTGACACCGAGCCATTTGTAATGTCATCAAGGCATAGCCTTGCAAAATAAGCAACAGAGCGGAAAAACGAAGAATCAAAACCCTTTCGTTTTTCCGCTTTTGTTTTCTAAATGCAGGCTAAAGCAGACTGCGCAAAATCAATGAGCGTTGTATAGAAACAAAAAAGCCTCCCTGCGGCATTTCTGCCAACAGGTGAGGCTTTCCAACTTTCTTCTTCGTTGTAATCTTATTCTTCCTCCTCTTTTGCGTGCTCGGCAATAAGCTGCTGCTGAATGTCGTTAGGAACGAGCTCGTAGCTTGCAAACTTCATGATGAAAGAGGCGCGGCCGCCGCTCAACGAACTGAGCGAAGTAGAGTAGGTTGACATCTCGTTCAACGGAACTTTTGCCTGAATCTTCTCGTATCCGTTCTCCGAACTCATGCCTATAATCATGCCGCGTCGTCCCTGAAGGTCGCTCATCACGTCGCCCATCTTGTCGGAAGGCACGAAGACTTCGACATCGTAGATAGGCTCAAGAATCTTTGGCCCGGCATTCTTGAACGCCTCGCTGAATGCCTGACGAGCCGCCAGCATGAACGAGAGTTCGTTACTGTCAACCGGGTGCATCTTGCCGTCGTAAACAACCACGCGCACGTTGCAGGCTGCCGAGCCTGTGAGAGGGCCTTGCTCCAGTCGGCTCATGATACCCTTCATGATGGCAGGCATGAAGCGTGCGTCGATAGCACCGCCCACCACGCTGTTGATGAATACGAGCTTGCCGCCCCAGTCGAGGCTTACTTCCTCCTTGCCCTTCATCGTTACGCGTATCTCCTGACCGTTGAAGTTGTATGAAACAGGGTCGGGCATTCCTTCGCTGTAAGGCTCTACAATGAGGTGAACCTCGCCAAACTGGCCTGCGCCGCCCGACTGTTTCTTGTGCCTGTAGTCGGCTCTTGCGGCCTTCGTGATAGTCTCTCTGTAAGGAATTCTCTGCTGATAGAATGTTACAGGAATCTTGTCGATGTTCTCGATGCGCCATTTAAGCGTGCGCAGATGGAACTCGCCCTGTCCGTGAACGAGAGTCTGACGCAGTTCCTTGCTCTGCTCAACCATCCATGTAGGGTCTTCCTGCTGCATTCTGATGAGTGCAGCCATCATCTTTTCGGTATCGCCCTCGTTGGTTGCCTTGATGGCGCGTGTATATTTAGGGTTTGGATACTTGATGAAGTTGAAGCGGTTGTCGCAGTCCTTGTCGTTAAGGGTGTTGCCCGTGCGCACATCCTTAAGTTTTACGCAACAGCCAATGTCGCCGGCATGCAGTTCGGTTACTTTCTCGCGGTTTGCTCCCGAGCAGACGAAAATCTGCGCCAATCGTTCCTTGCTTCCGCGGTCGGCATTTGTCAAGTCCATACCTTCCTTCAGCACGCCGCTCATAACCTTGAAATACTGCACCTCGCCGATGTGAGGCTCTATTCCGGTCTTGAAGAAATATATTGATGTAGGAGCATCGTCGGTAAGCGGAACTTCAACGCCTCGTGTGTTGTGAACCGTAGGCATCTCGTCGACATGCGGAACAACGTTTCCGAGGAATTCCATCAGACGGCCTACTCCCATGTTCTTTCCTGCGCAAACGCAGAACACAGGGAAGATGCTGCGCGTAACCATGCCCTTGCGTATGCCCTCGCGCATCTCGTCTTCGGTAAGCTGTTCTGTCTCGAAGAACTTCTCCATCAGTCCTTCGTCGTTCTCGGCAGCAGCCTCTACGAGAGCCTTGTGCATCATCTGCGCCTTTTCCTGCTCTCCGGCCGGTATGTCCTCGATGGTAGGAGTGCCGCCGTCGGGGCCCCATGTCAGTTTCTTCATCAGAATAACGTCGATGAGCGAGTTGAAGTCGGGGCCTGTCTTTATAGGGTATTGTACTGGTACGCACTTGCTGCCGTAGATTGTCTGCAATTCTTCCAGAATGGCATCGTAGTCGCACTTCTCGTCGTCGAGCTGATTGATGAGGAAGATTGCAGGCTTTGATAGTTTTTCAGTATATCTGAAATGATTCTGTGTTCCAACTTCGGCTCCGAAGCGTCCGTTGATAAGCATTACTACCGTGTCGGTAACGTTCATTGCGGTAAGTGCTGCGCCGACGAAGTCGTCAGATCCCGGACAGTCTATGATATTCAGTTTCTTGCCCTTCCACTCAACGTGGAAGACGGTGGAGAAAACCGAGTACCCGTATTCCTGCTCAACCGGGAAATAGTCAGAAACGGTGTTCTGCTGAGTTATGCGACCGCGGCGCTTAATTTGTCCGCTTTCAAACAAGAGGGCTTCTGTAAGGGTAGTCTTACCCGAGCCGTCATTACCAAGCAACGCAATGTTCTTGATTTCTTTTGAACTATAGATTTGCATAAGGTAAAGTTTTTGATTAAAGGTTATGTTAATAAAATTATCATCTCATAGTTAGTCAGCATAGTGTAAATCAACTCTTCGCAAATATACGAATTTATTCAATAAAACAAATGTTTATGCTATTTTTTATTAACTTTGCACAAAATTTTAACAAACGAAATAATGGCACAGAAACCAAGCATTCCTAAAGGCACGCGCGATTTCTCTCCGGTAGAGATGGCAAAGCGCAACTACATATTCAATACTATTCGCGAGGTCTATTCGCTTTACGGCTTTCAGCAGATTGAGACTCCGGCTATGGAGAATCTCTCAACACTTATGGGAAAGTATGGCGAAGAGGGCGACAAACTGCTGTTCAAGATTCTAAACTCGGGCGATTTCCTGCACGGAATGACTGCCGACGAGGTGGCTAACACAAGCACCCTGAAGCTTGCAGCCAAGTTCTGCGAGAAGGGATTGCGCTACGACCTTACTGTGCCTTTCGCACGCTATGTGGTGCAGCACCGCGACGAACTTACGTTGCCGTTCAAGCGCTATCAGGTGCAGCCAGTATGGCGCGCCGACCGTCCGCAGAAGGGACGCTACCGCGAGTTCTATCAGTTCGACGGCGACGTTGTTGGCTCTGACTCTCTGCTCAACGAGGTTGAACTCATGCAGATTGTTGATACCGTGTTCACCCGCCTTGGCGCAAGAGTGTGCATAAAGATTAACAACCGAAAGATTCTTACAGGCATTGCCGAGATGATTGGCGCAGCCGACAAGATTGTAGACATTACGGTTGCCATAGACAAACTCGACAAGATTGGTCTTGAGGCCGTTAATGCCGAGTTGGCAGAAGACGGAATAAGTGCTGAGGCTATCGAGAAGTTGCAGCCTATCATCAATCTGAGCGGCTCTAATGCCGAGAAACTTGCCACAATGAAGCTGGTTCTTGCTGGCTCGGAGACAGGACTGAAGGGTATCGAAGAGTGCGAGTTCGTTCTGAACACTCTTGCTGGCTTCAACCTGAAGAACGAGGTGGAACTCGACCTTACTCTCGCTCGCGGTCTGAACTATTATACAGGCTGCATCTTCGAGGTTAAGGCTCTCGACGTGCAGATTGGCTCAATAACCGGAGGCGGCCGCTATGACAACCTTACAGGCATCTTCGGAATGCCGGGCATCAGCGGCGTGGGCATCAGCTTCGGTGTTGACCGTATATTCGATGTGCTGAACCAACTGGAACTCTATCCAAAGGAGGCTGTAAACAGCACAAAGGTTCTGTTTGTAAACTTTGGCGAGAAGGAGGCTGCATACTGTCTGCCAGTTCTTGCAAAGCTTCGCGCCGCAGGCGTTTCGAGCGAGATTTTCCCAGATTCAGCCAAGATGAAGAAACAGATGAGCTATGCCAACGCAAAGGGCATTGCCTATGTTGTTCTGGTGGGCGAGAATGAGATGAACGAGAACAAACTCACTCTGAAGAACATGGAGAGCGGCGAGCAGAAACTTGTTTCGGCTGAGGAACTCCTCGAAATTGTAAAGTAAAAGTTCTTTATTGAGATAAAAGCAAAAGAGTGTGGATTCCAGACGGTCTCCACACTCTTTTTTTGCGTAGTTAAGCTATTATACATCTATGTATGCAATTCTGGCGGAATGCCGAACTGCAAAGGCTTTGCCGATGGTTACATCATGTTCTTCTTGAACCAGATGGCATAAACCGCATCGCAGAACGAATAGCGGTCGTCTGACTTCTCGATATAGCCGCGTTCAACCATTGCGCGCTTGTTTCGCGTTATGGTTTGGGCGTTTCCTAAGTTGTATTGTTCAACGATTTTTGCGGCGTTAAACTGATGCTCGCCGTGCATTACCGCCTTAAGCATTGCAACCTGAGCCGAGGTAAGAGTTTCGGTAAGGTTGTAGAATGTTGGCGCGTTGGTATCTACAAGTTGTTGGATTGACTGTTCTATGGTAAGGTCTTCGACGTTCATGGTTGTCGATGTCCACACGAAGAAGCACAGTTGCTGCACATAGTACGAGTTACATTCGGTAGTGTTGCAGATAAGTTCGGCTTGTTGTTCGGTAATGTATTTTCCGCTTTTCTTAAAGTGGCTTGTAATGTATTTTATCCATTCCGCTTTGTCTATTCGTGGCATTTTTATCAGTTGTCCGAATTTGTAAAGCCCTTTCTTGTAAGTGTCGAATGTTTGTGTCATCAGAACATTGTCGTTTCCGCTGATGCAGAAAACCGTATTTTTTTGTTCTTTTTGTGCTGCGTGCAGAGCCTTCTCCAGCTTGTCGTAGTTCTGAATGTAGGTGAGTTGCTGAAACTCTTTGATGCAGATTATCAGTCTTAGGTTTTTCGCGGCGGCTTTTTCTTCTATTGTCCTGAAGATGTCCTCGCGCGTGCATTGCGGCGGCGCGTCGTCTGCGTCGGGCAGGATTTTCCTGATTGTTTCCTGAAGCCTGATGTAGAAGTTTTCTTCGGTCTTAATTCCGAAGGCATCGACAAAACAGATTTTTGTGTCGTTGTTTTCTTTCGCAATCTCCTCCGCCACGCTCTTGATGAGCGATGTCTTTCCCCATCCTCTGGGCGACATTAGGACTACGTTTTTGCCATTGCAGAGTAAGTCTTTGAGTTGCGCAATATCAGAAGTGCGATCTATGAATCTGTGGTGGTTTGCTGTCGTGCCGTACTGAAATGGGCATACCATAAGTAATTGAATTTAAATAGTTAGTGCTGCAAATATAGTAATTTTGTAATATAAAATACTATTTTGTATAATGTAGCTTTGCCACTTGTGTTGAAGAACATAAAACTGCATTGTTTTTCGGGCGGGAAAAACGAATGTGGTGGAAAATGAAAAGAGACGACTGTAGCCGATACAGCCGTCTCTGCTAATGAAGCTTATGTATAGAGAGTTAGGCTATTTTATTCTTCTCCTCCGCTCAGGTTTTCTGAAACAAACAGTTTTATGGCGTTTTCGCACTCCGTGCCGTTGCCCTCTCTTACGCCGGCGCACATCCAATATCCGTAGTTGCCTTTGTAGAACTCAAGAAGGGCCGAAGGGTCGCTTCCGTATCGGAATTCGGTGTGGTATGTCTTTGTCGGAGTGTCGGGCATAAAGAAGAAGTATTTGAACTCGTCGTTATTGTCGTCGGTTGTCTGATACTTTACGAAGCCCATGGTTTCGTCGGTGCCGATGTACTTGTAGTTATGAGAGAAAACGGTCTTGCCGTTGCTGTCGAGGCCTTTAATGTTGCTGCCGTTGATAACCATCTTCTTTATTCCGTTGGAAAAATGGCAGTCGAACTGGAATGTCTCGGGTTTTCCTGTGTTTTCGTATTCTCCGTAGAGCTTTATGGCTTCTGCTCCGTGAATGTTGCCAGCCATGCAGCCCTTCAGCATCTGTACCATCTCGGCTGCCTTTTCGTTGCCAACGCACTTGGCTGCTTCTGACAGCCACAAGCCATCGTACTTGCTGTTTGTTGCGCTCTCGCTTTCGAAGAACTCAACATAAGTGCCGTCGAGCTCGTGATTGCTGAGGATTGTAGAAACTTCATTGTCGTCGTTGCTGCTGCAACTTGTCATTGTGCAGCCTGCGCAAATTGCAACGGCTGCAAATACTGAAAACAGAAAGGCTTTTTTCATCTTTTTACTCCTTTTCAATAGAATTAATAATAAAGTTTTTTGATGTTGTAATCTTGTTTTTTCGTGTTGCAAAATTATATTGTTTGCGTGGGCTTTTCAATCACTAAAATTAGTGAAAACTTCAGTTCTGTAATCATTATTGGGGATTTGGCATCATAAACAGAAATGATAATCCCGACCGTGCAATCGCTGCAGAGCCGGGATTGGAAAAAGAATATAATCTTCTACTTGTATAAATATGATGAATTGTGATTTTTATGCTCTTTTACATTCGGTGTAAAGCAAGTCTATCCGGCCTTTCAGAATTTCCGATTTCTCTATTTTCCAGCCGTTAGACTGAAGGAATGACGAGAATTGTCCGGCCGTCCATTCGTGGGCGAATTTTATGCCGATGAGGGTCAGAAACCTCTGCCACAGATTTTTCCGTCCGTTAAAGATGAAGTTCGGGGCTATGAGTGTGCCGCCAGATTTCAGAACGCGCTCCGTCTCAGCCAATGCCTTCTCGGGATTCGGCATTACATGAAGCGCGTTTGCAATTATCACGACATCGAACGAATGATCCTTAAAACGCAGGTCGGTGGCATCTGCCACTTCAAAATACACATTGCGTGGAACATCGCCTTTCATTGCCGTTGCAATCATATTCTGCGAAAAGTCGGTGGCAACCACGTTCTTGGCAGATGCCGCAATGTGCTTGGCAATCATTCCCGGACCAGTGGCGAGTTCGAGAACCTCTTTTCCGGCAGCGACCTGCGAAATGCGGCTGTACATATAGTCGTAAATGCTTTTCTGCGAACGCATTGAACGCTCGTAAACGGGAGCGAAAATATCCCAGACGGTTGTTTTCATATCAGTTTGTTTTTTAATTAAAGGCTTTCTATCCCATAACAACATCGAGTACCATCATCAGGGCAAAGCCGATGGCAAAACCGATTGTCGCGATGTTAGAGTGCTTGCCCTGCGATGCCTCGGGAATCAGCTCCTCGATAACGACATAGAGCATCGCTCCGGCGGCAAACGGCAGAAGATAGGGCATAGTGGCGGTTGCCTCGGATGCAAGAAGGAGAACCAGAATGCTGCCTATTGGCTCTACAATGCCGCTCAGACTGCCCACGACGAAGGCTTTCAGACGGCTGTTTCCGGCGCTGCGCAGAGGCATCGAGATGATTGCTCCCTCGGGAATGTTCTGTATGGCGATGCCGAGCGAGAGAGCCAGCGCGCCCGATAGACTGATGTTGGCGGTTGTTGCGCCGGCAATAGCCACGCCCACGGCCATTCCCTCGGGAAAGTTGTGGATTGTAACCGCCAGAGCCAGCATTGTTGTGCGCGACAGTCGGCTTTTAGGGCCTTCTTGTCCGATTTTCGGGTGCATGTGCGGCGTTATGTTGTCGATAAGCAGCAGAAAGGCAAATCCGCCAAGCAGTCCGGCGGCAACCTGCCATACGTTTCCCATTCCGAGAGCCGGAAGCAGCAGCGACCAGACCGAAGCCGCCACCATAACTCCCGAAGCAAAGCCGAGCTGAATCTTCTGGAACAACTCGGGCATCTCGTCCTTCATCAGAAATACGAATGCCGAGCCGAAGATTGTTCCGGCAAACGGAATCAGCAATGTTGTTAAAACTATGCTCATGTTGATGATTTATCTTGTTTTACGGCACAAAAGTACGGATTTTATCCTGCAAGCGAATTGCAAATGTTGCTTGCTGATGGTTTGCCGAAAAACTCTTCGCTATCCGAAACGGTTGCCTTGCCGTCCTTTATCGTTACAATCTTGTTTGCACCTGCAATTGTCCTCAGCCTGTGGGCGATTACAAGCACGGTTTTGCCTTTGATGAGTTTAGAGATTGACTGTTGGATAAGTGTCTCGTTTTCAACGTCCAAGGATGCTGACGCCTCGTCAAGGAGGATGATCGGGGCGTTTTTCAGGAAGGCGCGCGCAATCGAAATCCGCTGACGCTCGCCGCCCGAAAGTTTCTTGCCGTTTTCGCCGATGACAGTCTGCCATTTGTCGGGCAGATTTTCGATAAATTCGGTGCAGTTTGCAAGCGCGGCGGCAGCTTTCACCTCGTCGTCGGTGGCGTTTTTGTTGCCGATGCGGATGTTTTCCATTACGGTGTTGTTGAATAATGTAACATCTTGGAAAACAATCGAATAAAGGCTCATTAAAGTTTCGGGGTCAATTTTTGAAATGTCCTGACCGCCGACGGTGATTTTGCCCGAATCCACGTCCCAAAACCTCGCCGCAAGCCTCGAAACCGTGGTTTTGCCGCTGCCCGAAGGTCCAATCAGAGCCGTAACTTCGCCTTGTTTTGCCACGAAACTTACGCCGTCAAGTATCTGTTTGCCGTCCTGATATGAAAACTTAACATCTTGAAATTCAATATCTCCGCCATTCACTTTGAGTTCCTCGCCGCCTTCGAGTTCCTTGTGTTGGAGGATTTCGTTGAGGCGTTCGCAATTGACGTTGAGGGCGATTATCGCCGCAAAATGTTCGAGCGAAGTCAGTAGCGGGTCGTACAACCTCGATGCAATTATCAAAAACAAGAAAAATGTCAGCAAGTCGATACCGCCTGATTTTAAGAGCATTGCGCCGACAAGTGCCGTGGTCGCGATGCCAAATTTCAGGAGCATTTCGGCGTTGCAGACAAAAAGTCCCGTGCCGAGTTCGCTCCAAAGCATACGTTTCTCCACGCTGTGGATTTTGGTCTTAACATCCTGATAATAACTCTCTTGCGCGTTGTTTTGTCGCAAATCCCTGACGGATTCAAGACATTCCTGAATTTTTTCGGTCATTTCGATGGCGGCTGCGCTCTTTTTCTTGCCGAGGCGGTACTGCACTTTGCGCGAAAACGCCACGATTATCAGACTCAGCGGCAACACCCAAACCGCCGCCAAAGCCATCTTCCAATTGATGAAAAACAGACACGCCGCCAATATGCAAGTGCTTGTAATTGAGCCTATAAACTGCGGTATGAAATGCGACGATGCCTGTTCTATCTGCGCCGCGTCGTCCATCAACGCCGAGGTGAGGTCTGCGCTGTCTTTTTTGGCAAAAAACGACAGCGGGAGTTTCCTGAGTTTTTCGGCGAGGGTGATGCGGCGCACTCCGCTTTCCTTGTACGTCGAGAAAAAACTCGTGTTGTACTGCACCAACGCCGTCAGAGCCATCAATGCCGTCCAAATGCAAATGCCTGTTACATAGAAACTTTCCTTGCCGTCGAGTCCTTCCCCGAAAATGTCTTTTATCAGGAAATACAACAATACAACGGGCGAAAACAGCACCAAATTGTAAAATACATTTGCAATTGATGCAATTATCATTGACCTTGCGCCTTCGTCCGACAGCGCGTATTTCTGTTTCAGATTTTTCATAATGTTACTTAATTTTTTACAACGGAAAACTCTGAAATCACAGATTTCTAAATCACTGATAATTAATGATAAAACATTATCATTAATTTAACAGAAACCACGGAATTTGATTTCCATATATTTAATGTCACAAGGTAGTTCCGTGTTTTCCATAATCAAAAAAAGTATTTTTTTGATTATATCTTTTTTTCTGTGATTTCTGTGTTTTCCGTTGTTTAATAATTACTATTCGTTAGTTATTTTCCAATCTACTGATTTTTGGTATTCGTTCCACATTTTGGCGTAAATGCCTTGTTGCTCAACGAGTTGACCGTGCTTGCCCTGTTCGGCGATTTTGCCGTCTTTGAGGACGTAGATTTCGTCGCTGTCAACGATTGTCGAGAGTCGGTGCGCAATTTTTATCACAGTCTTGCCCTTGGAAATCTCGTCGAACGCCTGCAACACTTTTTCCTCGTTTTCGGGGTCGGCGAAGGCGGTCGCTTCGTCAAGAATCAGGACGGGCGTATTCTTCAACATCACCCTTGCGATTGCAATTCGTTGCTGTTCGCCACCGCTGAGGTACGTGCCTTTGCTGCCCAAAATCGATTTTGCGCCATCGGGCAGACGGTCGATGATGTCGGAGCATTGAGCGCGTCTCAAAACCTCCAACACTTCCTCGTCGGTGGCGTCGGGTTTTGCCATTCTGACGTTTTCCAATATGCTCGTTTTCAGGAGTTTGCTGTCTTGGAAAACGAATGAGACAATTTCGGAAAGTTTTTCGGTGGCAATGTCCTTGACATCCACGCCGCCAATCATAATTTTGCCGTTGTCAGCGTCCCAAAACCTTGAAACAAGGCTTGCGGAAGTGGTTTTGCCGCCGCCCGAAGGTCCCACGAACGCAACGTGCGCACCCGAAGGAATTTTGAGCGAAATGCCGTCCAAAGCGTTTTTCGTAGCATCTTTATAATGGAATTTAACATCTTGAAATTCAACGGAATAACCGTCGGGCGTCTGCGGATTGTCAGATTCTTTGTTTTCTTCAACGTCCAATACCGTGTCGATGCGATTGAGTGAATTTTCCACAATCATATCCGCCTCAGAGGAGTGCATCAGTTTGAAGAGCGTAACGGCGATTATTGGCGTGAAGATGATGTAAAACAGCAAGTTGGAGAAGAAAACGGGGTCGGCGGCTTCTTGTGCGTTGCAGAGCGCGACGGCTGTCAAAATCGCAAATGACGCATTGATGACCACCGTGTAAGCCGTCATCGGAATCCTGAAACGCCGCGTGTAACTTACAGTGAATTTTTCGTAGTCGTCGATGGATTTTTTGAACTTTTTGAACGAAAACACCGACTGTCCGAAAGTCTTGACGACGGGGATACCGCGCACATATTCAACGGCTTCCTTGGTCATATTTTCGAGTGCGGCGTTGTAGGCATCGACGTCTTTTTTGAGGTTTTTGCCCACCATAAACATATACATTATGAAGAATCCCGCCGCGACGTTGGCGATGCAGAGGAGTCCGATTTTCCAATCGAAATACAATAACATCGCAATCATTGCGAGCGGCGTTGTGATTGCGACAGTTCGGTCGGGTAGAATATGCGCCATAAAATTTTCGAGCGACGCCGACGAGTCGATGATGATTTTGCGGATTTTGCCGCTACCCTCGTTTTCGATGTGTCCGAGTGGCATACGGAGCACTTTTTCGACGCATTTTTCGCGGATGTTGGCAACGGTGCGGAATGCTCCGATGTGCGAGCAGCCAAGAGCGCAGAAATATATAAACATCGCATTTACAGCAAGTCTTACAGCATTGTAGCCGTAAGTGTCAATATCTTCAGCCTTATAAAAATCTGGATTTACTGTTAATGCTTCGTTTACAATTTTCCAGATTTCAACGAATGGCAACATTGCAATACATGCACTTACTGCTGCTAAAATTATACTTCCGAGGGTGAAATATTTGAACTTCCCCGCATAATCCATAAGGATAAAAAGATTCGGTCGCTTTTTCATTTTTGTAATCAATTTTTTTAATCAGAAACTCAGTTTAATCTTGGTCCAAATCTCTGAATTTTTGTCGTACATTTTAAACATTCCTTTGTCGGCATTGAAATAGTCGAAGCCGAGCATTACGTGCAGCATATCGTTTACGGCATAGTCGAGCGATGTGCGGTCGTAAATGCCGCCGTCGGTAACATCTATATAGGCGAATGTGTTGATGTTCAGGGTACTTCGGAACAGGTCTTTCGCGATTCTGACGGTAGCCGTGCCCGAACTACGGTAGGAACTGATGTCCGGACTGTTGTCATATCCGCCGATGTATTTGTGCGCATACTGAAGGCTGATGTTCCAGTCGTTGCTGGGGTAGATGTCGATGCCCAGAAGCGCGTTTGCCGTATTCTTGCACACAATTTCGCTATAAATGTTGGGCTGCTGCGCCTCGCCGAAGTATTCTGCAAACTCGCCGCGTAGCACGAACTTGCCCAATGGCAGCGAAATGTCGCAACCTGCCATCGTCATCCGCTTGTGCTTTGGATTGAGTATAACTTTGTGATTCTCAGAATTGTAATTCATTTCGAAGACAGGCATCTTGTTGAATGTCCTCAATGCGCAGACCGAGAAATCCACTCCGCTGAGAAACCACGACAGCCTTCCGCCAAACTCCATATTCTTGATTTTGAAATCGGGCTTTGCGGCCGAAAGTACCGAATCGTTGCCCGTAACCGATACTGCCCACGGATTTTTGCGGTCGAACGGCAGCTCGAAAGTCTCGATAACCGGAACGGCAATCGCCTCAAGGGCGAACGAACTTTTGGCGTACTTCACTCGCAATGCGTTTTCGGGAATCCTGATGTCGTCGTAATCCTGCGCCAGAAACTCGCTGTAATCCATCGGCGACACCAAGTCGGTTATTCTCAGCGCATCGGCCACGCCCCAAGTTATAATCTGCCTTCCGGCACGAATGTCGAACGCGCCAGCCTGCTGCGAGACGTAGAGTTCGCGAATGTTGAAGCCCGAATATTCGGGAATAACCGAATTGTAGACGGCATTGGCCGAGAAGAACAGTTCGGAGTTGTTTTTTGATACCGAGAGCTCGCCGCGCAGACGAGTGCGCGACGACATCCAATCGTTGGGACTCTCGGTTCTCACAGCATGGTAAGTGTCGGCAAAACCCTTTATTTTCACTTTCAAATCTCCGTCGTCGTCTTGTGCAGAGACGGCGACGGAAATCAAAACAAAAAACAATGAAGAAAGCAATCGCATTTTATATTCCCTTTTCCAGTTTAGCAACGTTAAACATGTCCGAGCCAATCTTCAGATTGTATTTCATGTCAGAAAAAGTGATGATGGTCTTGTGCTTGGTCTGAACGTTCTGCATCTCCATTTTTCCGCGAGTCCAGAAGCCCTGAACCTGCTTTATGTCCTGAACGTTGAGCACGCGGTGAAGCTTTCCGAGCTTGTCGTAAAACTCAACCTTTACGGCCATGAAACAGTCTTTGCGAATCCACGAGATTTTCTTTGAGTAGATTTCGCGCTTGTCCTTCGGGACGGACTCGACAACGTAGCAGTCGAATCCGCCGCATTTCTCCTTGCGCAGAAATTTGTGAGTGTCCTCGTCAATGTTGCGGTCGCCCATGTCGTCGTAGGTGAAGTCCGTTCCCATGAAATAGTCTGTTTTTGACGAGCTTCCGCTTATTCGGCGAGTCTTTTTGAGGGCAGGCATGTAGAGCCATTTGTCATCGTCCTTGCCAATCTCGTCGTAGTTCCAGGTCAGGAATCCCGTGCCTTTCACATCGCCCGGATAGGTGAATGTCATCATCGTCTTTGTGTCCTTGCCAATGTCCATCGCCCACGATTCAACCTTGCGCTCACGCTTGGAGCCGTTGGCTTTTTCGAGCACCAGATTCATCTTGGCATATCGGGTGTCGCCGTCGGGATTGTCCTTTACTTTCTTGATGATGTCTCTGCCCGAAAGATTTTGGGCATCAGCCGAATATGCAGCCAAAGCAAAAGCCGCAAATAATAATATCTTTCTCATGGTTTTATAATTTTTCAATGTTAAATTCTTAATTTTCAGATTTGTCTTCCTTTCCGAATATTTTCAGCATTTTGAACAATATCGGAGTTATGAACAGGTCGGCAAGAAGAGCCGAAACCAAGCCAGCCACGGCCAGCGTTCCGAAGTGCCTGAACTGAATGGCGTCGGAAACCGAGAATCCGAGGAAAGTGGCTGATATGATGACAGATGTCATGACGATAGCCAAGCCCGTTACGCGGAAGGTAGCCTTGACGGCATGCTCGTAGTTTCGCTTGCGGCTGAACTCGAGATGCGCGTGGTTTACAAAATGAATAGTGTCATCTACCGCCAGACCGAGAATCATTGGGATGATGCAAGCCGTCATCATGTCGAGCGGATAGCCGAGCCAGCCCATCAGACCGCCAACAAATACCGCCGGTGCAAGGTTCGGAATCATTCCGATAAGTCCGAGTCTGATGTTGCCGAAGACAATCATCAGCAGCACGCCGATGATAACCGCCGACAGAACAAGCGACCACATCTGCCCCCTTGTAATGTACTGCTGCATAACCGTAAACTGCGGCAGATTGCCCACCGTAGAAACCTCAGAATTAGGGAACAGCTCCTTGGCGCGGGCTTCCAGACGTCCCATCTCGTTTTCAATCTCGTTGGAGTTGTAGTTGCTTATTTCTATTTGCAGACGCAGACGGCGATATTCATAATCCATCCAGTATTCAGATTCTGAGCCTCCGGCGTTCTCGTAGAGAAGCAAGAGCTGTGCCACCGCATCGTAGTTGTCCGGAACGTGATAATACGCTGTGTCGTTGTTGTTTAGCGTGCAGTTCATGTCCTTGATGATGTCGAGGACAGAAGAATGACGCTTTGTTAGCGGATATTTTTCAATTTCGTGTTCCAGAGTCTCGAGTTTCTTGAGATTCTCAGGTTTCTTGGCATCGCCTTCTTCGGGCAGGACAACCATCAAGTCGTAAGAGTACATCGTTCCGAGTTCTGTCTCGCACAGTTCGAGGAAGCGGCGCGAATAGTCAACCTTTCTGCCCATCGAACGCTCAACGTCGAATGCCGGCTCAATCCAGCAAACGCCTATGGCACAGAAGATTGTAACGACGGTTGAGACGATGATAATCTTCTTTGAATGGCGCAGCACAAAATCGCCGAAGCGATCGAACAATCCGGCCGCCTTGCCCTCGAACGATGTCTCGAACTGCTTGTTGTTTTCGGCCTTCGTTCCGAGCGAAAGCATTATCGGAGTAATTACAAGAATTGATATGAGGACGGACACGATTGCGAGTGCCGAATTTATTCCCATTGCCTTCATCGGAACAATGTTCATTGCAAGGAATGTCATCATTGCGGCGAGGGTGGTGAAGCCCGAGAAGATTACGGGCCAGGCGGTCTCGGCAATGGCATCGACAGCCGCCTGCTTGCGGTCGTGAAGTTTGATGAGCTGCGCTCTGAAGAAGCTGTAAACGTGAATGTTATAGGCTATTGCCACGGCAAAGGCAAGCATTACGGTTATCATTGTGGTGCTCATGTCCAGATAGAGGCCGAGCCAGCCGATGATTCCCATGGCTATGATCAGGGCGGAAATGGATGTCAGAATAGGAATCAGGACGCCTCGCAGCGAGCGTGTTACGAGTGTCATGACAATCAGCGCGACGATAATTGCAATTACCATCAGACGCGACATCTCGCCCTTTATGTATTGTGCCTTGGCATAGTTCATGTAAGGCATTCCGGCAATGTTTGGGTTGAGCGATGCGTATTTGTCTTTCGTACAGATTTTTATCGCCTCGCGACCAGTCTGGTTTTCCGGTGCTTCAAGTCCTTGAGCGCGCCACAGACTGTCGGACGGGAATGGGCGGAGCTTCACCAGAATCCACGACATCGTGCCGTCTTTGCTGATGAGTTTCTTCGACACATATTCCTTGCTGTAAGCCTTCTTGCGGATTGAGTCGAGTCCTTCTTTTGAATCGAGAATCACCTCTGGCACAATCTGTTGCAGCTCCATTCCGTCCTCCGTTCCGACCATGAATTCGAGGTCGGTGAGCGAGGTGATTTTCTCGGAATACGACAGACTGTCCATCAGCTCGTTGCTGAGGTCGCGGACAAGTTCGAGGTTCTTTTTGCTGAACAGTCCTTCTTTGTTTTCAACCAGCACGGCAACATAGTAGTCGTTGCCGAAAATGCTCTTGAACTCGTCGGTTTTCAACAACATCGGGTCGTCTTTCACAAAATAGGTATCGAACGATGTTTCGAAATAGATTCGTTTCAGTCCTGCAACCGAAAAAGTGAGCAGAGCGGCAAATGCAATCATCACGATTACGCGATGGCTTACAACAAATTGTCCGAATCTGCGGAACTTTGTGTTTATCTTTTCGATATTCATAATACTTGTTATTTATATGGTTTTAATTACTTCGTGATTTTAGCAAAACCGAACAGTGTTTTTAATGCTTTCAAAAAATAGACGTGCAGCTATGGCACGCCTTGATTTTTCTTTGTCAGTCGGTAACACTTTGCTTTAAAATTCTGATGCAAAATTACGGCGTAAAATCAGCGAAGTCAATAACTAATATTAGGGAATATTTATGTTCTGATACCTAAAAGTGGGGATTCGTCCTGAAAAAAATAGGTTTTATTTAATTTCTACGCCAAACAGACTTGCCCAGCCGCTTGTTGAGAAGTGCACAAAATCGCTTGCAAACTTGTCTAACTCGCTTTCGGATAGGTCGTGGCTTGCCATCTCGCCGATGATTGACAGCATCCAGGCGCAGTTGGCATGAATGAAAAACGTTGAGATGTCGGTATTTATGTGCGGATATTTCATCTTCAGCTTTCCGAAGAACCAGAGAATGTGCGCGGTGGTGGCATCGGTATAGTTGTCGCGAAAGTTGTTGACCGTAGAACCTTCTGATTTATAGAGGATAAGACGGATGATGTCGCGGTATTTAGTTACGAAATTGATGAACAGTTTTGCCGTTTCTCGCTGTTTCTCAATGTCCATCATATCCTCTATTGTGGTGCTTTCGGAGTGTCGTTCCTTGGTTATCTGCATCATGGCATCGATAAACGGACGGCATACGGCGGTCATGAGCTCGTCCTTGCTTTTGTAGTAAGAATATATCGTGCTTACGCTTATTCCAACGCGGGCGGCGATGGTGCGCAGCGAGGCATCGGTGAAGCCTTTTTCAAGAAACTCCTCTTCGGCATATTTTATTATCGAATTCCGGACATTGTCTTTTAAAATCTGCATAAGTGCGTAGTTTTTTAGAGTTAAACAAAACACTGTTTGATTTTGCAAATATAAGCCGAATTTTTCGATTGTGCAAAAAAATAGTGGAGCACGTTACGTTAATTTCGTGCCCCACCTGACTTGGATATATTCTTTAAGAGAAAAAGAGTGCAGACGGATTTTATTCGCACTTAACAAAACTATGGAAGAATGACGGGAATCCGGTTACGGTAGCAACCTTAGTCTCTACCTCTCCTGTGTTTATGTCGACCGTGCTGAAGCCGTTATACTCGCTGTTTGCCGAGCCGTAGACCATCTTGTTGCCGTGGCGACCCATTGCAACGCCGTGTCCGTTGGTTAGCGGAAGCCCCTCGATAACCTTTATCGTCTTGTTGTAGATGTCTACAATAATCGGCACGCCTATGTGGGCGAGGTAAGAGTTTGTGTTGTCTGGCTCGAGGGCGAAGGCAAAGCCGTATGCGTACATTTTTCCGTTGCCGACGTAGCGGCACATCATAATCACGTTCAGATAGTCGCAGCTCAGGCCCTCAACCTTAGTCTTTGTAAGGTCGATGCAGTACGACTCGTCGAAATCTGTTTCGCCCTTTTTGATGCGCGCAATGCCGCCGTTAAGTCCCGGAATATAGCCGAACGAGCCTGTGCAGTTGACGTAGATGTCGCCTTTCTCGTCTTCGAAGATTGACTGATTGTCAACCGGACGCGAAGGGGCGCACAGACCGATGGAAGTGTTGCGTGTCTTCTTGATGAATTTGTTGTCGGCAACATTGTAGAGAGCCATCTCGAGAGCGTTCTCCGATGGCATCCACTGCGAGTTGTACTGCTCCAAGGCAACGTACAGGATGCCGTCGCGGATGTAGAGCGCGCCTGGATATGCAGCCACGCCTTCGTTGCGGAGCGATGAAAGGTCGATGCGCGAAATCTCGGTCATCGTCTGCGGATTGAAGACGATAATCATGTCAAGACTCTGACAGCCAACATAAGCCTTTTCTGCGCTTGCCTCTACCACGATTGCCGCGCTCGAGTTTGCAGGCAGTTCCATAGAACCCTTCAGTTCGAGCTGGTTGTTCGAATTCATGATGTAACGCTTCAGTTTCAGCTCCGTTCCGCCCGTATAGTCGGGGAAAACATAGATGTTTCCGCTTGGGCAGACGCAAGGATATGCACCGAAGCCAAGCGGAATTGCGTTTGTGTTGCTGTAGTTAATGCCGCCCTCGATGCGGTCGACAGCCTGCAAGTAGCCGCTGCCTGTGCTTCCGTCGGGGTTGGTAACTGTTGTCGAGAAAAGAATCTTGCCAGATGCCGTCTGACCGTTGTCATCTTTCTCGTTGTCGCAGGATGCAAAAGATGCTGCCAATGCTGCGATAATAAATAAATGCTTGATTTTCATATCTATAATAAATTTAATTGTTTTGATTGTACTCTTTCGCTAAGTAACATGAGGAAGGGGAGTGCCCCATACGGGGGAAGTCCTATTCAGAATCTTGGTGGAGGTTTTCAGCTTTCTACTGTCAATTTTCAGTTTACCCATCAGCTATCTTGTCCGAACTTTCCGGCTTGTTTGCCCGAACCTTGAACGTAGGTTGCCCGAACCTTGAACGTACCTTGAACGTAGCTTCCCCGTACCTACCCCGTAGCTACTCCGTATCTACTTCGTATTTTTCGGCTTATTTTCCTCTGCTTTGAATCTTAGTTGAAACGATTTTTCAACTTTCAATTGCGAATTGTCCATTGTCAATTATGAATTGTCAATTGTCCTTATTTCATCACATATCTCACCTTGAAACCATAGTTTCTGCCCGGAAGCGGACGGTTAAGGTCGGAGAACACAGACTCGTTTGTCAGATTCTTAACCTTTACGGTTATAGTCCATCGGTTGTTCATAAAACTGTGCTCATATCCAAGGTCTATCGTGAAAGCCTCCGGAATCTTGCGGTCTTGATATTTGCTCATCTCAAAGTCGTAGAAATACTCGCCGATGTATGACGCATCAGCCAGAAAACGGCTGTTCTGGTATTTTCCGCCGAAGAAATTCTCCTTGTGCAGTTCGAATCCGAAGTTTGCCAGCTTGTACGGCACATTAGGCATGCGCTTGTTGTAAGTCGGGTTTGCCGCAGTCGAGCCAAGCTCGTTCTTGCGCTTGTCGCGAAGGTCCTGATAGGTGGTATTGCAATAGATGTAAAGGAACGAGGTTACATCGCCCTTTGCCTCAATCTCCACGCCCTTGGTGTCTACCGTTCCGAAGTTTGCATATCGTGCCATCGTTGGAATCATATCTGCCTGATAGCGAATCATATTCTTCAGACGGTTGTAGAAATAGTTGGCCTCCAATTCGATGAATCCGAAGGAGTTGGCGCGATGGTACAGCAGTCCGGCGTTGAGGCCGTTGCAGCGCTCCGGCTCGAGGTTGGCAGACGGCAGAATTGAATAGCCGTTGCCGGCAAGCTCTTCGGATGTAGGTATTCTGACTTCAGAACTGAACGTTGCCTTTGCCATGAGGTATTTGGTAAACTTATATCGCATGCTCTCGCTCGCGCCCCAATAGTTCTTCGACAGTTTAATAGGCTGCGGATTGTTGATGTAGGTGTGTTCCAGAACCTTGGTGTCGGAAGTGTAATTGAAGTTCTTGAGCGTAGTGGCACTCATGAACTTGCTGTCGAAAAGTGTGAGGTCGTACGACAGTCCGGTGGTGAAGCTGCTCGTCTTGCTGTCGAAATTAGTCTTGTAGCCAAACGACAGGTCCATCAGTTCGTTTTCGGGCTTCTGATTGTTGTGTGTGGCATAGACGTTGAGGTTGAACGAGTTGTGAACGTCTAAAAGATAGTTCATGTTAATCTTGGCAATGAAGTCGTGCGACTGATTTTTTGAGTCCGAGGCATAGTTGCTCAGTTCTCCGCCATAGGGCGAAACGGAAGGGTAGCGGTTGCCGTCCCAGTCGTACTTGAATTTGGCATCATCGCGCATTCCGTTCCTGCCGTACGAGTAGGCTGCATCAACATCCAGGTCGAGACCGGCAAAAATAAAGTTGTCGCGCTTCAGCGTCAAGGCTGCAATTCCTGCTATGCCATGGTTGTAGGCTTCGCGAACATCAGAGTCTATGCCCTGAATCTCGGCCTTTGTTCCTAAGAATACGAGTTCCAGCTTTGCTTCGTCGAAATACCATTTTGTGGCCTTTATCGAGCCGCCCAGCATTGCTTTCTTAAATTTGTCGTGGTCGCGCTTGACCTTTCTGTCGTTAAGGTTTTTCAGAGTCATCTCATAGTCGTTGTCGGCATAGGTCAGCATACCGCCAAGGCCGAATTGGATGCCCGTTTTCTTGTTCGTCTGCTTCAAGGCCCAGTTGAATTTATGCGTGTTGAACGATGCAATCTCGTAGCTTGCATCAACATATACAGGCGGATATTCCTTCGTAACAACGTTTACCGCTCCGCCGAGAGCCGAGCCGCCGAAGCGGTAGGGCACGATGCCTTTGTAAACCTCAATGCGTTCAATCATGTCGGTATGAATATCGTTTAGCGACATATAGTCGGACATCTGCCCGATAGCCGCCTCGTCTATGTATAGTCCCACGCGCTTGCCCTCAAGACCGCGCACCGATATTCGCGACGCGCTGCCCACGCCGCCTGTGTTTCTCACCGTTATGCCAGCCATGCGCGAGAGGGCATCGTTTATGCTCGATGTTGTGCCTTCGAGCTGGCGTGCTCCGAGAACGGTTACGGGAATAGCTCCTTCGCGCATCTTTCTAATCTCATTGTGTGCAACGATGGTTACGTTTTCCAACTCTTGTCCGGCTATCGTAGTCGAGTCCGAATTGGTTTGTGCCGACATGCTTATTGCGGTTGTTGTCAGCAGAAAAATAGCAATTTTTGACCTCATGATTCAATGATTGTGTATGCTTTTGATTTTGGAATTGATTTCAAAATTAGATAATGTGCTGTTGCTCTTCATCTCTGTTAGAATCGTGTGCAAAATTATAATCGATGAAAAACCTTTGCAATCACTAAAAATAGTGAAACTGCTTGTTGTGTTAATCATTATTAGTGATTCATAATGCAGAAGATAACTGTCCGCCGAAAAACAAAAACTGACAAAGTTGGCAGATTTTTTGTCATGCAGAAAAGTTTGGCACGCTTTTAGCATGATACAATTCAGAAACAATAAAATCAATTAAAAAAATAACGATATGAATATTAAACCATTAGCAGACAGAGTTCTGGTTCTTCCTGCTCCAGCAGAGGAGAAGACAATAGGCGGAATTATCATTCCAGACACAGCAAAGGAAAAGCCTCTTCAGGGCAAGGTTGTTGCCACAGGCAATGGCACTAAGGACGAAGAGATGGTTGTAAAGGCTGGCGATACAGTTCTTTATGGCAAGTACGCTGGCACCGAAGTGGAGTTTGAGGGTACAAAGTACCTCATCATGCGCCAGAGCGACATTCTTGCTGTTCTTGGATAATCGGAGATAAAAATCGGTGAAGAAGAAAAGAAATTAACTTTAAAAACTAAAAATCATGGCTAAAGAAATAAAATATAACGTTGAGGCTCGCGAGCTTCTTAAAGAAGGTGCTGACGCACTTGCTAATGCAGTGAAGGTAACACTTGGTCCTAAGGGCCGCAATGTGGTTATCGACAAGAAATTCGGTGCTCCACACATCACAAAGGACGGTGTGAGCGTAGCAAAGGAGATTGAGCTCGACGATGCTTTCATGAACGCAGGCGCACAGCTCGTAAAGAGCGTAGCTTCAAAGACTGGCGACGATGCCGGTGATGGTACAACAACGGCAACTGTCCTCACACAGGCTATCCTTAACGAGGGCTTGAAGAACGTAGCAGCAGGTGCTAATCCGCTCGACCTTAAGCGCGGTATGGACAAGGGCGTCAAGGCTGTTGTTGAGAGCATCAAGTCTATGGCAGAGCAGGTTGGCGACAACTACGACAAGATTGAGCAGGTTGCTTCAATCTCTGCAAACAACGACCAGGAAATTGGAAAGCTCATTGCCGATGGTATGCGCGCAGTTTCGGTAAACGGCGTTATCACTATCGAGGACGCTAAGGGTCGTGAGACAGTTTTGAAGACTGTTGAGGGTATGCAGTTCGACCGTGGCTATCTTTCTCCATACTTCGTTACCGATACAGAGAAGATGGAGTGCGTAATGGAGAAGCCATACGTTCTTATCTACGACAAGAAGATTTCTAACTTGAAAGACCTTCTTCCAATTCTTGAGCCTGCCGTACAGAGCGGTCGTCCATTGCTTATCATTGCAGAGGATGTTGATTCAGAGGCTCTTACTACATTGGTAGTAAACCGCTTGCGCGCTCAGCTTAAGATTTGTGCTGTTAAGGCTCCAGGCTTCGGCGACCGCAGAAAGGCAATGCTCGAGGATATCGCAGTTCTTACAGGTGGCGTAGTAATCTCTGAGGAGAAGGGCTTGACTCTCGACAAGGCTACTCTCGAGATGCTTGGTACTGCCGACAAGATTACAGTATCAAAGGACAACACAACAATCGTTGACGGCGCAGGTTCTAAGGAGAACATTCAGGACCGCATCAACCAGATTAAGGCTGAGATGGCAGCTTCAACTTCTTCATACGACAAGGAGAAACTTCAGGAGCGTCTGGCTAAGTTGAGCGGCGGCGTTTGCGTGCTTGAGGTTGGTGCTGCTTCAGAGACAGAGCAGAAGGAGAAGAAGGACCGTTGCGACGATGCTCTCTGCGCTACTCGTGCAGCTATCGAGGAAGGTATCGTTCCTGGCGGTGGCGTTGCTTACATCCGCGCTCAGGAGGCTTTGGCAAACGTTCAGGGCGACAATGCCGACGAGAACACAGGTATTGCAATCATCAAGCGTGCCATCGAGGAACCATTGCGTCAGATCTGCTTCAACGCAGGTGTAGAGGGCGCAGTTGTTGTAAACAAGGTTCGCGAGGGCAAGGCCGACTTCGGTTACAACGCAAAGAAGGATGTATTCGAGAATATGCTGGCTGCCGGTGTGGTTGACCCAGCCAAGGTAACTCGTGTAGCTCTTGAGAATGCAGCTTCTATTGCAGGTATGTTCCTTACAACAGAGTGCGTAATCTGCGACAAGAAGGAGGAGAATGCTCCAGCTATGCCAATGGGTGCTCCAGGCATGGGCGGCATGATGTAATTAAGCGGATTTCATACCGATAAGATAAAAATGAAGCCGTCGTGCTCCGATAGAGGAGCATGGCGGCTTTTTGTTTTCCGTTATCTTATGAATTTGAAAGAGAATGCTTTTTCCGATATCAGTTTGCTAACTGCTTGAAGTTAAAGGTATCGAAGATGTCTCCGGCTGTAACCTCAAGGGTGAGCTGTCTTTCCATTCCGGTTTCGTTGGCATCAAAAGTAACTTTGAGTTTGTTCCCGTTTATTTCGGCTTTAGCCCATTCTGTTGTCAATGTGTGCGGGGGAAGACTGTTCTCTTCGTGCTGTGGTAAGTAATGTTTTCCGTTAGATTCTGCATTTTCAATCCAAGGATAATAGTTGGTGCAGATGAATGTTAATTCTCCTCCGGCAGCTGGAATATTGTTGCCATTCTTGGCGTTATTTTCGGTTTTCCATACCATAGGCTCCCATTCTCCGAGGGGGGCGTAACTGGTGCCGCCACAAGAGGCGAGTGTGATGGCGGCGGAGCCCATCACAAGGAGGTTGCTCCAGATTTTTGATAAGTTCATTTGCTTCTTTGTTTTCTATTATTGTAAATGCACGAAAGTCCAAAAGCTTGCATGGAATAATAGAATTTTTTTATTTGCGTCGGTATATTATTTTCTCTCGCCGGCCTCTTATTATTCTGATTACAATAATGACTCCGAGCAGCAGAATCATACCTGTCGAGGCGATGTTGATAAGTAACTCTCGGGTAAAGAAAGGCTTACGGACTTTTATGCTTTCGATATTCTCGAAGTGTCCCCAAAGTTCGTGTTCTCTGTATTTTCTTATCATGTTTTGTGGAACGAACAGATAGCATTTTTTGTAAAAAAACAAATCGGGCACAAACGTATCATTGTATATTTCTATAATTCTGTTGCCTTTACATTCAATTTTTCTGATATTCGAACAGTTGTAGAAAGCGTGTCCGCTTATGCTACGCAACGATTTTGGAAAAATCAGGGTCAATATATCATTGCAGTTTCTGAAGGCATTTGGCGAGATATATTCTACACCTTCGGGGATGGTACTTTTGTTGCAGCCTTTTATCAGCAGATTGCCTTTGATTATGCAGTTGCAGTTCTCGCGACTATTGAAATGAGGATTTCTCTTGTCTACTACTATCGACTTGATACTATCGCAGTTCAAGAACACATCGCGCATCGCCACCTCGTGGTTTGCCAAGCCTTGGAGTCCTATAATGTATTCTATTCCTATTTTTTCTACACTTTTTGAGATGAAAACCTCTTTTACAGAGCGACAGTTGGCAAATGCCAGAGGCTTTATCTCTTTTACTCCATCGGGAAGCATTATTCTTTTCAGAGCGCTACAATCAGCAAAGGCGTTTATGCCGATTTCCTTGACAGAATTGGCAGGAATGTTAAGTTGGCTGAGTTTTGTACAACCTCTGAAAGCATTTTTGCCTATTGCCTTTGCGCTTTTTGGCACGATGCTGTTGTTGCAGCCTGTTATTATCGTGTTGTCGTGTGTGCTGATTATGCAGTTGCAATTGTCGCGGCTGTCATAAAATTGGTTATCTTTGTCAACCGTTATGCTTTTTAGATTGGTGCATTGGCTGAAAACGTTGCCTGAATCTATCCGTTCTACGCTCTTTGGTATTTTTATACTTGCCAAATCCTTGCATCTGTCGAAACATGAAGATTGTATGGTTGTTACTCCTTCGGGAAATTCGATGTTTTTTAGTCCTCGGCAACCGCTGAAAGCATATTTGCCGATGGAAGTTACGCCTTTTGGAATAATGCTGTTCTTGCTGCCTACAACCAGCGTGTTGGTACTTTTCTCAATTAAGCAGTTGCCGCGACTGATGTAGTATTTGTTACGGCTGTCAACAATAATAGAATCGAGGTTGTTGCAATGTATGAATGCCTTGGCATCGATATTTCTGATATTTCTTGAAATGTAAATTTTGCGCAATTCATTATAGTTGCCAAAAGTGTTTTCTTCTATTTTAGTGAGGTCGTCTGGTGTCACGAATTCTGTCGGACTCTCCTGAACATCTTTCAGCATCTTTCGTGAATGATAAAAATAGTCGTATTCTCCCGTGTATTCTTCTGTAAGTTTCGAAGCATTATGATGGAAAACGCTCGATGAGTGCGAGATGCCCAGCACGATGCAGATTACAAGTGCCAGACAGAAGAGCGATACGCAAATGATTATAATTCTTTTCATTTTTTGCTGTCTTAGTTTTTTGCAAAAATAATGTTTTAATGAAAAATTATTTCTGTCTTGCCAAGAAGTTTGCGCTTCGTCCAGTTTCCATGATTGTCATATTCTATGATTCTGGAATGAGGAGCATCTTTTTTCTTTCTGTTTTTTGCTGATAATTTGCGCATTACCGACTTTTTTTGCTATCTTTCGGCTGATTTTTAAGAATAATGATTATGAAAAAGTTCCTTGTTCCATTTTTCGCTTTGTTCTTGTTTTCGTGTGGAAACTCGTCGAGGCAGAATACAGCCGATAGTCAGAACGATTCGCTCTGGGCAGAAAAATCGGCCGTTGAAACAGCCAAGCCGATGCAGCCCGTTTATGTGGTTTGCGATGTCTACGGCGAGAAGTTTCTGCTTCGCCAGCGTTTCGACGAGGGCGAAAAGCCTTCTGCCCCCGACTCGCTAAATAAATACAAGTTCGTTATCTACAAAGGAAAATCGCATGCCGTATCATTCTGCCGTTTTCAGCCCGAAAATGCCGAAATGAACACGGGGCGCGACAGTTACCGCAATTTCGACAACCTTTCGGGATGGCTCTACACGATGGATAGCGGCAAGTTGCTCGAAAATCCAAAAGACGAGTGGGACGCCATCTGGGACGCCGCCCTTCTTGTTGACAGTCTGTTCCTGAAGCAGAACACCATTCTGCCGTTTAAAGATAAATCTGCGGCAACAGCCGATGTGAAGTCGGCATTGGAAAAGAAATACGGACGCAAGATTAAGACTGTTGCGTCGTCGCAAGCCTTTGGCGAAAAAGGGGAATATCAGATTGTGAATGTTCAATTCGTAAATAAAGGTACTGAGGCTCTTGGCGTTACGGCACTATGCAAGGACGGCTCTCTGCTCGCCACCAAAGATTTTCCAGCCGCGTGGAACGACGAGTCGGTCTGGCGAGTTGACGACGAGGGCGAGTTTCACGGTCTGCACTTAGACCTTGCCACGCTCAGCAACGGCGTGCTAACGCTATACACGGCTAACTTCGGTGCAGAAGGCATAAACTACGCATCGTTTGTGATAAAAGACGGCTCGTTTGCCGACGGCGGTTTGTCTGACACGTTCTATCAGTCGCCTGAGTAGTTTTTGATATAGAAAAAGAGACAAACAAAGCAAATGTTTGTCTCTTTTTTTGATGTTTTTTCAAACTGCGATTGCTCGGGATGCCTTCGGGATTCGTTCGGGATTTTGCTTCTGTTTATCAGATTGTTGTTATCTAATTCATTATAGAAAAATAATCTCTATCGTTAAACACAAAGAATGTGTGCAAAGTGTGCAATTTACAATATGTAATTACATTCTTGTAGATTTCCATGTCGGATTTTGGAAGGTTGCTAATATCATCATGTACGATTACTAACGGTTTGCCAATCCAAAAAGGCTCGTAAAGCAACTTTGGCATAGCGTCCCAATTGCATGTGATATGCGGAGGTATGTGTACATGCGTCTTCAATTCTGATAGTAATTCCTCCTTATGGTTTACGCTGGCAATCTTTGCCACAAAGACGTCCTTTTGCTGAAAATCCTTTATATCATCAACCGATTTGTAGACATTTATATTCTTGGTCATATCTACCAAATCCAAAAAGATGTGTGCATCTATGACTTTGATATAGAAGTATTTGTTGTCATAGCTCATAGAGTAAATAAACAGACTGTTACCTTCTTGTTTCATTTCAAGAATAAGAGCAAGGTTTGGCATGACAAACGAGTCTTCCATATAGGCAGTTTCATCTTTCGTATTCCAAATGAATTTGTTTTTCATCACAAAACTGTTGCACTTCTTTTCGTTATACTCTTCATCTACTTGTATCGAAGTCCAGTTCTTTATAAAAAAATGGCAAGGTTTTGTTACATGCTTCTTCTGATTGTTATCAAAATAATAATCAAAAGAAAAGGATATCATTCTCTTTTGGCTATCAAAAATAAAGTCGGTTATATAGATATCATCGAATGAATAATACATAATGTTTTATCAGATTGTTGTTTAGTCTAATTCAATTTTCTGTTTCATAGCTCTGAGATTCTTCAATAGGAATACCATTTCGCTGCCAATTACTCATAAATCCATCAAAAGTTTGTTTTTTATAGTTCCAATTCTCATTTATCGTGCTTAGAAGTACACTTTCGGGATGCTTTGCCAATGCTTCCGTCAAACACCTTTTGGCTGCCATATCCCCCTTATAAAGAGACAAGGCTGTAACCTTGGAAACAACTACACTTTCATCATATTTCTTTTCTAACAGACTATCGCATAAAAATATAGCTCGGGACAAATAGTACGCTGAGGAATCGCTTTTGTTTGCCTTTTTATATTTTTTTCCGTAAAAAACCAGTCTTAGCAAATTATCTGAAGGAAGAAGGCTCATGGCAGTTTCCATGTCTTTTTCATACCTAACAGAGTCGCCCAAAATAGCATATGCGCCAGCTTTGTTCCAATAGAAACGATGTCTGTCGAATTGTATCGTGTCAATAGATATTGCGCTATCCAATAAATGTATAGCTATTCTTATCTTTGTTGAATCAACGGACTGCATCAACATAAGCGCGCTATCGTTTAAATGAATAGCATTGGAGTTGTGCTGATTCTCTACTTTTTTACTATTTTCAGAGTTACAACCAACAGCAAAAAGTAAAGATACGCACATAACGCACAATATAAAATTTTTCATGGCTATGGTGTTTAGAAATCTTCAAAAATATTGGGGACAAGCATATCGAGCAGCCAGCCCTTTGCTTCGAGTATTGTGGCAAAGCGGCTTCCACCAAAGTCGCAGACGTAGCGATGCTTTTCTGTTCCCTTCGCGGTCTTTATGGTCAGATATATATCCTCGTTCTCGTATCGGAAAGTGAAAACAGCTTTCCGGTATAAGTTTTCGAGCTGTTCAGCCCACGAAAACTGACTTATGTAATTTCCGAAGTTCTCTATTTCGTAGTCGTTGGCGACTTTCTTGTAGTTTAGCGGAGTAATCTCGCCATTATAGGTTAGAATGAACAGCTTGCCGTTCTCCATCTGAAAGCCCTCGATAGGAAACAGATATTTCCCGTCGGCTTTTCTCTCGTATACAATGCTGTCTACAAAATTGCTTTCAATCCAAGCAGTATTCTTGTTCTGTCCCGAAACAGAACAGAATTGCATCAACGCAAAAATTAGCAGAAGAATCTTATTGTTCATGATTCTTATTCTTTTCTATCCTCAATTTTCAAAGTCTGATTACAATATTCCATTACGGCAAGGCGATGGGTAACGAAGATGAGCGTCTTGCCATGCTCGCCTTGAGTGAGTCGTTGCAGAAGATTCTTTTCCGTCTCCAAGTCGAGCGCGCTTGTAGCCTCGTCGAGAAGAAGGATGCTTCCGCGACGCAGAAGGGCGCGCGATATGGCTATTCGCTGAGCCTGACCCTCGCTCAGTCCGCCGCCCTTTTCGGAGCAACGGGTGTCGAGTCCGTCCTTCAGTTTGTACACAAAGTCGGCGCAGGCATATCCCAGAGCCACGCGAATGTCGTCGTCGGTAGCGTCGGGTCTGCCCATAAGCAGGTTTTCGCGTATTGTTCCGCTAAAGAGCGAATTGCCTTGCGGAACGTAGACGAAGTTGCATCGCGTAAGAGCGTTTACCTCGAACTCCTGATGGTCGTTGTAGACCGAAATCCGTCCGTTTGTCGGGTGCAGAAGAGCCAGCATCAGGCGTATGAGCGTTGTCTTTCCCGAACCCGTTTCGCCAAGTATGGCCGTACAGCTTCCCGGCGGAAAAGTGTACGAGAAGTTGTCGAGAACCTTCTTCGAGTTATCTTCGGGATTGTATTGGAATGTCAGATTCTCAATCTTTACGCCGCCCTTGTCGTCGAGTTTTTCGGGAGTGCCGTCAGCCTCGAGAGGCTGCTCCTCGAGTTCCATCAGACGCTCGCACGCCGTAAGTACCGAGATGAACGTAGGGATTAGCTGCGTTATGTTGAGCACAGGTCCTTGTATTCGTGCCACAAGCTGCATGAATGCCGTCATCACTCCAAAGGTTATCTCGCCCTCCGACAATCGGTAGGCGCCCCACATAAAGGCTATGAAATATCCGCCGCTGAAGCCAATCGAAAGCGTTGTGTTGGCAAAGATCGAGAATCGCGTGCGGTCCATAATCTGCGAGCGCAGAATGCCCTGACGCTTGTCGAGCTTCACAATCGTGTTGTCGCATTGTTCGAGCGTTTTCAGCACCATACGGTTCTGCACGCTCTCTTGCAGGATGCTCTGTATTGCGCTGTCGCTCTCGCGCACATCCTTGTTTATCGACCTCATCTTCTTCATGTAAAGTCGGCTCATGATGATGAAGACCGGCAGAATTCCTACCGTAACCCAAGCCAGAGACGAGTCCATAAGGCACAAGAACCAGAATGCCGTGCCGAGCTGGAAGAACACGACAATGGTGGCAGGAATTGTCTGTGTTAGAATATCCACCACGTCGGTAACATCGCGTTCAAGACGGTTCAGAATGTCGCCGCTGTGGTATGTCTTCTTGCTATGCCACTCGCTATGCAGAAGATGTCTGAAGAAATATTGCTGAATGGAGTTCTGCGTGCGCACGCCAAGGCTGTTCCGCACCCATCGCTGAATGATGAACAGAATTATTTCGGCAACTATAAGCGAGCCGAGCCACAGACCTGCGGTTAGCAGACTGCCTTTGTAGTCGCCCGTGGCCGTATCGATAACCCTCTTGCTTGCCCACACAAATGCAAGTGAGAGGATTACGCTCGCCAGTCCGGTGGCCGTGTTGATGATAGACAGCCTGTGGTAGCCTTTCCAGCACTCGAGCAGCCATAGCGAAATCTGCTTTACCGAGTACATGCTGTCGTCTCGTTTGAGTCTTAGTTTACTAATCATAGATTCAAAGGATTTACTGTCGGGTATCGGCGCCCCACATCAGCTTTTCGCGCAGAGTGCCGTAGAAGTTATGATTCTTCTGTTTTACAACCAAGATAGGATAGTCGGCCTTTCTCAGTCTGAGCCTTACCGTGTCGCAAAGGCTCTCGCTTCTGCCGTCGATGGCAAGCAGATAGTTGCGGCTGCGGCTCTCAACCTCGAGCGTAATCTCGCTCTCGTCGCTAAGCACGATAGGGCGAATGTTGAGCGAGTGCGGCGCAACTGCCGACATGGTTATGCTGTGCGACGACGGCGTGAGTATCGGTCCGCCAACGCTAAGGGCATATCCCGTTGAGCCAGTCGGAGTGCTTATTATTAAGCCGTCGGCCTGATATGTAGTCAGATACATTCCGTCGATGTGCGCATGGATAGCCAGCATCGAGCTGCTGTCGTGCTTCAGTATGGCAATCTCGTTGAGCGCGTATGGAAAGTGCTGAAGCCGGGTGTCGTCGGTCTCGGCGCACAGAACGCTTCTGTTCTCAACTTCGTAGTTGCCCGTGAAGATGTTGTCGAGAGCCTCTTCAACCTGCTCCTGACCAACATCGGCAAGAAATCCGAGGCGGCCCATGTTTACGCCGATGATTGGGATGCGCTTGTCGCCCACGCGGCTTGCGGCATGAAGGAATGTTCCGTCGCCGCCCATGCTAATCACAAAATCAGCCTTGAAGTCGTTGCCCTCGATTATCGTCGTACACGGAATGTCATATCCTTCAGACTTAAGATAAACGTAAAAATCCTTGTCTATCGCAACATTGGCGTTGCGCTTGTTCAGATGGTCGAGGATAAGTTTTATTGAAGATGATTTCTTCTTCTGATATGTGTTACCGAAAATGGCGAATGTTAATCTGTTACTATTCATAAAGCGTGTTTCTAGTGCACAAAAATAATACTTTTCTTTTGGTTTGGTGCATGTATTTAATTATTTTTGCATAAACTTTAATAAATATGAAAACTGTATACACTTTTCTTGCCGACGGCTTTGAAGAAGTCGAAGCGTTGGCAGTTGTAGACTGTCTTGTCCGCGCCGGACTGAATTCCAAGACCGTATCGGTAAACGGAAGCAGCATCGTTACGGGCGCGCACAACATTAAGGTTGTTGCCGACATGGAGTTTGCCGAGGGCGATTTCTCCGATGCCGATGTACTTTTCTTTCCTGGCGGAATGCCCGGAACGCTCAACCTCGAGGCTCACTCAGGCCTGATGAGCCTTCTGGACAAGCATTACAACGCAGGCAAGGAGATTGTAGCCATCTGCGCAGCACCTTCAATCTTTGCCCACAAAGGCTATCTGAAGGGCAAGAAGGCAACATGCTATCCGGGCTTCGACAAAGACCTTGTTGAGGGCGGCGCAACGCACACCGGCAGTCTGGTTGAAGAGTGCGGAAACATAGTAACGGCCAAAGGTCCGGGTGCGGCTCTCGAACTGGGCTACACGCTAGTGGCTCGCCTTGTTTCGCCCGAGAGAGCAGAGCAGATGAAGGCTCAGATGATTTTTGAATATTAAACCCTAAGATTGGCACAGAATCTGGAAAACTGGGATGTTAAGTTCCTGCCGGGCGTTGGTCCGCAGCGGGCAAGTGTGCTGGACAAGGAGGCAGGAATCCGTTCGGTGCTCGATCTTTTGTATTATTATCCATACAAGTATGTAGACCGCAGCCGCCTCTTTTATATCCACGAACTTGAGGACAACATGCCTTACGTTCAGGTTAGGGGCGAGATTCTCAGTTTCGAGACCTTCGGCGAGGGGCGGCAGAAGAGGCTCGTGGCTCACTTCAGCGACGGCACGGGCGTGATAGACCTTGTATGGTTTCAGGGCATAAAGTATGTTGCCAAGACATACAAGTGCCATGTGCCTTATATCGTGTTCGGCAAGCCGGCAATGTTCGGCTCGCGCATCAACCTTACTCATCCCGATATCGACGAGGCTTCGAAGATTTCGCTATCTTCGATGGGATTGCAGCCGTTCTATCCTACAACCGAGAAGATGAAGCGCGCGGGACTGAACTCGCGCGGCATGGAACGCCTCACGGCAAAGATGATTGAGGTGCTGAAAGAACCGCTCGAAGAGACGCTTCCGCCGTGGCTCGTAGCCGAGCAGCATCTCATCTCGTACGATGAGGCTATGCGAACCATTCATTACCCAAAGTCGCACGACGTTCTGCGCAAGGCTCAGTTAAGACTCAAGTTCGAAGAACTCTTCTACATACAGCTCAACATTCTCCGCCTGATGAAAGACCGCCAGCAGAAATATCAGGGCTTCATCTTTAATCGGGTAGGGAAGATTTTCAATACGTTCTATTCCGAAAAACTGCCCTTCGAACTCACTGGAGCGCAGAAACGCGTAATCAAGGAGGTTCATGCCGATATGAAGTCGGGCAAGCAGATGAACCGCCTTGTTCAGGGTGATGTGGGCAGCGGAAAGACGCTCGTTGCCTTGATGTGCATGCTTCTGGCAATAGACAACGGCTTTCAGGCGTGCATAATGGCGCCGACCGAGATTCTTGCCGAGCAGCATCTCGAAACAATACGCAAGTTTTTGGGCGATATGCCCGTTAGGGTTGAACTCCTCACCGGCATAGTAAAGGGAAAGAAACGCGAAAAGATACTCGAAGACCTTCGTCTTGGCGAGGTCGATATCCTCGTCGGAACCCATGCTCTTATCGAAGATACCGTACAGTTCTCTAACCTCGGCATTGCCGTAATAGACGAGCAGCATCGTTTCGGCGTGGCTCAGCGTGCAAAACTATACTCAAAGAACGTAGTTCCGCCGCACATTCTGGTGATGACGGCAACGCCTATTCCGCGCACGCTTGCCATGACTCTTTACGGCGACTTGGACGTGAGCGTGATTGACGAGCTTCCGCCGGGCAGAAAGCCTATAAAGACCATCCATCAGTACGACTCAAAGCGCGGTCCGCTGTATAGCGGAATCCGTCAGCAGATTGAGGAGGGACGACAGGTCTATATCGTCTATCCGCTCATAAGCGAGAGCGAGAAGATGGAAGACATCAAGAATCTGGAAGACGGCTACAAGCATATTCAGGAAGTGTTTCCGGAGTACAAGATAAGCATGGTTCACGGCAAGATGAAATCGGCCGAGAAAGATGCCGAGATGGCTAAGTTTGCAAGTGGCGAGACGCAGATTCTGGTGGCAACAACCGTAATTGAGGTGGGAGTGAATGTTCCGAACGCTTCGGTAATGGTTATCGAGAATGCCGAACGCTTCGGACTGTCGCAGCTTCATCAGTTGCGCGGACGCGTGGGACGAGGCGCAGACCAGTCGTACTGCATTCTTGTAACCGG
Source organism: Bacteroidaceae bacterium (assembly GCA_017617315.1). GTDB lineage: Bacteria > Bacteroidota > Bacteroidia > Bacteroidales > Bacteroidaceae > Ga6A1. The sequence continues at coordinate 76,664 of JAFZWM010000008.1, forward strand.
CTTTAAACTGAGCGAGGACACGCGAAAGCGAATCTCGATAATGACGAATACGTGCGACGGCTTCGAGATTGCCGAGGCCGACTTGAAGCTTCGCGGCCCGGGCGACTTGGAAGGAACTCAGCAGAGTGGAGTGGCGTTCGACCTTAAGATTGCCGACATCACACGCGACGGTCAGCTTCTTGAACTGGCCCGCAACGTGGCTTCGAAGATTCTCGATGCCGACCCTCAGCTTGCTTTGCCCGAGAGCGCAATCTTTGTCAAGCAGCTCCGCCGCCTGAAGAAAGAAGATGCCGACTGGAGCAGAATTTCTTAGCAATTGACAATTCACAATGGACAATTGACAATGGACAATTGACAATGGGAGCTTGAAGGTTGAGAATTGAAAGTTGAAAAAGCTATTTTATTCACTTTTGGCAATTCACGATGAAAAATTGAGAATTGAAAGCCGATAAGTAGCATTTTACAAGCCGCAACTTACGTTCAAGTATGCTTTAAATAAGCCGGAAGTTACGGGGTAGGAACGGGGTAGCAAGCCGGAAGGTACGTTCAAGATACGTTCAAGGTACGTTCTGGGTTCGTTCAGGGTACGTTCAAAGTACGTTCTGAATACGTTCAAGATTCGTTCAAGATACGGGGAGCTCTTTTGAAACTTGAAAGTTGAAAATTGAAATTTTAGTTGCTTTCAATTTTCAACTTTCAATTCTCAATTCCTGAAATTTTATTTTACAATATCCAGAATGTCGCTCGGCTTTTCGGCAAAAATCGTTGCGCCGTTTTTTGCAAGGAAATCCTTGTCGCGGAATCCCCACAAAACCGAGATGCACGGAATGTTGGCATTTCGTGCCGTCATTATGTCAACATCGCTGTCGCCAACGTAGATTGATTCTTCTGGCTTTACGCCGAGCCTCTTCATTGCCTCGACAACCATGTCGGCGTGTGGCTTGCGTCGCAGAGGGGCGGATTCGCCTATTGCAACATCAACCGTATTGCTGAAATACGATTCGTACAGTTCCGTAACGCCAAACTGCGGTTTGTTCGATACAATGGCGAGTTTGAATCCTCGTAATTTTAAGTCGTTGAGTAACTTATCTATCCCGCCATACAAGCATGTATAATCCTTGCAATGGCACGAATAATGCTGTCTGAACAGCGAAAGACACTCCTCAATCTGCTCTTGAGACGAGCCCGGCTCAACCGACAGTTCAATCAGCCTTCTTGCTCCGTTTCCAACAAACTGCTTTACCTCCTCAATTGTGTGTTGCGCCATGTTCATGCAGGCAAGTGCATGATTAACGCTTATTGCCAAGTCCTTTAACGAATCCATCAGAGTTCCGTCAAGGTCGAAAATTACTGCTTTGTATTTCATTTGTGCAAAGAAAGCAAAACTTTCTGCAAATAGCGAGCCGTTTGTAATTATTTTTTTAATTTTGCATAATTAAAAAAACGATAAAGTAAGATTTCTTTTTCAGAGGAATGCACAATCAATATCTTAAACAATACAACAAGGACAATCTCCGCAAGTCGCAGCTAAAGCAGCTGGAGATGCTGAAGTTGATAGCCGACATCTGCGACCGCCACGGATTGCGTTACTGGCTCGATGCCGGAAGTCTGCTCGGCGCGGTGCGTCACGGAGGCTTCATTCCGTGGGACGATGACATGGATATTGCCATGCCGCTCGAGGATGTCAGAAAATTTGCCGAGATTGCCAAGGCCGAACTTCCCGAACATCTGTTTGTGCAATGCAAGGATTCCGACCCGTCGTACAGGTTTGAGCATTACAAGGTTGTGGACAAGAAATCGTTCTACGTCCAGTTCGACGACGATTTCGAGCTTCCTTATCAGAAAGGCTTGTTTATCGACATCTTTCCGTACATCGACTATCCGAGTCTTCCAAACTGCGTGCGAAAGCCTTTCCTGCGCGGAATGTGCGTGGCATATTCTGTTCTGCACGGAAAGCACTACTATTCGCTTGAAAACACGGCAAAGCTGTTCTATTTCGGACTGAAGAATATGCTGCTGAAGACGGTATGGCATTGTCTGCCTAAGAACAAGAAATACTTCAGCTGCCTGCCAAGCAACAACTGGCACGGCATGGTTCAGGAGCGGAAAGACATCTTTCCTACGGGCAAGATTATGTTCGAGGGCGTTGAGTTCAGCGCGCCTCACGACACCGATGCTTATCTGAAGAAACTTTACCGGAACTATATGCAGATGCCGCCCGAGGACAAGCGCGACATTCATAGCGCGTTTATCATGCCCGACTTAGTGAATGAATAGAAAATGAAAAGGATATTATTCGTACTCGTAAGAATATCGAAGATGATAACCGCTCCTTTGCGCTGGTATCCCATCTTCTTCTTGTTTATGTACTTGCTGGTGGTGTTCTCGTTCTTCTACGAGGAACTGCCAACCGACCAGGCGGTGTTTTACGAGGGATTGTTCATGGACTGCTACATCCTCTGCGCCATCCTCTCGCTCTTGCCAAAGAAGGTCTACAAGTTCTTTAAGTATCTTTTCTATACCGTCGGATATCTGGTAACGGCTACCGAATGGTTTCTCTATAACCGATTCTGGCTGCGCTACACGCCAACTACAATCCAACTTCTGCTCGAGACGAATTCAGATGAGGCTGGCGATTTCTGCCGTGCCTTTCTGATAAGCAGGCAGATGGGGCAGGTGCTTGTGCTTATGCTTTTCATCCTTACTGCGAATGTCCTTCTCGAAATCTACGAGAAGCCTATCCGCCGGTTCTTGCGCAAGCAGCTAACATGGCGCTCGCATTATCTTGGCTACATCGGATTCAGCTGTTTTATAGTCGTTTACTTTATCTATTGCTTCTGCACGACTCTCGAGAATAAGAAACTTTTCGTTGAATATTTCCGTCTTAACGGAGCCGAGAGAATTGAGCGCGTGATGGGACCTATTCAGTTCTATTCGCCCGAGCTCCGATTGGCCTATTCGTTCAAGTTTACAAAACTTACGGCCGGCGAGGTCGAGATTCTGCGCAAGACGATGCACAAGCTTCAGGTTGACAGTTGCGACTACAAGTGTCCGAACATCGTGTTCATAATAGGCGAGAGCTACAACAAGCATCACTCGCAGCTCTACGGCTATCCGCTCGAGACGACACCGAACATGGTGCGCCGCCAGAAGAAAGGCGAGCTTATCCGCTTTGACGATGTTATTACGCCGTGGAACGTTACGAGCAACGCCTTCAAGAGTTTCCTTTCTACCCATGCCGACGACGAGAAAGGCTTGTGGGCCGACGGCGTTCTGTTTCCTGCGCTGTTCAAGAAGGCGGGCTATCATGTATCGTTCTTCACGCAACAGTTTATGAAGTCGTCGAGACTGGCGGCAGCCGATTTCAACGGAAGTTTCTTCCTTAACGATGCCGAACTCGATTCGCTCTGCTTCGACACCCGAAACAAGCTGAAATGGACTCAGGACAACGGTCTGATAAAGGAATACGGCAAGCACAGAGGCGATTATACCAGCCGCAATCTCTTCATCTTCCATCTGCTTGGACAGCATGTCGAGTATAAACAGAGATTCCCTAAAGGTCAGGAATTCTTTACGATAGATAACTATAAAGACCGCAACGACCTTTCGAAAACCGAGAAGTCTATCGTTGCCGACTACGACAATGCCACACGATACAACGACAACGTTATCGACGGCATCATCAATCTTTTTGTAAACGAAGATGCCATCGTAATCTATATGCCCGACCACGCCGAGGAAGTCTACGACGAGATTCACGCCTTCGGCCGACTGCACGATGCCAATCTGTCGCCGTCGCTCGTAAGGCAGGAGTTCGAGATACCGCTTGCGGTCTGGTGCAGCAAGAAGTTCCGCCGCCGTCATCGCAGCGAGTTCAGAAATCTGAAGTCGATAAGCAAGCGCCCTTACAAGACCGACGACATAGCCCATTTCCTGATTGGCCTGGCCGGAATACACACACCTTTTTATAATGCCGAGCGCGACTGGGCGAGCGACAGCTACAAGCTGCATCCGCGAATAATAAAGCATACGGCAGACTACGATTCAATAATGAATTCAGAAAAGAAATGAAGACAGTATCGGTAGTGATGTGTACCTACAACGGTGCCAAATACATACGCCAGCAGCTCGATTCAATCGTAGCGCAGAAATATCCGATTGAAGAGGTTATTGTTCAGGACGACGGCTCGAACGACGGCACGATTGAGATTGTTGAGGAATATTCAGCCCGATATCCCTACATCCATTTGTACAGGAACGAGGTGAACAAGGGCTTCAACATGAATTTCATCACGGCCTTTCAGCGTGCCAAGACCGATTTCGTTGCCATTTCAGACCAAGACGACATCTGGTTCGCCGACAAGATAGAGAAGCAGGTCGAGGCCATAGGCGACAACTATGCCGCCTGCTGCACCGACCATTATCGCGACGAGCAATATTCAGAGCGATGCACGTTCCGTCGTAATCCGCAGAATACTTTTGAAAGTCAGATATTTACGAGCCATGTTCCGGGACATTGCCTGCTTGTGCGAACATCGTTCCTGAAGTCGATAGACAACTGGGACAAGCACATTCCGTACGACTGGTGGATTGTGATAAATGCCCATTTCTGCGGAGGACTCGTCAAGGCCCCTTATCCGCTAAACTGGTACAGACCTTATGCCGAGAGCGTGGCTACAAAGCATCGCGCCAAGTATCAGCGTCATGCCGAGAATCCGACGTGGCAGCCTTACATCTTCGGAATGAAGGATTTCCGCCAGCTTCAGAAACGCGAGTTGTGGAGCAAGTTCTACGGATACATCAACCTGCGAACCGCCACGGCAGACGACAGTCTGAGCGATGACGAAAAACGCTCGTTCAGACTCGTTCACGAACTCACGGGCTTGATGCTTAGGAAAGACATCTTCAGTCTGCTGAAACTCTGCCTTCTGTGCATGAAGCACCGCGATGCCGTTCACGGAAAGAAACATCCCAATATCGCCGTGGCAATGCTCCGCGGATTCTTCTACCCGTTCATCTGGGCATATTCTACAACGAACTTCGATTATTAAAAATACAATATTGCGATAGTCGGCCTCGGTTTTGGCATAAAACTGAGGTTGACTATTGTTTCCTAATTAGGTGTTATTTGTAACATACCGCTACAAACTCAATCTTTTCTGCTTAATAACATATTGTACACTTTACGTTATTTAATCAAAAAGTAGTTTCTTTGTTGCTCGAAAAAAAGTATAATAACACCAATAAAATTATATCATGAAATTGACTAAGAGTTTCATTGGCGCAGCGCTTGTTTGCTGCGCGGTAATGACAGGCTGTTCGGAAAACAAACTGACACTTTCCGGACTTGATTCAAAGGCTTTCGAGTCGAACGTAGACGGTAAGGAAACTGGCTTGTACGTTCTTAAAAACGCTAACGGTGTGGAAGTTTGCGTTACCAACTTCGGAGGCCGAATTGTTTCGCTTATGGTTCCTGACAAGAATGGTGAGATGCGTGATGTTGTGTTGGGTTTCGACAGCATAAGCACATATCGTAATGTGCCAAGCGATTTCGGTGCATCGGTAGGACGTTACGCAAACAGAATAAACAAGGGCAAGATTGTTGTCGACGGCGACACAATTCAGTTGCCTACAAACAACTTCGGACACTGTCTGCACGGCGGTCCTCAGGGCTGGCAGTACCAGATATACAAGGCAGAGCAGAAGAGCGACTCTGTTGTAGTTCTTACAATGGATTCACCTGACGGCGACGCCAACTTCCCTGGACACGTTGTTGCAACAGTTACATACACTCTTACTTACGACAACTGCGTTGACATAAAGTACGAGGCTACAACCGACAAGAAGACTGTCATCAACATGACAAACCACTCATATTTCAACCTGAGCGGCGACCCTACAAAGCCTATCACAGACCACCTGCTCACAGTCAATGCCGACAACTTTACTCCAGTTGATTCGACTTACATGACTACTGGCGAGATTATTCCTGTGGCTGATACTCCGATGGACTTTACAAAGGCAAAGGCAGTTGGTCAGGACATCAACAATTTCGACTATGTTCAGGTAAAGAACGGCAACGGATACGATCACAACTGGGTGCTCAATACAAAGGGCGACTTCTCGCAGATTGCTGCTACTCTCTACTGCCCGTCAACAGGCATCAACGTTGACTGCTATACCGACGAGCCTGGTATTCAGGTTTATTCAGGAAACTTCCTCGACGGAACGGTTACCGGAAAGAAGGGCATCGTTTACAAGCAGCGTACAGGTATCTGCCTCGAGACTCAGAAGTATCCAGATGCTCCAAACAAGCCAGAGTGGCCATCGGCATGGCTTGAGCCGGGACAGAAGTACACTTCGCACACAATGTACAAATTCAGCGTAAAATAATAAAAACGATTAAATAACTAAAATACAAATGGCATTTTTAGATTGGTTAGTGATTGCAGCCTTTGCTGCACTGATGATTGGAATTGTTTGGTGGGTGAGCCGCCAGAAGCAGGAAAATTCCGACGATTATTTCTTGGGTGGAAAGGATGCTACATGGATAGCTATCGGTGCTTCAATCTTTGCATCGAACATTGGTTCTGAGCATCTTATCGGCCTTGCCGGCGCCGGTGCATCATCTGGTATGGCAATGGCACACTGGGAGATTCAGGGATGGATGATTCTGATTCTGGGCTGGGTGTTCGTGCCATTCTACACTCGCAGTATGGTGCTCACAATGCCTGAGTTCCTTGAGAGACGATACAACACACAGAGCCGTACCTTGCTCTCGTTCATATCTCTTATTAGCTATGTGATGACAAAGGTTGCCGTAACCGTTTATGCTGGCGGACTTGTGTTCCAGCAGGTGTTCGGAATAAAGGAACTCTGGGGAATCGACTTTTTCTGGATTTCGGCTATCGGCTTGGTGCTTATCACTGCCGTTTATACTATCGTTGGCGGTATGAAGTCTGTGCTCTACACTTCTGTGCTCCAGACTCCTATTCTTCTTCTGGGTTCTCTTATCATCCTTGTTCTTGGTTTGAAGGAACTTGGCGGTTGGGACGAGATGATGCGTCTTTGCGACGTAACTCCATCATACGAGGGTGCAACAGGCACAATGATTCACCTGATGCGCGATAATTCCGACCCTCAGTATCCTTGGTTGGGTGCTCTTATCGGTTCGGCTATCATCGGTTTCTGGTACTGGTGTACCGACCAGTTCATTGTTCAGCGTGTTCTTTCGGGTAAGAACGAGACTGAGGCTCGCCGTGGTACAATCTTCGGTGCTTACCTCAAACTTCTTCCTGTGTTCTTGTTCCTTATCCCGGGTATGATTGCATTCGCTTTGCATCAGAAGACTGGCAGTTTCTTGCCAATGCTTGCAAGCGGCGCACACAATGCCGATGCTGCTTTCCCTACATTGGTTGCGAAGTTGCTTCCTGCAGGTGTTAAGGGCTTGGTTGTTTGCGGTATTCTTGCTGCTTTGATGAGCTCTTTGGCATCGTTGTTCAACTCATCTGCAATGTTGTTCACAATCGACTTCTACAAGCGTTTCAAGCCAGAGACTCCTGAGAAGAAGCTCGTTGTCATCGGTCAGATTGCAACAGTCGTTATCGTTGTCCTTGGTATCCTTTGGATTCCTGTTATGCGAAGCGTGGGCGATGTGCTCTACACTTACTTGCAGGATGTTCAGAGCGTTCTTGCTCCGGGTATCGCGGCAGCCTTCCTGCTTGGTATCGCATGGAAGAGAACTTCAGCCCTCGGTGGTATGTGGGGATTGATTTCTGGTATGGTTGTTGGTCTTACTCGTCTTGGCGCGAAGGTTTATTACAGCAATGTTCAGGATGCAGCCGACAGCACATTCAAGTATCTGTTCTACGATCTTAACTGGCTGTTCTTCTGCGGATGGATGCTGTTGTTCTGTATCATCGTTGTGATTGTTGTCAGCTTGTGTACCGAGGCTCCTTCTGAAGAGAAAATCAAGGGCTTGGTATTTGGCACATCAACCGAGGAGCAGATTCTGGCAACCCGCAAGAGCTGGAACAAGTGGGATGTTATTCACACAGTTATTATCCTTGCTATTACGGCAGCATTCTACTATTATTTCTGGTAAGTAAAAAAAATAGATTTTAAATATTAAATTTTTTGTAACTAATAGTCGGCGACATTGTTTTAGGACTTTGTTTTCGGCTATTAGTTATACATATTTTAAAGCAAATGTTAGAAGATTTAAAGGAAAAAGTGTTCAAGGCCAACATGGAGTTGGTTGAACAGGGCTTGGTGATATATACTTGGGGCAACGCTTCGGGTATTGACCGTGAAAAAGGACTTGTGGTTATCAAGCCAAGCGGTGTAGACTACGATGTAATGAAACCATCTGACATGGTTGTCGTTGACCTTCAGACAGGTAAGGTTGTTGAGGGCGACTTGAACCCATCGTCAGACACTCCAACGCATCTCGAACTTTACCGTAAGTTCCCAAACATCGGCGGTGTTGTTCACACTCATTCAACATACGCTACAGCGTGGGCACAGGCAGGTAAGTCTATTCCGAATATCGGTACAACTCATGCCGACTATTTCTACAAGGACATTCCTTGCACCGATGCAATGGTTGAGTCGGAGATGCCAGAGTATGAGCTGGAGACAGGAAAGGTTATCGTGCGCAAGTTCGAGGAGCTGGGCATCAACCCTGACCACACTCCTGCGGTGCTTGTAAAGAATCACGGTCCGTTCTCGTGGGGCAAGAATCCGTCTAACGCGGTGTACAATGCCAAGGTGATGGAGCAGTGCGCCAAGATGGCGTTCATCTCGTTCTCCGTTAATCCGCAGACAACAATGAACCCTCTTCTTGTCGAGAAGCATTACATGCGCAAGCACGGCCCTAATGCTTATTACGGACAAAAGAAGAAGTAATTTGAAAGTTGAAAGTTGAAAATTGAAATACTTTGGCTGACGATATAAAACATATCTTGCGTGACAAAAGCAAGGCTTTTGCAATTCGTATAGTTCGGCTATCACAATACTTGCAAGAAAATTTTCATGAATATGTGCTTTCTCGGCAAGTGCTGAAAAGCGGAACGAGTATAGGCGCAAATATCCGTGAAAGCAAGAATGCACAAAGTATTTCAGATTTCATCAGTAAACTTGAAATTGCACTGAAAGAATCGGACGAAACCGAATACTGGTTGGAAATTTTGCATGAAACAGGCTATATCAGTGACGATGAGTTTGATTCTGTTGTTACGGACAATAAAGAACTAACGGCAATGCTTGTAAGTATTGTCAAGGCTTCGAAAAAGAAAAGAGAAACAGAAAAATAGTAATAACATAAATTGAAGAAAAGAAATGCGAGACTTAATATCAGAGTTTCAATTTTCAACTTTCAATTTTCAACTTAATAAAGACATGTTTGACAATTTAGAAATTTGGTGGGTAACTGGTGCACAGTTGCTTTATGGAGGTGACGCAGTAGTAGCTGTAGATGCACACTCTAAGGAGATGGTAGAGGGTTTGAACAACTCTGGTAATATTCCTGTAAAGGTAGTTTACAAAGGCACAGCCAACTCAAGCAAGGAGGTAGAGGCCGTAATGAAGGCTGCCAACAACGAGGACAAGTGCGTCGGCATCATCACATGGATGCACACCTTCTCTCCAGCCAAGATGTGGATCAAGGGACTTCAGCAGCTCAAGAAGCCTTTGCTTCACTTCCATACTCAGTATAACGAGGAGATTCCTTGGGATACTATGGACATGGACTTCATGAACCTTAACCAGAGTGCTCACGGCGATATCGAGTTCGGACACATCTGCACACGCATGAGAATTGCACGCAAGGTGGTTGTTGGCCACTGGAAGAGCGAAGAGGCTCAGAAGAAGATTGCAGTATGGGCTCGCGTCTGTGCAGCTGTTGCAGATGCTCACAACGTACGCTGTCTGATGTTCGGTCTTAACATGAACAACGTGGCTGTAACCGACGGCGACCGCGTAGAGTTTGAGCAGCGTCTTGGCTATCATGTTGACTACTATCCTGTATCTTCTTTGATGGAATACTTCAAGAAGGTATCTGATGCTGATGTAAATGCTCTTGTTGAGGAGTACAAGAAACAATATACAATCAAGATCGACGAGTCAGGCGAGGAAGTTTACTGGGAGAAGGTAAGAAACGCAGCAAAGGCTGAAATCGCTATCCGCCGCGTGCTTGCCGACGAGGGCGCAACTGCCTTCACTACTAACTTCGACGACCTTGGCGATGCTGACATCAACGATCCAAACTTCTGCGGATTCGACCAGATTCCAGGTCTTGCATCACAGCGTCTGATGGCTGAGGGTATCGGCTTCGGTGCCGAGGGCGACTGGAAGACTGCTTGTCTGTACCGTTCACTCTGGGTTATGAATCAGGGCATGTCTACAGGCTGCTCATTCCTCGAGGATTACACCCTTAACTTCGCTAACGGCCAGACTTCAATCCTTCAGAGCCACATGCTCGAGGTTACTCCGCTTATCGCTACCGACAAGCCAAAGCTCGAGGTTCACTTCCTTGGCATCGGTATCCGCAAGCAGCAGACTGCCCGTCTGGTGTTCACTTCAAAGACAGGTGCCGGTACAAAGGCTACAGTAGTAGACCTTGGCAACCGCTTCCGTCTTATTACTCAGGATGTTGAGTGCATCGAGCCAAAGCCAATGCCAAAGCTTCCTGTTGCTTCGGCTCTCTGGGTTCCACAGCCAACATTCGAGATTGGCGCAGGCGCATGGATTCTTGCCGGCGGTACTCACCACAGCGCATTCTCATACGCTATCGATGCTGAGTACTGGGCAGACTTCGCCGAGATTCTTGGCATTGAGTGCATAAGCATCAACAAGGATACTACAATCGAGAACTTCAAGAAGGAACTTCGCACAAACGAGGTTTACTATATGCTTAACAAAGCACTTTGCTAATTATGGGTGCTAAGGAAATAATTCAGTCAGGTAAAGCCATTCTCGGTATCGAGTTTGGCTCTACCCGTATAAAGGCGGTGCTCATCGATGATGCGCACAAGCCTATTGCGCAGGGCAGCCACACTTGGGAGAACCAGCTCGTCGACGGCTTGTGGACATACAGCCTTGATGCCATCTGGAACGGATTGCAGGACTGCTATTCAGACCTTCGTGCCAACGTTCAGAAGCAGTACGGTGTTGAAATCAAGTCGCTTGCATCTATCGGCATCAGCGCCATGATGCACGGCTATATGGCCTTCAACGCAAAGAACGAGTTGCTCGTGCCTTTCCGCACATGGCGAAACACCAACACAGGCAAGGCTGCCGCTGAGTTGTCAGAGCTGTTCAAGTTCAACATTCCGTTGCGCTGGAGCATCTCGCACTTGTATCAGTGCATTCTCGACGGCGATGCTCATGTTAAGGACATCACGTTCCAGACAACTCTTGCCGGCTACATCCACTGGATGCTGACAGGCGAGAAGGTGCTTGGCATCGGCGATGCTTCGGGCATGATTCCTGTTGATTCTACAACAAAGACTTATTGTGCCGACATGGTTGAGAAGTTCGACAAACTGGTTGCTCCAAAGGGCTACGGATGGAAGCTTCTCGACATCTTCCCTAAGGTGCTTGTTGCTGGCGAGGATGCCGGCAAACTTACAGCCGAGGGCGCAGCAAAGCTCGATGTTTCGGGCAACTTGCAGGCAGGTATTCCACTCTGTCCTCCAGAGGGCGATGCCGGCACAGGTATGGTTGCTACAAACGCCGTTAAGCAGCGCACTGGAAACGTGTCTGCCGGAACATCATCATTCTCAATGATTGTTCTTGAGAAGGAGTTGTCTAAGGCATACGAGCCTATCGACATGGTTACAACCCCAGACGGAAGTCCTGTTGCAATGGTTCATTGCAACAACTGTACGTCCGACATCAACGCATGGGTTAACATCTTCAAGGAGTTCGAGGAACTGATGGGCATTCCTGTTGATATGGATGTGCTCTACGGCAAGCTTTACAACAAGGCTCTCGAGGGCGATGCCGACTGCGGTGGTCTGCTGGCTTACAACTACGTTTCGGGCGAGCCTATCACAGGCCTTGCCGAGGGTAGACCGATGTTCGTGCGTTCTGCCAACGACAAGTTCAATCTGGCTAACTTCATGCGTGCCAACCTTTATGCAACAATCGGTGTGCTGAAGATTGGAAACGATATCCTGCTGAAGGAAGAGAAGGTTAAGATTGACCGCATCACAGGACACGGCGGACTGTTCAAGACAGCCGGCGTTGGCCAGCGTATTCTTGCCGCTGCCATCAACTCGCCAATCTCTGTTATGGAGACAGCAGGCGAGGGCGGTGCATGGGGTATCGCGCTTTTGGCATCATATCTTGTAAACAACGCTAAGAACGAGAATCTTGCCGACTTCCTCGAAAACACTGTGTTTGCAGGCGAAACAGGCGTTGAGATTGCGCCTACCGCCGAGGATGTTGAAGGATTTAACAAGTATATTGCAACATACAAGGCCGGTCTTGCCATTGAGCAGGCAGCCGTTGCAAACAAGCAGTAATAGTTTTTTAGTTTTTGTTTTTTTGAAAGGGCGGCTTCTGTTTTCAGACGGCCGCCCTTTCTCTGTTTTTTATTGCCATTGTTTGGATTGTTTTTTGTAGTTTTGTACCGCTAAACTGATATCTTCTGAAAACAACTATAATGCAATATCTCATAAAGAAACTGAAAATAAGTAAGTTAGCTTGCCTATGCGCGGTTTTCGTGGTGCTGATGCTTTCGGCCTGCGATTTCCGGAGAATGACCGAACAGTTGGATTCCATCAGTAAGATTTCCGACACCAATGCCGATTTGGCATATTCTCTCCTCAAAAAATACGAGCCTGAAGTGCCAAACTGGGGAAAAGGAGACAGAATGCACTACGAGCTTATAAAGATGAAGATTGCAAACAAGCAGGATGTGGTTTTCACCTCCGATTCGCTGATAAAAGAGATTGTAGATTATTACAAAGACCACGGTTCGGCAAACGAGCAGATGCTTGCATACTATCTGCTTGGCAGGGTATATTATCATATGGGTGAGGCGCCACAGGCATTGCAGGCTTATTACGATGCTTTGGCAAAGGCCGATACTACAAGTACCGACTGCGATATTTGGGGCGTAGGCGTTATTTACGGTCAGATGGCAGGGATATTTCATAAGCAAAATCTTCCGAACGATGAAATTTGGGCGTTAAACAAATACCGTGATTATACAAAACTTGTAAGAGACTCTGTCGATTATGCCTTAGCCAAGAGTTTTCTTATTTCACCGTATTATCTGCTTGGAAAGAAAGATACTGTTTTGCAGATAATACAATCGTCGTGCGATGAACTCCGGAAACTTGGCGATAGTGCTTCTGCTGTTTCGAACCATCCTATAGCCATATATATTTATACTGAGCGCAAACAGTTGGATAAGGCAGCACAATATATTAGAAGTTTTGAAACGGAGTCTGGGGTGTTTGATGCCGAGGGAAACATGACAATAAAAGGAAGTGAACAGTATTATGCAACAAAAGGATTTTACGAACTTGCTGCAAATAATACGGATTCGGCAGAGTATTATTTCAGAAAGGTTCTGAAATACGGCTATAGTTATGAAGGCTATAGAGGATTGATGATGCTTTACAGACATAAGAAAAATGCTGATTCTATAGCATATTATTCTTTTTTGTTTGAAGATGCTCTGGATTCTTTGCGCAATAAGATGCAGACTGATGCAATTCATCGTATGGCATCGCTCTATCATTATTCGCGAAATCAGAAGATTGCCGAACAAGAATCGCAGAAAGCCCACAATGCACAATTTGTCATATTTATTCTGCTTTCCGCTTTTGTGCTTGGTACTTTAGCAGCATTGCAGTTGTATTATTCTTACAAAAGAAAGAAGCAGAACGAGATTGACAAACTCGGCTATGCTCTGTCTTCGGCTAAACGTGAATATCAGAATATTCAGGATGAGTTGCAAAAACTAAAGAACAGCAATGTTGAAAGACTGATAGAGGAGAAAGAACGAAAGGGAAAGGAACTGAAGCTGACAATCGAAAGCATTGCCAGCGAGGGCAAAATGTCGGCTGCCACAAACGGGCTCGAAGAGTTTGCTAAAAGTGAAATTGTGGGCGAGTTCGTGGCTAAAAAGAATTTCTGCGCTGGCAGTAAGAAGCCGACAAAGGCAGAGTGGAAGGCTCTCGAAACACAGTTCCGTAAAGATATGCCTATGGCCTATAATATGCTTGCCAACGAAAAGAAACTGTCGCCTCTCGAACTGCATGTGTGCATGTTGCTTATCCTCGATTTTGAGGATGGTATAATTGCCTGCATCACCGAATCATTGCCGCAGACTGTTTCTAATGCAAAGGCAAGGGCAAACAAGAAAATCTTTAACGAGAGCGGTGCGCAAACCCTAAAATACAGGCTTATGCAACTTATCGGCGCATTTTGAAAAAGTTAGTAAATAAACCGTTGTAATAACTTGAAATATAAGAAGTTAGGTGTGGTTTTATGCGGATTTTGATTTACTTTGATTTAAAATTTGTATAACTGATTGAAAATCAGGGGAGGTAACGCGGAATTATCATCATTTTGATTTACTTTGATTTAAAATTCGACCTCCCAAAATTGCCTGCCTTTGCAAAACTATCCATAATTTTGCGGCGTAAACAAAAACTGGTAAACAACTGATGAAAAGATTAAAATTCTTACTTTTAATGTTAATATTCATTGGCAATGCTTATGCCGATGATGTGGAGTTTTATGACACAAAAGACGAAACGGAAAATGGAGGTGGACCTTATGACCCTTTATCCCAAAACGGTCATTAGAAAAAATAAGTAGCAAAATGTAAGTTGGTTTAATTATTCAGAGTCAATCATTAGCACTTTTTGCTTATATTTTATAGGCTCTGGATACTTATCTGAACATTATGTAAGGCAAAATTTCTAATGA
>JAFZWM010000009.1 GCA_017617315.1 Bacteroidaceae bacterium
CGGTCATATCAGAAGTTATGAAGACAAAGTTGTCGTTCAGGTTGATGATGGTGCAAGTTTGTATGATGCTATGTTGTATACAAAAGATGGTGAACTTCTTAATGTTGTGAAGAATACATTATCTTTGGCTGCTAATACAAACATGCGTTATTTGAACACGTATATGTGTGATGGGGTGAACTACAATGACTATAATAATCTTGTAGATATAGAAACAGGCAAGGTGATTTTTAAAGAAGATTATCTTGGTGTTCGTTTTGTATTCAATGATATGATTTTCTCAAACAGAGACAATATCGTAATTCGCTACGACTGGGACGGCAGCATTTTGTGGCAGCATAACTACGAGCCAGACTTTAATGTAACTATAGACCTTGGCTTTGTACTTGAAGGTATCTGTGGTGGTAAACTTTGGGTAGAATCAAGTGTCGACAGCCATGAGATTCTCCTTGCCATAGATGTAAATACAGGCGAACTTGTAATGGCTTTTTCTGATTCCGAAGAAGATACATATTTGCCACATTGCAACTTGGGTAAGATTGATGCTTTCTACATTAACGTTGAAAACGACCATCTCCTTGTTTTGGCGTATGACAAAGAATATAAATTGTTCATGAATTTTATTAACGCAAAAACTCTCGAAGTCTTTGAAAAGACAGCCTATGCAATAGATTTTGATTATAACAATGGCGCAAAATATCTAATGGGAGTTTCTGGATTTTATGGGGATTTTATCACTTTAAATTTGGAATGTCTACATGTTGACGGCGATACATCTGGTTTTGCTATATACAATTATAAGAAAAAAGAAGTTTTATTTTCGCATAGGTTATTCACGCCAGAGCAAACAAGAAAGGGACTGTATGTATTTGATAATGCAAATTATTCGTATTATAATAATGGGCTTTTTTTTGTTTTAGATAGTTGTAATACACTTCACATCTTCGAAGATGTAAAAGAATAAAAACAAGCCCCTTGGTTCTGCCGAATTTGCAATTCGGCGCATCAATAAACGCGAGTTTGTAACTCGCATTGTCGCTCAGCGACAAGATGTTACGCATAGAAACGGAACATACTTGTTACGGATTTTTTCAGCGGTGGGAATTCTTGCGTCCCTTCGGTAGCAAGCAACCATAGGTCGAGCGACAAATTCGGCAGAACATACGAACGGCAAATTCGTCAGAACGGTGGGGCGACGCTTTCTGCATTTGTGGTTTGTAAAACTAATCGGCTTGGATATGTCTGAAAAGCATCAGAACGGCAGTCCCACGGCAAAGTGGAAGGCAAAGTCGCGCGACAGATTTGGGTGCGCGATAGGGAAGCGCTTGTAGCCTTCGCGAGGGTCTATAGCTTTTACGCCGCCGTCAAATCGCACGATGAAATAGTCGAAGTTGAAGCGCAGTCCAAGACCATACGAAGCTGCAATCTGCTTGTAGAACTTGTTCAGTCTGAATTCGCCGCCCGGCTGGTCGTCGTACTGGCGCACAGTCCATATGTTTCCGGCATCGATGAATATCGCACCGTTCACTTTCCAGAACAGGAATGTGCGGTACTCTATGTTCATATCCAGTTTAACGTCGCCGCTCTGGTTGATGAAGTTTATCGTCTTGTCCCTTCCGGCATACGAGCCCGGGCCGAGCGTTCTGACCGACCATCCGCGAACCGAGTTTGCGCCGCCCGAGAAGTATCTCTTTTCGAACGGAAGAACCGTAGAGTTGCCGTAAGGATAGGCTATTCCGAAGCCGATGTGAACCGCTACGGAATTCTTTTTGTCTATCACAAAGCCCTTGGAGAAATCGAAGTCGCCCTTCAGAAACTGCGCGTAGGCGATGTTGCCCACCTTGTACTGTCCGTGCTCGTTCTTTGCTGTGTTGAAGGCTGATGTTACGGCATACAGAAGGTTGCCCGACGACTCTACGTTAAAGCGGATGTTGTAGGCATTTGTGCCGTACGACGCGTTGGAGTTTGCCATTCCGAGCGAGTTGTAGTTGTATGTGTAGCCCGCCTTGGTGATGAGCAGATTCTCGTAGTTGTACTTCAGAATGGCATTCTGATTGCCGAGACTGTCGATATAGTCGTGCTTGAATTTCTCTGAAATCCACGGCATGTAAACGTAGTTAAGGTCGAGCACATCAACCTTGTGCTGCGCCTTGCGGCGGTACTGGTTCCATCGGTATCGCCATACGGCAGTTGCCACCCTTCGCTTGAATTCGGGGCGGTTCTGCGTGTTGTACTGAAGACTCAGCTCGGATGTGGCATTCACCCTGCGGCGGAAATCATTCTTCAGGAAAGGGCAGAGGAACGACGGGAATCGGATTGAAGCCTCCGCGCCGAGTTCCGTATAGTTGTTGTCGCTATATCCCTCGAGTCCCGAGATGGCCTCGTATGCACCGCGAACCCTTATCTGCAACAGTTCCGAGCCCTTGAACAGGTTTCGGTGCTGGAAGGTTACGGCAGATGCTGCTCCAAGGTCGCCCGCCGAGTTTGTTCCCTCAACCTCGAAACTGAACGACTTTGAGCGTCCGTGCGTAAGGTTGATGTAGCAGTCGAGTAGCGTTGAGTCTGCGCTGTTCTCGCGGAAGTTGATGGTCGTATATTTCAGATACTGAAGGCGTCCCATCGACGTGTATGTGCTCTGTACGGCCCTCTCGCGATACGGATATTGCGGTCTGATGTGCGTGTGGCGCGTCAGAACCTTAGGACGGTATCTCAGTCTGCCTTTCTCGTAGATAACGTTGTAGCTGTTGTATCGAATTGTGTCGATGCGGCGCGGACGAACATTGTCTATGTCGGCAAGAATATTTACGCTGTTTATCGTATATTTGCGGTGCATTGTTGGCTCTGAGCTGTTAGTCTGCTTGTACAGTTTCATGTTGAAGGTCAGGTCAACCTGCTTTGAGCCGCTGCAAGTGTCGGCGGTAAACGAGATGAATTCCTTGTTAAAATGATAGTAGCCAGAGTTTTGCAGATGTGCGGTCGCTCTGCTTCGCTCCTGCTCAAGAGTGTTGATGCTGAAGACCATTCCCGGCCTAAGCAGAGAGTTTGCCGAGTCGTTGCGCAGCACGCGAGCCACCGCCGTGTCTGGAATGTTGAAGTTAAGGTTGCGCACATAATACAGTTCGCCAGGCTTTAGCAGATACTTGACCTTAATCTTGTGCTTGCTGGTGGCGGTGTCTACATCTACCGCTGCTCCCATGTAGCCCATGTTCTGCATAACAATCCGGAGGTCGTTGGCCGAACGCTCGGCAAGTTCGGCATCATAGATTACTGGAGCCTCGCCAAGCTTGCGAAGCGTGCGGTTTCTCCACTTTGTAGAGTCGAGACCCGAAAGCGAATAGATGTGCAGCGGCACTTTGAACGTGCTGAACCACGATGCGTTAGGATTCTGCCTTACATATCCGTGCAGATTGCCGGCCTTCACGTCCTTGCTTTCCGAAACGACGCTAACCTCGTCGAGCAGATGCTCTCCCTCGGGAATGAACTTGGATACCGAGCAAGAACACAGCGTGGCGAGTGCCGAAAGCAAGAAATAGTGTGTTGTCCTACGCATCTTAGAGTAAATATTTTGTTTCGGAGAGCAAAGGTAGTTAATTATTTTGATTTGTGAAAATTTTATGTAATTTTGCATGTGTTTTAATAACTACAACCCTTCTTTACGGCTTCGTCCGTGCGCTTTGCGTATTTTCATTTTGCGCGGCGACGACCGTTATTTTTTTGAATATGATTAGTAAGAACGACATAAAATTCGTACACTCGCTCGAACTGAAGAAGAAACGCCGCGAGGAGAACGCCTTCGTTGCCGAAGGACCTAAACTTGTTGGCGAACTGATTGGCACATTTAGACTGCGCGCCGTCTATGCCCTTCAGCAATGGATTGATGCAAATGCGCCGTCGCTCTCTGGCGTTATGGTTAAGGATGCCACGCAAGACGAACTTCGCAAGATAAGTTTTCTGGAAACGCCGCAGGAGGTTGTGGCTGTGTTCGAACAGCCAGACTACGACGTTGATGCGCGCAAGACCATAGCCGAAAACCTGTGCATCGCTCTCGACGGCGTGCAGAATCCGGGCAATCTCGGAACAATAGTGCGCCTTGCCGACTGGTTTGGCATCAGCGATGTGTTCTGCTCGCCCGATACTGCCGACATCTTCAACCCGAAGACCGTTCAGGCCACCATGGGCGGAATGGCGCGCGTGCGTGTTCATTATACATCGCTTCCCGAACTTGTCGATTCGCTTGGCAGCGACGTGCCGGTCTATGGCACTCTGCTCGACGGCGGAAACATCTACAAGCAAGACCTTCAGCAACACGGACTTATCGTTATGGGAAACGAGGGCAAAGGTTTGAGCGAGGAGATGCGCAAGCGCGTGTCGCACAAACTTTACATTCCAAACTATCCCGAAGGCTCGGAATGTGCCGAGAGTCTTAATGTAGCCATCGCCACCGCCGTTGTGTGTGCTGAGTTTAGAAGAAGAGGATAAGAATCTTTGGAAAAAATATTGGGATGAACCCCGAAGGCAAGAAACGGCTTTCGGGGTTTATTGTGGAAGAAAGGAATCTTTTCAGGAAAACAGGAAATCGATGAAAGTTTATGATTTGTGAGGCTGATTTTCTGCATCTGCCATTTCATTATAAATGCCGGAGAAAGGCTTTCAAAACAGAAGTTTTTCTCGACAATATCCTCGACTCTGAAAGAACAGGGAACAAAGAAATCAGAATTGCCTTCGCAGATAATGTATATTTTTTGTATTTATAATACCTTTGTTCCATGAAAACTCTGAAAGAACTTTATAGAATAGGAAAAGGCCCTTCGAGCAGCCATACGATGGGGCCTCAGCATGCGGCAGAGATGTTTCTGGAGAAATGTGGCGATGCCGCCAAGTATGTTGTAACGCTTTACGGCAGTCTGGCAGCCACAGGCCGTGGGCACATGACAGATCAAGCCATAGGCGATGTCCTGAAAGGGCATGGGCAGCTTGAAATCCGCTGGGAACCGCAGACATTTCTGCCGTTTCATCCAAACGGAATGCGCTTTCAGGCATACGATGCCGGGCAGAATTTGCTGAACGACTGGATGGTATTCAGCGTGGGCGGCGGCGCGCTTTCCGAAGGCAAGGGATTCGACAAGTTTGGCGTGGCCGAGACATACGCCTATCCCAATCTGACGGAGATAATGAAATGGTGCTACGACAACGGCCGCAACTATTGGGAATATGTAGAGATGTGCGAGCGGAAGGACATCTGGGATTATCTGCGCGAGGTGTGGAACGCCATGAAGCAGAGCATCGCCAGCGGACTGACGAACGAGGGCGTTCTGCCCGGACCTCTGAAACTGCCTCGCAAGGCGGCAAACTACTACACCAAGGCAACGAGCTACAAGCCTCTTCTGCAAGAACGCTCGCTCATCTATGCCTATGCGCTTGCCGTGAGCGAGGAGAACGCAGCCGGCGGAACGGTGGTTACAGCCCCTACATGCGGCTCGTGCGGAGTGATGCCGGCGGTGCTCTATCATCTTGAGCAGACGCAGGGCTTCTCTGAGATTCGTATCCTGCGAGCCCTTGCTACTGGCGGACTGATTGGAAACGTGGCCAAGCAGAACGCTTCGATAAGCGGAGCGGAGGTAGGCTGTCAGGGCGAGGTAGGAGTGGCTTGCGCCATGGCTGCAGCGGCGGCTTGTCAGTTGCTGGGCGGCAGTCAGTCGCAGATTGAATATGCCGCCGAAATGGGCTTGGAGCATCATCTTGGAATGACCTGCGACCCGATGTGCGGAATGGTTCAGATTCCGTGCATAGAGCGCAACGCCTTTGCCGCCTCCCGGGCGATAGACGTGGCTCAGTTCGCGCTCCAGTCCGACGGCCATCATCATGTTTCGTACGACAAGATTGTGAAGGTTATGAAGCAGACGGGGCACGACCTCCCGTCGCTATACAAGGAAACGAGCCAAGGCGGCATGGCGTCGCTCGTGGAGAACGCATAGCCCTCTTTCTGTATAAGGCAAAAAAACTCACAAATCTCAGATGTGGACTTGTGAGTTTCTTTTTTATATTTTGCAAGATTTACGCCTCGGCAGTAACAACCTTTGCGCGCTCAAGGGCGATGTTGATGTTGCTGCAAATATTAGCGTTGCCAATCTTTGTATCGAAATGATTCTTTATGAGGACTGCCTGAACCTGCTCGTTTACGCCCGAAAGGATAATCTTGATGTTCTCCTTGTTGCTCATTGAGATAAGGTTCTCGAGGTTGTGCAGACCGGTTGAGTCGATGAACGGAACTTTTCTCATTCTGATGATGCGAACCTTTGGACGGTCGCTGCCAAGATCGGCCATCATCTCCTCAAACTTGTTGGCAATTCCAAAGAAGTAAGGACCGTTAATCTCGTAAACCTCAACGCCCTCTGGAATAGCCAGGTGCTCCTCGTGAGTGTCGGCATCGGTGTCGGCGTTAGGGTCAATCTCATCTGTGATAACCGAAACCTGAGTAGTCTCAGCCATACGGCGCATGCACAGAAGGCAAGCCAATATCAGGCCAACCTCGATGGCGATTGTAAGGTCGAATATCACGGTGAGCAGGAATGTTATTACAAGCACGCTGATGTCAGACTTCGGATTGTTGAACATCTCGCGGAATGTTCTCCAGCCGCTCATGTTGTACGATACGATTACGAGTACGCCGGCAAGACAACTCATTGGGATGAACTTGGCCAGCGGCATGAGGAACAGGAAGATGAGCAGCAGAACAACTGCGTGAACAATTCCGGCAATAGGGGTCTTACCGCCGTTGTTGATGTTGGTCATTGTTCGTGCAATTGCGCCTGTTGCTGGAATACCGCCGATGATAGGGCACACGATGTTGGCGATACCCTGTCCGATAAGCTCCTGATTAGAGTTGTGGCGGTCGCCGATGCAACCGTCGGCAACTGCGGCAGACAGAAGGCTCTCAATCGCACCAAGCACGGCGATGGTGATGGCTGGCGAGATGAGTTTCTTTATCACTTCCCAGTTGATTGTTGGGAGGGTTGCCTCTGGAATCTCTGAACTGATGCTGAAACGGTCGCCGATAGTCTCGATGCTCATTCCCATGCCGTTGAGTTTCAGAATATAAACGCCCACGGTCATCACGATGATGGCGATGAGTGAGCCCGGAATAACCTTCGAGAACTTAGGAGTTACGGCGATGATTATGATGCTAAGAACTCCAACGGCTGTACACCAAGGGTCGATAGTTGTGATATTCTGCAGATATACGCCCCATTTAGAAATGAAGTCGGCTGGCACAGAGCCTTCTATCGTCAGACCGAACAAGTCTTTCACCTGAGTGGTGAAGATTGTAAGCGCAATACCGCTGGTGAATCCCACGACGATAGGGTAAGGAATGTATTTGATTATTGTTCCGAGGCGGAAGAAACCAAGCAGAAGAAGGAATATTCCGGCCATGAATGTGGCGATGGCAAGTCCGCTCATGCCGTACTGCTCAATGATGCCGTAGACAATCACGATGAATGCTCCGGTAGGACCGCCAATCTGGATTTTCGTTCCGCCGAATGCAGAGATGAGGAAGCCAGCCACGATGGCTGTGATGATTCCCTTTTCAGGAGTTACTCCCGAGGCGATACCGAAAGCGATTGCCAGCGGCAAGGCTACGATACCAACGATGATTCCGGCCATGAGGTCGGCCATGAATGTCTGTCTGTTGTAGTTGCGCAACGTCGAAAATAAACGCGGCTTAAATACAAAACCTTTCATTTACCCTAATTTAATTTTTTTGTCTTTAAACACTTATATTATTTCTCTTTTTATCTCTTATTTATCTCTTTATCTTAATTTGTCGGCAAAAAATAAAGTGCAAAAATACTTCATAAAATTCAGAAATCCAATTTTTGACTTTGATTTTGGCTCTAAACCGCTGTTTTATTGCTTTATGTTAATTATTGGCGATTGCGCTTTACGCCTCGCACGGCTTCCGATTCGAGCGGATTGTCGGGCCATGAGTGCTTTGGATATCGGCGTTTCAGCTCCTTGCGCACCTCGAAATAAGTGTTCTGCCAAAAGCTGTTAAGGTCTTGCGTAAGCTGAACGGGCTTGAATCCGGGCGACAGAAGTTCCATCAGCACGGCGCGCTTGCCGTCGTCGATGCGCGGAGTACTGTCCATTCCGAAACATTCCTGAAGGCGCACGCGGAGGATTGGCAACTCCGCTCCCACGCGATATTCAATCTTTATGCGGCTGCCGGTAGGCACTTTGATGTGTGTCGGCGCAAGACGTTCAACTTCGGTCTGCTGCTCGTATGTCAGTAGCGACCACAGAGCCTCGCAGAGGTCTATTTTCTTCAGTTCAGCAGTGGTTGTGCTGCTGCCGATGTAGAACGGAAGCCACTCGTCGGCTCGTTTCAGAACCGCATCGGTTGAGAGATCGGGCAACTGCATTTCGGGATGCCATTCAGCCACTACCGCCACGCGGCGCTGCATGTTCTGCACCTCGTCCGAGAAGTTGAGCATGCTTGTGCCGTACTTCTGTGCGGCGTTGCAGATTGCTTGTTTTATGGCTTCGGAATTTCCGTCAGAAATAGGCTTTGAGTCTATCAGCAGACAACCAATCTTGTGCTCGCGTTGTGCCACTATGCAGCCTTGACGGTTATCCCATGATATATTATCTTTTACTTTAGCAAAATCTTTTAAGTCTTTAATATCCAGCGGGGAAGCAAGAATAATTTTGTTGTTTATAATCTGCGCCACGGCGAGATTGTCGTAGGCCGACAGAGCATCGTCCTTGTCGATTATGGCCTTGTCGCCGCACGATAGCATGAACGTGTTGTATTCGTTTTTCAGAGCCATTGCTATGCGCTCGGGATAGGCCGATGCAAGCAACATTCCGGTGGCATAGATGTTTGGCTCGGCATTGTCTTCCTTTGTCTTGGCAATGTGGCGGTAGTGCTCGCTTGCCATCATTATGCGTTGCCAGATTCGGCCTGATGCGTTGCCTTTTCGCGCCCTGCGCAAAGCCGAAAGGCGAGTGTTGATGTCGGCATCGGCGGTGGCTGATGCGTTGCGTATAGAAAGAGGGTCGCGTTCTTCGAGAAGGGCGGCAATGTCGGCTGCCAGAGCCTTCATTTCGGAGGTTTCGGCGGTGGCGAGCATCTGCGCAATTCGCGGATGGCACGGCAGAGCCGACATCTTGCGTCCGTGTGGCGTAATCTTGCTGTCGTCAGCTATTGCGCCGAGCATCTTCAGTAGTTCGCGCGCCTGCTCAACCTGCTTTACGGGCGGAGTGGTGAGCCAGGCGATGTTTTCGAGCGGCTTCTCGCCCCACGCCGTGATGTCGAGCACCATTGGTGTGAGGTCGGCTGTCAGAATCTCCGGCAGTCGGTTCTCGTCCATTCTGTGCTCAGTTGCGAGCGACCACAGACGATAGCACACGCCTGGAGCCGTTCGTCCGGCGCGTCCGGTGCGCTGGTTTGCCATATCCATGCTTATCTGCTTGGTCTTCAGATGGCTCAGTCCGCTGCGAGGGTCGAACACCATTGTCCGGTGCAGTCCTGAGTCGATAACGATGCGCACGCCCTCGATGGTGAGCGATGTCTCGGCAATCGACGTGGCGAGAACGACCTTGCGCTCGCCCTCGGCACTCGGCGCAATGGCGAGGTTCTGCTCGCGTTGCGAAAGAAGTCCGTAGAGAGGGTAGACGCTCGTCTTTCCGAGCGATTCGCCAAGCATCTCCTTGCATCGCAGAATCTCGCTTTCGCCCGGCAGAAATGCCAGAATGTCGCCGTTGTGTTCCTTGTGCGCCTGTCTGATGGCGTGGGCTACGGCTTCGGCGGAATTCTGCTCGGTAGCCTCATCTTGGCTGTGGATTACGTCTACAGGGAACATTCTGCCTTCGCTCTCGACGATTGGCGCGCCGAGTGTGCGACTGATGCCCTCGGCATCTATCGTTGCCGACATGATGATTATTTTGAGGTCGGGGCGGATAATCTGTTGAGCCTCGAGCGAAAGGGCAAGGGCGATGTCGGATGCCAAGTTGCGTTCGTGAAACTCGTCGAAGATGATTGCCGAGACGCCTTCGAGCGTTGAGTCGGCAACAATCATTCGGGTTAGGATACCTTCGGTAAGTACCTCGATACGAGTGGATTCAGATACCTTATTGTCGAATCTGACGCGGTAGCCCACGGTCTTGCCTACGGGCTCGCCAATCATCTGCGACATTCGTGCGGCTATCTGTCTTGCAGCCAGTCGGCGCGGTTCGAGCATCAGAATCTTGCCATCGTCGGGCAGACCTTGCATAATCGTGAGCGGCAGAACAGTCGATTTTCCGGCTCCCGGAGGGGCGGTAATCACAACGCGACTGTCGGTTTTCAGAATTTCGTTAACCTTGCCGGCTATCTGCATGGCTGGCAGATTATCGGCATATTTTATTGTAATCATCAGTATAATAATCTTTTACAAGTTGAAAATCTCATCGGCACATTTCAGATAATCGTTCGATTCGGGAGGGTCGAAGGCGATGTCGAAAATTCTCATTCCCTTCTGTTTCTGCCTTTTGAGCCGTGCCCAAGTATCGTCGCGCATCGGGTCGAGACGGAAATCGGAGAGGATGAGCAAATCGGCCGTGTTGAAATCGGCTTCTTCCATCTTCTTCACGGCATCCTCGACCGCAGGGGCGATGTCCGAGCCTTTGTGAAAGCTTACGCAGAGAAAGTGTACGAGCTTCTTGAAGTCGAGTTCAAGATTTCGGATTGTTATTGTAGAAATGTTCTCTGAAAAATTGATTATGTGGAACGGTCGCTGACGCGCATCGTTCATCTCGGCAATGGCAAGGATTATGCTTTTGCTCATAACCTCGGCATAGCCCATCATGGATGCCGATGTGTCTACGCAGATGATGAAAGGACCTTTGCGTTCGGGTTCTTCGGCTTCGTTGCCTTTCTGGTTTGTGCGGTCGAGACGTGCACGCTCCTTGCTTGCGTATTCGAAAACCTGCAACTTCTTCTCGCGCATCTTGCGCATAAAGATTGGTTGAAGTTCTTTGTCGCTTAAAAACGTATATTCTATTGGCAATAAAGATGTTATATTGTTGCCTTCTACAATGCCGACGATGTCGCTGTGGGTGGCATGGCGAGTTGTCCAGCCGTTTTTAGAGCCCGATTTTGCCGCGTGGTTACGCTTTCTTACTGATTGCTCCCGACCTATTTTTTCGACAATCTCCTTAACCTTGCTGCTCTTCTTGGCATATCGCTTGTACTCGAAAATCTCGTCTATGACTTCTTCCTTCTCGTCGCGCAGAAGATACATCAGCCGCGACAGCTTTCCGCCGCTTCCGATGGCGAATTTCAGCCTTACTTTCTTGTAGATTCGGGCTTGCTCGGCGCAGAATTCGTCGCACAGACGGTTTATGTGCTGCATCTGGAAGTTAAATTCCATGTCGTACAAGAGCCGCCGCCATTTCTGCATGAAGATGCTGCGCTGCGTGGCAAATTCGGCGGTGCGGACGCGGTATCGTCTAAGGTTTTGCAGATGGTAGTCTATGTTAAATTCCTCTACGTCGTAGAAGCGCAAGAAGTTGTAGCGCATCTGCGAAAGGAAGATGAGCATCTCTTGGTCGCTCTTTAACTCGCACAGGTTCAGCGTGTTCCACTGCCCATTGTATTTTGAATAGAGCGATTGCAGCGACAGGCATGTGCGGCCGAAATAATTGTCGGCCTGCGACTTTAGTTCCGTCTCGGTGGCTATTCCGTTGCTAATGAGTGAGTTCTCGTCTTTTCGAATGCGCCTCATCAGCATGTCGCGATACAGCTCCAGCAGATATTCGTATGCTAATCGTTCGTCAGCCTTGTCCATAATACGTCTGCTGAATTTCCTTTATCTCGTTGTTATAGTCGGTAATTTCGGTGCGCATCTCCTTGAAAGCCTTTCTGAGGGCGCGTTTCTGGCGGTTGTCGATAAACAGACTGCCGTTGATGTATTCGGCCTCTTCGGCTTCGAGATGCTTGTATTCGTCGAGCAGAAGCTGGTAATGGTCGATACATTTGCCGATGCGGTTCTCGATGTCCTTGTCTGTATGGTTAAGGTCGAGAGGCTGTGCATCTTGCTCAAGCTCAAGCGGATAGGAAGTGCCTGATATGATGACCGAGCGCACGCCCTTGCTTATCTGGATGATGTTGCGAGGGTCGATGTTCAGGAGTTTTGTGCGGTCGTATCGCTTCAGAACATAGGTGTTTGTCATGTTCTTTGGCTTGCTGAAGTAGAACATCGTGCTTTCGTTCAT
This sequence comes from Bacteroidaceae bacterium, assembly GCA_017617315.1. Lineage (GTDB taxonomy): Bacteria > Bacteroidota > Bacteroidia > Bacteroidales > Bacteroidaceae > Ga6A1. The sequence goes on from JAFZWM010000009.1 coordinate 12,256, forward strand.
CTTCAGAGACTCGTACTCGGCGGCATAGATTAGCACCCGGCCGCGCGTTGAGTAGCCGTTAATCTGATGGAAGAACGAGTTTACCGTCTTTATGCTGTGGTCGGTCATCTCCTTAACGCTTGTAAACGAACGCATATCGTCCTGAATACGAAGTACTTCCTGACGGAGGTCTTCGAGCCCGATTCCGATTCTCATTCCTTGGTGGATGCCTTTGTTTACAATCTCTTCGATGTCGTCGAGCTGTTCGGGATTGTCCCACAGACAGTACATCATCAGCGAGCAGTCGGCATAATGGATGCTTGCCTCGTCGTTGATGAAGGCGGCGGTTCGCATCAGTCCGAAAATCTTCTTCCAGCGGCGGTCGGAGATGTAGAGAGACTGTCGCTCTTCCTCGCGCTCGTCGTGCTGATTGTACTCGTCGATGAGGTTTTTTATGGCATGAATCGTCTGCATTATTCCGGCTGAATAGGCCGTCTGCTTGCTTTGCTCGTGCCATTCGCGATATTCTTCCTCGTTGAAAGCCAGAGAGTTGTCTATCTCGGCCTCAATCTGTTCGTTGTCGGATGTTATCATGTACTCGAAACTGCTCGGGTCTTCGATAGGGTTCACGAAGTAGCGAATCAGGAATCTGTCCCACAGTGCTTCGAGTCCTTCGCCCTCGGCAGGCAGCTCGTTCGATGCCGAAATCAGAAGTTTCAGCGGTAGCGGAAGGGTGTTCTGTCCGTTGCGGAAAATCTTCTCGTTGAGCACCGTCAGAAGGGTGTTCTGAATGCTCGGGCCTGCCTTCCAGATCTCGTCGAGGAAGACCACGTCGGCCTCGGGCAGATAGCCGTCGGTTATGTGCTCGTACTTGTCCTCGTCTTTCAGTCGGGAGATTGAGACAGGGCCGAAAATCTCGTCGGGCGTAGAGAAGCGCGACATCAGATATTCGAAGTTCTTGCCGTCTCTGAAGGCTTGTTTCATTCTTCTGGCAATCATTGACTTTGCCACTCCGGGAGGGCCCAGAAGAAAGATGCTCTCGCCGGCAACGGCACACAGCAACGACAATGCAACGGCCTGTTCCTTCTCGTACAGACCGTTGCACAGTTGTTTAAGTAATAAGTCGGTTCGCTCTTTGCGGTTCATTTACAGAGTAAAGCGGATTATGAACTCAACAATCTTGATTCCCAGCGCGCCGAATCCAATCATGTAGAAGAGCGCCTTGTCGTCGGGATTCATGAAGTAGACGACTACGGTTGCTACGGCGGCGATGATGAACAGGGCATTGAGCACGGCGCGAACCTTTTCGGTTGGGAACTCTTTCTTGGAACTCTTGCCGAGCTTCTTGTCGGCATTCTGTGCCTCTTCGATTATTTTGTCAATTTCTTCAGCGTTCATAAAATAATGTGTTGATAAGAAACATTTTGTTGCAAAATTACAAAAAACGAGCGAAAGGCGGAAATGAAAGCCTACTTTTCTTTTCCGTCAGACTGGTGTATATGCTACTGCCCGTTGCCTGAGGAGTTCTTTCTTTGTTTCTTCAATTCTTCTTTTTCCTTCCGTACGAGTTCTTTCATTCGCTGCGACTGTGCTCTTGCTTGTTAGACTGTAAAGTGCATCGATAGTACACGAGCGTTTTCCTTCATACATCTTTCGTCCCACTCTTTGTGAAAGTCGTTCTGATAATTGTCGTTTCTCACTTTGCCCAGTTCTTTCATTCTGCGATACACGGCCAGGCAGTGAATTATCATTTTGCGCGCTCCTTCCTTGCTCTTGTGCGCTTCTGTCTGCATCTTCGGAGTTACCAGTCTGTTCTCCAGACAATACTGCGTTGCTTCGTGTATTTCTTCCATCAGTTTTTCTTTCTCGTCCATAATAATACTCGTTTTTTTGTTCTGAAAAAGGGTTGTATTCGGCATCCGGCAGGTCAGATGTGTCTCTTCGTTAAGCCCGAACATGGCAAAACTATCAAATCCTGACGACTTTGCCAAATCTTCATTCTTCTAATTTCCTGAACATCTTTTCCTGCAGAAAAACTCCGCCGAAATCAAAAAATATATAAATCTTTGTAAAAACTTGGTACTTTGTATTGCATAGTACTAAAACTTTACATATATTTGCAACCGAAATCATTCAAAAAACCTTGGAATATGAATATAGAAAATGCAAAGTCGCAGATGAGGAAGGGAATGTTGGAGTACTGCGTGCTGCTGCTCCTGCGCCACGGACCGTCCTATGCAAGTGACATAATTCAGCAGCTGAAGCAGGCAGAACTGCTGGTGGTAGAGGGCACGCTCTATCCGCTGCTAACACGCCTGAAAAACGACGGACTGCTGCAATACGAGTGGCAGGAGTCTACGCAAGGACCTCCGCGCAAGTATTACGCCCTGAGTGCCGAGGGCGAGAAGTTTCTCGAAGGGCTCGACGCGGCTTGGGTTGAACTGTCGAGCACGGTTAGTTATCTCAAAAACATTCATCTTAAATAACAAGGAAATATGAAGAAAAACATTACCATAAATATGTGCGGACGCCTCTATCAGATTGACGAGGACGCTTGTAATTTGTTGCAAAAATACATTGAATCGCTCCGCTCGTCGTTTGGACGGCAGGAAGGCGGCGACGAAATTGTCGATGACATTGAGGCTCGCATTGCCGAACTCTTCGACGAACTGAAGAAAGACGGCATTGAGGCCATTACGATAGACGATGTAAAAGCCATCATAACCCGAATTGGCGAGCCTGAACAACTTGCCGGCGAGGAAGAGAAAGAAAACGCAGGCGAGGAGACTCGCTCGGCTGGGCAGAAGATGTACGACAACTTCCGCTCGCGCACTGCCGGAAAGCGTCTGTTCCGCAACCCTAAGGACAAGATGATTGCCGGCGTTCTCTCGGGCTTGGCAGCCTACACCAATACCGATGCCGTGATATGGCGAATAATAGCCGTAATTCTGTTCTTCTTCTACGGCGTGGGACTCATTGCCTACATCGTTCTGGCAATTGTTGTGCCTGTGGCTACCACTGATGAGGATTTCCGCCAGATGCATGGCGAAGGCACTCCGCAGGATGAGTCGTCAAGACCGCGAACATCGAACCGGAAACTCTTCCGCAATCCTAACGACAAGATGGTTGCCGGCGTTCTTTCGGGCTTGGCTGCTTACACCAATACCGATGTCATAATATGGCGAATCCTCGCCATCGTCTTCACGTTCTTCTATGGCATTGGGCTCATTTTGTATATAGTTTTGGCAATAATCTTGCCCGAGGCGATAACTCCCGAGGAGAAGTTGCGGATGAGGGGGCGCGAGGTTAATCCGCAGAATCTGGCAGATGCCGTAACCGACAAAGAGCCTGTCAGACATCACGGTTTGCTTGCATCGCTCTTCTCTGTTCTGCTTAAGATTGTCATAATCTTTGCCGTTGGCATTGCCGTTATCATTGGCATTGCGCTCTGCGTTGTGTTCTTGGCGGTTCTCGTGGTTCTTGTTGCGGCCATCTCTCTGCCTGTTGATGGCGATATGGCTTGCACCTTGCAGTCTATGGGCTTTGCCGAGATTTGGCATGAAAATCCGCTGGTTCTGTATGCCTTTCTTGTGAGCCTTCTTGCCCTTCTGCTCATTCCTATTTACTCAATCATTCACATGCTTCTGTCTTTTGGCGGAAAGGTCAAGGCAATGGGCGTTGTTCAGCGCATAGTGTTTATAGTTCTGTGGATTGCGTCTCTCTGTTGTTTCGTGCCTTGCTGCATTTATATTGTGCATACCCACAACAGCAAGTACACGGTTGTTATCCGTGATGATTATGTAGAAGAATCGATAAAGCAATGTGGTAATGACAATGACGATAACTTGGCTTATGTCGATCAGCACAACGTTTTTGAACTAAAGGACAGCGTTGCTTATCGTAGCCTGTATTTTGATAGTGTAGAGCCTGGCGTTTATCGTTTTACATGCAAGGCTCGTTCGCTGGGCAAGGGCGTATGTGTTTTTGTTATGAATAACGATGGCACAAGATGGCAGAAAGAGATTCCCGTAACGGCGAATGCTGAGAATAGTCCGAAGGCAGCCAAGAATAAGCAACGCGCGGCTGATGCAGAAAAGGATGTCAAAGCCGAAGAATGGACTGATGTTGCCATCGACAGCATTAGCGTAACAGAATCTGGCAGAATGGCATACGGCGTGTGTCTGGGCGAGAATCATACAGGCATAAAGTGCGATGGACTCGATTATTCTGTTAAGGATTTCAGACTTGTACGCATAAGCTTGTAGCATCATGAAGAAGAAATAAAGCAATTATTACGAGCTTAAAGGACGAAGTTTTTTGGTGCTTCGTCCTTTATTTTTGTTTTTCCGTCTAAAAACGTTCTGTTTTAGGCGTTTTGACAGAATTTGTTGCTATTTTAGCACAATGAAATGTGCCGACCGTCGGCAACAGCTAATTATAATCATTTAATACAAAAACAGTTATGGATTTTTTACAACTTGCATGGGAGCGTTGCTCGCATATGCTGCAATGTCCGAAGAAGCAGTTTCTGTCCTTTTTCTTTATCATTGCTTTTGGGCTGACGGCAAATGCTCAGTATCAGACTGTTAAAGACATTCCTTATGCATCGTCGGGCAATCAGTACGCCAAGGAGCGTTGCAAACTCGACGTCTATTATCCCGAAAAACTCAAAGATGTTCCCGTGGTGGTTTGGTTTCACGGCGGAGGTCTCGAAGGTGGCGAAAAATATATCGACGCCGAACTGATGAACGCCGGATACACCGTTGTGGCTGTAAATTACCGACTTTTGCCCAAGGCTACCATCGACGAGGTTATCGACGATGCCGCCGCAGCCGTGGCGTGGACTTTCAAGAACATTGCAAAATACAACGGCAGCACCAAAAAGATTTTTCTTGCGGGACATTCTGCCGGCGGCTATCTCATTGATATGATTGGTCTTGACAAAAAATATCTTGCCAAATACGGTGTCGACGCCGATCAAATTGCAGCCATTCTGCCTTTCAGCGGACAAGTGATAACTCATTATAACATTCGCAAATTGCAGAACATTCCGCCGTTGCAAGCCACTATCGACCAATATGCTCCTTTGACTTTTATCCGCAAAGATGCTCCGCCTATTGTGATTATCTCTGCCGACCGCGAACTTGAACTTTATGGCCGTTATGAAGAGCAGGCATATTTTTGGCGAATGCTCAAACTCGTTGGTCACAAGGATGTTACACTCTACGAAATGCAGGGCTACAACCACGGCGATATGCCGCATCCCGCATATCATATCTTAAAAGAAACTATCAAAAGACTTTGTAAGTGAGAATAAAAGGTTGGGAATCAATGCTTTTTTTGATTGCCTGACCTTTTTTTGATAGTCTGTGCAAAAAAATTGCGAGAATCATCGGCAATACAAAATAAAATCAGTATTTTTGTTTTCGGCAAACATTGCAATTATCAGTATGTTAGCCAAGATTTTCAGAGGCAGAAAAACTGCGGAATCACGTTATATTCGAAAAGAACTTCACCGCGTGTTGTTGAAATGTTTCACTTTTAATGATTTAGTAATATGAAAAAGAACTTTACAAAAATCGGGCAGCACTGTCTGGTGCTACTGATGACAATAGTTGGCATGATGGCATCCGTTGGCGCAAAGGCACAGCTGAATGGCGAAGTTGTGGATATGCGCAGAGGCTGTATCCATCACAGCTCGCATACGCGCGCCAACGACAGCTATACTTTACTTCCTTCGCCCTACAAGTTTGACCCGGACAAGATCTACCGCGTACCTGTGGTGCTAATATCGTTCAACGATTTAGATTTCTCTATGGATGCCCCGGCGGATTATTACAACCGTATATTTAACGAATATGGCTACAACGAAGGCGTTGGGCCGGGATGCGTGGCTGAATTATTTCCGCGACCAGTCGAACGGTAGTGTTAATCTTAAATTCGATGTGTATGGGCCTGTGAAAGTCGATTTGCCGGTAAGACAATTGATGGCCTTTATAGAATATGGCGGAAGTGCCATAAGAAAAGCCATCGATAAATTGGCAGAGACTGGAACGTATGATTTTTCTGCCTACGACTGGGATGGCGATGGGGCAGTTGAGCAAGTGCTTTTTGTGGCTGCCGGATATTCCGGGCACCAGGTAAGAGGCTATATCTATCCAAATACAGGAACATTTTTCAAACAGTTGACAGGAGGCCTTAAACCTAATTTAGCCTCTGTCAGTTGCGAACAGTGGAGTGACAATTCGCTATGTGGCATCGGCACAATTATCCACGAGTTCTTGCATTGTCTTGGCTTGCCAGACATCTATCCTTTGGGAGCCACAACCGCTTTTTCTGTTGTCGACGAGTGGGATGTTATGGATGGCGGAAACTATACCAACAAAGGATGGTGTCCGCCAAACCTTACGGCAATGGAGCGTATGTATCTTGGATGGGAATCGCCAGTAGAACTCACCGAGCCAGCCACCATCGACGGAATGAAGCCTCTTGGCCAGGGCGGACAGACCTACGTTGTACGTAGCGATTACAATAGCGACTTTTATATCATGGAAAACCGCCGGCAGGAGGGATGGGACTATGCTTGTCCGGTAAACGGATTACTAATATATCACGTTGATTTCGACAAGGATTCGTGGGGAAACTGTATGGTAAACACCGACGACAATCACTTTCGCTACGACTTGTTTCATGCCGACGGCAAGAACTATCTCGTTTGGGATCCAAATAACAATGGCAAGGATTACAGCAAATGGACGATGAGCAATTGGATGCGCAGCAGTTATCTCAGCACATCGCCATATCCGTACATCGATGCTCAGTCGAATGTGATAAACGATGCCCTGACCGACGATTCAACGCCTGTTGCCTCTCTCTTTGCCTCAGCCGATGGCTTGAATCTTATGGGAAAGTCTATCACAAACATCCGTTTGGCAGACGATGGCACTGTTTCGTTCGACTTTATGAAGTCTGCTGCAACCGGAACGGCCTCAACGCCTTGCATACCAGACTCTTCCGCGTGGTTCTCTCTTAGCGGACGGAAACTTAGCGGAAAGCCAACAGAGAAGGGCGTGTATGTCAACAACAATCGCAAGGTTGTGATAAGATAGTCATCGTCAAAAAACAAAGACGCTGAGACTTTTGGGGATTATTCTCCGAGTCTCAGCGTCTGTGCGTATATAAATATTCAGAAACGGAATATCTGACAACTTTTTCTTCCGGTTTTCTTATTTGTTGTCAAAGCTGTATTTAGGCGATTCGCCGTATTGGTTTGGATACGGGTCGCTGTCCATGCAGCAGAATATCAGCAGAACGATTTTGTAAATAAGGGCTGCACTTGTAAGCAGTATGTACTTCGAGAAAAGAGTGATAAGTGAAAAATAGATATTCTCGATATACGCTCCGGACAGAATAATTGATATGAAGTCGTAAATGAGCATTCCGATAAGTACAAAGGACAGAATAACAGACCCAAGCAGCCACCAGCCGCTACGCCCCGTGTCGTGCAGTCGGCGAATGGTCAGCGGAATGGTAAACAGGGTGATTATAAATCCTGCGGGAATAAGGTAGGTTGCAACGTAGGCAACGAGTATTGTCCACCAAAATTCCGAGCGGCGCGAGCGTCCGTTTGTGTTCAGAATGTTGTTTGCAGCTCTGCTTATAGCCTCGGTAAAACCGAGCGTAGGTGATGCGTTTGGGTATTCCATGATATTCGGTTTTTAACGGAATTTTATGTTGCTATTGTTGTTGACGTTGTTATTGTTATTATCGTCAATGTCGTAAGCGTTGTATTTAGGCGATTCGCCATATTGGTTTGGATATGGCTGGCTGTCCATGCAGCAGAATGCTATGATTGCAATTTTGTAAATAAAAAGAGCAAAACAAAAAATGTCCAAAATGTTAGTCGTAGAAGATGAATATACTGTTATTATGAAATATGCGATAACAAGTGCAATTGTCATAATCGCATCTGCGGCAATCCACCATCCGCTGCGTCCCGTATCATGCAGCCTGCGGATAGCCAATGGCATTGCCAGCAATAAAACGATGTTAGAAATACATGGAATTACGTATGAAATTGCTACGACGAGCATAGTCCACCAAAATTCCGAGCGGCGCGAACGGCCATTGATATTCAGCAGATTATTTACAGCTCTGTTAGTTGCTTCGCTAAAACTGAGCGAAGGCGATGCGGATGGAAATTTCATGTTTTTTTATTGTATTTTAAGTTTATAAAGTTTTTTGCTTGTTTGTTCTTAACGGTATGATGTGAAAAATCCCCTTTTAGTATTGTTGTCTGCAAAAATATGACATTTTTTGAAAAAAGAAAAATTTTATTTTGGTAAGTTTGTAATTCGGCAGTTTTATCCTATAATCTCAGATTTTTATTTACTTTTGCATGGTAAAAATACGAAGGCTTTTCTTTATCCCAGATGATAGAAGCCAAAGGTAGATATTTTTGTAAATAATAAATTTGATGTTAATGTATAGATCGTTTACGTTTAAAAGGCTATTGCTCCTTTTTTTGTATGTATTTGCAATACTGTTCTTTATTTCTCCAGATTCGTATACCCATGAAATATATGGTAGGACAGATTCTGCATATTTTTATATGTCGGGAAAGGCTATGATGAATGGCATGACACCTTATGTCGATTTCTCCGATTCGAAAGGTTTGTTGCTTTGGCTGATATATGGTGCTGGTTATCTATTGTCTCCAACTAATTATTATGGTGTATTTTGGATAAGTGTTCTGCTGTGGATACTGATATTTTATTATTGCTACAAAATATTAACACTGTATTTTGATGAGGAAAAGGCTGTCAAGGGAGCGTTCCTAATGGCAATACCATTTTTTATCTATCTGTTTTATTATGAAACCAGAGCTGAATGTTTCTGTACTTTACCGGTAATTCATGGAATATATACAACGCAGCTGTTTATAAAAGATAAAGAGGATAGCAAGTTTCTGAAAAATATTTTTCTTTTGGGAGTGGGTACTGTTAGCTGTTTCATGATGAAATGGTCAATTTCGCTAATGATGCTGTCATTTATTTTTTCTGTGTTGTTGTTCTGTAGGCAATGGGATAGAAGGGCGAAAATCTTTGGATTTTATATTTGCGGTGCAATATTATTCATGCTGCCTTTTATTTTCTATTTCGTATATGTAGGCAACTTGGTGGATTTTCTGGTTGAATATATTTTTGTTACAGGTAAGACTGTTTCTGCAGGAAACAGTACGTTTGTTGCCGATTATGTATCAAAGTGCGTCGAACTTTTTACGACAAGGCGGGGAATATATCTAATATATATAGCAGCAACAGTCTACTTGTTTGTAAAAAACAAAGATAAGAAGTACGCAGTCAATATTATTAGCTCTGTTGCTTTTGTTTTTATGTCAATAATACATGATTTGGGATATTATTTGTATATTGCTTCATCTTTTGGCATATTTTTGCTTGTTGTCATAATGACTGTTGCGAATAAGATATTTATGCAAAAGTTAGTTTTTGTATCATCTGTTTGTCTTAGCTTCTTTGTTTGTTTAGGAGGGCATATCCGCCGATTGCAACTGATGGGATATAAGAATTGGCGCCTAGTCTATAATGATGAAAATGTAAAAATGTCATACGAGAATGCAGACCGTGTAATGTCCGAAGTCAAGAATCCAAAGGTATTGTGCCTAAATTGTGGAGAAAAAGGCATCGGCATGGGAAACAATACTTTGCCGGCATGTAAATATTGGGCATATCAGGTGGGTATGACAGATGAAATGCAGAAAAACGCCATTGATTGTGTAAAGGAGAGGAAGGCTGACTATGTGATTTGCTTTGCCGATAGTGAGTCGGATAAAAACTTTTTGCATGAAAATGGATATGAATTTGTTGCAAAACTTATAGATTGTACAAACGTAAGAAATATATACAAACGTAGGATTGTTGAGTAACAAAGCTCAGTGTCCTCGTTTGCACCCGATTTTAACAAAAAGCAAAATGGAAGAAACACCAGTTCTGAACGAACACAACAAGGCTGAGCATCAGCCAAGCCATACCGCCGAACATCTGCTAAACCAGACAATGGTAAGAATGTTCGGCTGCGAACGCTCAAAGAATGCGCACATCGAGCGCAAGAAGAGCAAAATCAACTATAAACTTGATTCTCAGCCGACTGCCGAGCAGATTGCCGAGGTCGAACGCAAGATGAACGAGCTGATAGCCGATAATCTGCCAGTAGAGTACGAGTTCGTTACGCGCGACAACATTCCCGAGGGAGTGAAGCTCGACAAACTGCCCGAGGATGCCAGCGAGACGCTCCGCCTTGTGCGCATTGGCAGCTACGACATCTGTCCGTGCATCGGCGCGCACGTCAAGAGCACGGCTGAAATCGGCTCGTTCCGCATAACCAGCACAAGCTACAAGGACGGCGATTTCCGCATCGTCTTCAAGGTCGATGCACCGGCTTATTCATAACAGAAAATAACCAAAAACAAATACGCATATAAAATGAACATTTTTGTACAGATGATAGCCAAGGCAATAGGCATTGCCGACTGGCAGGTTGAACACACGCTCGACCTTCTCGACGGAGGGGCTACAATCCCTTTCATCAGCCGTTACCGAAAAGAGGCTACCGGCTCGCTCGACGAGGTTAAGATTGCTGAGATTAAGGAGCAGAGCGATAAGCTGAAAGAGATTCAGAAGCGAAAGGAAACTGTGCTCAGTACCATCGAAGAACAAGGTAAACTTACCGACGAACTGAAGAAACGCATAGAAAATTGTTGGAACGCAACAGAACTCGAAGATATCTATCTGCCTTTCAAGCCAAAGAAGCGTACTCGCGCCGAGATTGCCCGTCAGAAGGGGCTTGAGCCGCTTGCAACAATCCTTCTCTTCCAGAACGAGCGCGACATCGAAAGCCGCGCCATGAAGTTCGTAAAGGGCAATGTTGAGAGTGCCGAGGATGCTCTGAAGGGCGCGTGCGACATCATTGCCGAGCAGGTGAGCGAGGACGAGGTTACGCGCAATCGCGTGCGCAATCATTTCCAGCGCGAGGCAGTCATCACGGCAAAGGTTGTAAAGGGCAAGGAGGAGGAAGGACAGAAATACCGTGATTATTTCGACTTTTCCGAGCCGCTGAAGAAGTGTACTTCGCACCGTCTTTTGGCTCTGCGCCGAGGCGAGAGTGAGGGCATCCTGCGCGTGTCTATCTCGCCCGACGACGAGAGGGTTGATGACGATTTGCAGCGCAAGTATGTGCGAGGCAACAACGAGTGCAGCAAGTGGGTTGGTCTGGCTGTTGCCGATGCCTATAAGCGTCTGCTCAAACCGTCAATCGAGAACGAGTTTGCCGCATCGAGCAAGAAGACTGCCGACGAGGAGGCTATACGCATATTCGCCGCCAACCTTAAGCAGCTTCTCATGGCAGCCCCTCTCGGACAGAAGCGCGTAATGGGACTCGACCCGGGTTTCCGCACCGGATGCAAGCTCGTTACGCTCGATGCGCAGGGCAATCTGCTGCATCACGAGGCCATCTTCCCTCATCCGCCAAAGGCCGATGTTGCCAAGGCTTCTGCCACTGTTGTAAAGCTCGTTAAGCAGTTTGGCATCGAGGCGATAGCCATCGGCAACGGAACGGCGAGCCGCGAGACCGAGAGTTTTGTTCGCAGTCTGAAGTTCGACCACGATGTAAAGGTGTTTGTTGTGAGCGAGGATGGAGCATCTGTCTACAGCGCATCAAAACTGGCGCGCGAGGAGTTCCCCGATGAGGATGTAACCGTGCGCGGTGCGGTGAGCATCGGCCGCCGCCTGATGGACCCTCTTGCCGAGCTGGTGAAAATCGACCCGAAGAGCATCGGCGTTGGTCAGTACCAGCATGATGTAGACCAAGCCGAACTGAAAAAGTCGCTCGACCAGACGGTGGAGAATTGCGTTAACATGGTTGGTGTAAATGTCAATACAGCAAGCCCTTACTTGCTTACATATATATCGGGCTTAGGTCCTGTGCTGGCAAAGAACATCGTGGCTTTCAGAGCCGAGAATGGTCCGTTTGCCAACCGCAAGCAGTTGATGAAAGTGCCAAAGATGGGCGCGAAAACGTTTGAGCAGTGTGCCGGCTTCCTTCGCATTCCGGGCAGCACCAATCCGCTCGACAATACGTCGGTGCACCCAGAGAGCTACGCCATTGTAGAGAAGATGGCGAAGGACAACAAATGCAAGGTTGAGGAACTGATTGCCAATGCCGAGCTGCGCAAGAAGATTGACCTGAAGCTGTATGTTACCGACACTTGCGGACTGCCTACGCTTACCGACATAATGAAGGAGCTTGACAAGCCGGGACGCGACCCTCGCGAGCAGCTGAAGGTGTTCGAGTTCGACCAGAACGTACACGAGGTGAGCGACCTTCATGCCGGAATGGTTCTGCCGGGTATAATAAGCAATATAACCAACTTCGGCTGCTTTGTCGACATAGGCGTTCACGAGAAGGGACTCGTCCACATCTCGCAGCTGGCCGACAAGTATGTAAGCGACCCAACAACAGTCGTGTCGCTGGGACAGCAGGTAATGGTTAAGGTGCTCGATGTTGATTTGCAGCGAAACAGAATCTCGCTCTCAATGAAGGGGCTGAAATAGCATTTAAACAGAAAACTGCATCGCTTGTAGATGCAGAATGTATAAAAGCCAAACAGAAAGTTTACAAATGAATTTCTGTTTGGCTTTTTTTGTAAAGTTTGCGTTTGCCTTTGTAAATTTATTTTCTTCGTAATGTGTGAACCCAGCAACTTCCATCTTCGGATATGTGCGATAATATTTTTATTTCATTTTTGTTTTCAATCCAGATGCGGTTGCTTCCTATATTCTTATTAACCTCGACTTTAAAGGTAAATCTGTTGGTTCTAATATCAATAGAATCAACTAATGTTTTAATTTTTCTGTCAAGTTCGATATAATCAATAGGATGTTTTTTATTGCCGACTGTTAGCGTGTCTTTTTTCATTTTCCAGTGTCCTTTGGTGTAATTATACCAAAAACCTCTTATTACAAATTGAAAGCTGCTATCTGATTTCAATATTAAACCATAATTTACGTCCAAACAATTGAATTCGCCAACCATATTGTTTTGCGTATAGTGGGCAGTCGTCCGGCACGAAGTCAGAAATGCGATGATTGTGATAAAAATAAAGTTCCTCATAGCCTTATTATTATTGATTTGATGCACAAAATTACATTTTTTTTTGAAAGCAAGAAAATTCATTCAGAAGAAAACAGAAAAGCCCGCTCCGAAAAAGAGAGCAGGCTTTCGTTTTTTTTGTATGTTAAAAATATTAGTTCTTCAGATATGAATCCTTGAAGCCGAGGAAGTAGAGCACGCCGTCCAATCCGATGGTGTTGATGCTCTGCTTTGCGCTTGCAACGACTCTTGGCTTTGCGTGGAAGGCTATGCCCAGACCGGCAAGCGAGAGCATAGGAAGGTCGTTTGCGCCGTCGCCCACGGCAATAGTCTGCTGAAGGTCAACCTTCTCAACCTGAGCAATAAGGCGCAGAAGCTCGGCCTTGCGCTTGCCGTCTACCACCTCGCCGACGTATTTTCCTGTAAGTTTGCCGTTCTCGTCAATCTCAAGCTCGTTGGCATAAACGTAGTCGATGCCCAGTTTCTCCTGCAAGTATTTTCCGAAGAAGGTGAAACCGCCCGAGAGGATGGCAATCTTGTAGCCGTAAGTCTTCAGCGTCTTTATCAGTCGCTCTGCGCCCTCGGTTATAGGCATGTTGTCGGCAATGTCCTGCATCACGTTCACGTCCAGACCCTTAAGCAGGGCCACGCGGCGTGTAAAGCTCTCCTTGAAGTCAATCTCGCCACGCATTGCGCTTTCGGTAATGGCCTTTACTTGGTCGCCCACGCCGGCGCGCATCGCCAGCTCGTCGATACATTCGGTCTGAATGAGCGTTGAGTCCATATCAAAGCAGATTAGTCGGCGCATACGGCGGAACATGTTGTCTTTCTGGAAAGAAGTATCCATGTCGAGTTCCTTGGAGAGCGACATCAGCTTGCTCTGCATCTCGTCCTTGTCTTTTGGTGTTCCGCGGAGCGAGAATTCAACGCAGGCGCGGCTCTTCTCCTCGGCGTTCTGCTCAAGATGAGGACGGCCGGAGAGGCGTAGTATTGAGTCGATGTTGAAGCCCTGCTCGGCAATTACGTTGGCAATGGCTCCAAGCTGCTTTGCCTCGAGATGGCGGCCGAGAACTGTGAGGATGTAGCGGTTCTTTCCCTGAAGGTTTACCCACGACATATAGTCCTCTTCGGTAATTGGCGAGAAACTTACGTTTACGTGCAGCTCCGTGCTCTTGAAGAGGACTTCCTTCATAACGTTTCCGCTGTTGTTCTCAGAAACGCGGATGAGGATTCCGAGCGAGAGCGTGTTGTGGATGTCGGCCTGACCGATGTCCATAACCTTGGCATCGTATTTGGCAAGGATGCCCATAATGTCGGCAGTTAGTCCCGGACGGTCGTTTCCGGTGATGTTCATCAGGATAAGTTCCTGCTTTTTATCTTTTTCCAGTTCGTTCATAATCTGTAAATTCCGTTTTTGTGGCGCAAAAGTAAGTAATATTTTGTGTATAGGCGCAATTATGGCGCGTTTTTTTGTCTGTATGCTACAGGTTTTGTATGTATTCGTGCAGCTTTTTGTAGAACGGATGGTGGCTTAGGGTTGCCGCATTGCCAAGGATTATGAGCTTCATTCGGGCGCGCGTCATAGCCACGTTCATTCGCCTCAGGTCGCGCAGGAATCCTATCTGTCCGTCGTCGTTGGCTCGTACCAGACTGATGAGGATGATGTCGCGCTCCTGTCCCTGAAATCCGTCGACGGTGTTGAGCGTTATGAGATGGCGGTAGGGCTTGAGGTCGGCATCTTTCCTTACAAGCTGGCGCATGTATTGCACCTGAACCTTGTAGGGCGAGATTACGCCCACGTCGAGCCTTTCGTCGAGAACGCGCTGCTTGCCTATTTTGTTGAAGTAATCCTTCAGGGTCTGAAGCGTGAGCTGCGCCTCGGCCTTGTTTATTCGTCCGAAACTCTCGCCGACGAACTGCTCGCGATATTCGTCCTCGGGCAGAGAAGACGTGTCAATCCACATCATCGGGCGGTCGAGGTCGAGAATGCTTCTGAACTTCACTTCCTTGGCCGATTCGACCTTGCCTTGGTAGAACCAGTTGCTCGAGAAGCGCATTATCTCCTCGTTCATTCGATATTGCGTTGTTAGCATCGTAACGGTTTCGGGACGGCGTGCCACAATCTGCTCCATCAGCGTGTGCGACAGACCTTGCTTCTCGGCCTCGTAGCACTTTACCGTTGGCGGCAGCTGCTGATGGTCGCCGGCAAGAATCACTCTTCCTGCCTTTCGGATGGCTATCCAGCATGCCGGTTCGAGAGCCTGCGCCGCCTCGTCGATGAAGAGGGTCGAGAACTTTCGGCCAGTGAGCACGCGGTGAGCCGTGCTGGTGAGGGTAGAGGCAATTACTTTTGCATCGGCAAAGAGATGTTCGTTGATGCGTATCTCAAGCTCGGTGGCGCGCTCTTTCAGTCGGGCTATCTTCTGGTGGGTTGAGTCGCCTTTCTTCTTCTGCGCATACAACTCGCGTATAGCCTTTCGTGCCGCCCACAGCTGCGGATAGTCGGGGTGGCTCTCGAACTTGCGTTCGTATGTGAATGACAGCATCTTGTCGTTAACGCGCGTAGGATTGCCTATTCGCAGCACGCTGATGCCGTGGTCTACCAGTTTTTCGCTAATCCAGTCTACCGCCATGTTGCTCTGTGCGCACACGAGCACCTGACTCTCGCGTCGGAGAGTCTCGTAGATGGCTTCGACAAGCGTGGTTGTCTTTCCCGTTCCCGGAGGGCCGTGGACTATTGCCACATCCTTGGCGCGCAGAACCTCGTTCACCGCCTGTTCCTGTGCGGCATTGAGCCACGGAAAGCGTATGGGGGCGAATGCCAGATGCTCCGCCTTTCGGTTGCCGTGGAATATCTCGCGCAGGTCGGCAAGCCGTCCGCTCTTGGCTTGCATCACTTTGTTAAGCGCCTCGAACATAAGACGGTATGTGCTTTCGTCGAAGTAAAGTTGCACGCCCACGTTCTGCGCATTCTCGAGCGTGAGCACCGCGCCGCTGTCGGGAATCACCGCCACCATGCGGTCGTCGTCAACATAGCTCACCGTGCTTGTGAACTTGAAATATTCTGTTCCCTTGTCGGTTATTGTGAAGAAATTGACGGTCTTGCCAAATTCGAACACCGATTCAATCTCATCGTCCTCTGTGCGGTAAATCTCGATGGTTAGCTGGTTGAGCGAGTTGTAGAAACTGCGTCCCGTTCTGACTGGCCACCAGCATATTCCGCGCTTAATCTTGCGCTGAACGCTCATCTTGTCGCTCTGCTCCATAAACTGCTCGCGCTCAAAGTCGTGCTCCATGTGCAGCAGAGTCTGTAATTTCTGTAATTCGAGAATGGAATTGTTCATGCTGCGAAGATAACACATTTATTTTATAGTCTTTTTCAGAAATTTGTATAAATTTGCCGTTGATATGAAAAAACAACTATTATTAGCGCTGGCTATCGCTGCCGGCGCAGCACAACAGGCAAATGCCAATCATCCAGATTCTGTCTATATTGCTACCTATGCCAACAACCCTAAGGCGGGCTTGCATGTGGCTTACAGTTCGGACAACAGCCGATGGATAGGTATTGGCGACAACTACGATTTTGTAAAGAGTGATTTTGGAGCGTGGGGAGCGCAAAAGCAGATGTTCGCCCCTTCGGTATTGAAGCACGACGGCGTGTGGTATGCCGTGTGGGGAGTGAATACCGACAAGCGGCAGTTTGCCACCACGCGGAGCAACGACCTCTGGCTTTGGAAGCCGCAGGATTATCCGTACATGGATGTCAGCGAGGTTCTTGAGCCTGTGCTTAGTCGCGAGGGCGATGAATTCGTCGTTATGTTCAAGACGGCAGACGGCTCGGTTTACAAGACCGTGAGCCTCGATTTCAGCCATTGGTCTAAGGCGGCAAAGGTAGATAATGCCGACTACTTCTCGCAGAAGCAGAGCATCAGCGTTGGCGGCGTAAGGGTAGAGGCCGATGTAAACCGTGTTCCGTGGCATTTTGTAAATAGTCTGATAACGAATGTAGATGCCGCCGCACAGCGTTTTGCCCGTGAGAGCGAGCGAATGTCGGGCGACGTTCATAAGTTTCAAAGCTTAGCGACGTTAGGGCTTTTCTTAAGGTCGATGCCGCCAGCTGCAAGGCAATAAGCCCGAATCTGATGGGCATCTTCTTCGAAGACATAAACTATGCTGCCGATGGCGGACTGTATGCCGAACTCATTCAGAACCGCGATTTTGAGTATTCCGAAAGCGACAATCATCGCGAAAAATGGAATGCCAAGACCTCGTGGACGCTCGAGGGCAGCGGTACGGATTGGAGCATCGTTACAGACAATCCGCTGCACGCCAACAACATCCACAGCTCGCTGCTGAAGACTGATAAGGTTGGGGCGCGCCTTGTAAATGGCGGATTCGATGGAATAGCCGTAAAGAAAGGCGAGAAGTACGATCTCAGCCTGTTCTTCCTAAGCAAGACTGTGCAGAAGGTTAGGATAAGCCTACGCGAGGGCGACAAGACGCTTGCAAGCACCGTTGTCAGCCTGAAATCGGGCGCGCAATGGAAGCAGTACGGCGCAGTTCTCGTTCCATCGGCATCGGCAGAAAAGGCTGTCCTTGCCATCGAGCCTATGCAGACTGGCGAGTTGCAGCTCGACTTTGTGAGCCTCTTTCCGCAGAAGACTTTCAAGAACCGCAAGAACGGAATGCGCGCCGACCTCGCCCAGACTCTGGCGGATATGAAGCCGCGTTTTGTCAGGTTCCCGGGCGGATGTGCATCGCACGGCAACGGCATCGAAAATATCTATCACTGGAAGCACACCGTGGGCAAGCCGTGGGAGCGCAAGGGCGACTTCAATATCTGGAACTATCATCAGAGCCGCGGACTAGGTTTCTACGAGTATTTCCAGTTCTGCGAGGATATAGGCGCAGAGCCTCTGCCTGTGCTTTCGGCTGGCGTGCCTTGCCAGAATTCGAGCCGTGCAGGGCGTGATGGCAAGAACGACGGTCAGCAGGGCGGTTTGTCGATGGACGAGATGAAGGACTATCTTCAGGAACTTCTCGACCTGATAGAGTGGGCAAACGGCGATGCCAAGAAGTCTAAACTCGCTGCCATGAGAGCCGAGGTAGGTCATCCAAAGCCGTTCAACCTCAAATATTTAGGCATCGGCAACGAGGATTTGATAAGCGACGTCTTTGTTGAGCGATACAACTATCTGTGCCGCGAAATACGCAAGGCGCATCCCGAGATAACCGTCGTTGGAACGGTAGGTCCGTTCTGGGAAGGCTCTGACTACGAGGAGGGCTGGAAGATAGCCAAGCAGGAGAAACTCGATATTGTGGACGAGCATTACTACAATCAGCCGGGCTGGTATTTCAACAATCAGAATTTCTACGACAAGTACGACCGCAACGGAACGAAGGTCTATCTGGGCGAGTGGGCATCTAAGGGCAACAAACTTGAGAATGCGCTCGTCGAGGCTCTGCACCTGACCAACGTAGAGCGAAATGCCGATGTGGTGGTTATGTCGTCATACGCTCCTCTGCTTGCCAAGGAAGGCCATACGCAGTGGAATCCCGACCTCATCTATTTCAACAACACCGAGGTTAAGCCTACGGTAAACTATTATGTTCAGGCTCTCTTCGGGCAGAACTCCGGCGACGAGTACATTCCGGGCGATGTGGAGGTGATGTTCAAGACCGACCGCTCAAACCGTGTTTCTCGCTCCGATGTGATGAAACGCATCGGCACATCGGTGGTGCGCGACAGCAAGACGGGCGATGTGTTTATAAAACTTGTAAACTGCTTGCCCGAGGATGTAAACTTAACCGTTGATTTGAACGATATTATCAAGGTTGAGACGATAAAATCTGGCAAAAACAAGACTGTTGGCGCATCAAGCTATTACCTCGATGCCGATTACACCGTTCTCACGGGCAACATCGCCGAAGGCAACCAAAAACCGACTTCCGGCACGGCGAAAGTCCATTCAGAGTCAGATGATTTCAGTCTTGAATATACAATGCCAAAGTACTCGTTTACGGTTATAAAACTGAAACACACAGATGTAAACAAGAAGGGTACAAAGGTTAAGTGATGTAAAAAGTTTGTAAAATGAGTTATAAAAGTATGTAAACCTCGTATAAATGCAGAGGTTTACATACTTTTTTAGTGATTTTATTGGAATATAGGACTATTCGATTTTATTATATGTCTGAATCTTGAAATTGTATCAAACGAACTGGGATTCTTCTATTATTTGCTTGTGTTATTAAATCTTGTGTAATCTTGCTATTGCCATCCCAAAAAGCTATAACAGCATTTGCATGAGTTAACATTTCATCATTTAAAAGATAGGGCGCACGATTTCCATATTCCTTCCACCGAATGTGAAAAGTTTCATAATTTAGCCTTTTTTTATTGCAATATTTACTGATTAATTCTGTTATCGGTTTTGTTCTAACAAAAAGAATTGTTATTCTGTGAGTTTGTATTTTTGATGTAAGAAATAAATCACATTTTTCTTCAAGTAAGTCATAATTATAAAAACTACTGCTGCCTGATATTATTATGCGATATTCCTCTTTTTCATAATCTTGTAGTAATTTTACTTCTTCAATATTGCCTATATGATAAACATGCGAAAGATCTTCCAATTGAAAACTTTTACATCGTTCTGCTTCGTTCATATTAGGAAACTTCGGTTTCCCATATTTTTTACTTAATCTACAAATTTGTGTTTTTTCGTATCTTGTAGAACCATAGAATTTACACAAATTACATCGTCTGAAATTTTTATGTTTTGCTAACCAAAATAATGGTATAAAAACATTTTCTGACGAATTATCCATGTTAAGTTCAACTATTGAATCTTTAAAGAACTTGTATTTTGCATTCTTACAACTTATAGCGTTAACATATCCGTTTTCATTTATTGATTTTAGAACATATCTATAAATGTATCTTTCCATTGGTTCACTCTTCTCTTTCAAAAAAGAAAAGAAGTTTATCTCATCACATTTTTCAACAATGGTATCGCTTGTGAAAAGAAATGATAAATCTTGTTCATTCCTTACTGATATTTCTATTATTTTTAGTCCAGATTTAATTTTGGCATCTTCACATTTGTGAGTGACACAAATTTCTATAAGTAATGGTGGAGTTTTGGGATTTTTTGAGTTTGTTAAAAGTAAATCGGCAATATAATCTCTAATAGGCGTTTCTTCTGTGCATGTGTCGTAATATTCTTTTAGATTATATTTTACTTGTTTGTAACCTCTAGTACATTCATAATTCCTAAAAGAACATAATTTTTCGCCACATTTTATTTCTGTATTATATGATATGAAAAAAGAATCAGATGAGTCAAATTTTTCTTTTATAAGATGCTTGCCAAGTTTATGAAGATATGTTTCTTCTGAGCAATTTACTTCTTTATGGTAGAAATGTGCTCTTCTGCTATTACTGCCAATAGCCCGAGGTAATAAGGGATTGCCACATCCAATACATTTGTATGTGTGAAGTTTACTCTCTTCTTTAGTGAAATCATTAATAGAGACAATTTTTCCTTCTTCGTTGTAAGCATATTGATATTTTATATCTGCCATAAAATTTATAGTTTAGTCTGCAAAAGTAAGGCTTTTTATCAAAACAATGTATGTGAGCAAGAATTTTTTTATGATTATAAGGCTTTATCTGAACGGATAAAACATCAAGCCATTTCCCGTTTTTTGTGGGAAATGGCTTGGTTGTCTTTTGTGTATGTGTTGTGCAAATAATCTTGAATAACGAATTAGTATGCCTGCTCGTGAACACCCTTTACGGCGCGTCCCGAAGGGTCGTTCATGTTCTTGAAAGCCTCGTCCCATGCAAGTGCGGTGGCTGTTGAGCATGCAACGCTCGCCTCGTGAGGAACGCATCGCGCAGCCGATTCGCTTGGGAAGTGCTCCTCGAATATTGTGCGGTAGTAGTATTCCTCCTTGTTCATCGGAGTGTTTATTGGGAAACGCTCGGCAGCGTGAGCCATCTGCTCATCGGTTACCTGTTCTGATGTTATCTGCTTCAGAGTGTCAATCCAGTTGTAGCCAACGCCGTCGCTAAACTGCTCCTTCTGTCGCCATGCCACGCTCTCTGGCAGATAACTGGCAAAAGCCTCGCGTACAATCTTCTTCTCAATGTTGTTGCCCGGACACATCTTTGCCTCGGGGTTAGTGCGCATTGCCACATCGAGGAACTCCTTGTCGAGGAACGGCACACGGCCTTCAACACCCCAAGCCGACAGAGATTTGTTGGCTCTCAGACAGTCGTACAGATGCAGCTTGCCCAGCTTGCGCACGGTCTCCTCGTGAAATTCCTTTGCATTAGGAGCTTTGTGGAAGTAGAGGTATCCGCCGAAAATTTCGTCTGCTCCCTCGCCGCTCAGAACCATCTTTATGCCCATGCTCTTTATTACACGAGCCAGAAGATACATCGGAGTGCTTGCTCGCACGGTTGTAACATCGTATGTTTCAATAAAATAGATTACGTCGCGGATTGCATCCAGTCCCTCTTGAATGGTGTAGTTGATTTCATGATGAACCGTTCCGATGTGGTCGGCAACCTCCTTGGCCTTGGCAAGGTCGGGAGCACCCTTCAGGCCAACTGCGAATGAGTGCAGACGTGGCCACCATGCATCGCTCTTGCCTTCTTCCTCGATACGCTTGTGGGCGAATTTCTTGGCAATGGCAGAGATAACCGAACTGTCGAGACCGCCCGACAACAGAACGCCGTAAGGCACGTCGCTCATCAACTGGCGCTTGACGGCAGATTCGAGCGAGTCGTGAATGTCTTGTACCGATGCGGCATTGTCTTTCACGGCATCGTATTCAAACCAGTCGCGCTTGTACCAGCGCTTCATCGCGCCTTCCTTGCTGCTGTAATAGTGTCCCGGCAAGAATGGCTCGTACTCGTCGCAGAAGCCTTCGAGAGCCTTCAGCTCGCTGGCGCAGTAAATTTTTCCGTCCTTGTCGCGGCCTATGAACAGAGGAATTACGCCTATCGGGTCGCGCGCAATCAGAAATTCGTCCTTCTCCTCGTCGTAGAGGGCAAAGGCGAAGATTCCGCTGATATCTTCGAGAAAATCAATGCCTTTCTCCTGATAGAGCGCAAGGATTACCTCGCAGTCTGAGCCTGTCTGGAACTTGTACTTGTCCTTGTACTGCTCGCGGATGGCGCGGTGGTTGTATATCTCGCCATTTACGGCAAGGATGTGCTTGTTGTCGGGGCTGAAAAGAGGCTGCTTGCCCGATTTTGGGTCGACGATTGACAAGCGCTCGTGTGCAAGGATTGCTGTCTTTCCGCAGTAGATTCCGCTCCAGTCCGGACCTCTGTGTCGTATTTTCTGCGACATTCTCAGAGCCTTCTTCCTAAGGTCGGCTGTCTGTTGCTTTATGTTGAATATGCCTACTATGCCACACATGATATCGTATTTTATTAGGTTTTGTTAATTTAGTTTCTACACTTTTTAGGGCAGAGTAAAAACGGCACGGAACCATAATCTTGATGGCTTAGCTGTGTGATTCCGTGCCTCTCTCTGGATTAAATAGATGTGTTTGTTAGGGTTATTTCTTGGCGAAATAAGCGTCGATTTGTTCGCTTACCTTGCGTCCGCTTGCAATGGCGCGGACAACGAGGCTTGCACCTGATGCAGCGTCGCCTGCCACAAATACGTTGTCGGCGAATTTTGGCTGCTCTGGCTTGATGAATCCCATGGCAAGCAGAACCATGTCGCATGGAATGACTTCCTTCTTGCCGGTCGGCTTCATTGTAGGGCGTCCGCCCTCTGGATTCGGAATCCATTCAACCTCCTCGACCTCTGCGCCGGTAAGCTTGCCGCCCTTGCCGATGAACTTGTTGGTGTTCAAGAGCCATCTGCGCTCGCAGCCTTCCTCGTGCGAAGTTGTTGTCTTCAGCACAACAGGCCAGTTTGGCCAAGGTGTAGCCGGATTCTTGCCAACAGGTGGCTTTGGCATAATCTCAATCTGGGTAACGCTCACAGCGCCCTGACGGTGTGCCGTACCGATGCAGTCTGAGCCTGTATCGCCACCGCCAATTACGAGCACTTTCTTGCCCTTGGCGTTTACAAGTTCGCTGTCGCTGAACTTCTTTCCGGCAAGGATGCGGTTCTGCTGGCTCAGCATCTCGAGTGCCAGATAAACGCCTTTCAGCTCTCGGCCCTCAATCTTCAGGTCGCGTGCCTGTGGAGTTCCTGTGCTCACAACGTATGCGTCGAATCCCTGTGGAAGCTTGGTTACATCGACATCCTTGTTGTATTCGAACTTGACACCCTCGGCCTCCATAATCTTGATGCGGCGGTCGATGACAGATTTCTCGAGTTTGAAGTTAGGAATACCGTAGCGGAGCAGTCCGCCGGCAGCCTCGTTCTTCTCGTAAACGGTTACCTCGTAGCCCTTATAGTTGAGCTGGTTGGCTGCTGCCAGTCCGGCAGGGCCAGCGCCGATTACAAGAACCTTCTTGCCGTTGCGCTCTGGGTGCTCTATCGTAACGTAGCTCTCGAGGAAGGCGCGCTCGGCTATGGCGCACTCGTTCTCGCGGCATGTTGTAGGCTCTCCGATGGTGAGGTTCAGAACGCACGCCTTTTCGCAGAGTGCAGGACAGATTCGTCCTGTGAACTCTGGAAAGTCGTTAGTCTTTTTCAGCATCTTGTATGCCATTTCCCAATCGCCCTTGTAGAGGGCATCTTGCCATTCGGGCTGCTTGTTGCCAAGCGGACAAGCCCAGTGGCAGAATGGTACGCCGCAATCCATGCATCGTGATGCCTGCTGCTGGCGGTCTTTTGTATTTAGTGTCTGTTCCACTTCGGCAAAGTCGTGGATGCGCTCGTGTATAGGACGATGACCTGCTTCCTTGCGTGGGACAGTAAGAAATGCTTTTGGATTTCCCATTGTGAATAATGTTTTGATTCTGGTTGTTTTTAACTCGGTTTAGTAATCTCTCTGAATGTCGGCAATCTTCTCCTTGAGCTTTCTGAGCTGCTCTTCCTGAAGCACGCGCTTGTATTCGATAGGAACAACCTGTATGAATTCCTCAACATAGTGGTTCCAGTCGTCGAGCATGGTTCGTGCCAGCTTAGAGCCGGTGTAGAGCCAATGCTGATGAATAAGCTCGCGCAACTCCTTGCGGTAGGTTGTGTCCTCAACCAGACTGAGTTCAACCATATCCATGTTGCAGAAGTAGTCGAAATTGTGGTTCTTGTCCCAGACGTATGCCACACCGCCCGACATTCCGGCGCCGAAGTTGCGTCCTGTCTCGCCGAGCACTACCACGCGGCCGCCAGTCATGTACTCGCAGCAGTGGTCGCCTGCGCCCTCGATTACGGCTGTTGCGCCAGAGTTACGTACGCCGAAGCGTTCGCCAACCTTACCGTTTACATACAGCTCGCCGGTTGTTGCGCCGTACAGACCTGTGTTTCCGGCAATGATGTTTTCCTCGGCAACGAAATTAGAGCGCACTGGAGGGAGAATAGAGATTCTACCGCCGCTAAGACCCTTTCCGAAGTAGTCGTTTGTCTCGCCCTCGAGCTTGAAGTTCACACCCTTTGGAAGGAATGCTCCGAAGCTCTGTCCGGCCGAGCCCTTGAACTTGATGTTTATTGTTGAGTCTGGCAATCCCTCTTCGCCGTATTTTTTGGCGATGCATCCTGCCAGCATTGTACCGCATGCGCGGTCGGTATTCTTTATTGCGTAGTCGAGATTAACCTCTTGCTTGTTCTCGATGGCATCCTTTGCGTTTGCAATGATTTCGAAGTCCTTAACGCCCTCAACCTTGGTGTATGGACGGCCGTCGTAGTGCAGTGGTCCGTCAACCTTGGCAAGCAGGCGAGAGAAGTCGAGAGTTGCAGCCTTAGAGCCTTCGGCACGCTCTGAAACCTCGATGAGGTCTGTGCGTCCGATGATGTCCTCGAACTTCTTTATACCCATTTCTGCCAGATACTCACGCACTTCCTGAGCAAGGAATGTGAAGTAGTTTACAACGTAGTCTGACTTACCTGTATATCTCTTGCGAAGCTCAGGATCTTGTGTTGCAACGCCCACAGGACATGTGTTGGTGTTACACTTACGCATCATGACGCAGCCCAAAACGATAAGCGGAAGTGTTCCGAATGAGAACTCGTCGGCACCGAGCATTGCGGTGATAACCACGTCTTTACCAGTCTTCAGCTGACCGTCGGTCTGAACTCTAACCTGACTGCGGAGTCCGTTAAGAACCAATGTCTGCTGAGCCTCGGCAAGACCGATTTCTGGAGAAATTCCGGCAAATCGCATTGATGATGCAGGAGATGCACCTGTACCGCCTTCAGCACCAGAGATTACAATCAAATCGGCCTTAGCCTTTGCAACGCCGGCTGCGATTGTACCAACTCCGCTCTCGGCTACCAGCTTGACAGAAACGGCTGCCGTTGGGTTGATGTTCTTAAGGTCGAAA
This sequence comes from Bacteroidaceae bacterium, assembly GCA_017617315.1. Classification (GTDB taxonomy): domain Bacteria; phylum Bacteroidota; class Bacteroidia; order Bacteroidales; family Bacteroidaceae; genus Ga6A1. The sequence goes on from JAFZWM010000009.1 coordinate 37,868, forward strand.
ATCAACTGAGCCAAGTCCTCGATAGAGTAGATGTCGTGGTGAGGTGGAGGAGAGATGAGCGAGATTCCCGGAATAGAGTTTCGGGTCTTTGCGATAATCTCGTTTACCTTGAAGCCCGGAAGCTGTCCGCCTTCGCCCGGCTTCGCACCCTGAGCCACCTTAATCTGAAGCTCCTCGGCGTTTACAAGATATTCGGCAGTTACACCAAAACGGCCAGAGGCAATCTGCTTAGTCTTTGAGTTCAACTCGGTGTGATAGCGTGCGTTGTCCTCGCCGCCCTCGCCGGTGTTGCTTCGGGTACCAAGCTTGTTCATTGCTACGGCAAGTGCCTCGTGAGCCTCGATAGAGATTGCTCCGAACGACATTGCACCTGTAACGAAGTGCTTAACGATGCTTTCTACCGGTTCAACCTCGTCTACCGGAATAGGCTTTGCAGCCTTCTTGAATGTGAAGAAGTCGCGGATGAAGATAGGCTTCTCCTTGTTGTCAACTATATTTGTAAACTCCTTGAACTTCTTGTAGCTGCCAAGGCGTGTTGCAATCTGAAGTGTTGAGATGCTCTCTGGGTTCCAAGCGTGCTGAATTCCGTCCTTGCGGTATGCAAACTGGCCGTTGTTAGGCAGGAACTCGTTGATTTGTGCCGACTTGAATCCTTCCTTGTGAAGGGCGATGGCATCTGATGCAATGTGCTTCAGACCGATACCGCCGATGGTTGAAACCTCTGTTCCGAAGTAAGTCTTCAGCAAATCCTCGCTCAAGCCGATGCTCTCGAAAATCTTCGCGCCGCGGTATGAGCGGATGGTTGAGATACCCATCTTCGACATCACCTTGAACAGACCCTTGCAGATAGCCTTGATGTAGTTCTTCTCGGCTGTCTCGTAGTCTTCCTGCACCTTCTTGTTCTTTACCAGATTGTCGAGCACGGCAAATGTCATGTAAGGGCAGATTGCCGATGCACCGTAGCCCAGCAGAAGGGCAGCGTGCATAACCTCGCGAATCTCGCCGCTCTCAACGATGAGGGCAGTCTGAACGCGCTTGCCGATGTTGATGAGGTAGTGGTGTACTGCGCTCACGGCAAGCAATGACGGAATGGCTGCGTGCTCCTTGTCAATGTCGCGGTCGCTCAAAATAATGTAGTTGATGCCGTTGTCTACCGATTCTTCGGCTTTTCTGCAAAGCTCGTCGATGGCCTCTTTCAGTCCGGCCTCGCCCTTTGCAACCTCAAACAAGATAGGCAGCTTGATGGTGTTGAAGCCCTTGTATCTGATGTTGCACAGAATGTCGAGCTGTGTATTTGTAAGCACTGGGTTAGGCAGACGCACCATCTTACAGTTGTTCTCGTCCGGAGTAAGGATGTTTGAGCCAACTGCGCCGATATACTCGGTGAGCGACATTACAAGCTCCTCGCGGATTGGGTCGATGGCAGGGTTTGTAACCTGTGCAAACTGCTGGCGGAAGTAGTTGAAGAATATCTGCGGACGGTCTGAAACCACAGCAAGCGGAGTATCGTTACCCATTGCAGCAACCGGCTCTGCGCCACCTGTACACATCGGAACGATTGTCTTGTCGATGTCTTCCTGTCCGAAACCGAAGTTGAGCAGCTTGCGCTCGTAGTTCTCCACGCTGTTGTTCACCTTTCGGCCGCTCTTCAGCTTCTCAAGCTGTATGCGGTTTGTGCTTAGCCACTGCTTGTAAGGATGCTCGGCAGCAAGCTGAGCCTTAAGGTCGCCGTCGTAGTAGATTTTGCCTTCCTCGGTATCAATCATCAGAATCTTACCCGGCTGGAGGCGTCCTTTCTGCTTGATTTCTGTCGGGTCGAAATCCATCACGCCAACCTCAGATGCAACAAGCATCATGTCGTTGTTTGTGATGAGGTATCGTGATGGGCGCAGACCGTTACGGTCAAGCATACCGCCGGCAAATCGTCCGTCGCTGAACATCAGGGCGGCAGGACCGTCCCATGGCTCCATAAGGATAGAGTGATATTCGTAGAATGCCTTAAGGTCGTCGCTTATAGGGTTCTTGTCGTTGAACGATTCTGGAACGAGGATTGCCATTGCGTGAGGCAGACTCATGCCCGACATCACGAAGAACTCGAACACGTTATCGAGCGATGCAGAGTCGCTCATGTCTGGCTGGATGATAGGAGAGATCTCCTTGATGTCGCCCAGAGCCTCAGACGAAAGAACGCTCTCTCTTGCCTTCATCCAGTTGCGGTTGCCTCTCACGGTGTTAATCTCACCGTTGTGGCATAACATTCTGAATGGCTGGGCCAAGCTCCATGTTGGGAATGTGTTTGTTGAGAAGCGTGAGTGAACAAGTGCCAGACCGCTTGTGAAATAGTCGTTTGTAAGGTCGCAGAAATACTCTCTTACCTGCATTGAAGAAAGCATTCCCTTGTATATTATGCTCTTGCTCGAAAGCGAAACGATATAGAAATCCTTGTGCTTGACGCGGTTTTCAATCTTCTTGCGAATCTTGTAGAGCTTTCTCTCGAACAGCGGCAGTTCGTCGTCCGAAATTCCGGTGATGAAAATCTGCTTTATGTCTGGCTCTGTCTCGAGCGCAGCCTCACCAAGACATGACGAGTTGGTTGGTACAGCGCGCAAGTGCATCAGCGAAAGTCCCTCGCGCTCTATCTCCTCGAGCATTATTTTCAGAATCTCGTCCTGCTCGTCCTGTGCCTTTGGCAAGAAGATAAGACCTGTTCCGTACTTGCCCTTCTCTGGCACTGGGATGCCCTGAAGAAGAATGAACTCGTGCGGAATCTGAAGCATGATACCGGCTCCGTCGCCAGTACGTCCGTCAGCACCTTCAGCTCCACGGTGGCGCATGTTCTCGAGCACCTTGAGAGCAGAGTCTACAAGCTCGTGCGATTTGTTTCCGTGGATGTTTACTACCATTCCCACACCGCAAGCATCGTGCTCGTTAGCTCGGTTGTACAAGCCTAACTGTGCAGGAAGTTGGAATTGCTTTTTCTTTCCTTGGTTGTTGTGTTGTTGATCTACCATGATTTCTGTCGTTTATTATCAGATAATCTCTTTCTATTTGTTTGCAAAAATACAAATAAAATTTCTTTTTGATATATAAATGGGTGGTTTTTATTTCAAAAAGTTACCTGTATAAAACCTATACTTTAATGATGAAGTAAAATATGTGTTGTGTCTTACAAATTGAAACAAATATTTAAAAATATCTTTCAGATTGAAAGTTTGATGAAATTTTTCGAAAATAAAAATCTGACTTATGCTCGTGTTTCAGGAAAAAGTGGAATATTTACAGCCCAACTTTTTAATACGCGATTCAGACTTGGGGAGTTGAAAATTGAAAAAGGCAGAATTCTGAATTGACTCACACTCACAGTTGACAATGGACAATTCAAAATTCATAATTGATAATTAGGGATTTGTAACGAACAATTTCGTCAGAAATTGTTCGTACGTCCAAGGTACGTCCAAGGTACGTCCAAGGTACGTCCAAGGTACGTCCAAGGTACGTCCAAGGTACGTCCAAGGTACGTCCAAGGTACGTCCAAGGTACGTCCAAGGTATATGCAAGGTAGAGGGAAGATATAGGGAAGGTATATGCAAGCTATATGCAAGCTATATGTAAGCTATATGTTGGCTATATGTTGGCTGTATGTTGGCTATATGTTAGCTGTATGTTGGCTATATGTTAGCTATATGTTTAAGCACCTAAACTACACCAAAGGCATTCAGAAACAATTAAAGGGTATGTAAGTGACTTTTTGTCAAGGTTGGAATGACGTTGGATTTGTCTTGAACAGGCGTATTATATATAAATAGGTGTAGATTGTATCTTGTTCTTCTTGTCTGACATAGTGAAGTCTTTTTGTTCGTATTTGTGTTATTATGATAGGAGAGGAGCCTGTTCGATATTTTTTCGGCTGACTAAGAAAAAACAAGCCAGCTGCTACGAATTTCGAATGTTTTGTAGCGGCTGGCTCGATATCTGTGGTCGAAAGCAGATTATTGCTTGAAGTATTTCATAACAATCTGCTGTATCTTCTCGATGGTTGCTTGGTCGTTCTGCAACATCTCTACGGAAGTTGTGACTATATTTGGAACCAGAGTCATGCATTTCTTACCGACAGGTGTTTCGTAAAAGTCATTCATCTGTTTTAGTTCGTCAAGTGTGAAGTTGTCCGAGTACACTTTTGTCAGAATCTTCTTTAGAGGTTCTGACATTGCCTCTGTAAGTTCCTTGTACATGGCTTTCGGGTCGGTAAGGTGCTCTGTCAGTCCTCTTGATTCAAACTGTAAAGCCATTGTTTGTTCCATTGCCGAACTGAAGTCCGCAAGTGCTATTGCTCTGTCTATTTCTTTCTGCATAGCGGCAGACTGGGCATTGGCAAAGCATGTCATTGCCAAAAAGCAAATCGTTATGAAAAATCTCATAATTAAATAAAGTTAATGAATTTGGATAAAATAGTATTCTGCAAAGATAGGATTTTTCGGACATATAATTCATGAAAAGTGAAAAAATATTGCCCGATTTATATAACAAATCCAAAAATGTAATTATTTTTGTCGTCCGATAGATAAAACGTATTGCATCATCGGTCTGCTTTCGGACGGTGAGATCGCACCGGAATCTATTACGCTGATGCCGAGGATTTGCCAGTAATCGAAGCCGTCTATGCCGACGAGCAGAAGAACTATCAGCAGCCATTGGCTGTCGAGAAGCAGCCGCTCGACAAGTTCTACAGCGCAGAAGAGTATCATCAGGATTATCTCGACAAGAATCCCGACGGCTATTGTCATCTGCCTCTCGAACTCTTTGCGTTTGCTCGCAAGGCAAAGGAGCGGAAATAGCCTATTCAAACTAATTCTAAATATATGTTAAACAAGTTCTTTGGTTTCTTCAGAAAATCAGATGATGAGTTAAGGAAGGAATTCGTTGTAAGGGAGATTGACAACAACGACGAAGTTCCGGCTTATGAAGATTCGAACGTCGCTCTGTACGAGGAAGTTAGGCAAGTTGCCAATATCAAGCATGCATGCGAGCTCGATGCCGAGTGCATTGATTGTCTTGAAGATTATGACAATTTGATTGTGAATCTGTTGGCTTTTGCCGATGTGCGTAAGTTTACGATACTCGAAGATGTTTCAAACAATACCATAATTCTGAGGAAGGATGGTAATAAGGTCGGCTTTATTCCAGACGATAGCGATTACATAGACGATGAAGCGTTGTTGGGAGCTCTCAATCACTTCTTGAAACTCTGTGGAGCGAGAGGCCGCATCTATTCGTTGTGGGAGCCAGATTTGCTCCAATGTCAGATGTTCTTCTATACCGAGGACGTAGATGCTGTGGAGAAGTATATATCTGAAAACCTGCAAGAAGATGATAATGTGAGTGTTGAGGATATGAAGGGCGATATAAACTCTTATGTAGATTAGAAAGATATGGCAAGCAATCCTGATTTTGTTCAGTTCGTGGCAGACCAATGTGCCGGTGCTGGCGAGATAACCTTCAGAAAAATGTTTGGCGACTACGGAATTTATTGCAACGGCAAGATTTTCGGTCTGATATGCGACGACCGTTTCTATGTCAAGCCAACTGCCGCGGGGAAGGCTCTTCTTCGCGAGGTTGAACTCCGTCCGCCATACGATGGCGCGAAAGATTATTTCTACATCTCGGATGTCGAAGACCACGGCTATCTCTCACATCTTGTCCGTGAGACGTGCAAAGAACTTCCCGAACCTAAGCCGAAGAAAAAGAAAGGCTAAGGATAAAAAAACGAGTCGGCTGTTACAAGATATAACGGCCGACTCTTTTTTTGTGCTTATTTTTGTATGTATTTGGTGACTAACTTCTCGATTTTCTCCATGATTTCAGGGTTTTCGGTTATAATCTTATGGGCTGCGGAAATGTATGATGTTTGGATCGACGTGAATAGTTTTCCGTCCTCGCTTTCCAGAAAGTTGTTAATCTTCTTTAATTCGTCTATCGTGTAGTTGTTCTTAAGGTTATGTATATATCAGATGTTACTTTTGTTTCTGTTTCTACGCAATTTTTTCTGGGCTTGACCTTGTATCTTATATTCATAATTTTTCAAACCACCATCCCCTGTAAAAATCTCAACTTCATAAGTGGGCGCAAACTGTTGTGCAATCTGTACGATAGCTGCATCGCCAATAGATTGATTTTCTGTGAGGGCTGTTTTTTCCCATTCCTCAACCAGGACAGATAGATTGTCTACATTCCATAGAGAATGCTGCATATCAATAGCAATCCAAGGTGTTTCACCTTTAGCCGAAGAGATAATCATAGAACTGAGTTCTTTTATAGATTGCTTTTTGTTACCATTTGCATGTGCTATATGGTTTCCCGTTTCTATAATCGTAGCAATTGGCAAGAGTAATTTTGTTCCCTTTGCCATTTCTTCTTCTATATGCTGTGCCACTATGTCATAGGTGTATTCGTTATTTTTACCCGTTGTTTCCATACCTGGCACTTTAAGCCATACGCACATGATAGATGTGTCAATAATTAGAATTTTTGCCATAGCTTATATTCTCCCATTTACCATTGATAGACCAATGCTTCCACTTGCCATCAAATTGACAAGATTTTCATTTTCGTCTAAAGTTTTCAGTTCACTGCTTCCTGTCTGTTCATTTCGTTTAACGTAAGTGATACATGGAATCATATCTGTTCCCAGCGAATCTATCAGGTACGGATTGTGAGTCGTGCACAATACATCGATATTGCGTTCTTCTCCTATTTCCTCCAAAGCCTTAATTAGTTCTTTAGATCTGGAAGGATGAAGACCATTATCAACCTCTTCAATAAGTAGTAAAGTTTTTTCTGGCAAAGTCAGCAATGCTGTGACAATGGCAATAAAACGCAGAGTACCATCTGACATTCCTCTTGCATCCAATTTCTGAGTCTTACCCTCAATCCAGCTCTCTTCACAATAAAGCATAGCATCCTTTCCAAACATGCCAACTGTTTCTGTCCATACTCTTACAATATCTCGCTCTGGAAGAGGTCGAACAAAATCTGCAATTTTTTTCTGAAGTCTGCTTTTCTCGGATTCTTCAATAGCAGCAATAACTCCTGCAATATTAGAAGCATCTTCTTTAAGTTCCTTTTGTAACGGAGTATAATTCCTCATCAGTGGTGCTATAGGGTTAAGCATAAATATATTCTTGAAACTATTGAGCACTATGTTAATTCCATCAGTCACCTCTTTGAGCAGACCCGCAGAAGCAAGCTGAAACAGAGCGCTTTTGTCCTTAAGTACCTGTAGCGTTCTTCTACGTCCTTGTTTTGCCGTGTATGATGTCATAGATAAGAGCATTTTATTTGGCAAAACTTTGTTTTCGTCTGTTAGCAACAAATCCTTTAAATTTGTAGACAGACATTCCTTGGTAATTACAAGTTTCTCGTCAATCTTGGAAAACTCAATAGTATATAAGTAGTCAGTGTCGTTATTGTGAATTTTTACATCTATGCCACAGCGAGCTTCATCACGGCTGATTATCCAGTCCTTTCCTCCTCTAATGTCAGAACCTACGTCATCTATTGTAGCTCCTTTTGCCAGTTCGGACAAAAAGTGCAATGCATCAAGCACATTAGACTTACCACTAGCATTAAAACCTATGATAAATGTAAGTGGTTCAATGTACAATTTGGAATTTTTATAACTTTTCCAATTTCTTAATGTTATTTCTTCTATCATAATTATCAAATTTCAATTACTTCAACATGAAGTTCTTATTTTGGTCGATGAAACTCAAAAGATGTGCTTTTAAGAGCTTCTTTTACTTTCAGTCTGAAGAACTTGTTTATTTGTATCTCGTTATGCATATTTGTGTATTTTTGTTTATGATGTAAAATTATACATTTTTCTTTGAATACCATACACAAAATCGTGAAAATTACACAAATCGGGATGAATTTTGTTTTCAGTTCAGTCGAATTCGCAATTCGACTGAGAGAAATAATTGGAAATTTGCCGCTCGGCCTATGGATTCTTGCTACCGAATGGACGCGAGAATTCCCACCGCTAAAAAAAGCAAATGGTTTTGTGGTAATCAGATGCTTTGTCGCGATTGTAATCGTCAGAAATCGGGCAAGTAACCGCAGCACTATCTCCGAAAATATCTATATATGTGATATTTGCAAAGTCGGGGAGTGGCAGCAATTCGGCATTAAGCCAGGTGGGGAATGTGCATAAACAAAGGCGTGGCGGAAATTATTTTTGAAAAATATCGCAAAAAAATCGCTAAAAAACATTGCTTATTCAAAAAATGTGCTTATCTTTGCACCGCTTTTAAGAAACAAGGCTTTAAGAATTGTTGTTTCGGGGTGTAGCGCAGTCCGGTTAGCGCATCTGTTTTGGGAACAGAGGGTCCCAGGTTCGAATCCTGGTACCCCGACACAGAAAAGCAAATAGAAAAATTCTTAGGCATTGAAAAATGTTTCGGGGTGTAGCGCAGTCCGGTTAGCGCATCTGTTTTGGGAACAGAGGGTCCCAGGTTCGAATCCTGGTACCCCGACA
>JAFZWM010000010.1 GCA_017617315.1 Bacteroidaceae bacterium
GTTCTTGAAAATGATGCTGTTCATGAAACTTTACGCCTTCGGAAAATGCACGGGAATAACATTTGTTGATAGCACGATGATTCCCGTCTGCCACAACGTCAGACGCTATTTCAACAAGGTATTTGCAGGTCTTGCAAAGGACGGAAAGGGTACCATGGGATGGTGTCACGGATTCAAGCTCCATCTGCTTTGCAACGATTCCGGAGAGATTATAACTTTCTGTCTTACAGGAGCTAACGTAGATGACAGGGATGACCGTGTATGGAACGTGTTCTCTAAGGTACTGTATGGGAAAGTCTTTGCCGACAGAGGCTACATCAAGAAGGAACTCTTCGACACCCTTTTTGATCAGGGGATACATCTCGTACATGGACTCAAGGCGAACATGAAGAACAAACTCATGTCGCTTGAGGAGAAGATTCTGCTCAGGAAAAGATACATCATCGAGTGCATTAACGAGCTGCTTAAAAGCAAGGCTAATCTTGTGCATTCACGTCATCGTTCTATACACAACTTCATCATGAACATCTGCTCGGCTCTTACTGCATATTGCTTCTTCGACAACAAGCCTGATGCGTTGCCTGTGCATGTGGAAAACTCAAGACAACTTGAACTGTTTGAACTGTAATCTTATCCCGAACTGGCGTATCTGTTATATTGAAAACAGAGCATACGATGATTTGGTATTACTACGCGACAATCACGACAGATTTCATCTTGACGATAGTTACCCAGATTATTGGGATCCAGAGAAAACTCAGCAGAATGCAGAAAAGCGTTCGGCTGGTTGGAATAAATTCATCGATATTCTCAAAGCAGAAGGACGCATAAAATAATACAAAGAGAAATCATTGCACGGAATATTGGCAAAACAGCCTTTTGCAAATAAGAAAATAAGCCTTTGGTTGATTAAAAACTCAATCAAAGGCTTGTTTTTATTTCTCAAACATATTGTACGTTGTTCTGAGTACGCGGAACTCGGTGCGGCGGTTCAAGGAATTGCAGATTTCCTGCTGCTCGTTCGGGAGTTTCTCGATGTACTCTTTCGAAAGCACATCGCCCTCCTTCAGAAAATCGAACGATTCGAGCATCTTCTTGCTTACGGTCTTCGGCTTGGTTACGCCATATCCGACCGGAGTGAGGCGCTCCTTCGCAATTCCGTTCTTTATCAAGAAGTTGACGCACGACTCGGCACGTTTCTGCGACAGCCACAGGTTGTATTTCTCGTCGCCGCGATAGTCGCAATGCGCGCCAAGCTCAATTGTAATGTTCGGATTCTCGTTGAGCAGCGTAACAAGAGCCATCAGCTCAGTTTCCGAATCCTTGGTCAAATCAGCCTTGTCGAACTCGTAGAGCACGTTGTCTATCAACACAGGGCGACTGATTGACGGCAGCGGAAATTGCAGAACGTATTCTTTCGTAACGCCGGCAGTATCGGCTCTGAAATCCTGCTTGTGATTAAGAAAACCCTTGCAAGTGCCAAGCAGAACGTAATCGACATTAGGCTTTACCTCTACAACAAACGAGCCGTCGCCCTTCACGCTGATTTTCTGGTTTGTGCCATCGTTTCCGACCATGTAGACGAGCGCCTGAGGCAGTTCGTAGCCGTCCTTCTCGTAAACCCATCCCTGAACGGTGAGGATATTTTCGGCAAGCTCGAAACTGTAGATGTGGTCCCATCCGTGACCGTCGTTGCGGTTGCTCGAGAAGAATCCGCGGTTGTAAATGCCATCGAACGTAAGACCGAAATCATCGCCCTCCGAATTGAGCGGATAGCCAAGACGGTTAAGCGTCCATGCCTTGAGCGAGTCTTGCTTTGCGCACCACACATCGAGCCCTCCCATGCCCGGATGTCCGTTAGACGAGAAATAGAGGTCGCCGTTTGGGCGGAATGTCGGAAACATCTCGTCGCCGGGCGTGTTTATAGGTGTGCCCAGATTCTCAACGCCACCGAACTTGTCGCCGTCCATTATGCGCACGCGCCAGATGTCGAGTCCGCCCTCGCCGCCGGGCATATCTGAAACGAAATAGAGCCATTGTCCGTCGGGCGAGACAGCCGGATGGGCATAGGACGAAAGCGAATCCTTTGTCAGAACGCATGCCGTAGGGGTGCTCCACGAAGCATCGGAGCGCGTGCTCCTGAAAATCTCGGCATAGCGCGGATATGACTCATCTTCGCGGCAACGGGTAAAGTACATCGTCTTTCCGTCGGGAGTGAAGCAGCATGCACCCTCGTCTTCTTCCGAATTTATGGCATCGGTAATAACCTCCGGCTGAGTCCATTTGCCCTTCTCGTCTTTCTTGCAGACGAAGAAATCGCCGTTCTTTACGCCTGTTATTCCGTTCAGGTTATCGCCCTTTGCCTGCGGACGCGTTGACGACAGAAAGAGCTGATCGTCGCCCAAAAGCATCGGCGAAAAGTCGGAGCGTCGCGAGTTGAACATGTCAATCTTCTTGACCTTGTAGCCCGACGATTCTTCCTTCCATTTCCGTGCATTCTGAGCCGAAATCAGGCCGTTAAGGGCAAGTTTGTCGGTAGGTTTGTGATTCAGATAAATCTCATAGTTCTTTACGGCATTCTTGTAGTCCTTGTCGCGTCGCTGCATCTCGGCAAGATAGAAGAAGGCTATAGAATCGCGATATTTGTATCGCACGGCATTCTGATATGCGCCTCTCGCCCTCGACGTGTAGTTTATCTTGCGGTAGCACTCGGCAAGGGCAAAAGCGCGCTCTCCGCGCAGCTTGCGCTCCTTCGGCGGTGTCTGGCTGTATGCCTTCTTATACATCTGCGCGGCGTTGAAATATTCGCCAAGGGCAAGAGACTGCTCCGCCTTGCGAACGGAATTCTCCGCTCCGCACGAGAAAAGCATAAGCGCGCCAAGCACTAAAACTATGATGTTTGTCTTCATTTGACTTCTGTATTAAACGGAAGGACGAACTTGCAGCCCGACTTCCAGTTTGAGCATCCGTAGGCCGCCCTACCCTTTATTATGCGTCCTTGTCCGCACACCGGGCACACCGTGTCTATCAGCTCGTCGGACGGAACAAGCGACGGAGATGCCGGCTTTGGCTTCGGACTGTCCGAACCTTCAGATGCCACCGCAGCCTCATCGCCCTCGTCGCCGTCTTTCTTCTTTGTAGATTTACGCGGAGCGCGCTTCTTTGGCGCAGGCTTCTCCTCCTCTACTTCTAACGAAATTCTTCGGTTTGTATTGTCTGCCAGCACCTGATTTACGATGTCTGTAACCATCTGCTTCAGCTCGCCCACGAAGGTAGCCGCATCGTAGCTTTTCTTCTCAATCTCGCGGAGCTTCTTCTCCCAGATACCTGTGAGTTCGGCACTCTTCAGCAGTTCTTCGCGGATAAGGCCGATAAGTTCCATGCCTGTCGGAGTGGCTACGAGGTTCTTCTTCTCCTTGCGGATATACTTGCGCTTGAACAGAGTCTCGATGATGGCGGCGCGCGTTGACGGACGACCTATTCCGTTCTCCTTCAGGGCATCGCGCAGCTCGTCCGAGTCGACCAGCTTTCCGGCCGTTTCCATGGCGCGCAGAAGCGTTGCCTCGGTGTAGAACTTCGGCGGAGTGGTCATCTTCTCGGCAAGGTCGGGAATATGCTCGCCGCTCTCGCCCTTGACGAATGCCGGAAGAACGCGCTCTTCGTCCTTCTCCTTATTTGCCTCTTCATCAGGCAGATTGGTCTGCTGTTTCTCGAACAGTATGCGCCATCCCGGCTCAAGAATCTGCTTTCCCGTTGCCTTGAACTCAATCTTGTCAACATCACCCATAACGGTGGTGGTGGCAAACTTGCAATCGGGATAGAATACGGCAATGAAGCGGCGCGCAATCATGTCGTACACATGCTTTTCCATGTCCGAGAGGTTGGTTGGCGGCACGCCTGTCGGGATGATAGCGTGGTGGTCTGTTACCTTGCTCGAGTCGAACACTTTCTTGCTCTTCAGAAGTTTCTTGCCGCCCAGCGGAGCGATAAAGCTCTGATAATCATGAAGTCCCGAAAGTATCTGCGGACACTTCGGGTAAATATCATCGCTCAGGAACGTGGTATCAACACGCGGATAGGTTGTGAATTTCTTCTCGTAGAGCGACTGGATAAGCTGCAACGTCTGGTCGGCAGAATAGCCGAATTTCTTGTTGCACTCCACCTGAAGAGATGTAAGGTCGAACAGGCGCGGAGGTGCTTCCGTTCCGTTCTTCTTCGACACGTCGGTTACGACAAACGGCGCATTCTTCACCTTTTCAAGAAAAGCGAAGCCCTCTTCCTTGCTCGTAAACTTACCTTTGGTAGATGCAAAGATTACATTGCGGTATTTGGTTGTCAGAACCCAGTAAGGCTCTGGCACAAAGTTGTCTATTTCGTGCTGACGCTTGACGATGAGAGCCAGCGTAGGAGTCTGCACTCGTCCTATCGAGAGCACTTGTCTGTTCTGTCCGTATTTCAGAGTGTACAGTCGGGTTGCGTTCATGCCCAGCACCCAGTCGCCAATGGCACGGCAGAGTCCAGCCTCGTAAAGTGACTGGTAAACGGACTGGTCTTTCAGTTCCTTGAATCCGTCGCGGATTGCCTCCTCGGTCAGCGACGAAATCCACAGACGCTCAACCGGGCATTTAGCCCCAGCCTTCTGCATCACCCATCGCTGAATCAGCTCTCCCTCCTGTCCGGCATCGCCGCAGTTTATAATCTTCTCTGCGTTCGACATCAGTTTTTCTATTACCGAAAACTGCTTCTCAATGCCCTTGTCGGCCTTCAGCTTTATGCCGAAGCGCTGAGGAATCATCGGCAGACTGCTAAGAGTCCAATGCTTCCACATCGGTGTGTATTCGTGAGGCTCTTTCAACTCGCAGAGATGACCGAATGTCCACGTTACCTGATAGCCGTTTCCTTCGAGATAGCCATCATGCTGCGACGTTGCTCCAAGCACATTGGCAATGTCCTTGGCAACACTCGGTTTCTCGGCAATACATACAATCATATTTGTTTCTTCTTTTTTTGGATGTGCAAAATTAACAAATTTTACTTACATAAAAGAGAATTGCCCCTTCTCCTCAATCTCCTTCGGAATAAATCCGCTGCGTATGCGCCACTCCTGCGGATAGAGGTTGTTGGCACGGTTTCCGATGTTCTTCACGAATCCCAGCGGATGATTTCTGTACGTTACCAGAACGTAGCCTCGCGGAGTTCCGTCGGGCATGGCAACGGCCTCCTTGCGCAGATATGCTATTGCCGACATATAGTCGAGTTCCACCGTCGGAAATGCGTCGCGATTAAGAGCCGTAGACAGAGCCAGAGCCACATCGGGCTGCCAGTCCTTGCCTTTGAGTGTTGCCAGCTCAATGCCGGCGTGCATAACGCTAAGTTCCTTATTTACACTATTATATACATCAATATATTTCGTAGAAAAAGCCACTGGTTGCTCGCCTCGCCACACAAATTCAAAGTCGCCCGAAACATATTGTTTCAGTTCCTTCGGAAAGGCTGGCTCGCTCTTCGGCTTTGCGTCCTTGCCCTTTTTCTTCTTTGACGGTTTTTCTTCCGGAACATCGTCCTCGGCATCCACAGGCTTTCGCATCAGGCACAGGAAGAAGCCCTCGCCCTTTGTTATATGCGGCATAAAGTGATACACATCGTACGGCGTTCCCACGGTGTTGCCCTTGATGTTCCATTCGGGCTTCGTTTCAATCTTCAGCACTTCCGCTCCAAGATTCTTCACAATCCACTCAACATTGCCTTCGTCTTCGAGGGCATTGTATGTGCATGTGCTGTAAACAAGCAGTCCGCCGGGTTTCAAACATCGCCAGATGTCGGATATTATGCTTCGCTGAAGACTCTCGCACTCGGCAACCTTGGCGGTGCTCCAGTCCGAAACAGCCACCTCGTCCTTGCGGAACATACCCTCGCCCGAGCAAGGCACATCGGCAACGATTAAGTCGAACAGATGCACCAGTTTCGAGAAATCGGCAGGATAGTTATTTGTAACTATGCTGAGCGGATGTCCCCACTTAGTTATATTTTCAGATAGCACCTGAGCGCGCGGACGGATTGGCTCGTTGCTTACAAGCAGACTGCCTTCGGGAAGGGCTGCGCGAAGAAGCGTGCTCTTTCCGCCGGGCGATGCACAGAGGTCGAGCGCTACAACTGGCTTGTCAACATACTGCTCAACAACCTGTGTGAGGAACATCGACGATGCCTCCTGAACATAATACGCGCCCGAATGTAGCAGAGGGTCGAACGTGAAAGGCGGACGGGCATCAAGATACCTGCCGTATTTCTCGGCCCACGGCACAGGCTGCGCCGACAGTTCGTCAGTCCACTTTGCCGGATTAAGCCTTATGCTCACCGGCGATTCGGTGGCAAGCGCATCGGCGAGCGACTTATATTCGTCATCGCCTATAAGCCTGCGTGTATATAACTCAAAATCTTCTGGAATATTCATACTATTGGCAAAGATACAGCAAACGGAAAGCAGAACAAAATAAATCTTCCGTTTTTTAAGAATAGGCACGAAAGGTAGGTATACAAAAATAGGCTACTACACTCACGTGCAACAGCCTACTACAATCATAAATAAACTACCTAAAACTTACCTAAAACTAGTACAATAACTGTAATCTTTTCAATCCAAACTCAAAAGCTTTACCTTAAAATCACTATTTTTACCCAATATAACTTTATAATATGAGTTCACTTCAATCAGTGATAACCTCATCTTATTGTCTTATTCCGACATCAACTTCACAAATTCAACTTATATTTTTCAACTCGTATCCGAGTCTGATTTATTATCACATTGCAAATATAAACACTAAAATTAAAATTAACAAATTTTTTAATAACTATTTTTTAGTATTTTTTAACTTTTTTTGAAGTCAAATATTTAACTACTTAAATATCAACACATTATAAAATTTCAATCATAAACCAGCCTGAGCAACAAAGGACTAAAATATTAACAAATGTGAAAAAATCCTAAAATATTTCACATTTTTTAACATTACAAAGCCGTTACACTATTAAAACAATCGTACAAATAGAACAAGGCTTTTTACCTTAAATATATAATGTATAAAGCTAAATTGCAAAAAATATATTACTTTTGCCTTCAATTAAAAAATCAAAAAAATTAATGAAACAATATCTTGATCTTGTAAACAGAATACTGACCGAGGGAGTTGAGAAAGGCGACCGCACCGGAACGGGAACAATCAGCGTATTCGGACACCAGATGCGTTTTAACCTCGAAGACGGATTTCCGCTCGTAACAACAAAGAAGGTTCATCTGAAATCGATAATCTACGAGCTTCTGTGGTTTCTGAAAGGCGACACAAACGTAAAGTGGCTTCAGGAGCACGGCGTAAGAATATGGAACGAATGGGCCGACGAGAACGGAGACCTCGGACACGTATACGGCTACCAGTGGCGTTCGTGGCCCGACTACAAAGGCGGCTACATCGACCAGATTTCGGAAGTCATTGAGCAGATAAAGACGAATCCTAACTCGCGCCGACTTATCGTTAATGCCTGGAACGTGGCAGACATCGACAACATGAACCTGCCGCCGTGCCACATGTTCTTCCAGTTCTACGTTGCCGACGGAAAGCTGAGCCTCCAGCTGTACCAGCGAAGCGCCGACACCTTCCTTGGCGTACCGTTCAACATCGCATCATATGCCCTTCTGCTTATGATGGTTGCTCAGGTTACAGGGCTGAAAGCCGGAGAATTTGTCCACACCCTTGGCGATGCACACATCTACAACGACCACATTGAGCAGATGAAGCTTCAGCTTTCGCGCGAGCCTCGCAAGCTGCCAACGATGAAGATAAATCCAGAGGTGAAGAACATCTTCGACTTCAAGTTCGAGGATTTTGAACTCGAAGGCTACGACCCTCACCCACACATTGCCGGAAAGGTTTCAGTTTAACAATCCATAAGAAAAATGATTAACATAATTGTCGCAATAGCCCGCAACAACGCCATAGGCTACAAGAATCAGCTGATTTATCATCTGAGCAACGACCTTAAAAGATTCAAGGCTCTCACAACGGGGCACACCATAATAATGGGCAGAAAGACATTCGAGTCGCTTCCGAAGGGCGCGCTGCCAAACCGCCGCAACATCGTCCTTTCACGACAGAAGGGCATCGAGTTCCCTGGCGCAGAGCATTTCGCATCGCTCGAAGAGGCTCTTGACAACTGCAAGGGCGAAGAGGACATCTACATAATTGGCGGCGAGACGCTTTATCGCGAGGCCATGCCGATGGCAGACGCTATCTATGCCACCGAGGTTGACGACACTCCGGAGAATGCCGACGCCTTCTTCCCCGAGATTGACAAGAATGTATGGACTGCAAAGAACGCCGAGGTGCACGAGCCCGACGAGAAGCACGCACAGCGATACACGTTTGTTGACTATACAAGAAAATAAAAAAGCGTAGAACTTAATCTACGCTTTCATTTTCGTCGCTCTCAATATCCATGATTGGCATCTGTCGCTTAATTGCCTCGTGGAACGAGATAATGGTCTCGGAACGGGCAAGTCCAAGCGGCTGGAGCTTGTCGTGGATAATACTCAACAAATGATGATTGTTGCGAGCATATATCTTTATGAACATGTCATAGCCTCCTGTCGTGAAATGACACTCAACCACCTCCGGAATCTTGCGGAGAGCCTCTGTAACCTCATCGAACTGTTCAGGATCTTTTAGGTACAAGCCTATATACGCACAGGTTTCATAACCAATCTTCTCAGGGTCAATTAGGTACTGTGAACCTTTCAAAATGCCTAAGTTTACAAGCTTCTGAATACGCTGGTGGATGGCCGCTCCCGACACATCGCATGCTCGTGCTACTTCAAGGAATGGCACTCGTGCATTTTCTGCAATCATCCGCAGAATCTGCACATCCAACTTGTCAATCTGATGTTGTCCCATATTTTTTATTACTCTAAATAATTTTTGCAAATATAGTACAAAGTAGATTATAAATCGTAACTTTAGTTTAAAAAAGTAGTTATATTTTTACAAAATAAATACAAAATTAGTTACAAATGAAAAGATTTTTAATTTTCTCAGCTTTTTTTCTGGCGATGCAGGGCATTGTGGCACAGAGTTTTAGCGATTATTTCGAAGACAAGACGCTGAGAATAGACTATACCTTCAGCGGCAATCACGATTTGCAACATATCGAGGTGTCTGAACTGAAAAAATCGGACGGATGGTACGGCAGAAGGCACAATCTCGACTCTCTGCCACTGCGCGGAAACGGGCAGATTTACATGAAGCACAAGGGCAAGGTTGTATATGCCACTTCGTTCTCAAGCCTGTTTCAGGAATGGCTCACGACCGAGGAGAGCACAAAGGCTACAAAATCGTTCGAAAACACTTTTCTGCTGCCTTTTCCTAAGGATGAGATGGACGTTACAATAAACCTGACAAACACTCACAACAAGGTGGTTTCTGAACTCACCTATCACATCAACCCTAAGGATATCCTGATAAGGCAGATGAAGCCGAACAAGGAGCAGAAAACAAGATATATCCACAAGGGCGGCGACCCGAAGGAGTGCATTGACGTTGTGATTGTTGCCGAGGGATATACCGAAAGCGAGCTCGAAACGTTCTTCAAGGATGCCGAGATTGCCACCGAATCGCTCTTTGCACACGCGCCTTTCTCGGCAAACAAAAGTAAGTTCAACATTCTGGCGGTAGGCGCGGTTTCTAAAGACAGCGGCGTGAGCATTCCGCGTTTGGGACAATGGAAGAACACGGCTCTGTCATCACATTTCAGCACGTTCTATTCTGACAGGTATCTCACCACCCTTCACATAAAGGACTTGCACGACGTTCTTGCCGGTCTGCCCTACGAGCACATCATCATTCTTGCAAATACCGATGAATATGGCGGCGGCGGAATATACAACTCGTACACCCTCACAACGGCGCACCACGAGCAGTTCAGACCTGTTGTGGTTCATGAATTCGGACACAGTTTCGGCGGTCTGGCAGACGAGTATTTCTACGACGACCAGTACGAGACTCAATATCCGTCGGATACCGAGCCTTGGGAACCGAACCTGACTACGTTGGTTGACTTCGGAAGCAAATGGAAAGACATGCTGCCTAAGAAGACGAAGATTCCAACCCCAATCCCGCCATACGACACAGAGGAGAATCTGATGAAAAAGATTGGCGTGTACGAGGGCGGCGGATATCAGTCAAAGGGCGTTTACCGTCCGTTCTACACCTGCCGAATGAAGGTGAACGAGGTGAGCCGCTTCTGCGATGTGTGCCAAAGGGCTATGCAGAGGCTAATAGACTTCTACACAAAATAAAAATCAGAGAATCATTGACACCAAAGGTATCGTTATCATCGACAGCAATGTGGTGATAAAGGTACCTTGTGCCATTACGGTCTCGTCTCTGCCGTACTTAAAACAGAGCATCGTGCCGAACGAGGCAACGGGCATGGCTGTTATCATCGTGTTGATGCTGATGATACGGTCGTCGAACAAGCCCGAAAAACGGAACAGATACATAACGAACAGCGGCAGGATGAAAAGACGGAATGCCGACATCAGGAATATCTTAGGACCGCCGGTCATATGCTTCAGCGGTATCTGCGAAATGCTGTAGCCAATTATCAGCAGCGAGCCGGGAACGGTTATGTTGCCTATTAGCGTGAACGGTTGCGCTATTACATGAGGCACTCTGATGGCAAAAGCCACGATTATCACGCTTATGTACGTTCCTATCATCGCCGGAGAATAGAAACGCTTCCACTGGAACTTACCTTCTGACTTGCCTGCAATAAACTGAACGCCCCAGATAAACACGCAAAAGGTATTTGCCACATTCAGAATACTTGCATAGAACACGGCCTCAGGACCGAACATCGATGCCACAACTGGATAGCCTATGAAGCCCACGTTTCCGAAGGCAAGCATAAAACTGAACAGTCCTTCCTCCTCGCCCACATTGAAGAGGCGCGGCAGATAGGCTGCTATGACAAGCAGCACGATATACGTTATTATGCCGACAACCATCAGCGGAACGATTAGTTCACGATTTGGCAGATTGTCGCCCATAGTGCTGGCTATGATAAGGCACGGACAAGTAAGGTTGATAATAAGGCTCGCCATCTTCTTGCTCAATGTCTGGTCGAACAACTTAGCCTTGCCGCTTATGTATCCGGCAATAACCACGGCAAACAGCATAGCCATCTGCTCAAGAATAACTCTAAAATCCATTCTGTTACCCAATAAAAATCGTGCAAAGTTAAACTAAAAAAGCATTATGCTGAAGTTTTCAGGGACTTAATTGCAATCGCAATTGACAATGGATAGTTGACAATTTCTTTTCTGGTATGTGCGCATAGATACGACACTTCAATACGCCATTGTTAACCTAATAAATGTTAAAATGGCTCACATAAGTATCTTGGATGATGGAAAGTCCATATATGTGCCGATTTTTTTCTACCTTTGCTCTCAAACCAATCACAAATGAAACAAGATAATCCATCTCAACAAGTTCAGCAACTTGACACGCTATATAGCGATGTACGTCAAATCATCGAGACTTCACGCAGCAATGCCGTGTGCAGATGTATTGGCACATGGGGCAACGCATATTCGAGGAAGAGCAGCAAGGCAAGGAACGCGCCGACTATGGAGCGTATCTTTTGCAGAATTTAGCAAAACGCTTGGAACCTGAGTTTGGTAGTGGATTTGGCTATCGTCAACTTAAGTTTTGCCGTCAGTTTTATAGGACATATCCAAATAGGAACACACTGTGTTCCCAATTGAACTGGAGCCAATATCGTATGCTGATTCAGATTCCAGACCCCGACAAACGTGAGTACTACGAATTGGAATCCGTAAATAACGCATGGACAGCCCGCGAGACGGAAAGGCAAATAAATTCGATGCTTTACGAACGTTTGTTGATGAGCAACGACAAGGAGAGTGTACTTGCCGTGGCTCGTAAGGAACGCATTCCCGAAAGCCCTACCGAAATAATCAAAGACCCAATGGTGCTCGAATTTCTTGGACTGCACCGAGAAAGTAGTTATTACGAGAAAGATATGGAGTCGGCAATCATTACCCACCTTACGGATTTCCTTCTCGAAATGGGTAAGGGCTTCTCTTTTGTTGCGCGACAAAAACGTCTTTTGATAGAAGACGACGAGTTCTTTGCCGACCTCGTTTTCTACAACCGTCTGTTGCGTTGCCATGTGGTAATTGAGTTAAAGACGGGCAAACTTACTCATCAGGATTTGGGACAGTTGCAAATGTATGTCAATTACTACGACCGTAACGAAAAACTCCCTGACGAAAATCCTACCATCGGAATACTTCTGTGTACCGAGAAAAACGATACGGTTGTCCGTATGACATTGCCAGAAGACAACAAAAGTATTCTTGCGAGTGAATATAAGCTTTATCTGCCTTCATCAGAGCAACTTATTGATGAGATTAACGAGGTAAAGAAATTAGCACAAAATCAATTATCAATTGATAATTGAGACAGTTGACAAATGACAATTATTTTTGAAAAATCTTTTTTAATTGACAATGGACAATTGACAAGTCACAATTATTCTAAACAATGTTTTTGAGAAGGCAGAAAATTACGCCCGGAATAAATAGGACTTGTTCATAGCGTGGGGCATCGCCCTATGGAGATTGTGTTTATTTCTTCGCTCCGAAGGTGCAAAAAGCATAACAGGTAATGGCTTTTGCCCCGTCGGGACGTTCTTTTTTTGCTATGTCCCCAAGGCGTTGCCGTTGGGTTCTTGGCTTGATGGACTTTCAGTCCGTCTCTTTCGAATAAATTGGGGTTATTATTATTTACCGAACCTACATTATTGTTAATTTATATGTGCTCAAATAAGGAGGATTTGCCTTTAAACAAACCCTCCTTATAAGTCAATAAAATATAATTTTATTTTATAATTTTCTTACTACTTATAACTTTTCCATCTTTAATTACCTTCACTACATAGACTCCAGAAGACAAGTTCTCCGTATCAAAGTCATAAGATGGTTGTAAAGATTTAACATTTCGAACCATTCTGTTTGTGTTCCAAAGTTGAATTTCATATTCATCGTTTTTTACAACTGAAGCAACCTTCTTCACACTACTAAGCATCATTGTATGTTCCCGAGGTGCACTTGTTATTTTACCAGGTTCACCCGGTTTGGCCGATTTGGCCGTTACATACCCCCTAACATGTGTGTATTCACTCCATCCATGAGCGTTTCTTACACGCACTTTAAGATCGATATCACCATCCGAGCCTGTAACAAACCATATATGGTTTGAATTTCCCCTATCCACAGGCAACAAATTTTCTCTTAAAATCCATTCGGTTTCACAAACTTGTTGATTTGTAGGATATGAGACATAAATATCATACCGAGTATTAGCAAGAAACTCTTTTCTGCGAGGCCAGCCTGTAATAGTTGGTGCATCAGGAACGCCTGAATTAACCAATATACTATCAGTTACAAAATGAAGAGGATAGGTGTCTTTTGTATAATTAAACTTAGCATAGATATAACATTCGCCATGTCCAACCGTCTTAAAAGTTGCAGTATGACTTCCTTCAGAATATCCATGACACCAAATGTCAAGAATTTCAGAATTACTCGTACTCCAATAAACATTTGTATATTGCGGCAATGTTGGAATACTAAAAGAAACCATATCATTCTCAAAAGAAGGACCAACTATATTAAATGAATATCGGAGCGCCAGATTTTCGATGTCACGATCGGAAAGATTCTTTTTTTCTCGAAAATTTCCACCCAAATACATTATGGAATTTTTATCATTAGACTCTTCAAGTCCAAGCAAATGTCCTATTTCATGTAACGCAACAGTTTCCATATCGTACTTTTCAAAATCAACGTCATCATTAAAATGGACTTCTCCCAAGCAATTACTTGGAAAGGAATTAGGCTTCAACACAGTACTAGCCCAACAATTACCGCACTTACAAGAGTACTTTTCGGGAAATGCAACATGTGCACAGCGCTCACATCCACTCCATCGGAACGAGCGATTATCTCCATGTACTCCTTTTACCCATCTTATGATAAAATCCGCCGAGTTAGAATTAAATACCTGAGTAAAACTCAAAGTAGACTTAGATTGCAATGTAGCAAAAGCGCTATTAATTGCACGTACTCTTTCCGAAGGAGTCAAGTGCTGAGATTCATTACAAATATAGTAAGTAAAACTTCTCTTATTCCACTTACGTACTCCTGAATGATTTGTATCATTCATCAAATCAACATTAGCCAGCATACTAATAGGCAACAAAAATGCCAATAAAGCCAGCAGCAGTTTATTTCTCATTTCTTTTAAATTAAGTTTTAAATTAATCAAATACTGTTAAAGCAAATATGCATATCCATCTTTACGTTGCAAAGATACATAAAAATAATAATTTATGTAAACAATTCAAATATTTTTCATAAAAAGATTTATCAAACACAAGAAAACAACAACAAAATAGACAAATTATAAAACAAAAAAGGTGCACTTCATAAGAAGCACACCTTTTTTATTATTACTGAATATTAGTCGTGAAGAGTAACTGTTCCCGGATATGAGCCATATGAACCTGCAGAAATGGTCCATTCACCAGTGAATGTAAACACCTTTTTCTCTGCATCAAAGACACATCCTACAACACCCTCTTTCTCATTAACTGTATAGTCTGGAGCCCAAGACAGAACAGCGCCAGCATCATTCTTAATCTTCGTATTGTACTTTGCCTCTGCGAACTTCACATTAGACTTTTCGTCAATAGAGAATGAAATGTGAACGCCGGTATCCCAAACATTGTAAACACGATACTGCTTCAAAGTTTCAGAATATTGCATTTCTGTCTCAAAGTCCTCCTCATACCATGCACTATATACAGTACACTTGCTATAGAACTTCCAGTCCTCCTGCTGAACATGAGCAACATAGTTGATTGTACCATTCAGGTTTGCTGCATAAGGATTTACCACATCAGGATCCAATGCCAAGCCAAGACGATAGTCAACAAAAGGCTGTGCATTACGAAGGTTTACCTTTACAGTAGTTGTGATGTTACCCTTTGCAAAAGTTGCAGTTGCAGGAACATCAAAAACATTATACAAGTCATCAACCTTGCGAAGGTTAACAGTCAATTCGTTTGAAGCATCTAAACGAGAAAGCTCAACATCTATACTTGTCTCTGTAAGTGGCAGGAAAAAAACACTTTGCTGAGCACTTGGAAAATACACAGAAGGTGTACCATCTGCAACAGGTTCTGCACACTCGTATTGCTCCGTACTACATGAAGTAATTCCTACTGCAAACAATGCAGCAAAAATAACAGATGATATTTTATTTAAAATTTTCATGTTTCAATTATTAATCAGTTACACCATCAGTTAAGTTTGGATTCTGCATAGAAACTGGAGCAGAACCGCCTTCGTTCTGAACAATAGAAGAATTTGCGTTAATCTCATTCTGTGGGATACGGAGAAGCAACCAAGCATCACCTGCGGCAACATTGAAACAGAAGGCATCAGGCCAGTTCTCTGTATTTGTACCATGGAAACGTACAATAGGCTTGTTCAGACGCATGATGTCGGTCATTGAGAATCCCTCGCCCCACAACTCGACACGGCGCTGGAACCATACTTCATTCTGCATTTCTTCAGCAGATGCAGCCTTGCAAGTGTACTCAGGGTCACGATATTTCTTAACGAAATCCTCAAGAACAGCCTTACCCTCTGCCAACTTTCCTGACATAGCAAGACCCTCAGCCTTGATAAGAATCATTTCCTCTGCACGCATCAAAGGCCAGTCATTATCATTTATTGCACTACCAATACCACTATACATACCAAACTTTACGTTTGTATAAGGCAGGAATTTAACCTTGTCCTTAAATGTATAAGTACATATTGCATCACCTTCAATTCTCTCGTTTGTTGTAGTATTAACCCAAACAACATTTTTCAGATTGTCAGAATGAAGTTTCTCATCAACCCACCAGCCCTTGCGTACGTCTGAAGCTGGAATTTTGTTGTAAAGCAATGTGTTGATGCGCTTGTAAACACCACAAGCAGCAGTATAGCTATCTCCACTAAATGAACCTAACTGCGCACCTGTTGTAGGACTAATCTTTACAGTATTCTTGTCTATATCAATAGCCCATATCCAGTTATGGTCGCCACGGTCGCAAAATGCAGGAACAGAAACCTCTTCACGAGAATATGGAGTATAACCAACAAGTGCCTTCTCTGCATCTGCTGCTGCCTCGGCATAATTGCCCATATAGAGATTTGCTCTTGCACGCAAACCATACACAACACTAATGTCTACACGTGAATTGTCGCCATTGCGGTTAAAGTCTGCAAGAAGTTCCGCAGCGCTGTTAAGATCGCTCATAATCAGTTCATAAACTTCCTTTACTGTAGCACGAGGATTATGGCCAAAATCAGAAGTAGCCTCTGTAACAATAGGCACACACGGTTTGTCTGCACTTGTCTGATAGTTGAACTGATAGTATGGTGCAAGACACAGATAGTCGAATGCACGGACAGCCTTAGCCTGACCAAGGACATACATAGCACTCTTGTCTGTTGTTGCAGGATCGATAGTTGCAATCAAATCGTTTGCAAGTTTAATCTGGTTGTAAAAAACAGCATAGCGCTCGAAACAACTTGCGTATGTATAGTTTCGGTCTGTCAGGTCTGCAGCAGGTGTAAACCAGTTGTAGCCACTGTTGGCACATACCATATCGGCACCGTTGCTATCCTGCTGAATACAAATTGTTGGGTAGCCACCATCGTCTGCTCTTGTTTGATTTGGTCTTGCAGCATAAGACTTGCCCAGATAAGTGTACATACCAACCACAGCAGACTCTGAACGAGTCGGTATCGCTGCATTTGTCTCCGAAATCTGTTCTTCGGTTATATAGCGACCTTCTGATTCTGTATCCAAGCCCGCACATCCAGTAAAGGCAACTGTTGTTGCCAATACTGAAAAAGCATATATATATTTTTTCATATAAATTCTATTTTATTTAATTAGAACGAAAGTGACAAACCTGCCGTAAGCGTACGCATTGAAGAATAATTAGAAGAACCAATACCACTACCTGAAGTAGAACCACCTGTAGCGAGGCTAAATCTTGGATCCAATCCCTGACGGCGTGTAATAACTCCGAGGTTATCGCCAGCAAAATAAACACGCAAAGAGTTAAGATGGCAAGCCATAACCCACTTCTTTGGCAATGTATAGCCGATGGTTACATTATTAAAGCTCAAATAGTCTGCACCGGTAATAAATCTGTCAGAATCAAGCTGATAACAATCATCAGCAGAATTCAAACGAGGTACGTCTGTGTAACGATTCTCTGGAGTCCAAGCGTTACGGATGTCAACAGACCAGTTGTTACCCTGCATACCGCTACCACCGTTGTGCATGAATGCCTGATAAGTACCATCGTAAATCTTACCGCCTATCTGGTATGACAACTGAAGTCCGAAATCAAGATTCTTGTATCTCAAAGTTGTACCAATACCGCCATATACCTTTGGAAGCGTAGAGCCCAAGTCAATCTGCTTAGCATTTTCATATTCTGTTGTAGTCTCCTTCTTTGTCTCATCTGTATAATAAAGAGCAAGACCAGTTTCAGGATCAACGCCAGCATAAGATCTGAGATAAATCTCATAAATAGAACCACCCTCTTTCAAAATTCGACTTGACTGCTTGATACCTTCAGCCTTAACAGCTTCATAAAGTTTTGTAATCTTGTTGGTATAATGAGTTGCATTGAAATTAACATTCCACTCAAAATCATTAGTTCTATAGATTACGCCGTTCAAATCCAACTCAACACCACGGTTAAGGATAGCACCAACATTCTGAGGGATAGAACCGGTTACAATACCAGATGATGTTGGAACAGGCACATTGTAAAGCAAGTCGTCAGTTGCACGACGGAAGAATTCAACACTACCGTTAAGTCTTCTGCCCAACAATTCGAAATCAACACCAATATTAAGAGAGTATGAAGTCTCCCATGTCAACTCCTTGTTACCTTTATAAACAAGGTTTGTAGAATACATTCCGTTAGAGTATGATACTGAATACTGATCAAGGTATGCATAATAGTTTTCAGAATCATCTGACTTCAACAAGTGGTCGTTACCCTGAATACCCCAGCTTGCCTTAAGCTTCAACATATCTACGCCCTTAATATCGCTAAGGAATGCTTCCTTGGTCATAAGCCATGCAGCACCTACGCTACCGAAGTTACCCCATCTGTGATCTGGAGCAAAGCGTGAAGATGCATCGCGACGATATGAAGCGTTAAGGAAGTACTTGCCATCGTAGTTGTACTGAACACGAGTAAGTACACCCTTTGTTACATAATTATCAGTATAAGATTTAATTGTCTTAGAATCACTACCAACAGCATTGCCCATCTCAACGATGAAAGGATCGTAAAGGTGGTCATTCTCAGCATAGAACACCTGCTCTTTCAAACTGTACTGTTCGTAACCTGCAAGGATGTTAAAATCATGCTTGTCTGCGAAAGTGTGAGAATACTCAGCAAGCAACTGGCTGTTCACACCCATCTTTCTTACATGCTCAACATAGCCTACACCATCACTTGAAGAGCTACTACCAAATGTACTATAATGTTCAGTTCCTCTATTGCTCTGAACATTTGTACCAACATTTGCAGTAATGTTCAAGCCTTCAACTGGAGTAAATACTGCATAGAACTTACCAGTAAAATTGTCATAATAATTATGATAAGCATTGTAATCAATATCACGCGCAGCATTACCAACAAATCCCGGACGAGAGAAGTTTGTATTAGTACCATCATCATATACAGCCTTGCCGATTGCCGGATTCATCATGATTGAACCATCAGCATTGCGAACATAGATAGGATAAATTGGAGCAATAGAGTTTGCTACATAGAAAAGGTTACCAGATGAACCCCACTTATCCTGTCCGTATGGAGACTGAGAATCAGAATAAGAGTATGAAAGGTTAGTACCCATCTTAAAGTACTTCTTAGCCTGATAATCAACCTTTGCACGGCCTGAATAGCGTGTGAATGCAGAGTTCTTGATAAGACCAGAATCATTCAAATAACCCAAACTTGCATAGTAGCTAAGGTTACCGTTCTTACCAGAAATATTGAAATTGTACTCCTGACGAAGGTTATTTCCGAAAAGTTCGTCATACCAGTCGGTTGGCTGATAGTAGTAAGTACCGTCAGAATATCCGGCTGTAGCATTAGGATTCAACTTGAAATTCTCGCCTACAAGATACTCACCCTCTGGAACTGTAAATACCTGATAGCCAAGACCACCATTTCCACTATCTAGAAGATTCTTGCGTGCATAGTTATGAGAATCAGCAGCAGAAGCACCATTATAGAACTGTGAGTTGTAAAGAGACTTGTACATAGTCTCATAGTACTCAGCAGCACCAAGAACCTTATACTGAGGAACGCAACGTGAGTTTGAACCCCACTTTGCATCGAAGTTAATCTTAGCCTCTCCGTTCTTACCGTCCTTTGTTGTGATAAGGATAACACCATTAGCACCACGAGCACCATAGATAGCGTTTGCAGAAGCATCCTTCAACACGCTCATGCTCTGAATATCGCTTGGGTTGATGTTTGACAACTCGCCATCGTAAGGAACACCATCGACAACATACAAAGGAGCATTGCTTGAACTCAAAGAGCCAATACCACGGATACGAATTGTTGCAGACTTACCCGGCTGACCATTTGACGATGTTGTCTGTACACCGGCAACCTGACCAGTAAGAGCGTTTGACACGTTTGAAACGACACGCTGTGAAATCTTCTCTGCACCTACAGATGCTGCAGAACCTGTAAAGGCTGATTTCTTGGCTGTACCGTATGCAACAACCATTACCTCGTCCAAAGCCTTAGAATCAGACTTCAGAATAACCTTTATGTTACTCTTGATGGCTACTGTCTCGGTCATCATACCAATGTATGACACCTGCAAATTCTTGGCAGACTTTGGAAGTCCAGAAAGAGTGAACTTACCGTCCAAATCTGTTACAGTACCTAACTGTGTACCAACAACCACAACAGAAGCGCCCACTACGGGTTGCCCATCCTCTTCAGAAATTACAGTACCTGTAACGTTTGAGGTCTGAGCAGTTACTGTACCAACTACAAAAATGAAGCAGTACAATAACAACATTAACTTACTTCTCATAATTTAAATCTCTCCTAAAAAAATAACTATACTTGTTTTATTATCTTAATTTTTACATCTAATTTACACCTTTCATTTTGAAATCAGAAACGCTTTCTGACTTACACTTTGCAAAGATATGTATATTTTTTGCATTTCTACAAAAATATGTAAGAAAAATATGCTAAAAAACTACATTTTTTTATTTATACCATAATTATGGTATCAAAAATCATAAATATGCGTTAAAAATTCGTTAGTTTCACCTGGGCACAAAAAAAGAGGCTCACGAATGAGCCTCTATATATTAAAACATTCTGTTTCAGATTACTTTGTTACGATAACCAAGTACTTAGAAATGCTCCAGAACTTAGCCTGGTTAGTGATAGTAAGAACATACTCCTTGTTACCATTCTTCTCAAGTGTATATGAGTCAGATGGGTGGCTTGTCATGATAGTAGCCTTCTTAGAGTTAGTCTGGATAGTTGTGATCTTACGAAGGTCGCCCTTAGTGAAGAATGAGTTGTTGAAGTCGCCGTTCTTCAAAACGTCGCCGCTCTTAAGGATGTTGTTCTGCTTCAAAGTCTTCTTGTTAGCAAGAACATAGTAAACTGTGTTCAAAGAAGCATCCTGGTCAGCCATAGTCTTCTCGTTAGCTGCCTTAGTAGCCTGAAGGTCTGCAACATTTGAGTTAAGGTTAGCTACAGTCTGGTCAAGCTCAGCGATTCTGATGTTCTTCTGCTCGAGCTCAGCCTGAAGCTGCTTGATCTGCTCTTCCTTCTCCTCAAGCTGCTTAGTAAGCTGCTCGATAGTCTCCTTCAACTTAGTTGAGTTGTAAGAGCTGTTGCGAAGACGAGCCTTAAGGTTAGCGATCTCCTTACGGTTCTGCTCCATCTTCTCTGCGATGAACTTGATGTTCTCAGAGATCTTTGCCTTGTTGTTGCCCTCAGCACCCTTAGCAAGGTCTACACGGCCCTCAGCCTCGTTAATCTGACGGAAACCTTCCTGAATATCGTTGAATGTGCCCATCAACTCATCGAGTTCAGCATCCTTACTTGCAACAACCTGTGCCAATGAGTCCTTCTGCTGGTTGCTTCTTTCCAACTCTTTCTTGTTACAAGCTACAAACATAGTCGCACATAGTGCAAACAAAACTACTTTTCTCATACTTTTGTACTTTTAATTTAAATATTATTAATGTTATTTTTATATTTCTTGCTTTTTCGCTCTTCTTTTTGGAGTTCCTTCTGGTGTTCCTTCTCCTCCTTGGCGTCGATGCCTGCAAGCACTATCACAATCTCGCCCTTGGGCTCGGTCTCGGTAAAGTGCTGTATCACCTCGGCCAGTGTGCCGCGAACGCTTTCCTCGTGTACCTTCGAAATCTCACGGCACACGCTTACTTGCCTCTCGGCGCCGAAATATTCAACGAATTGCGTCAGGGTCTTGACCAATCTGTAAGGCGACTCGTAAAATATCATTGTCCTCGACTCTTGCCTTAGGGCTTCGAGGCGCGTTGCCCTTCCCTTTTTCTGCGGAAGGAATCCTTCGAAGCAGAATCGTTCGTCGGGCAGTCCCGAACTTACCAGCGCCGGAACGAAGGCCGTGGCTCCCGGCAGAGTCTGAACCTCGATGCCGTTTCGCACACATTCGCGTACCAGCAGAAAGCCGGGGTCGGAAATAGCGGGAGTGCCGGCATCGGATATCAGCGCAACGGTCTCGCCTGCCTTTATCCTTCTTACGATGCTCTCGGTTGTCTGGTGCTCGTTGAACTTGTGGTGCGACTGCATGGCATTCTTTATTTCGTAATGCTTTAGCAGTATTCCCGAAGTTCGGGTGTCCTCAGCAAGAATCAAATCAGCCTCTTTTAGTACCCTGATAGCTCTGAAGGTCATATCCTCCATATTTCCTACCGGAGTAGGCACTACAAACAATTTTCCCATCGACTATTTCGTTAAACCGCTGCAAATATATACATAAAGTTGAATACTTCATAAAAACTACAGATTTTTTAACACTTGTTTAGTATTTTGGACGCATTTTTAAAGAAAGTTTACAATTCAACTCCTTTTTTTAAAGTATTTTTGCATTTGGTAAAAAAAAGTTAAAATGCTTATGTTCGACAAAAAAATCACGTTCGACAGTTTCATCCGAGGGTGCATTTCGGCACTTGTCCTCATACTTCTGTATGTTCTTTTCAGAAGCATAAAGGGGGCGTTGCTTCCGTTCTTCATCGCATGGCTTCTTGCCTACATGCTCTACCCTCTCGTCTCGTTCTTTCAGTACAAGTGCCGACTGAAGAGCAGGGCTCTGTGCATCTTTCTATCCATCGCGGTGGTTATTGGCGCGCTTACGGGTCTTCTGGTGCTGACAATACCGTCGCTGAGCGAGGAGTGCGCTATATTCGTGCAGATTGCCGAGGAATTCATTACGCAGGAGGCCGAAATGGCTCAGACTCCGGGAACAGTTCCTTATATAATAGGGGACTATCTTAGCGAGATAGACTTGCAGCAGTATGTAAACGGAGAGGCTTTCACCAACACGCTAAAGGAGACGCTGCCCGAGGTGTGGGACTTGTTCCTGGGTACGGCAAACGTGGTGATGAGCATATTTACATTATTTATAATAATACTATACATGTTCTTCATCCTGCTCGACTACGAGACGTTCTCGGAGGGTTGGGTGAATCTTGTGCCGTTTAAACATCGCCAGATGGTGCGCACGCTGGTTAGCGACGTTGAGAAGGGCATGAACAGCTATTTCCGCGGTCAGGCAACGGTGGCGTTCTTCGTGGGCGTGCTGTTCTGCATCGGGTTCAGCATCATCGACTTTCCGCTGGCAATACTCATGGGCGTTGTCATAGGCATCCTCAATCTTGTGCCTTACATGCAGCTTATAGCCTTTATCCCTACCATTCTGCTGGCACTCATCAAGAGCGCGAGCACGGGCGAGAACTTCTGGTACATCCTTGGCATGGCGCTGGTGGTGTTTGCCGTGGTGCAGATTATTCAGGACGCTATTCTCACGCCGCGAATAATGGGCAAGATTACGGGTCTGAATCCTGCGGTTATCCTGCTGTCGCTATCGGTATGGGGCAGCCTGCTTGGCATCTTGGGAATGATTATCGCCCTGCCGTTCACTACCCTTCTGCTGTCGTATTACAGGCGTTACATCGAGCTGAACGAGCGGAAGCAAAAGGTTAAGGCCTGGCGCGAAAGCAAGGCGAAACAATAATATACCAGCCCATCGCACTTTTTCGGAAGGCGATGGGCTGTTTTTTGTTCTCTATGCGGAAGGTTTTACATGATATTGCCACGGCAACGGATTGGCGGCTGTATCCTGCATTTCGTAATTTAGACTTTGAACGGACTGAAAGTCCATCAAGCCAGCAACCCAACGGCAATGCCTTGGGGATAAGACGAAAATATAACGCCCAAATCGAGGCAAAAGATATTGCATATTATTTTGCACCTTCGGAGCGAAGAACACCAACACAAGCCCCATAGGGCGATGCCCTATGCTATGAGCAGATTCTACCCTTTCATGGCGTTATCCTACAAATTCATGCGCAATAAAGAGCATTTCTACGGCAAAAGAATTGACTGTCTTTTATTACATTTATTACATTCCGTACTTTTGACATTAAAGAAGAAGCGAAACATAAGGTTTGCTTTCGAAAAAGTCATAAAAAGCGGCATGATTTCTATTTTTTCACGCAAACATTTGGCTATTTCGTTTTTTTGCCCTATATTTGCACTCGCTTTCGAGCAATAAGGTTTGATCCGCTAGCTCAGCAGGTAGAGCACAACACTTTTAATGTTGGGGTCTTGGGTTCGAACCCCAAGCGGATCACCCACAGAAAGGACTTCTTTTTGAAGTCCTTTCTTGTTTTCCTAAAACTAACCATCTTAGCAAAACACATCACCCTCCCGAACATCTTTGCCGATTTACAATAGTTCGTTTTCTCACTTATAAGCATAAAAAAAGAGTGCCGTTTTCACGACACTCTCTTTTTTGATGTTATTTATAGTTTAATAACCTGGATTCTGCCAGAAAGACTCAGAAGCAGTTGTGTACTGTAGAACACCATTTGCATCTTGTGTCACAGAAACATTACCCTTATTTTTTACTGCATCAAACTCTGTTGCAGGAATTGGACGATAATAATGCTTAAGAGCGATGTTTGCTGAACCCTGAGCATTATACTTTTTAACGTGGTCGATAAGAGTGTGAGTACGCTTCAGGTCGAACCAACGCTGGAACTCACCACAAAGTTCGATTGCACGCTCACGAAGAATTGTCTCAATATCTACAGTAGACTCGCCATATACTGCCTGAATAGAGTTATCCTGACCTGAAATAGCACGAGCATTACGAAGAGTATTGATTGTTTCCAATGCTGCTGTTGCATTACCAGTCTGAAGTTCAGCCTCTGCCTTAATCAAGTACATCTCGGCAAGACGAAGAACCATGATGTCACGATAAGAAATATCGTATGTCATGTAATTTGGATCAAGCTGGTCATCAAGGAACTTCTTTATACCTGGGAATGAACGACGTCCTTCAATCTTAGCATCGTTATAACGATTATCTCCATAAACAGAAGAAACCTCTTTCTTGCCCTCTGTTGGAAGAGCTGTTGCAACATCACCAGATGTGTAAACAGGAATGTCGCCACCAAATGCAAACTGCAAACGATACTTGTTCTTTGCCTCTGCCTGCAAAGCCTGACCTTCTGGAGAATCGCCATCAAGGATAGAGTAAAGGATTGCATAACCACCACCGTTAAAGTAGTTACCATCTTCCTTATATGCCTCGTCATAAGACTTGAACTCCTGCTTAGCCATATCTGGATACTTGGCTGCATTATAAGCCAACTCCTTAGGGATATTGTAATGAGTCAGCAATGTTCCATTATATCTCTGGTCTGTTGCCTTGATCTTATCAAGCTCCTTCCACAGATACAAAGAAGGCAAATAACGAGTAAAGCCACGTCCGTATGGAGAATAGTAAGCAGAACAATCGATTGAAAGTTGAGTTGTCTCAAGGAGTAATTTGCCACTATTTTTTTCAACATAATTATTACCATCCTTCTCATACTCACTCTTCTTTGCTATCAAAGCACCAGACTTGCTATAGATGTCGCCATTCTCATCCATATAAGAGCCATCAGTTCCAAGCAAGTATCCATTCTCGTTTCTCTGCAAATATGGCATACCTGCATTTGCAGAACCTGTGATACGCTGGAATACAGTAGTGATCTTATTACCTGAACCGCCAAGATCTGAACAACCATTGTTCCACAGAGATACAAACATCAGGTTCATTGCACTACCTCCATTGCTTCCATAACCCTTACGAGTTAAGAGAGAATTGAATTGTCCTTCTCCTTTTTCTGCAAAACGCTGAGGAACACAATTGTCGTAACCGCTGTTCAATACATTGTTATAATGAACAGCAAACAAGTTCTCCTTATTGTCTTCTGCCTCTTCGTTATTCATGCTCCATGTGTCAGAATAACGAGAATAGAAAGAAGCGCCGGAATTTGAAATTACATCCTGGGCAGCATTCAAAGCCTCTGTATATAAATCACCATAACCCTCAACAGAATTCTTTCCAAGCCAAGATGCTGCATACAATGCAACACGGGCATACAAAGCCTCTGCTGAATAGAATGTGGCACGTCCTACTCCTGTTGCAGTCTTACTGGTTGTTACACCAGCCGACTTAAAATACTCCATTGACTTCTTCAAGTCATCAAGAACATTCTTATATACAACAGCCTCAGGAACACGAGTCAGATTATTCTTTGTTGCTTCAAACGGTTCTCCGTTGTAAGGGATTGGTCCCCACAAGGCAACCATTTGAGAGTAATAAAGAGCACGCAAGAAATATGCATCGCCCAAATATGCGTTCTTTTTCTTATCTTCGAGAACAGAACACAAAGGAACATATTTTATTGTATTGTTACAAACATCTACGCCTGCATAGAACAACTCCCAATACTGATCCAAGCAATGGTTGTCGTTTACCGCATTTGTACCAGATTTAGACTCAAATCCATAACACTCTGAGGTCAAATCGTATGACAACATAGACTTCTGCTTGTTATCATAACCATAGTAGAACAAGTCTGAACCCATTTCAGAAAGTCCCAATGATGGCTCTTTACCCCACCATCCACGACCATACGCATAAGCAGAATTTACGAGTCCATCAATACCCGTTTCTGTCTGATAGCTCAAGTCGGCAGTTTCACCAGTCTTGTTGTCCTCTTCAAGAAAGTCGGAACAAGATGTAGCACCAACACATACGGTAGCTGCTACCATAAATATATTTAGAAACTTTTTCATTTTTTCGAAATAGTCTTGAATTAATTAAAATGTAACGTTTAGACCTACAACAACCTGCTTAGCCAATGGGAATGTAACAGCACCACCACGCTCAGAGTCATAGCCATCAACCTTACCTGTTGAAATAAAGTTCTTCAAAGAGCAGTAAACCTTTGCATTGCTAATATAAGCACGCTTCAACAAATCCTTGTCAAGGTTATATGCCAAAGTTATATCCTTAACCTTGAAAAAATCAGCCTTAACCATACGAACGGCATTCTGATATGTTGCACCTGCTGCTGATGATACGCCTGGGTTTGGAATTATTGTATTTGTGTTTTCTGGAGTCCAATAATCCAAATCACCCCAGTTTGAGTTATCAAATGTATACAAGCCATAACCTGCATAATCCATATAACCACCCAAACGAGCCATCATCTGTACGCTCAAAGAGAAGTTCTGGTAAGAGAATGTATTTGACAAGCCAAAGATACATGTAGGAGTACGTCTAAATACCTTTCTATCATCAGCATTAATTGTTCCATCATTGTTTAGGTCTGTAACCTTCAGAGTTCCAGGATTTCCGTATTCAGCGTATGGCTTTACAAACTCACCATTGTATTTTGTTGTATTGTATTCGTCAAACTCACCAATACCCCAACAATTCTCTATCTGATACTGGTAGTAAGCCTGAATAGGTTCGCCAATCTTCAGAATATCATTTGCAGAAACGACCTGTTCTAAGCCACCATATAATTCAACAACCTCATCGTGAGGAAGAGTCAAAGATGCATTTACATCCCATGTGAAATCCTTAGCCTTAACAGCTACAGCATTCAAAGCCAACTCAAAACCATGTCCCTTTGTTTTTCCTACATTACCCAATGTAGAAGTGTAAACAGAAGCAGCAGGAGCAGTCATATAATAAAGCAAGTCGTTAGTATGACTAATATAATATTCAGCAGAACCGCTGATTCTTCCGTTTAGGAAGCCAAAGTCAACACCTATATTAAATGCTGCTGTAGTTTCCCATGTAAGTTCTTTGTTCGCCAAAGTCATAGGTGCTTTGCTTGTAGAATTTGGAACAATTGATTTAATTGTTGCCAATGTCTGATATGGATCAACGGCAGCGTTACCAGATATACCCCAAGACAAACGAAGCTTCAAGTTGTCAAGCCAAGAATTTGTACCAGCCATAAAACTTTCCTCGTTGATTCTCCAACCGGCAGAAACAGATGGGAAATATCCCCACTTGTGACCCTCAGCCAATACAGACGAACCATCGGCACGAAGAGACGCTTGAAGCAAATACTTAGAATCGAACGAATAATTTACACGAGCGAAATATGAAAGCATTGAAGACTTTACATAAGACGTAACAGCTGATGGGCTTGCAATCTTTGACACATCATAGAATGCACTCTGATAATAATGATCCTTACCTGCGTCTCCAGAAATAGCGCTTGTTTCTTTAACAGTCTTAGAAGCTTCACTTCCTAACAAGAAAGTGAAATTATTCTTGTCAATATCCAAATTATATGTTGCAGTATTCTGCCATACTAATTTAGTAGATATACTATTAGAGTTGCTAATATATGAACTCCGTGGAGTCTGATAGCGTCCTACACTATACATATCCTGATAAAGTCCATCGCGTGAGTTTGAACGATCCAATGTAAGATTGCTCTTATAAGTCAAATTCTTTATTGGGTTCAACTGCAAATAAGCACTACCAAAGAAGCGAGTCGTCTCTATATTGCGCTGATATGCACCATCAACCTCATCCAACAATGGATTACAATGTGCATCATAGAAATAACTTGGCTGATAGTTAATAGTTCCGTCTGCGAGGTAAGGATGAGTTATTGTAGTCATCTTCAAAGACTGATTGTAAACATTTCCGTTACGCTTGTCATTATCCTTGTAAGTGAAAGATAAACTTGTACCTACCTTAACAAAATTATTTATTTTATGGTCGATGTTAGCTCTACCTGTATAACGGTTAAACTGATCGTTCTTCATCATACCCTTATCATTCATATATGACATTGCTATGCTGAAATTAGTCTTTGCAGTACCACCGCTTACATTAACCTCATAATTCTGAGAAACGCTGTTCTGAAGGATAATATCCAACCAATCTGTATAAGAGCCATTTGAAATTACATCATCATAAAGATTAATGCCAGCCCATACCGCACCACCAAGCAAGCCCTGTGCTGTTGCTGTACCTGTTGAGAAATCCCAACCATTTTGAGATGCTGTCTTATAGTTTTCTGCATCAACAAGACGCTGAACTTCCTTGTCACCATACATTGGCTTTACAACACCTGTTGGAGAGTTAAAAGACAAGTAAGCACTAAAGTTTACATTTGTCTTAGAGCCAGCCTTTCCACGCTTAGTTGTAATGATGATAACACCGTTTGCACCCTTAGTACCATAGATTGCAGTAGAAGCTGCATCCTTCAAGATATCCATAGACTCAATTTCAGAAGCCGGAATATCAAGAGTTGAGCCGTACTCAACACCATCAACCAAAATCAAAGGGTCGTTGTTTGCCAAGATAGAACGGGTACCACGAAGTTTCATACTAATGCCAGAACCAGCCTGACCATCGCTCTGAGTCAAATCGACACCCGGAACTTTTGCCTGCATTGCCTGAAGAGCATTTGCTCCTGCAACCTTAGCAAGGTCAGAAGTACTTACAGAAGCAACAGAACCGGTAAGGTCTTTCTTCTTTACAGCACCATAACCGATAACTACGACCTCCTCAAGGTTCTTAGAATCCTCCTCGATTGTGGCATTGATTGTAGTCTGTCCATTGACCTTAATTTCCTGAGAAACATAGCCGATGTAAGAGAACACCAATGTAGCGTTTGCCTTAACGTTAGTTAAGGTGTAATTACCTTCAAAGTCGGTAATTGTTCCGTTATTAGTACCTTTTTCGAGTACATTAGCACCAATAACCGGATCGCCGGTTGCATCTTTCACAGTACCCTTTATGGTTTTCTGTGCAAAAGCAACAGCGCAGAACATGATGACGCACAGCGTCGCCAAGGTTCTTTGAAACAGAATTTTTGAATTCATAGATGTGCTTTAAAATATTAATATTATTAATTAAAAGTCATAAAATCAACTCTCCGTTTGCGAAAACGGCCGGACAGAAATGCCTCCGTTAACGATTCAACGGCTGCAAATATATCTAATAGTTTAAAAAAGAATAAAAAAGTGGACAAAAAAAACATTTAAAAAATGTTAATTTTTAATGTGCAAATTATTTTCCAATTTAATAAATGTTAAAAAACACAAAAATAACGACAATTGACAATGCACAATTAGCAACAATTGACAATGGACAATTGACAGTTGACAATTCAAAGTTGAGAGTTGAGAATTGAAACTTGAAAAGACTGTTGACAATGCACAATTAGCAACAATTGACAATTGAGAGTTGAGAGTTGAGAGTTGAAATTTGGGAACAACAATTTGAGACTTGGAAACAAATGACAAATCACAAATAGAGAGAATTAAACTTTGAGAAATGGAAATAATTTTTCAATTCACATCTCAACAATAAGTATTGACAATTGTCATCTGTCAATTGGCAATGCTAAAATTTTTCAACTTTCAACTCTCAATTTCAAAATTACCTTCCCCGTACCTACTCCGTAGCTACAACGTACCTTGAACGTAACTACAACGTACCCTGAACGTAACTTGAACGAACCTTGAACGAACCTTGAACGTAACTTGAACGTAACTTTCGGCTTGCTTGCCCCTTAGTATCCCATTGCTATCGGCTTACTTTCGGCTTGTTTGAACGTAGTCTGAACGAAACTTGAACGTAACCACCCTCATAAATGTTATAAGGTTGCGGTTTGACAACCGCAACCTTACAATGTTCTATTCCAAGTTCTAAAAAACAATTCGTAATTCAATTCACAATTGACAATCATGAAAAAGGATCTTCAACTTTCAAGTTTCAAAAACATTGTCAACTGTCTCTAAGTTTGCAGATGATTGCGGCGCAGCCGCATAAGAAAGCAAATTGGTCGAGAAAAACAATAGCAATTCAAGACAGTTTCTTACCTTTGTCGTTGTAAGGAAGAATCGGTCTGTCGAAGAGGTAAA
>JAFZWM010000011.1 GCA_017617315.1 Bacteroidaceae bacterium
ATGACGTGTACAACTACAAAGTAGGTATTTCTTATTTCACAATCAACAACAAATTATAATATGAAAAAAATCATTTATCTTACAATTCTTATTCTGACTGTCTTTGCCAGTTGCAAGGACGATGTGGAAACTCCAAAATACACCTTTGATGAGAATGGAGATGTTGTTGTTGCCAACGACAACAAGGCTCTTCGCACGACAGATTTATTCAACTCTGTTGTCTGTGGTCACTGCTGGAAAGTCACAAACATAGAGCATACCGAAATAAAAGAAGCAGATTGCGATGGCAACAGAAGCGACCACATCTTTTACATAGAAAAAGAAACATGTATTGTCTACACCTTTACCGATGCTGTTCCAGAAGGTTATAAGAGTGTAAGAAAAATAACATACGATGAAAATTCAGGAAAAATAACAAATGAATACAACAATGTTATGCTTACCATAATTTCAATAAACCCAGATAATACAATTACTGCATACGACAAGAATTCACACCTATACCGCTCAATACTAACTCTAAGCCCTATGAGCGAATATGAATACAAAAAATTAGATTCTGACATAGAAGAGGCAATGAATGAACATAACGAATAATCTACAATCGGCACAGATGTTCGTCATTCCGAGCATCTGCGCTAATTTCAAAATAGCCATAATGAATTCACGCTTGTTCGAATAAAGAAATGCCTGACGCGCAACTTCAAAAAAAATGTCAATTGTGAATTGTCCATTGTAAATTAAAAAAGTTTCAATTTTCAACTCTCAAGTTTCAAAAAATTGTCCATTGTCAATTATCATCGGCTTGCCTGCCCCTTACTATCCCCTTGCCACCCCCTTGTTATTGGCTTGTTAAAACGAACCTTGAACGTACCTTGAACGAAGCTTGAACGTACCTTGCCCGTAGCTACCCCGTTCCTACTCCGAAGCTACCCCGTACCTACCGGCTTACTTTCCTCTACCTTGAAGCTACCCTAATACTTTTTTAACCCAAAACGGTCATTAGAAAAAATAAGTAGCAAAATGTAAGTTGGTTTAATTATTCAGAGTCAATCATTAGCACTTTTTGCTTATATTTTATAGGCTCTGGACACTTATCTGAACATTATGTAAGGCAAAATTTCTAATGACCGATTTGGGTTTAAACTTTCAACCAAAGGATTTGTCAATTGTGAATTGTCAACAGCAATTATGAATTGTCAATTGTTTCAAAAAAAGTTATGACTATGAAAAGAATATAATATCTTTGTAGCCCGACAGCAGGCTGACAGATGCCACCTACAAAAAGCAGGCATCGCACGCCGGCACTCCGCCATTTATCGGGCAAAGACTAACATTAAAAACAATTCATTACAACAACATATTATGGTGAAACTATGTATTGAATATATACAGTATCTCAACTTCGCGCTCGTGAACAACAACGTGCCTCTGTGCAAGATGGTTGAGATTACCAACACTACCGATACCGACCTACACAACATTCAGATACAATGCAGCGGCGACTTTCTTATGGAGTCTAACGCTCTGTTCGTATATAAGCTCAATGCCGGCGAGACTGTCAGACTGCCGGGGCTCGAACTGAAGCCGAAGCCAGAGACGATAGCATCGATAACCGAGCAGACCGTCTCGTCATTCTGCGTAAAGGTGTGGAAAGATGCCGACACCGACCAGAAGACGGAGATTCACTCCGAGGACTTTACCATGAACATTATGCCGTTCGACCAATGGCTGGGAACGAGCATCCTGCCGCAGAACCTGGCATCGTTCGTACTGCCCAACCATCCTTCGATAAACGGAGTAATCGTAAAGGCAGCCGAGATTCTGAAGAATCTGTCGCAGTCGTCGGCATTCACGGCATACCAGTCGGGCAACGCAAACGAGGTGCGCAAACAGGTGGCTGCCGTCTATGGCGCTCTGCACGACTGCGGAATTGTGTACCGACCAATGCCGGCATCGTTCCTCGAGATAGGCCAGCGCATAACCATGCCCGACCAAGTATTGGAGACAAAGCTGGGCAACTGCCTTGAACTAACGCTCTTGTTTGCCAGCGTGCTCGAAAGCATAGGCATTAACACCATCATCGTTATAGAGAAGGAACACGCTTATCTGGGCGTATGGCTGGTAGACGACTGCTGCCAGTACAGCATAAGCGACGATGCATCGTTCATAGAGAAGAGATGCAACGACAACATCGGCGAGATGATGGTACTCGAAAGCACTATGGTAACATCAGAGAACACATCGTTCGAGGGTGCGGTAGAATCGGCACGGAACGAGGTGATGAACTTCGAGAACTTCAATATGTTCATCGACGTAAACAGATGCCGACTCGAAGGATTCTTCCCGCTTCCGCAGAGGATAAACGAGAACGGCGTGTGGAGGGTGAAGACCGACGGCGTGAGCCACGACAGCTGCGAGCTGAACGTGAAGGAACACTCGAGATACGACCTCAGCCGGATAATGGAAACGACGGTTAAGGCAACAAAGCTAGACATCTGGGAGAGAAAGCTGCTCGACTTCTCGTTGCGCAACTCGCTCCTTAACCTGTCGATAAGGCAGAGAGCAATACAGTTCATAACATTCAACATAGGCCTCATCGAAGACAGCCTGCAAGACGGCAAGGAGTACGTCATTACGCACAAGCCCGAAACTAACTTCGCCATAGACAACGAGGGGATGCTTGTGCGCTCAAAGCTCGTGCCTCAACTCGAGCCGCTGGTGTCCAACGGCATTCAGCACAACACTCTGCATACCTATCAGACCGAGAACGAGACGTTCAACATTCTGAAGAACATATACCGAGCATCGCGCAACGCCATAGAAGAGACGGGTGCAAACGCGCTCTACCTTGCCATCGGAACGCTACGCTGGTACGAGACCGACCTTAGCGAGAAGCCTCGCTACGCGCCTATCCTTATGCTTCCGGTAGAGATGGTTTACAAGAAGGGCAGCTACTACATACGCAAGCGCGACGAGGATATTGCCCTCAACATCACGCTCATTGAGTTCCTGCGCCAGTATTCCGACACGAAAATTCCCGACATCTATCCTCTGCCAACCGATGAGCATGGCGTTGATGTTCCGCTCATCTTCAGCATTATACGCGATGCCCTGAAGGACAAGAAACGCTGGGACATCGAGGAAGAGACGATTCTGGGAGTGTTCTCGTTCAACAAGTTCCTGCTGTGGAACGACATACACAGCCATCGCCAAGAGCTGCTCGAGAACGACATTGTGCGCAGCCTTGTAGAGCAGAAGCTGGTATTCAACCCCGAAAACATAGACTCCGACCTGAAAGATACCGACAGGCAGATGCACCCCGACTGTCTGTCTCTGCCCGTGGCGGTAGACTCTTCGCAGATGGCAGCCGTGATAGCCGCCGGAAAGGGTCATTCGTTCATTCTCTACGGCCCTCCGGGAACGGGAAAGTCGCAGACCATCACCAACATAATAGCCAACGCCATATTCCAAGGCAAGCGCGTTCTGTTCGTTGCCGAGAAGATGGCAGCCCTGAGCGTGGTGCAGAACCGTCTGGAGAAGATAGGCCTCGGCCCGTTCTGCCTTGAGATGCACTCTAACAAGATAACTAAGCGCCATGTGCTGAACCAGCTGAAAACGGCTCTCGAGGTAACTCACATAGTAAAGCCCGAGGAATACCAGCGCACGGCCGACAAGCTGTACGAGCAGCGCAGCAAGCTGATTGAATACATGGAAGCCCTTCACGACACGAAGGGCGACGACGGTCTGTCGGTTTACAACTGCATAGTACAATACGAGGCAAACAACGCCGAACCGCTGTCGTTCAACACCAGCGACGGCGAGCTGAACCAGAAATTCAGCATCAACAGCTTTGACGAGTACAACCGTCTTCTGCACGACCGTCTTGTGGCCGTAACAAGCATAGTGAACCAGCCTTCAAAGCATCCTCTGCTCGGGCTGAACATATCTGAAAACCAGCTTGCCGACCTCAACGGACTGACTGCCAAGATGCAGGAGGCCATCGGCATTATAAGGCAAGGACAAGAAAATACGGCTCTTGCCAATACCGCACAACTGAAGGAAGAGATGCTGCGCGACTGCAACGAAGGCATCTTTGCGCAAGACGGCAAGGCTCTCTATCAGGAATGGAGGGCAGCCAAGGCCAAATGGTTCATTCCGCGGTTCTTTGCAAAGCGCAGTTTCCTGAAGAAGCTGAGGGAGTTCAACGCACTCATTACCGAGCAGGAGACGGACGCCCTCCTCAACAATCTCATGGAATACCAGCAGAAGCATGGCGAGACCGAGAAGATTCACGGCGCAATAAAGTCATTCTTCGACTACAACTGCAAGACCGACGTTGTTCCTAACAACTCGGTAACGAGCCAGTTCATAGCCCGACTTAACTGCTGGATTGACAACATAGACAAAGGCCGCGACTGGTACCAATGGTGCGCCTACAAACAGGAGTTGCAGCAGGCCGGACTCGGCGTGGTGGCTCGCAAGATTGAGGAGGCTGAGATTGACGTAGACAGCCTTTGCGACTCGTTCTACAAGGCGATGTTCAAGCATCTTGCCGAGACCAAGATTGCCCAGTCGCCTGCTCTGCGCACGTTCGAAGGCTCGGTATTCGACGAGAGCGTTTCGTACTATCAGAAGCTGACCGAGGAGTTCCAGATGCTGAGTCAGAAAGAACTTTACGCCCGCATAGCATCGCAGATTCCGCACGTTAGCAGCAACATAGACAGCAGCAGCGAGATTGGACTGCTGAACCGCAACATATCCAACGGCGGACGAGGCGTGTCTATGCGCGACCTCATAGACCAGCTTCCAACGCTCATGCCGCGCCTGTGCAAGTGTATGCTAATGAGCCCGATGTCGGTGGTTCAGTACATCGACCTGTCGCAAGACAAGTTCGACCTCGTTGTGTTCGACGAAGCATCGCAGATGCCTACGAGCGAGGCCATCGGGGCAATAGCGCGAGGCAAGTCGGTAATCGTCGTGGGCGACCCACGGCAGATGCCGCCAACAAGCTTCTTCAGCTCTACCAACGTGAATGATGATGAAGCCGACATCGACGACCTTGAAAGCATTCTCGAGGACTGCCGCGCGCTCGAGATTCCGTCGCTACAGCTCAACTGGCACT
Source organism: Bacteroidaceae bacterium (assembly GCA_017617315.1). Taxonomy (GTDB): domain Bacteria; phylum Bacteroidota; class Bacteroidia; order Bacteroidales; family Bacteroidaceae; genus Ga6A1. Next base: position 5,126 of record JAFZWM010000011.1, read on the forward strand.
ACCGCTCGCGCCACGAGTCGCTCATCGCCTTCTCAAACAACGAATACTACAACGGCTCGCTCATCACCTTCCCTTCGGTTGACGACCGCAAGACAAAGGTAAAGTTCCAATACGTAGACGGCATTTACGACAAGGGCGGACGACGCTCAAACCGCAAGGAGGCCGAGGCCATCGTTGCCGAGATTGCACGCCGCCTGAAGCAGCCCGACCACGCCAGCAACAGCATCGGCGTCATTGCCTTCAGCGTGGTACAGCAGAATCTGATTGACGACCTTCTGATGGACTTGCTCGACAAGAATGCCGACCTTCGCGATGCCGCCGACGAGATGTACGAGCCAATCTTCATAAAGAACCTCGAAAACGTACAGGGCGACGAGCGCGACATCATCCTCTTCTCGATAGGCTACGGCCCCGACAAGGATGGCAAGGTGTCGATGAACTTCGGTCCTCTGAACAATGCCGGCGGCGAGCGTCGCCTCAACGTGGCTGTGAGCCGTGCAAGAAAAGAGATGATGGTGTTCTCGGCTCTCAAGTCATCGCACATCGACCTTCGCCGAAGCAAGGCACTCGGCGTGGAGGGTCTGAAACACTTCCTCGAATATGCAGAGCAGCAGGTTCTGGTACAGGCCAGCAACGGCTCACAGACATCGGCCGACTCGGTTATAGCCGAGCAGATTGCCGATGCTCTGAAGGCTAAAGGCTATGCCGCCACAACAAGCATCGGCCGCTCCGAGTTCAAGGTAGATATTGCCGTAAGCAACGAAGCCGGCGGCGACTACTCGCTTGGCATCCTGCTCGACGGCATAGGCTACCACTACACGCAGACCACGCGCGACCGCGAGATTGTGCAGCCATCGGTTCTGCGCAACCTTAACTGGCGCATAATGCGCGTGTGGAGCATCGACTGGATGAACAACCCAGAAAGAGTTATCGAGCGCATAATCAAGAGCATAAAGGACAAGACTCCGCAGGCGGCAGAAGAGCCGAAAGCCGCCGTCTTCGACATCTCCGACGAGAAGGTCGAGGAGGTAACGACACAAGAAACCGAATACAACGAGTTCGACAACGGCACATCGGCTTCGAAGATGAGCGACAAGCGTCTTGTTTCCGAAATCGTGTCGTGCGAGCAGCCCATCACGCTCACCTATCTGTGCCGCCGCGTGTGCTCGTTCCGCGACATCCAGCGAGTAACGCAAAACGTACAGAACGGAGTTCTCGACATAGTCGGCTCGCTCGGCTTCTACATCCAGCAGAAAGGCAGCAGCACCATAATATGGAAGAGCCGCGAGGATGCCGAGGCCTTCAGCGGCTACCGCAAAAACAACGGTCGCGACATAACCGACATTCCGATTATCGAGGTGATGAACGCCATAAGCGAGACGATAGCCGAGAATCTGTCGATAGGCGCAGACGCTCTCACGCTCATAACGGCAAAGAAACTTGGCTTCACCCGTCGCGGCACAAAGGTAGACCAAGCCCTGAACGAGGCTCTCGACATTCTGACATCAGAAAATGCCATCGAGAATATCGATGGGATGTTCAGAATTGCGGAGAAATAGAAAAAAACAATTTTTAGGCAGAAAACATCACACCATTTTTTTGCCTAAAAATTTGATTTATAAATATTTGTTTGTATTTTTGCAAAATCTAAGTCGTGGACGCCCCTCATGGATATGGGGCTTAGAATCGACGTCCGCGCAGCCCCCCACTCATAATTGTGGGGTTTGTCTTTACGACTATCCGGGTAAGTTTCCCGAGAGAGCACGGCATAAATGATACGGCTCAAAAAGGAGAGTTCTTTTGAATTCTCCTTTTCTCTTATACTCTGGGCAAATAAGATGTTAGCAGACAGACGCAAATCAGCCATATTCACTTGATTATTAGCAGATTTTCAGTTAATCATTTGGATATATTCGGTTTGTTGCTTATATTTGCAATGCCTCGAAAGAGGAAGCGTATGCTACGTGCATGGCGCCCCGCGGGGGCAGTTTTTGCTGCCTGCCGCTTTTTTTTATCAAATTCCGCCATCTACACTACAGGCTGATTTTGACGATAGATAATCGTTGATTATTGGCGAGTTAAAACGCTCCAGATAATCAATATTATCATTATCACCGTCATCCACCCACTCAAAAAACCAACCATTATCATCTTCTGGGTTATTCATCAAGAAACGAGCAAGTTCTGTCAAGGAGTTATAGAAATTACGTATCAAGTCGGTTTTGCAGCAATATGCATGCAATACTACTTTCCGAGTCCAAATTCCCCCAATACAGTCGTCAGCAAAAACATAAAAAATTCCGACTTCATTTCTACGGGAATAAAAATCCGGTTCGTAAACCAAGATGAAATAAATGTCTTCCGAATTGATGCAAATGCTAAATGACGAGACATTATCCACGAAGTATCTGTTTACAGCCAGATTTTCGAGCCACTTTATCAAGTCCTCGAAAGGAGGATACGCATAAGAGATTGGAAACTGAAACGTATCACTATTGTTTACAACCACATCTGTGTCTATCCACCCGGATTCAGGCTTGTGGAATATGATTTTTACATCGTCGGTATTGTCTGGAATGTTATTTGCATAATACTCAAGCACCTTTGCTCTTTCTGCAAACCATTCTCTTTTATGCGAATCCATATTTGCTTGTATTATTTTTAGAAGTCGAGACAATAAAGGCTCACAAGATGTCTGATTTAGAAAAATTTGAGCGGAAAGACGAAAGGCATTGAAGCCACGTCTTTCCGCTCTGTTATTTAAGTGTAAATCTATTGTCTTATTGCTTCAGCAAGTAAGCCTTGAAGTCGGCAAAATCCTTTGTCATCGCAATGCTCTGCTTTGTGCCCTTCATAAAGGCAGCAAGCTTGGCTGGAATCTCGATGTCGCCGTTTATAATGCCGTCAACCGTACTCTTGAACTTGGCTGGATGCGCAGTCTCGAGGAACACGCCCACCTCGCCGTCCTTCAGATTCTCCTGAAGAGCCTTGTAGCCGCAAGCTCCGTGAGGGTCGAGCTGATAGCCAGTCGCGCTCTTGCACTCGCGAATGGTGTCGGCAATCTGCTCGTCGGTATATGTAGCTCCGCTTATGTCGGCACAGATAGCAGCATGGTCTTTGTTATATAGGTCGTAGATGCGCGCAAAGTTAGAAGGGTCGCCCACATCCATGGCATTTGCTATGGTCTGTACCGATGCCTTTGGCTCGTACTTGCCTGTCTGCAAATACTTGAAGAATATGTCGTTGGCATTGTTGGCAGCTATGAAACGCTTAACCGGCAATCCCATCTTCTTGCCAAACAAGGCAGAGCAGATGTTTCCGAAGTTACCGCTCGGCACGCAGACAACCATCTGGTCGGCCTTGCCCAACTTCTTAAGCTGAGCGTATGCGTAGAAATAGTAGAAGCTCTGCGGAAGGAAGCGAGCCACGTTGATAGAGTTGGCAGATGTAAGCTTCATGTGCTTGTTGAGGTCGGCATCCATGAAGGCGTTCTTTACAAGAGCCTGACAGTCGTCGAACACGCCGTCAACCTCCAAAGCCGTAATGTTCTGGCCGAGGGTTGTGAACTGGCACTCCTGAATGTCGCTCACCTTGCCCTTTGGATAGAGCACATACACATGAATTCCGTCTACGCCGAGGAATCCGTTTGCCACGGCCGAGCCGGTATCGCCCGATGTAGCCACAAGCACGTTAACCTGCTCGTTGCCCTCCTGCTTGATGAAGTACTGGAGCAGACGAGCCATGAAGCGCGCGCCAACATCCTTGAACGCGAGCGTAGGACCGTGGAACAGCTCAAGCGAATAGATATTGTCGGTTACAGGAACGGCCGGAACATCGAACGACAGAGTGTCGTAGACAATCTTCTTAAGGTCGTCGGCCGGAATGTCCTCGCCAAAGAAGGCATCAGCCACGCGGTATGCTATCTCCTGAAACGACAGGTTCTGTATCTCGTCGAAGAAAGACTGCGGAAGCGCCTTGATTACCTCGGGCATAAACAAGCCCTTGTCGGATGCAAGTCCCTTAACGACAGCCTCTTTCAGGGTTGCCTTTTCAGCCTTTCCGTTGGTACTGTAATATTTCATATATTTTAAATTAGTTGTTCATAAACTCGTTAATGAAGCCGTCGCCCTCAAACAGACCGTAACTTCCGTCAACGGCAGCAATCTCGTCGAATGTCTGTACCGAATCGGCCTCTATTCCCGGATAGTAGATAAGGAACGGAATAGGCTCGTTGGTGTGCGTGCGAAGTGCCACAGGCGTTGGATGGTCGGGCAGAACGGCTATTGCCACAGGCTCGTCGAAATTCTTCACAGCCTCGTAGATCGGGCCTATCAGACGGCGGTCGAGGTCTTCGATGGTCTGGAGTTTCAGCTTCAGGTCGCCGTCGTGTCCGGCCTCATCGCTTGCCTCAACATGAAGGTAGACAAAATCGTCGGTCTTCAGAGCCTCGATGGCAGCCTGCGCCTTGCCCTCGTAGTTGGTGTCGTACAAGCCCGTTGCGCCCTCAACGTTGATGCAACGCAGTCCGGCAAGGCGACCGATTCCGCGAATAAGGTCGACGGCCGTGATTACCGCACCCTTCTTTATCTGCGGATAAGTAACCGTTAGCGGAGTCATGTTAGGACGATAGCCGCCAGCCCACGGCCAGATGCTGTTTGCCGGGTCTTTGCCCTCGGCCACGCGTTGCTTGTTAAGCGGATGGTCGGCAAGAAGTTTCTGGCTCTTCAGGATAAGGTCGTTAATTAGGTCGGCAGTCTCCTTAGCCTCCGGAATCTCCGGCTTTACCAAAAGCGGCATGAAAGGCTGTCCCGGCACATCGTGCGGCGGAGTGCATTTAAGATGCTTGTTTCCGCCCTTTATAACAAGCAGATGGCGGTACTGAATGCCTGTGTAGAAGTGAACGCGCTCGTTGCCAAGCTTCTCCTGAAGGAACTTTATGAGCACGTCGCCCTCTTCGGTTTCAAGTCGTCCGCAAGAGTGGTTCTTGATGTTTCCGTTCTCTATGCAAATCAGGTTGCATCGTATAGCCATGTCGTCGGGAGCAAGCTCTACGCCGATGCTTGCAGCCTCGAGCGGACCTCTGCCCTCGTAAACCTTGCTCTGGTCGTAGCCGAGAATTGAAGAGTTAGCAACCTCGCTTCCCGGATGGAATCCGTCGGCAACAGTCTTCAGTCGTCCTACCCTTCCGTTCTTTGCGAGCAAGTCCATATATGGTGTATTGGCATACTGGAGGAGAGTCTTGTCGCCAAGTTCCTTCACCTTCCAGTCGGCCATTCCATCGCCCAAGATTATTATGTGTTTCATTTTGTTGGTGTTTTTAAATGTTTGCAATGCTCATTACGTCGGCAAAAACTCCGGCAGCCGTTACGCTTGCGCCCGCTCCGTATCCCTGAATCTGCATTGGGTACTCGTGATAGCGGTCGGTTGTGAGCATGATAATGTTATTGCTGCCTTCGAGATGATAGAACGGATGCGAGCTGTCTACCTCGCAGAGAGAAACCTTTGCCTTTCCGTTCTCAAGGCATGCGACAAAGCGCCAATGCTTGCCTTCTTCCTCGAGTTTCTTGCGGCGCGCCTCAAAGTCGGCATCGAGCGCAGGCAGTTTCTTCCAGAACTCCTCTACCGAGCCTTCGAAATAATCGTCTGGCACAAAGAGGTGCTTCTCCACGTCTTCCTGCTCAATTCTGTAGCCTGCCTCGCGAGAGAGGATTACGAGCTTTCTGATTACATCCTTTCCGCTAAGGTCTATACGAGGGTCAGGCTCTGAATAGCCCTGTTCCTTGGCTCTTCTCACCGTCTCGCTGAAAGGAACGTCGGCACTTATCTCGTTAAAGATGAAGTTGAGCGTTCCGCTCACCACAGCCTCGATTTTCAGAATCTTGTCGCCGCTGTTTATGAGGTCGTTGATTGTGTTGATGACAGGCAATCCAGCGCCCACGTTTGTCTCGAACAGGAACTTTACGCCACGGCGGAGTGCTGTCTGCTTTAGCTTTTCGTATTTCTCGTATTCAGACGATGCCGCAATCTTGTTGGCAGCAACGACCGATATGTTGTTTTCAAGAAAATCCTGATATAGTCCGGCAACATCCGCACTTGCGGTACAGTCGACAAACACCGAGTTGAAGATGTTCATGCCGATGACCTCATCGTGCAGTCGCTTTATGTTGCTTGGTTCGGCATTCTTCAAGTCCTCGCGGAAGTTTTCGAGCGACAAGCCCTCGCGGCAGAACATGGCGTTGTGTCCACTTGCAATTCCCACCACGTTAATCTTCAGGTTTCGCTCTGCCATCAGAGTCTTCTGCTGTGCTGCAATCTGTTCTATCAGGCTGCCTCCCACGGTTCCAGTTCCGCAGATGAATACGTTCAGCACCTGATATTCAGAGAGAAAAAAACTGTCGTGCAGTACATTAAGAGTCTTACGGAGCGACTTGGCCTCGACTACGAACGAGATGTTTGTCTCTGATGCTCCCTGAGCGCAGGCAATTACGCTAATACCACTTCGTCCCAGCGTTCCGAAGAGTTTTCCGGCAATACCCGGAGTGTGCTTCATGTTCTCGCCCACCACGGCAACTGTAGCCAAATCGCTCTCGACGCTCATCTTGAACATTGAGCCGGCTGCAATCTCCTCGGCAAACTCGTTGTCGAGCACCTCGCAAGCCGTCTTGGCATCGGCATCGCGAACGCCGATAGATGTGCTGTTCTCTGAAGAAGCCTGAGAAACGAGGAACACGCTTATTCCAGCATTTGCGAGGGTTGTGAAGATTCGGCGGTTAACACCGATGACACCCACCATAGAAAGTCCGGCAACGGTTATGAGGCTCGTGCCCTTGATTGATGAAATTCCCTTGATGGCACGCTGGTTGTGCGAAATGTTTCCGCGTATTATCGTGCCCTTTGCCTCTGGTCTGAAGGTATTCTTTATCAAGATTGGAATATTCTTCAGGCACACAGGATATATTGTAGGAGGATACACAACCTTTGCTCCGAAGTTGCAAAGCTCCATAGCCTCTACATAGCTCAGTTCGTCTATCGTGTATGCTGCGCTGATAACCTTAGGATCGGCAGTCATGAATCCGTCTACATCGGTCCATATTTCGAGCACCTCGGCATCGAGAGCCGCGGCAATGATGGCTGCGGTATAGTCAGAACCGCCTCGGCCAAGGTTGGTAGTCTCGCCCGTGTTCTTGTCGCTCGAGATGAATCCCGGAACGAGCGAAACCTGCTGCAATACGGAGAAAGTCTGGCAGACAAGCTCGTTTGTAAGCTCGGCATCCAAAAGGTTTCTGTGCTCCTTCTTCTCTGTCATGATGAAGTTGCGCGAATCGAACCACTTGGCGTTCTTAATCAGAACGGCGGCAATCTGCGACGACATGCGCTCGCCATAGCTTACTATGGCAGCCGAAGTCTTCTCGCTAAGGTCGCGTATGAGATAGACACCATGATAGATACTCTTAAGTTCGTTAAGCAGTTCATCAACCTTTGCGAGTAGTTCGGTTCGCTTGTCGGTATTCTCGATAAGCGCCTCGATCATCTGATGATGACGCGACACAATCTCCTCGAACGACGTGAGATACGCCGGATCGCCACTAACCGCCATTTGCGATGTTTGAATCAGTTTGTCGGTTATACCTCCAAGAGCTGAAACTACTACGATAACAGGCTCGTTACAAGCCTCAACAATCTTCTTGACATTCAAAATACTGTCAACAGAACCTACGGATGTTCCACCAAATTTTAATACTTTCATTTTTTCTATAATAATCCCCTAACAACGGGGGTCTTTGTTTACTCAGTATCGTTAAGATAACATCACCAAAAAGGGTGCTGAAACGACTGCAAAAATAATATTTTTTAAAAAGAAATCGGCTACAAAACATAGTTTTTTAGTTTAAAGGGGTTAATTTCGTCAAATCGTTACATCTATATTCACATTTTTTACTAAATTTGTACGCTCGTAAGTAGGCTAACATCGCGCCTGCCACGGCAAGAAAGAGAGAACGAACAGAATGTTTTTCAGCAACATAATAGGCCAGGACTCTGTAAAGCAGAAACTTCTGCAAGAGATAAAGGAGAATCGCATCGCCCATGCCCAGCTTTTCTGCGGCCCCGAGGGATGCGGAAAACTTGCATTGGCTCTGGCCTACGCGCAATATCTGCTGTGCGAGCATCCGGCCGACGGCGATGCCTGCGGACAATGCCCCTCGTGCAAGCAGGCGGCAAAGCTAGAGCATCCCGACCTGCACTTCGTCTTTCCGGTGGTCAAGAAGAGCACCACTACCGTGAGCGACGATTTCGTGAAGGAGTGGCGCGAGGCCGTTCTTGCCAACCCATACATGAATCTCGAAGAGTGGATGAATGCCATGGGCGAAGAGAAGCAGCCGAGCATCTACACAGCCGAGAGCGAGAGCATAACGCGAAAACTGTCGCTAAAATCGTTCGAGGGCGGATACAAGATAATGATTATCTGGCTGCCCGAGAAGATGCAGACCGAATGTGCCAACAAACTGCTGAAAATCCTCGAAGAGCCGCCGGCAAAGACGGTCTTCCTGCTCGTTTCGGAACAGCCCGAGCAGATGCTGCCTACCATCACCAGCCGAACACAACGCATAGACATCCCGGCACTCAGCCCCGACGACATACAGAAGGCGCTGACGCAGAACTTCGGAATGGAAGAGAGCGTGGCACGAGGCATAGCCCTCGCCTCGGGCGGAAGCTATCAGAGGGCGCGTCAGGAGATAAGTACCAACGACGACCGCAAGTTCTACTTCGACATGTTCGTGCTCATTATGCGACTGTCGTACATGCGCAAGGCAAAGGAGATGAAGCAATGGAGCGAGGCTATGGCATCGAAGGGAAAGGAAAAGCAGAAGAACTTTCTGGAATATGCACAGCACATGCTCCGCGAAAGTTTCATAAACAACTTCCACAAGAAGGAACTGAATACAATGAACAATGAAGAAAGTAACTTTGCAATAAAGTTCTCGCCTTTCATAAACGAGAGGAACATCCTTGGACTTATGCACGAACTTTCTGAAGCACAGATACATATAATGCAAAACGTAAACCCGAAGATTGTCTTCTTCGACTTTGCACTAAAGATGACTGTGCTCATAAAAACATAACATCAATATATGAGCGAATTTAAATTGAACGGAGCCGGCAGAGGTCTTTCATGCCGCGGCTGCTGCAAACAGAATAAACAGTTGAACACATACAACTGGCTCGCCGACATTCCAAACAACGACGAGTTGAGCCCTTACGTCGAGGTGCAGTTCAAGAATACCCGAAAGGGATACTACCGCAACTCAAACAAACTCGACCTCGTTGCGGGCGACATCGTTGCCGTTGAGTCTAGCCCGGGACACGACATCGGAACGGTAACGCTTACCGGCCGCCTTGTTCCGCTAAAGATGAAAAAGGCAAACCTAAAGCCAGACGTGGAGATAAAGCGCATCTACCGCAAGGCAAAGCCGGTTGACATGGAGAAATACGAGGAAGCAAAGGCAAAGGAGCACGACACCATGATTCGTTCGCGCCAGATTGCCAAAGACCTCAACCTTAACATGAAAATCGGAGATGTTGAGTATCAGGGCGACGGCAACAAGGCCATCTTCTACTACATTGCCGACGAGCGCGTAGACTTCCGCCAGCTCATCAAGGTTCTGGCAGATGCCTTCCATGTGCGCATCGAGATGAAGCAGATTGGAGCGCGCCAGGAAGCCGGCAGAATTGGCGGTATCGGTCCTTGCGGACGCGAGCTCTGCTGCGCCACTTGGATGACGAGTTTCATAAGCGTGAGCACAAGCGCGGCACGCTTTCAGGACATATCTCTAAACCCTCAGAAACTGGCAGGACAATGTGCTAAGCTGAAGTGCTGCATGAACTACGAGGTTGATACTTATGTAGAGGCTTCGCGCCGTCTGCCATCAAAGGAGATTCAGTTAGAGACAATCGACGGCACTTACTACTGGTTCAAGTGCGACATTCTTACGGGCATGATAACCTACTCTACCGACAAGAATATCGCTGCCAATCTCGTAACCATCAGCGAGAAGCGCGCCTTCGAGGTAATAAACATGAACAAGAACGGCGAGAAGCCGGCTCAGCTTGCCAGCGGCGGCGATTCTTCAGACCCAAAGAAGCCTATCGACATTCTTGAGCAGGACAGCCTTACACGCTTCGACCGCAACAAGCGAAAGAAGAAAAAAGGCGCAAACAAGCCTAACAACGGCGGCAAGCCTAACGACCAGCAGCGTCAGCCAAACAACCGCCAGCAAAACGGCGAAGGCCAGCAGCAGAACGCAGGCGGTCAGCCACGCAAGCAAAAGCAGCATCGTCCTCAGCACGACAACCAGCAGAGAGACGCGCAGCCAAGAACGCCAAACAACAACCAGCAGGGCGAGCCTCGCGAACAGAGAAGACCAAAAAACAACAATCGCGGTCCGAGAGAACCACGCCATAAAAACAATGGCAACAGAAACAATGATGCGAACAGAAACAATAACACGCCTGCTCAGCAATAGTGTGCTGGCAGCGTGTCTTATTATACTTTTTTCGGCGTGCAGTGATGACAAAACATTACTGCACTCTTTCCATTCTATCGAGAACAGCAAGTGGGAGAAGGACGACACAGCAAAATTCACACTCCCTGCCGTATGGACCGACCGCAAGGTAGAGGTTCAGGTAGAGGTGCGTACAAACTCGCGCTATCCTTACCAGACTCTGTGGCTTAAAGCCGAGCACAACTTTGCCGACAGCACAAAGTTTGTTAAACAGAACGTTAAGTGTACAATTCTTAACGAAACAGGCGACATTCAGGGAAACGGCATCAGCACGGTGCAATATGCCTACCCGATAGGCACTTTTAACATAAAGAAAGGTCAAGAATCAACAATAAAAATTACGCACAACATGCGCAGCGAACTGCTAAACGGCATCCACGACATCGGCGTGAAAATAGTCGAGGCAGAATAATATTTTTTCAGGAAGAAGATTCGAACAAGGAATGTTATCGTGTATATAAGAGAGTTGAAAATGGAAACAATCAGAATTTTCAATTTGGTGATATAACAACATTCATAAATGCAAGCCAGAATAATGTATATTTAATTGGTATAGATATACAAAACAGGGCGTTACTATGCAAAAAGATGGCCAAAAAACTCCTTTTTAGGTAGGGGGTAGCAAGGGGATAGTAAGGGGATAGCAAGGGGATAGCAAGGAGGTAGCGAGAAGGTAGGTTCGAGAAAGCGTATATTGATGCAATTTGCAATTGAAAATGAGGACTTGAAAATTGAAACTTGAAAGTTGAAAACTGTTTTAAGATAATTGGCAGTTAAAGACAGTTGACAATTTCTTTGAAAGTTGAAACTTGAAACTTGAAAAATGCTTTCTTATGCGGCTGCGCCGCTTTCTTCGGCAAACTTAGAGACAGTTGACTCTTTTAGAGAGATTTGAAAGTTGAAAAAATCGTGACTCTAAATGACAATTTATAATTCATAATTCATAGTTGACAGTTGACAATTATCAATTCTGCCAAGGATTCAAAATTATAGAAAAAGTAGGCTTTTTTGCCTTTTGGTAAATACAAAATAGTGGAAAGGTAGATTCAAGGTACATCCAAGTAAGCCGAAAGGTACGAGGAAGAACTTATAAGGGTAGACTAACGGTAGAGAATCAGAATTAGTTAACCCTTAACAGGTAATTGCCAATGTAGCAATTAGGGTTAGTATGAAACTCTGCTCCTTCTTCCCAAATAAACTGCCAGTCGTTTGTAAAACCTATGTTCTGCCGAATTTGTAATTTGGCTGCATCAATATACGCGAGTTTGCAACTCGCATTGTCGCTATGCGACAAGAAATTACTCTTTTAATGACTGTTTTTTAGCGGTGGGAATTCTTGCGTCCCTTCGGTAGCAAGTGAACAGAAGATGAGCGGCAAATGCGACTTAACATAATGCCAACCTTTTTCCTCTTGTTTTTTCAAAATATTGCCATGAAACAGACTTCTACAAAAAAATAGTTTGTATATTTACAGCAAAAACAAGGCTCATAAGACACTATGTAATATGAAAAATATCATTTATTTTATCTTGACAATCATTATTTGGCGTCTTGCTCAAATAGCAAGACACAAGAAACTACGACCGAAAGACACTATTCCTACTCAAAACTGGACAAGAAAGAAGATTTTTCATTATTTATAGAGAAATTCCATGAAGATTCTTTGTTTGCCCTTACTCGTATGGCTGAGATAATTCCTGGCGGCAATTCTGATGTCATAAAAAATAGATTCTACGGGAGAAATGCAGAACTTAGAATATTTGTGGTCGCATGCCGAAATCTGTGAGCAACTATATTGGTGTAAGCACTTAGAAAGGATAAGGAATTTAGAGTGAAATATCAGGAAAAAGGGACACAGCAACAGAAACAATCTATCTTCCGAATTCCAGCCTCATCATAGATTTGAGATTTGAGAATAAGAACAACAAATGTTTTTTTGTTGAATATGACTATTACGATATGTAATCATTTTCCTATAATCTGCCCTACCGCCATGCGCTGCGCATCACAAATATCCATCATGGCATTGATGAAAATTACCTTTTTGTAACGACGTAGTTCATCGGCACGGATGGGATGCTCCTTCACCACCCCGTCGTCGATAAGTCGTTGACGGCAAGTGCCATGCAACAGAGCATCCGACGGAGTGAAAAGGTTTCCGTCGAAATCTTCGAATACAAGGTTGCAATAACTGGCATCAGTAATCATTCCGTTGCGGACAATTATAACATCGTCGGCCTTGGCTTGCTGCACAAGGCGCGCCAACTGACGGCGGTCGGTACTTTTGTACTTATAGCAGATGTTGTCGTCGAAGACAAGGGCAATGCTCTTTCGCACCTTCTGCTTGTATGGTGAAAAAACTACCGAAAGAATAGTGTCGTCGTATTCAATACGGCATTTAAACAGACCTTTCCGCGCTTCGTCGGGAATGTCGAGCTGGAGTTGGGGCATCGGCTTATTATAGATGTCGCGGATGGTCTTTTCCATTCGTTTAAGATGATAAGGCAGATGCTGCGGCTGCCCGTCGATGATGCAAATAACCTCCGAAAAAGTCGGCTTTCTGACAGGAAGATAGATTTTCTCAATCACCTCGTCATATTCGCTTCGGGCATCGCTCATCGCCGTTATTCCGCCGCCGCTGCGATAGAATTTGCGTCCGTTCTTATCTTGTTCTATATATCTGATTATCACTCCGCTATCGAACGAAAGACCGTCAAAATAACCGAACACGCCAGAATAAAATCCCCGTGGTTCTTCTTCGGCTTCTTTTATTAGCTGAAGCGTCCGTGGCTTTGGCGCACCCGACACGCTTCCTGCCGGAAGCATCGAAGTTATTATCAGCCCGAGATTCTGCCGCCAATCCTGCGGTAACCGACCTGATATTTCGCTGCTAATCTGCAAGATGTGCGCGCGGTCGGTTTGCAGTTCGGTTGAATATCGGTAGCGTTCTACACGGACTTTCTCGGCAAACATGCTAAGGTCGTTTCGTAGCAAATCTACCACCGTAGCATGTTCGGCGCTCTCCTTCTTGTCGGCAAGAATAACGTCTTTGGCATTGAGAATGTCGGCATCGATAGTGCCCTTCATCGGATGTGTCGAAATCTTGCCGTCCGAGCTTATCGTTACGAAACATTCGGGCGAAAAGCACACGAAACGGTTGGGAATGTAGAGAGAATATCGGGCTTCGGTCATCATGAAAATATCTTTCAGACTCAAATCCGTCTGAACGGGCGTTTTAACGGTGAGATTCGTCAGAAACGAGTCGCCCCGATGGAGTCCTTTCTCAACGATGTCGAAACGACGCTTGTATCGCTCAAAACTTTCCGGTTGGAACGTAAATTCTTTGTTATAAAGCGTTTGAAACTGGTCTTTATTCACATTCGATGCCGACGGAATGTCGAAAAAGACATCGGTCTGATGCAACGGTTCTTCTACGATGATGAACTCGTAGCACTCGAAGTCAGCTACAAAAAGAAACGGCTTCTGCCGTGATGCAAGATGCGAGATGCGTTCGGCCGCCTCGCCTGCGCCATAAAAAGTGGAATATGCCATGAATCCTGATAATTGAAAATGCAGCATCGGGATTCATGCGCGGATTTAGAAGCACATGATACGGACACAATCGGAGTGCCCTCATAATGCAGGTGCAAAAATAGCATTTTTTCGCCTTCCGTCTGCAATGAAAGCGAAAAAATGCCGTCATAATCTATCTTTTACTTGCGCTCCAGCCGGAGTCAATCTTCAAGAATACGAACAAAAGGATGGTAAAGCCCCATAACGACGAACCGCCGTAACTGAAGAACGGCAACGGAATACCGATTACGGGAGTGAGTCCGAGCACCATTCCGACGTTTATGAACAAGTGGAACAAGAAGATACTCAGCACACAATAACCGTAAACCCGCCCGAAGCGGTCGACCTGCCGCTCTGCCATAATCACAAGCCTTATTATCAGGCAGGCGTAGAGCACAAGCACAAGCGAGCAGCCCCAGAATCCTTCCTCCTCGCCCACGGTGCAGAAGATGAAGTCGGTATCCTGTTCCGGAACATACTTCAGCTTAGTCTGCGTTCCGTTCAGAAAGCCCTTTCCCGTTAGTCCGCCCGAACCGATGGCAATCTTAGCCTGATTAACGTTGTAGCCAGCTCCCGAGAGATCTTCTTCCAATCCCAGAACCACACGTATTCGCGCCTGCTGATGCGGCTGCATCACGTTGTTCAGAACGTAGTCGGAAGAATAGAAAAAAGCTGCCGAACCCAACGCAAAAAGCACGATGTAATAATATTCAACAATACGGTCGCGCAAGGCGTAGAAGAGCATTATGCCGATGGATGCGAGCAGCAGAATAAGCTGCATCCATACCACGTTATACGGAATGGCAAAGACCGAGAAGAGGATAGCCAGAACAGTTCCGCCGATGCCAACACCTGCCAGAATCTTGAACACGTTGAACGCCTTTGTGTAAACAAAGACCATGGCGGTAACGAAAATCTGAATCATCAGCAGAACGGCAAACTCGCCACCCGATGTGAGAGCCGAGCCTCCGCCCGAAGAATATCCCGGGAAAATCATATCCTCGCGAAAGCGCACCCCAACAACAAAGTAGAGCACCGCCGACAGCGCACAGAAAAGCAGCGAACCGGGCATTCCCTCGCGATAGAACATTATGAAGAACGCCAGATACACAAGAGCCGAACCTGTCTCGTTCTGCAACACGATGAGTATCATCGGCGTGAGGACGAACAACGCGCTGCGAGCCAGCGTCTTCCAGTCGAGTTCGGGATTCTGGAACGTATTCATATATTTAGCCACAGCCAGCGCCGTGGCAAACTTGGCAAACTCTGCCGGCTGAATGCTTACAGGACCGAGGACGAGCCACGAATGTGAGCCTTTCACATCGGGCGCAATGACAATGGTGACGGCAAGCAGGACAAGCATCGCGCCGTAGAATACATGGGCAAGCATCTCGAAAATCTTCGTCTCGAGCATCATTATCACAAAGCCAATTACCACCGCCAGACCAATCCACACCAACTGCTTTCCCGAGCGGCTGTCGAAACTGAAGAAATCTGTCTGTCCGTAGTCGTAGCTTGCTCCGCAGACGCTTATCCATCCCGCGGCAAGCAGAAGCAGATAAATGATGATGCAAATCCAGTCGATGGATTTGAAAAGACTATTCTCCCTATCTCTGCCTGTCACCATAACTTATTCGTTTACTCTGGAACAATGCGGCCTTGGCCTCGCTGGCAGGCGACAATTTTCCGTTTATATATTTTTCAATCAGAAGCGAGCCGATCGGCACACCATAATCGGCACCGAAACCACCGTTCTCAACATAAACAGCCACGGCAATCTTAGGGTTGTTCATCGGAGCGAAGCCCATGAAAACCGAGTGGTCGTGACCGCGGTTCTGCGCCGTACCAGTCTTTCCGCACACTTCGATGCCCGGAATTCTTGCGCCGGTACATGTTCCGCCCAGAACTGCTCTTCGCATACCGCCGGCAACAACCTCATAGTTTTTGCGGCTCACCTTGGTGTAATGCTTCTCGGTATATTTCGGGTCCAAGTCCTGACCTTCGACCTTCTTAACCACATGAGGAGTGATGTAATATCCTCTGTTTGCTATTGTTGCGCACAAGTTGCAGATTTGCAGCGGCGTAAGGTTCACCTCGCCCTGACCAATCGAAATACTGATGATTGTCAAGCCGTTCCACGAGCCTTTGTAAGCCTTGTCGTAGAACTGCGCGTTAGGTATAAGTCCGCGCTTCTCGCCTGCAAGGTCGATGCCCAGCTTGTAGCCGAAGCCCATGCTTACCATGTAGTCCTTCCACACAGTCATGGCATTCTGAACGCGGCCGTACTTGTGCTTGTTGTTTATCATGTGATAGAGTCCCCAGCAGAAGTAGGCATTGCACGATGTTCCGAGAGCAGGCTGAAGCGGCAGCGGAGATGCGTGTCCGTGGCAGCCTACATGCAAGCCCTTGAAGTAGAATCCGTGGCTGCACGAATATGATGTCTCGGGCGTGATGATGCCTTCTTGCAGGAACGTGAGAGCCTGCGATGTCTTGAAGGTTGAGCCCGGAGGATACTGTCCCATGATGGCACGGTTGAGCAGCGGTTTGCGAGGGTCGGCACTCAACATGCGGTGGTTCTTTCCGCGCTGTCGGCCAGTCATTATTCTCGGGTCGTACGAAGGGGCTGAAACCATGCACAGCACCTCGCCTGTCGACGGCTCTATGGCAACGATGCTGCCAATCTTGCCCTCCATCAGCCTCTCACCAAGAGCCTGCAAGTCCTTGTCGAGTCCGAGTGTAAGGTTTCTGCCGGGAACAGGGCGCTTGTCGTATCGTCCGTTCTGATAATGTCCCTTTATTCTGCCTCGCGCATCGCGCAGAAGAATCTCCACGCCCTTTGTTCCGCGCAGTTCCTTCTCGTAATATTTCTCAACGCCGAGCTTTCCGATGTAGTCACCACCCTGATAGTAAGGGTCTTCCTCGATGTTTGCAGTCGAAACCTCGCCCACATCGCCCAGGATGTGCGCGCCTATTCCGCTGGCATACTCGCGTATTGAACGCTTCTGGGTGTAGAAGCCCTTGAAGCGGAACATCTTCTCGTGGAAAGCCGAAAATTCCTCGGCCGAAAGCTGGTTCAGGAAAATCTGCTGGGTGTAGCGCGAATAGCCCGGATTCTTATTGCGGTCCTTGATTATCGCCATCCTTCTTACGAAGAAATCCTTACTGATATTCAGCGCGTTGCAGAGGTCGAGCGTATCAAGATTCTCAATCTCCGACATAACCACCATAACATCATACGCCGGCTGGTTGTAAACCATCACGTTTCCGTTACGGTCGCTTATCGCTCCTCGTGTAGGATACAGAACTCTGTTCTGGAAGGCGTTGCTGTCGGCATGCTGCTTGTACTCGTCGCTCATAATCTGAAGGAAGAAAAGGCGCATAATATATGCGATCACGATGAGCAATGTCATCGCAATCACCACGAACTTTCTCTTTTCCAGATTATAGCTGCTGCCTCTTCTCATCTCTTTCTCGCAAATGCGGCCTCAATAGCCATTATAAGTGCGCATGTAAGCGCAACGCTCGCCATGCAGCTTGTAAGCATTCCGCTCCAGTCGCTGAACGAGAACGCCTCGACAAGAAAATATAATATATGATGAAAGAGCACCGCCACGAACAGGAATCGGGCATAGGCACTCCAGCCCATAGTGTCGGTTCCCGGCACAAAGTCGTCGTTGTTGTCGGCATCGACGAAAAGGTTCAGGGCCGGTGTCATGAACATGGCCAGAGCCGTAGTCGCGATAGCCGAAACGCCCATTGTATCGGTAAACGTGTCGGCTGCCCAGCCTATGAAGAAGCCGAACAGCAACTGCTGCCATCTTGGGGTGAAACGCGACACCTTCAGTACTGCGTACACATAAATCAACGGCGTTGCATATCCAAGAAAATGGATATGGTTAAGCACCAGCGACTGCGTAAGCAGCAATATTATGGTAATTCCAACAAGTTTTAATAACTGAAGTATCATATCAATTTATCTCCTTTAAATCGGCCATTCGTGCAGAATCCTCAACAGCCTTGTGCTCCATAAGGTGCGGACTGAGCAATACGTTTACATCGCGAAGCTTTCCGAAGTCGGTGCCAAGGCGCACCAGGCACTGGTACGACAAACCGTCGGCCGAATAGAAAACCTTCTCAATCTTACCCACATACATTCCTTCGGGGAAGACCGAAGAGAAACCGCTGGTAACAACATAGTCGCCAACCTTGAACCGGGCGTGGCGCGGAATGTCGTTGAGCCATGCCGTCTGAGTGTTTCCGCCGCTCCACGATAGTGTTCCGAAATATCCCCGGTCGCGAATGCGGCAACTAACGTTCGACTTCTCGTTAAGCAACGGAATGACAAGCGAATAGTGAGCCGACGTAAGATACACGATACCAATAACGCCACGGCCGCCAACCACGCCCATCTCAGGCTTCACGCCATCTCTGTAACCCTTGTTTATGGTCAGATAGTTGCGCACCTTGTTGGTTGTGGCGTTAATAACCTGTGCCTCGAGCAGGGTGAATCCGTCGAGCGAGGCTATCGCCTTCTCCTTGCTGTCAACATGTTCCTTGTCGCCGTTCATCTTCTCGAGTTTCAGTCTAAGCTGTGCCACCTGATTCTCCAGAAGGATGTTCTGTCTGGTAAGTTCGCGGTTCTGCTCCTTTACGTCGGCATACGATGTTACCGCGCTCGACATATCGTACAGCTTGCCCGAAACGGCGTTTGCCGACGTAAGATACACGCTTGCCTGATAATTGTTGAAACGGAACAGCATTATTATTCCTATTATCTCGAGCAAGACAAACAGGAACCAATAATTATATTTCTTAATAAATTCAAGAAGTCGGTTCATATCATAGAAGAAAGTGATTAGCACGATTTTATCGCACTAATCACCTATAATATTAAAAACTTGCAGCGAACTAATTTATCCTCTCTTACATCAGGAACGAGAATCTGTCAACATTCTTCAGGGCAATACCTGTACCCTTGGCAACAGAGTGCAACGGATCTTCGGCAATGTGGAAAGGAATGTTAATCTTCTCAGTGAGACGCTTGTCGAGTCCACGCAGCAACGCACCGCCACCGCTCAGCCAGATACCGTTGTGAACAATATCGGCATACAGTTCTGGTGGAGTATTCTCGAGTGCAGTAAGCACGGCTGTCTCAATCTTCGAGATGCTCTTCTCCAAGCAATGAGCAATTTCCTGATAGCATACAGGCACCTCCATTGGCAACGCAGTTATTCGGTTAGGACCGTGAACAACGTAGTCGTCCGGAGCATCGTCGCCCAAATCGGTAAGGGCTGCGCCTACATGAATCTTGATACGCTCTGCCATACGCTCACTAACCTTTACGTTGTGCTGACGGCTCATGTACTCCTGAATGTCGGCTGTAAGGTCGTCGCCTGCAACGCGGATTGAGTTGTTAGATACGATTCCGCCAAGAGATATTACGGCAATCTCGGTAGAGCCACCGCCTATATCAACAACCATGTTGCCCTCTGGAGCCTCAACGTCAAGACCGATACCGATGGCAGCAGCCATTGGCTCGAATATCAGATAGACGTCGCGTCCGCCGGCATGCTCGGCAGAGTCGCGCACGGCACGAAGCTCAACCTCGGTAGAGCCCGAAGGCACGCCGATAACCATTCTTAGCGAAGGTGAGAACAGGTGCGAGCCAGAGTGAACCATCTTTATCAGACCGCGCATCATCTTCTCGCAGGCGTCGAAATCGGCAATCACGCCGTCGCGCAAAGGACGCAGCGTGCGTATATTCTCATTAGTTTTTTCATACATCATCTTGGCCTTCTCGCCAACGGCAATCATGTTGTTGGTGCGGCGGTCAAGAGCTACCACCGACGGCTCGTCTACTGCAATCTTGCCATCAGATATGATGATGGTGTTTGCAGTACCAAGATCCATCGCGATATCCTGGACAAACGAAAAAAATCCCATTTATACTTTTCCCCAGATTTATATTGTTAATTACTTGCCCTCAAAATAAGCATGGATGGCTGTGTCGTAGTGTGAAGACACGCCGAATGCACGTGTTGCGAACCATCTGCGCTCCTCTTTTGTTGTCTGAGCGCCGTTCTTTGTAATGATGTCGAGAAGAGGCTTGTACTCGTTCTTGCTTGGCACGATTACAACGTCGTTGAAGTTCTTTGCTCCGGCACGGATAAGAGAGATGCCGCCTATGTCAATCTTCTCGATGATGGCTGGCTCGTCAGCGCCGCTGGCTACAGTCTCCTCGAAAGGATAAAGGTCAACGATAACCAAGTCAATCTCAGGAATCTCGTACTGAGCCATCTCCTTCTGGTCGTTCTCAAGCTCGCGGCGACCAAGGATTCCGCCGAAAATCTTTGGATGAAGGGTCTTTACACGTCCGCCAAGGATTGAAGGATAGGTTGTAACCTCCTCAACCTTCTGGCATGGATAGCCCAAAGACTCAATAAACTGTTGTGTACCTCCTGTAGATAGAAACTTCACACCTTCCTCGTTCAGCTTAGCCAAAAGTTCCTCTAAGCCGTCTTTATGAAAAACTGACACCAAAGCAGTCTTTATCTTCTTAATTTCTGCCATTTTATTCGAATAAAATTGATTTTTGCGCAAAATTAGCAAAATTCAAGCAATTACAATAATAATGTATAAAAAAAATGCAGGTCGAAATTTTATTCACATAAAATTTCGGCCTGCTTCAGGGGAAAGATATTTTTTACTTACTGAATTTCGATGTTTTCGATACCTGCATTCTTTGCCATCATCAGAAGCATCTTTGTGTACTTTGCATACTGTGCCTCCTCAAGGATTGGCTTCATCATGCGGCAGTTGTTCATTATTGCCACGCGGATGCTCTCCTCCTTGTTTGCTGCTGTAGACTTTGCAAGGTTAGTCAACTGATTGGTAAAGAATTTGTTTACGCTCTCAACTTTTGAGTACTGAGCTACAGACAAGCCAAGGTATGCGTTCAACTGACTCATATCCATAGCAATCTGATACTTATTCTCCAATTTCTCACCCGCCATTGCAACCGTATTGAAGCTTAAAGCAACAATCAGCATCAAAATAAATTTCTTCATAAACAAATTGTTTTTATTGCACTTAATAATTTTCGGCTGCAAAAATAATTCGTTTTCGCACACACCGAATACAATTTTACGAGAAAAATGATGTACGAGCACGATTTTATTGACAAATGTCAATTTCCATACGCCTCTTTTTCGTACGGATTATCATAATAAGCCTTTTTATATGGCTTTTTCCACGGCTTGCATTTAAGCCATTGCCACAGATATGAAAGATAGAACCGTTTCCACCCTCCGCAACGGCGCGCCTGCTCCAGATGAACAATTTCGTGGCGCAGCAGTCCGTCCCACTCGCCCGAGCGCATCATCGCCACAATGCGGCTGCGGTCTTCGCGCCGGAACACGATGATGCCGCACCACATCAGCAGCAGATAGCCTCTGAAGGGGAAGTGTGTCATGGGCTTGAGCCTGAGGCGGCGCACCTTGCTGATGTCGGTAAACAGCATCGAAGCCAAGAATAATAACTCTCTGAGCATAAGCATTTTTTAGGTCTTGCAGATTTTCCTTCCCGAAGAAGAAAGGCGGCGGACAATATTCGCCCAGATGTAAAATTACACATTTTTTCAGAATCGGATTACTTTTTCGTTCCGTTTTTTGACTTTATTCACTATCTTCGCATCCGTTATGAAACTACGCACAACCATATCTATTTTATTTCTTATTGCCGGAACACTTGCCCATGCGCAGAAGAGCTGGGTTTACGGCAGAGTCTTTCCCGAGCACGGGCAAGACCTTTCGTTCGAGAACGACCGCGTGGGCTTTCGCCTGTACGGTCCTGAAAGTCAGGAGAAAAACGAGAATCTCTACGGCTACGACATCTTTGCCAAGCGCGTGCCCAACCTTGTACTTAACAAGTGGTATGGCAACCAGTTCAGTCCTGTATTCTGGAAGAGGATTGGCGAGCTTAAGAAGCACGGCATGAAGCAGGAGGCAAACGCCCTGCAAGACTCCATAACCTATCACTTAGACCACGGCGAGGGTGCCGACTTCTATGCCGTAGGCCCCACTCTGGGAGCCGGAACGAGTGCTCTGTACGAGGACGGAAAAATCATTTACCCGTACTGCTACAAGTCTGTCGAGATTTTGCAGAACGGCCCTTATGTGTTCAAGGCGCACCTTGTCTTCACGCCGTTCAGCATCGGGGGCGACAAGAATGTTACGGAGCATCGCATCCTCGAACTCAGGAAGGGCTCGCAGTTGTGCAAGTGTACGATCTGGTACGAGGGCCTTACGCACGATGCCGCCATCGTAACGGGTATAGTTCTTCACGCGCCAAGTACCGAGGTGTGCATCGACGAGCAAAGGCGATTCATGAGCTACAACGAGCCAACACAAAGTCCGCAGGCGGGCAACGGCGTTATATATATAGGTATCAAGTTCGTGTCGAAGCCCGAAAAGATTGAGAAACTGATGTTCGAAAAACCTAAAGGTCAGGCGGTGGGACATCTGCTTGCCTTCAGCCGTATTGGTGCTGGCGAAAAGTTTACTTACTTCTTCGGTTTTGGATGGAGCAAATATGGCTTCGAGACAGAAAAAGAGTGGATTAAATACTTAAAGAAATATTAAATCTTTGGATTATGAATTTATTTGAAAGATATTATGTCCTTTTGTATAAATACGAAATATTTTCTGGCAACAATTCTTCAATAGAGAATAATATCATAACAATAACGACAATTTGGCTTTCTATACTCACAGGACTAATATTTGAAATTCTACAAAAGAATGGTGTAATTACTTTTTATAATATCTTTATTAAAAGTTTATTCCTTTTTTTCTACTTTATTCTGTTTATTATTCTTGAGTATGTTTATAAAGACAAAATAAAGAAATTGATAATTATTGCCAATAAAGAATACAAGAAAGAAAAAAGCACAAAGCAAAGAAATACAAAATTAGAATTTGCCTATGTTTTGTTTACACTTGCCACATACGCATGTTTGATTTTATGGGTTACGAACGAATAATTTGTTTTTTTGTAAAATATTTGCAGATATCAGAAATTATCCCGTACTTTGCAAAAGCGATGATTTTCAAGTTTATGCCAACCATCTAAACGCAAAAAACACAACATTCAATCGCAAATTCAGAAGCAAAGGCTAAGAAAGCCATAAATTATCTTAAACAATTTTAAATGACAACGAAAATTTTTCAGACAATGGCAGTCGCCGCGGCACTCCTGTGCTCTCAGACAGCCAACGCACAATTCTTCAAAGCGCGCCAAGCGCCAAAGAACGAGTTCTGCCTCGACATTGGATTCGGTTATTTTCCGCGGAAAAACCATTTCGACTCATGCCCGACAAAAAGCAGCATCGGCAGCGGATGGTCGAACGACTACAAACACCCGTTCGGACAAAGCTACAACCTAACCTACCTCTACAATCTTACCAACAGACTGGGCATCGGTCTGCAAGCCGGACTTGAGGATATTTACGACCAAGCCACGATCTACAACGAATATTACTTTAAAGATAACGTTGCCGAGATATCCGAACGCAACTTCTACTACATCATGCCAACGGCAAGACTATACGTCGTCAGCCTCAACCACTTTGCCATCTATGCCAGAGTTGCCGGAGGGGTTGGCTTCTCGCGCACAAAGGAGATTGACAATAATCCGCACGACGACCTCAACTTTAACTGCGGAACGAAGAACGACACCTATTTTGCCTATCAGGTTTCGCCTTTCTGCATTGAGGCTGGCGGCGAGCACATACGCGTGTTCTCCGAGCTGGGCTACGGATGCCAGGGCTACTACACCATCGGAATAAAGTTCGCTTATTAAAGATTATCAACAAAAAGCATATTCGTATGAGAAAAACATTACCTATCGTCGTTATTTTCATCGCGCTCATTACCAACATCTTCTGCGACTGCGTAGACAACGACTATTACAACGGCTATCTGATTGATGCCAGTGCCATCAACTTCGACATAGACGGCGGAAAGGACTCGGTTCATATAACCAACAACGAAGCTGTCATAATAAACGCCACCGACTACGACTGGCACGGCAATTCTCTGA
Organism: Bacteroidaceae bacterium; assembly: GCA_017617315.1. GTDB lineage: Bacteria > Bacteroidota > Bacteroidia > Bacteroidales > Bacteroidaceae > Ga6A1. The sequence continues at coordinate 29,359 of JAFZWM010000011.1, forward strand.
AGACAACAACATACACCCCCAACGAAGCCAAGGACAGCGTAGAGGGCGAATGGTTCAAGTGCGTGAAGGTGGTTCACGACGAGATTTTCCAGTATTACAAAATTACGGTAAAGCCCAACACAACAGGCAAAAACAGAAAGGCCGACATAAACCTGAGAGGAACAGAGCCAAGAACATCAGGCGAGGGCAAGAGATACTATTGCGAAGAGACCCTTAGCATATATCAGGACGCAAAATAAGAAATAAACAGAAACCAAGAAGGGCATGAAAAGCAACAGAATTTACTCATTCGTCTTGATGTTGTACATCTGCACCGTATCCCTTGCACAAGACATAAGCGGCAAGCCGATGCGGTTAGATTCAATCTGTAAAATTAAGATTGATTCAAGCGACTACAAATCTGTTGACAGCTTAAAAATTATCGATTCTGTAAAAAACGAATATATTATTGGCGATGTTATAGATTTCAACTATGTAAATCCGACTAAAACGCCGTTGTATGTCGGTATTTCTTTGGAACGTAAAGATGATGAAGACTGGTTTTTGTTTTTTAACGAGATTTTCAAGAAACATAGTTTTTTGGTTCATCCAGATAATGGTGTCATACATATAATGCCAGAAGGAGGTTTTTCTATAAATACGTTTTCACCCATAAAAGGAACCAAGAAAGACTGTTGGAAAGTCTGCGACTGTCTTTATGGCGATGAATCAATAGCGTTATTTCGTCTAAAATATACAATAAGTCTGATACCTTATGGTTTTGAATTTAGTAATAAAAATGTTGTGCTTCCTACAAAAGTTTGTTATTCAAAACCATTTTATGTAAAAAAAGACAAAACAACAAGAAATCAAGAGCATAACAAAAAGGGATATAAATTTTATTCCCACCTTTGGTGATAATCCGCTCAACAAAACCCGAACGAATCCCGAAGGCATCCCGAACAAAACTAAAAAATGATAATCCGCAATATCCCCAAATGTATTATCTTTGCAATTGAAAAAATCATAGTCAAATGAAGTTGTTGGATTTTGCAAAACATTTCGACAGCGAGGAAGCTTGTGAAAAGTACCTCAAGGAAACTCGCGAAAAAG
>JAFZWM010000012.1 GCA_017617315.1 Bacteroidaceae bacterium
CTGTACTTCTTCGTCTATGTAAATCTTTCAATGAACTCTTTCTTGGTTCTTTCGTTTCCGACTCTCTGTCAGTCTTGCTGACCGCATCGTTCCCGAAAGCGAGTGCAAAGATACGGCCTTTTTCCGAAATGCAAAACTTTTTGAGGGAAAATTTTAAGATTTTTAAACTTTTTCCCGATTTCTGGGAATTTCACATTATATATTTAAATATAAAGGCAGGATTTTTTGACTAAATCAAACTGATTTGGGCAAATCTGAATCACAAAATTGGGATTCCATGAGTATTTTTGACCTCACGCATTACAAAAACACTGTTAAAAGAACCAACACACTCGATGTTTCCGAGTTTTGTGCGCATAAACTCGTGATACGATTCCATGTCGCGCGTGTAAATTTTAAGCGTAAAATCGTAATCGCCGCTGGTGTTGTAGCACTCTGTTATCTCCTCGATGTTCTGAACAGCCTCCATAAACTCGTCCATGAGAAGCTGCGAATGGCGTTTAAGGCGCATGTTGCAGATAACGATTATGCCCTGATTCATCCGCTTAGAATCGAGCACCGCCTTGTAGCCTTTGATGAAACCTTCGCGTTCGAGTCGTTTCTGGCGCTCGAAGGTTGGCGAGGTTGAGAGATTTACGGCAAGAGCCAGTTCCTTGACTGTCATCTGCGAATTTTCCTGCAATAATTTTAGTATCTGACGGTCTGTTTCGTCGAGTTCGTCGTAATTTAGCATTTTTCTTTTTTGTTAAAGAGCAGAATAATATTCTGTAATTAGATTTGTATTCGGCACAAATGTAGCATATTTTCCTTATTTTACAAAATTATGATACAAGATAATCTGTTTTACAATACTTTTGCCGTCAATTTTCAGAAACCATAAAATCATACTCAATCGAATTAAAATATGAACAATCTTAACACCAAAGTAACAGCACCACAGCGTGCCGACCATGTAGGAAGCTACCTTCGCCCTTCGGCTTTGAAGGAGGCACGAAAGCAGTTTGAAGAAGGAAAAATTTCGGCCGACGAGCTGAAAAATATCAGACGAGATGCAATAAAACAACTTGTGAAGAAACAGAAGGAAGCCGGGCTGAAGATTATCAGCGACGGTGAATTTAACAGAACTTATTGGCATCTGGACTTTATGTGGGGATTCGAAGGCGTAGGACACAGCAAAGGCGGCGGTGTTCCGTTTCACGGCGAGATGGCTGCGCTCGACAAGACTTTTCTGACTGGCAGAATCAAGCCACTGGCCCAACCTCACCCGTTTATCGACGATTTCAGCTTTCTGCGCCAGTTTGAGGAAGAAGGCGTTGCTGCCAAGCTGACAATTCCTTCGCCAGCACAGTTCTTCCAACAGTTTCTGATTCCGCAGAACTTTTTGGATACACGCCGATTCTACCCTACCAACGAAGAGCTAATTGCCGATGTTGCAACGGCTTATCAGAGTTTCATCAAGCAGTTTTACGATGCAGGAGGAAGGATTCTTCAGTTTGACGACTGCACTTGGGGAGCAGTTGTTGGAGATGCGGCGGAATTGCGATACAAATCTGTAGGACTCGACCTTAATACAATTAAGGAGCAACTGCTGGAGGTGAACAACAAAGCCATCGAGAACCGCCCATCAGACTTAACGATTACGACACATATCTGCAGAGGAAACTATCACTCAACTTACTTTACGAGCGGTCCTTACGACTCGGTTGCCGACTATGTTTTTGCCCGCGAGAAGGTGGACGCTCTGTATCTGGAATACGATGACGAGCGTTCGGGCAGCTTCGAGGCTCTAAAGAAAGTGAGCGACGACAAGAAGGTGGTTCTGGGACTGATAACAACAAAGAATGCCACGCTGGAAGACCGCGAAACGATAATCGCAAGAATTCGCGAAGCATCTAAATACATTCCGCTGGAGCGTTTGTGCTTGTCGCCTCAATGCGGTTTTGCATCGTGCGAGATAGGAAACAAACTTACCGAAGACGAACAATGGGCAAAGATTGCATTGGTTCAGGATATTGCCCGTGAGGTTTGGGGATAATGCCTTAATTTGAAAAAAAAGAAAGTTGAAAAAATAACTTAGGATTGTGACTTTTTGAACAGAACCAAGCCTTACGCTGACGATAGTAAAACGGCAACAGAATTGTTATGCCACGAATTAAAAGAATAATTTTACATGTTTGTCTGTTACTGTTGCCGTTTTTACTATCAAATTCTAAAATATTCTACACCATACATATCTGATAATCAAAATCTTTTGCACCGCCGTTTATACCGAACAGTTTTTGCAGAAGGCGGACACGGAGGTTTGTTACCGACTGCGGAGACGATGATGTGAGAATGGCTATCTCGGTTGGCTGAAAATGCTGGCGGATTAGCAGACAAACGGCTTGCTCGCGACTGCCAAGCGGCTTTAAGAGCGTGAGCAGGGCTGGAGATACCGCATAACTCAGCTGTGCAAGAGTGCTGAGGTCCTCGTCGGGTGCAGGAACGCCACGGTCAGCCGATTTGTGAAGCCGTGCCACAACATCCTTCAACTGGCGCGAGTTCTCGCGAGCCTGAACAACCTTCTGACGCTGCATCTGAACCAGTTCGCGATGGCTGGCAATATAATACCACGCAACAATCACCGCAATTATTATTGCGATGATCAGAGCCGTGAGCAAACAGATTGTAAGCCTGTACTGATGCCGTTCTTTCTGCTGCTTGTCGTATTGCTGCTGCATGTCTATTATTCCGGCGGCATCGCTCTTCTCGTAATTTTCGCTATAGAAGAAGTTAAGCCGTTGACTAAGATTCAGAGCCATAGCGTAATACATGTTGCTGTGGTTCGAATCCTGAGACGCCATTCGCTCGTAATAGGCAATAAGCCTGCGATGCGAGTCTATTCGGATTGAGTTGTTCAGCGACAGTTGCATCTGCGACCAGTACATACACGCATGATTCATATCGCCCTCTCTTTCAGCAATATCGCCAAGCAGTTTTATTGTTTTGTCGATATACGACGTTTGTTTTGATTTCAGCAGATATTCCTTTGCCTTAGGCAGATTTCCCTTTCGGAGATAATAACTGCCGATGTTTGAGAGAAGCGTTGCTCGAACCGTTCCGTCGATGCTGTCGAGCAACGGCAGACAGCGGTCGTTATACAATTTCAGACTGTCGGGCTCGTCCATCTCGTCGAAAACCGTGGCGATATTGTTTAGCTGACGGGCTATGCACTCGGCACTGCCCATGCGCTCGGCTGCACGGAGCGAACGATGGTAATAATCGAGCGTCAGAGAATTATTGTTGGCATTATCGTTGATGTCGCCCATCACGGCAAAGAGTTCATAGTCTATGGCATCGTCGCCAAGATTACGAGCCATTTCTTCCGAACGCTTCAGAAGGCGGAAGGCCTCGCCGTATCGCTGCATTCCGTAGAGGATGATGCCACGATGCAGACAGGCGCGTGCCAGCAGGCGGTCGTCGCCATTCTTCTCGTAGAACTGCTGACTGAAGGCGACGAGCGAATCGGACTTGAGGGCGAACCCAACGCGGTGCACAGCCTCGGTGAAGACGAGCGAATACAGGGCGCGGTCGGCATCGAGAGTAAAGCTGTTTACATCGACATAACTGAGCTCGCGGACTACCAAGTGCGGATTCTGAAAACACAGAGAATCGGCTTTGAGCAGCTTGCCATTGCGGCAATGCTCCGAAGAGCACGCCGCAAGCGCAAAGCATAGTATGATAACGAGATATCTCATTACAATTTAAATACCACAGGGAGTGTGAACTTAACTCTAACAGGAACGCCTCTCTGAGTGCCAGGCTTCCACTTCGGCATCTTTTTTACCAAGCGCATAGCCTCATCGTCGAGCGACGGAAAAGTTGGCTTGGCAACCTGCACATCGGTTATCGTGCCGTCTCTCTCCACCACAAAAGTCACTAATACGCGACCCTGCACTTTGTTTTTCTGCGCATCAGCAGGATATTTCATGTTCTTGGCAAAGAATGCAATCATAGCCTCGTTGCCTCCAGGATATTCGGGCATGTTTTCTACTACCATAAACACCTCAGGTTTCTGCTCCTTCTGCGAAACAACCGTCTTTTGAGCCTGAACAGTCGCGAGGCTGAATGCAGCCATCAGCGACAATAAAATTAATCTTTTCATTATTCTTAGTCTTTTTGGTTTTGTAAAACTTTTAAGTTGTCCGGACTTTCGGTTGCAAATGTAGAAAAACCGCCGATTGACGCCATATTTTTCTTTACATCATATTACACAAGGCAGATAACAGTCTGATTCTCTTTTGTTTATTTTTCAGACTTTCAAAAGTCAATCAGTGCGCAACAAACTATTTTTTATTGTTTTTTTTGCTCGAAAATAAACGAACAGGCTTTCCATCTTTCAATCTAAATAGAACAGGAATTGTATATATAACGGCGGCAGCCTTACCACACTGAGTTCCCGGTTTCCATCGTTTATGTAAAGAACTTACTACTCGCACCGCTTCGGCATCGAGTAACGGATGAACTTTTCTAACAACATTTACACCTGATAATGAACCATCCTTACCTATCACACATTGAACAACAACTTTTCCTGAAATGTTTTGTTTTACAGCCTCTTTGGGATATTTAATTTTTTTGTCAATATCCACCATTAAAGCCTTAATTCCTCCAGGATATTCGGGCATATCGCAATTTCCGCAATATATACAAGAATCACTGTCTTCATTTTGTGCATGAACCATAGTCACGCTGAATGCTGAAAGAATCAGCAATAATAGTAGTTTTTTCATTCTATCAGTTTTTGTATTTGTTAGATATTATCGTCTGACGCGCCAGTTGAAGTGCCCTTCTCCAGCCGGAAATATATGTAACTGATGAGGAACAGCAGAATTCCTGCCACAAGGAAGCTGACTGGGCGATAGAAAGCATTGTCGAACACAATGTCGAAGAACAGCAGCTTGCCCACGCACAACATTGTAAGCACCAAGCCGTAAAGGCGCATTCCCTTGAATCTGAAGCGGAATCCGGCAACAATAAACGCAATGGCAAGCACGATTCCGGCCAGCGAAATGAGATAAGACACCGCCGAGAAACGCCACAAGATGACGAGCAACGCCCAAGTAAATTTTCCGCCGTTGTAAATGCTCACCAAATGCTCCGGGAAATAGCGCATAAGGCCATTCACACGCTTCAGGTTGACGACTGCCAACATAAGCGTAAGCACCACGAGCAAAACGGTTACGACAGTCTCCGTGCCGTCAATCGCACGGCCTAAGAAGAGCGGCTCGTGATATGAAACGAGCAGGAATGTTCCAATCAGAAGGAATACTTCGTGCGCACCATTACAGATGTGGTGCGAAAGCGGCTCGACCTCTCCGCTATGCGGATTGCGCGAGAATCCGAACACGCCGCAAGCCATGACAAACAAAGCATTCAATGCCCAACATTCAGCAATGTTCAGAAGTTTCATCATACCGAGCATACAGATAAAGAACAGTCCCAACGCCGCCAGACAGAGTTTGTCGAGCTGCGCGTAATGGCGAACCGTACAATAGACGAACCACGCTAATCCTACGAGATAAAGACACCAAGCCATCATGTTCAGACTGAGCGAGTCGTCGACACAGACACACAAGTTGATGGCTAACAGAGCGTAAGAGAGCATCTTAAGGTTGCGCGACGCTACGGCATTGGCTATCGTGAAAAGTACGAACGATGCCGCAAGTCCGATGATTGGGCTGCCATAAGCCCTCGGAATATACAGCAAGCCTGTATGCAGACTGTAAGATGCCCTGACAAGCAGAACAGCCACAGACAGAACAGCGCACAATATCATGAAGTTCTCGCGACTCAAAGCCTTCTCGTCCAGCATCAGTTTTGGCAACACCTTGAATATCAACACCAAACAATATGCACAAAGCAACAGATAGCAACATCCCAAATCAACCCAATTGCCAATGGTAAGAGCAATTATTCCCCAACCATAGCAACCAAGAAGAATCTTCTTTTCCGTAGTCTGGCAGCGTCGCCAAATCCATGCACCGAAGCCCAGCAACAATGCCCAATACACAAAGGTGCAGCACTTTAAATTATACGACAAACTTTCCCTTGTATAAGGAATCTCCAGACGAGGAACATACGCCATCGAGTAGAGTAAGAGATAGGCATAGCCTAAATATCTGAATTCCTTTCTACCATAATAGCAACCAATGCCAAGAGCCACCACGGCAGGAACAAGATGGGTGCTGCACCAACCGTTGTAGAACGCTCCGAAATTCAGTTCGGGAACATACAGAGCCGTGAAGCCCAGCATGATGAAAATCAGAACCCTTTCGATCAGACTGCCAGAAAAGCGGAAACATTTCAGATACAGAACACACATTCCTATCAGCGTTACGCTCAACAGAATGCTCCATGCCCAATGATTGCTGAATACAGGCTGGCCAAAGTGCTCTAAAAACAGAGACGAAGCATCGAGAACCCTGACATTCCCGACCCCTACGGCACACGACAGAAGCACGACAAACGACAGGACGGTTGGCGCAATGAAAATTGCCTTCTTCACGACGTTGCGACTGTAGAAAGCTATCTGCCCGGCCAAGACGGCGGCCGTTGTAATGAAGATGACAAGCAGCGAAAGGGTGTTGCTGTCATAAGCACCAGACATCGCCCACATTACAAGCGGATACTGAATAAGCAGCCAAGCATCGCGCCTATAGCATCGGGTTACGTTTGCCATGAACAAAGCCGAAACGCTGACGACATACACCCACAGTCCTATCGGCGATTCGTCCCATCGCAGCACGGTCATGTAAGCCGCTATCAGAATTCCGACATAACAGATGTAGCAGAAAATCCGCGACTTAAAGCGGCTGAGTGCCGTCATTACGGCAATCCAGAGGAGTACGCATGCCATCAGCCCCAATTCGGGCAGAACGCCGAGCACGAAATGCGACACCAGCGCGGTGATGTAGCATGCAGCCGAGCCGCATCCTGCCAAGGCTGCAAAAAGAGTGTAATAGCGGTTGACTGGCTTCATCTTCCACACGCCAAAGGCGGTAACAGCCAGACTGCCCACAGCCATCAGAATGGCCTTCATCATGTCGGTAAGATGCGGCTGAATCAGGCTTCCGAACAAAATCAGCGCAAAGATAATGAGCGCAGAGCCTGCCACCGGAATAATCAGCTTGCCAATCTTCGACTCCAGCGATTTTGCTTCCTTCTTCGGCTCTTCGGGGCGAAAATCGTCAGCGGCGGTTTCCATCTGCACGATTTCCGGCTCGGGATCGGCCTCGGCAGGGGCGATATCTGCCACGGCAGAGTCGGCAACGATGTCTTCGGGAGCGATTTCGTCGATTACTGCTTCTTCCTCAACAACAGATACTTCTTCGGCAACCAGCATTTCGGCAGCCTCAACCGGCACGGTTTCAGGCTCTTCGCCACTCAGCAACGCCACTTTCTGCCTAAGTTCGGCCACCTGCGCCTCCAGTTCGCTTACGCGTTCCTCCAAACTTTGTTTGTGTTCTGGTATCTGCATTATCGTAGAGTTTTATTTATAAATGGGGAGAGATTTCCATCAACTATTTTGAATATGGAGATTCTGGAATTCTGAAAGTTATAGGCAGAGAAAACTTCACGCGCACAGGTTTTCCATTCATAATGCCCGGATTCCACTTTGGCATTTTCTTTACCACGCGTATAGCTTCTTCAGCGAGCATATAATGAACAGACTTTGCAACATTGACATTGGTAATAGAGCCGTCTATGCCTACCACAAAATTAACGACCACACGCCCATAAATTTTACGTCTTGCCGCCTCTGCCGGATATTTTAAATTTACAGAAATAAACTTCAAACAAGCATTAAGACCTCCGGGGAATTCGGGTAATTTATCACCCCTCTCCAATACAAACTGATTAACCATCAGAGCAGAATCGGTCTTGAAAACGACAGGAATTGTCTGAGTGACAGACATCGGCTTGCCATCCATCATTTCGGGATTCCACTTTGGCATTTGCTTTACAACACGCACAGCCTCGGCATCGAGCAATGGATGTACAGATTCCACAACTTCGACATTCTTTACCGAGCCGTCTTTGTCGATAGTCGCCGAAATGCGAACGCATCCCTGAATATCCTGTTTCAGAGCCTCTTCTGGATACACCACATTTTCTGCAAAGAATTTGAGCATGGCTTTCCTGCCTCCCGGGAACTCTGCCGACTGGTCGACATTAGACATTGAATTTCTGTCAGTCTCCTGTGCCCTGACGGTTGCAAGGCAGAACACCGAGAAAATCAGCAAGATTAGTAGTTTTTTCATCTTGTTTCGTTTTATTATTAGATTACAGGTTGCAAAAATCGGAAAAATAATTTAATTGGGCAAAGAAATCGATTACATTGTGGGGCAGATGTTTTCAAAATCGTTATCTTTGCGAGCAGTAGTTCAAAAAAACTTAATCTGCTATAGAAATGAAACAAAAACACGTTGCTTTTGTGCTGTTTGCACTCATCGTCTCGTCGTGCCTTGCCAGCATTGGCAGCTACAAATCGGCAAGCCAGATGGTAAACCGCGAGATGGACAGAGCACTCGCCATGACCATGCGCGAGCAGAAAAGCGACATAATAAGCCAAGATACGATACGCACCTTTAACCGCCACTTGCAGATTGCCGAACTGCGCGGAAAGGCAACCATTGCCGTTGATGCTCGCTCGCGCGAGTTCAGGGCTTACGCCCGATGCTCGGAAGCCACAATCTTCGGACTGTCCGACCAGAAGCCAGCCTTGGCTCTGTGTATTGCAACGCTGCTGTGGGCTTTGTACGCATGGCACAAACGCAACATATTGACATCGGAAACGGCAGAAAACAGTTTTGGCGGACTGCGCTTCGACGATGCCGAAGGACGGTTCGTAACTGCCAACGGCACACAGATTCAGCTAACGCCTATGCAGCAAAGGCTTATGGAGATGTTCTTTAACTCGCCAAGCCACTCGCTGACGAAAGCCGAGATCTGCGACGCCTTCTGGCCTAAGAAACCCGATGCAAGCGAGACGCTCTACACGCTTGTGCGAAGGCTCAGACCTGTTGTTGAACATAATTCGGACATCAGGATTGTTTCAGACCGCAACAAAGCCTACCGGCTTGAGGTGAAATAGACAGTTTCTTACTGATTATAAACTCGATCCAAAATCTTTTGATAGGCAATATACTTCATTCTTATATTTCAGTAACAAGACCTTGCCGTTTGTATAAGATTCAAAAGCATCTATATCTAAAGAGTCTTCTTTAAAAAGACTGTATTTAGACGACAGTTCTTTGTATTCCGATTTTTCGTAATAGGATTTTATAACTACAGCGGTTGAAGATATATGCAACCTAATTTTGCCAGTAATGTCGAAAGACTCATCGTTTCCCAAAGAGTCTCTTACACTTAGAAGTCGCCATGCGCCATACATAGCTGGTTCTATTCCATTTTCAACCTTTTCGACGTTCGCCAATTCCGGCGGAACTGTATTTTCATTACCTTCATTCTTATTTTTCAATAGAACTACGCATGTAATTACAATGGCGAGTAATACTGTAAAATGATAATCCGCAATATCCCCAAATGTATTATCTTTGCAATTGAAAAAATCATAGTCAAATGAAGTTGTTGGATTTTGCAAAACATTTCGACAGCGAGGAAGCTTGTGAAAAGTACCTCAAGGAAACTCGCGAAAAAG
>JAFZWM010000013.1 GCA_017617315.1 Bacteroidaceae bacterium
ATTCTGCACATTCTTCAAGCATTCTTTTCAAGTCTTCGTCAGGACTTTCAAGGAATGAGTCCAGATTGATATAGTACATGAGCACAATTCTCACCATGGTAGCCAATCCTGAGAAACTCCACCTGCGTTTCAAACTTTGCTGCAGCAGCGTCATTAGCAGATTTGCTATCAGTGTAACCCAAATCTGAATCTTGATGGCATTGCTGCTCTCGCCGTAGAAGTATCTGAGTGGAAAATTCTGCTTTATCTGCTTGAAAAGCGACTCTATCTGCCATCTGCGCCGATAAATAAGGACAATTGTCTCCAGCGGCATATCAAAGTCATTGGTAAGCAACCGTATAAGTTTCGGTTGCTTGCCTTTCTTTATGTCCACATACGTAACAATCCCTTGCAATATGGTTAATCTCGCCTTTACGGAATACCACTACCTGTTCCCTGTATTGCAGAAATTACGGCATGCACCTTGATGCCTCCTTTCTTCTTTCCTGTCTTTGGGTGACGGCCGACACCTTTGAAAATGAGATTAGAGAAGAGGGATATGGTCGTGGAATCGATGATTCTCAGGCGTTTTATCCATGCTTCTGTGCCGTTTCGCCGGCTGTCCGAAGAAAGAACCGCCATTATTGCGGCTCATTTCGATGATTTTATCCTTGTCCAGGCATTTTATTACCTGTCCATATACCGGCTGTCCGAAGAGATGTGTACCTTTGTTCATGTTATTGAAGTTTTGTCGCAAAAACAAAGGTAACAATTTGGGCTGACTCCACAATTAGGGAATCAGCCCTTTCTTTTTTCTTATTAAAACTTTTAGCGGACAGTAATAGTTGTTAAAAACATTTGTGATACATACTCTTCTGTATGTTTTTGTCATTTCTTCTTTCTTCCTGATTTTGTTGCAAAGATATTAAGTTTTGGGGAAGACAAACACGAAATGTTAAATATTTTCTTCTGCTTTTACTATATTTAACATAAATATTGCAGTATAATCATTTGTGTTTAATTATACATTTGCTGTTGTTTTTTTATTTTCTCTTCCTATATTTTAGATACTCGTCGCGACCAACAAACAAATCACTCCCGACAGCTCCACTTTCGTAAAAGAATATTACGGAGTCGTTGTACTCGATGGTTGAATATTCGGAGAGCGACTTTACATGCTTTTTCCACGTATCCATTGGGGTGTTATGCAAAGGAATATTGTATGAATACGACCCCATGCCTACCCTTTTGTATAAGATTTCGACAGACTCGCCAGATTCCATCCGTTCAATATCCAACGATTCAGGATAACTGTTTCTTCGGCAATACGCCACCGCCCAACCTTTTTTCTTTAAACTTATTCCCTTACAGTCAGCCTTTCGTATCAATTTCTTTATTTGTTCCAGTTCTGTGTCGTCCAGGCCAATAGAGGCGCATTCTGTGGAATCGGGAAAATGATTGTTATACGGACGAAAAAAGTCATACTCTATGCTTAGCTCGCACGAGTCGTTTACGGCACGTTGGGCATAATCTGCAAGTTTAAAGATGTCGTCTTTGTTTTCTTCATAATGCTCTTCCATGTCATAGGCAACAGAATCAGGTTTATTGTATTCGGTAAGGAAAAACGCCAGAAAGAACAAAATAATATTAAACAAGTGCAAGCCCAACACGATTTTGCGCCACCGATATTCTTCCAAAAGAGAATATATGAATGAAATAAAGGCGATTACTGCCACGAAGAACAATAACGGCAAAAGAATCAGCACAAAAAGAAAAGCAAAGAAATCATCATAAAGCACAGCAAATACGAAGAGAGTAACCAACAGAGTCGGCACAAGATTCAGAATAAATTTCAGCATTTGATTTTATTTCTTTTGTACATCTGTTTTTTTAAGGATTAACCGCCGAAATACTTTTTACTGCAATGCAAACATTATCTGACTGAGGTTTTAGCCCCACCACAACCGAGGTGATGTTCTTTGCATCGAGCGGCTTGCCATAGAGCTGCGGCATGGCGTAGGCAAACGACGGATAGCCGTCGCGCATTGGCTTCAACGCCTCTTCGCGGAACAATTCGAACGGCACAACGGCCTGCTCTGCGCCCTTGCCCAAGGCCGTCTCGGCGGTGTAGAAAGCACCGTCGGCGGTATAGACCTGCCATTGCAAAGTGAGGTCGGCAGAGAGTCGTTCGCACTTGAGGCGGAGAGCCTCGAACGAACCGCTACGGCCAGCAATCTTGTCGGCCACCTGCAACAACATTCCGGCCGGCTCACGGTAGTCGGCAACATCTTGTATGCCAATCTCGAGAGCATCACGCAAATAGGCAAAGCGGCAGCCCTTCTGCCAGCGCATCTGAAAGGCATCGACATCAGCCACGGCATTATACAGTTCTATCGGCGAGCCGGGCTTTACAACATCGGTACGCCACACATTCTTTGTGCTGAAATCCCACTGGTGCGGGTCTTTCATTATGCCCGACGGATATGCCGTCTTTCTGCCGTCGCGCGACTCGAGCATGACACTGTATTCAAGAACGCCGTCGCGCGCAAGAATGTCGCTGCCCACCATGACCGAATAGCGGTACGGACTGCCCTGCTCCTTGCGCATCTGCAAGCGGAAATAACGGCCGCCCTTTACCGAGCCGACAAGCCACACGGCCGACAAATCGTCGTGCTTTATTCCGCCATCGGCAGCAGACAGAGGAAGGGCCACATCGGCCTCAACAAGCATCGTGCCGCCCACCTCTACCGAAGACGGCGAATGGATAACGGCCGTTGCTTCAGTTACATTGCTCGGGCACGGGATGAATTCTGACAATTTCTGAATGTCGGCAGAAGTACCGTCCTTGCTTCCAAGAAGCCATCGGCCGGGATAAACTCTGAAAGTGCGTCCTTCGGCCTTTACTACCGATGCGCTTATGCCGTCGTTGAGAGCCAGAGGCGTACAAGTGAAGCCGTCGCCCAGCCCATCGAGGCTGACGGTGATAGGCAGCCAATGGCTCTGTATTACCGACACGGTGCGCTCGGCCGAGTTGTGGTTAGTAAACGGATTGTCGCACAAAAGGGCATCGGGATAGACCTCGAGAAGCCAAAGCCCCTCACCTACCTTGTTGAGGAAGTAAGCCCCCGTGCCGCCATATCGCACCACCGCGCTGCTGCCCACGCCCACCACGGTGTCGAGGCTGTCGGGCTTCATTGGTTTTACCATCTTGCCAGAAAGACTGCCCGTGTAGGCAAAGACCTTAGGCGAGTTGTACACAACCACATCGTTGTTATTGTCAATCTCGCAATATCCAAAGGTGTTGCTCTGCGGAAAATCGGGGAATTTCTGCGACAGACGGCTGTCGGCAAAGACCTTTCCGGCTATGAACATGCTCACCGCCTTCGACGGCGTGAAACAGAGGTTGAGATAGTGCGTATTGTAGTCGGTATTGACCGGCGCTTCGAAAAACGGATCGTAGGCAAACTGCGTAGCCCATTGGAATCCGGCCTCACGGAAAGAGCGAGCCATTGCCGGATACATGCAGCTGCCCAGCATATCGGCCGCATCGAACTCGTAAACCCATTTCAGTCTGCCGGAAAAACGCTTGTCGTCGGCAAAGGGAATGTTGTAGTGCGACACCAGCGGAAGGCAGTTCTCCCTTCGCGCCTCGCCGCTGCACAGTCCCAGCGGATACCACTGCATGGTAAATCCGTCGGCCTTTGAGGCGAGCGTGGCGGAAACCTTTCGCGAGTTCTCGCTTACGTTGTAGAGCACTGGTTTCTTGAATCCAGTGCTCTTTATAGCCTTTACCATTCTGTTTATGTAGTCGGTAACCTGCTTGTCGGCACACGCACCCTCGTTAGGCTCGTTGTTCACCTCTACGGCAACGAGCGCAGGCTCTGTGGCATAAGTGTTTCCGGTGTACTTGTTCTTGTGCTTCATAAACTGTTTCAGATAGTTCTCCATAGCCTTGATGCTCGGCTCGTCGAGCAGAATCTCGCCCTTGCCCTTGCGGTTGCTGAATCCTGGCAGAGAGCGGTCGTCGGGCTCGGGCCATCCGTTGCCCCAGAAGGCTATGGGCGTTAGGGTTACGTCGATGCCGCGGCTCTTCATCTCTGCCACGGTATAGTCGAGAAGGTCGAGATGCTCATTGTCGAGCAGATTGCCCTTCTCGTCGCTTATCTCGACATCCCACACATGAATGCGGTAGGCGTTCATGCCCATGCGCCAGATGTGGTATACATCGCGGCGGATGGCTTCCTTGGCATCCTTGCCAAGCCTCTGGTGCACGCGGTAGCCGTGGGCGAAGGGCGCACAGTAATTAACTCCAAACCAAGCCTTTTCGCTGCCGGGGCGCGACTGGGCCGCAACATTGGCTGATGACATCAAAACGGCCATCAGCGCAGACATTATCGTTAGTTTCTTCATCGTATTCAATATTTCGCGTAAAGTTAAACATTTTTTTACTACTTTTGCCCATAATTTAACTAAATCAGAAAAATATGTTTATCAGAAATTTAATTGCTACTACACTACTACTGAGCATCGCATTTTCAGCTTCGGCACAGCGCAAGAAACCGCATGTGCCTGCCCCGAGCGGCGACAGCTGCTTTGAGATAAAGAAGGCGATGCCCTTGTTCTACAACGAGCTGAAGAAGGACTTGAAATATCCGCTGGCATGGCGAAATGCCAAGAAGGGCACTAAGTTCAAGAGCTGGCACACAACAGCATACGCCGAACTGATGAACAGTCTTCAGCCCGAAACGCCCACAATGGCGTTCGGCTCGCATCCCTACGGCTCGCCCGTGAGCGTGAGCAACAACGCCGAGGGCAAGGATGCCAACGCAAGCTACAGCTACAGCATTGCCCGTCTTGAATTCAACATAAGCAAATATTCGAGGGCGAAGTCGTATCTGTACGTGCCTAACGGCGACGGCCCTTTCCCTGCCGTCGTTCTGTTTCACGACCACGGGGCATCGTTCGACATAGGAAAGGAGAAGATGTGCGACCCTTCGCACTTCAATCTGCCGCACAAGACCGACAGCGTGGCGCGCGACTGGTGCCACCGATGCTACGACGACCAGTATGTTGCCAACTTCCTGGCAGAGCACGGATATGTTGTCTTCGTAACCGATGCGCTGATGTGGGGCGACCGCCGCGCCGAGGGCGGAACGGACTACGATGTGCAGCAGGCTCTCTCTGCCAACCTGTTGCAGATGGGCACATCGCTGGGCACAACCATTGCGTGGGATGACATCCACACCATTGATTTCGTCTCAACACTGCCGCAGGTAGACAAGACAAAGATTGCGGTGATGGGCTTCTCGATGGGCTCGTTCAGGGCATGGATGAGCGCGGCGGCAAGCCAGAAAGTAGCGGCATGCGTTGCCGTGTGCTGGATGAACACTACCGACAACCTGATGACGCTGACCAACAATCAGAACAAGGGCGGCTCGGCCTACTGCATGCTCATTCCGGGGCTGGTGCGCAAGATGGACTATGCCGATGTGGCGAGCATCATAGCCCCGCGCCCCGCGCTGTTCATGAACGGTGCAACCGACAAGCTGTTCCCCGTAGACGGCGTGAACCATGCCTATCAGATTATGGGCGATGTGTGGACTGCCGCCGGAGCAAAAGACAACTTCGAGAGTTTTATAAGCAACGGTCCGCACTTCTTCAGCAAGGAGATGCAGCAGAAGGCTCTCGACTTCCTCGACAAGCATCTGAAAAACAAGAAATAACGTTTTTTTTGAAAGATATTACGCCCTCGCAAGTTTCGGATTGCGAGGGCGTTTTTATAGAGTTTTCAAAATCAAATAAGGGTAAAAACAAATTTTATTCTCTGACTATTTTACAATATTCCAGCAACAATTCGTCAACCTTTGCATCACTTGGCACATAGTATACACATTGTTGGTCAGCTAAACTCATCAATCCATCAGCAACGTGAAAATTGGTTAAATCCTTTACTCCGATATGCAATTCACTCACATTAGGACAATCGTATATCGATGACCTATTTATTTGTTTAAGACTTTTGGGGAGATGGATACTCTTAATCTTTGTACTGCCACATATGGCATTACTCTCAATCGCCGTAACTCCTTCAGGAATAACAAGATTATGCGTTTCTATTGCAGACGGACACTTTATCAAACTTGTCATATCTTTGTTGTACAACATTCCATCTTTTGATGCAAAATACTTGTTATCTTCTGCGACTTCTATTTTTGAAAGCGAAATACATTCATCAAGCACATAACTATTTATTATTCTTACACTTGCAGGTATGAAAATAGACTTTAGTTTAGTACAGCCTTCAAAAGCATTTTCTCCTATAAAATCAACATTCGGCGAAATGGATACCGACTCCAACGAGGTACAGCCCTTGAAGGCATACCACTCTATACTTCTCACAGAATCGGGCATCTTGACAGAAGTTACATGACTGCAACCATCAAAAGCATAATTGCGGATTCTTATTATACCTTCTGGCACTACATATTCACCTACTGTATCTTGCGGCACTTCGAACAATGTATTCTTGCTATTCCGCTCATAAGGGGCTTTCTCTAAAAGATAATAATTGTATTCTTTTTTCAGAAAGTCAACTTCACTAAGATAGCTTTCACATAAATCACTATTTTTCAATCTCTCAAAGTTGAGGCGATATAGATCACACAGTCTATCGGAAGGAGTCCAATCAAACGGACGTCTTTTTGTATCTGCATAATAGTGAAACAGCTCTTCAATATAATATAACATATAGGCATATTCGAATGCCGAAATATCATTATTTTCCAATATCGACGTAAAGTCAAACTCTAAACGTCGAAAAAGTTTATCAAATCCTATCTCCTCACCATAACTAATAATATAACCAAAAGCTTGTGCTTGATTATGTCCAGCTTCTTCACCCCATTCATAGTTTCTCTCAAAATACTCACCATAGCCAAAGAGAAAATCCCTGACTTCGTTTCGTTCTATTGCCTGTAAATATTTGTTCATACAAATCTTAGCTTCATTTTATATCTTCCCAATTAAATCCGTAGAAGAATTTAACTTTCTGGCAAAAATACTAACTATTGGATAAAGCAACAAAAATCGGTTACACATTATATATTGAAAATATCCTAAAAAAAGTTAAAAACAACACTGGCTGGCAGACAAAACAACAAAAATATGACAAAAAGATATAACTTTGTGCGCTGAATTAGAGACAAAAAAGAATCATGAACAAAACAATTTATTTACTACTACTTTTGCTGTGCAGTACTGTAAGTCGTGCGCAAGTAACTGCGCGTGTGGAATTTCCCTACCGCGAATACAAAGACACATACACCACTCCGATGGGCGAGTATGGTGTGCTTGAACAAATGTTCGACAAGAAGACACAGGACGACAAGCGATGGTTCAAAATTCAGCACTACAACACCAACCTCAAACTGGTGGCAACAGACTCGATGCTGATTAGCAAGGACATGGAATTATACACCTGCGAAAGTGACAGGGAGATATGCTACAGCATACTGCGCGAGAGCGACGACTCGTTCCTGATTGTGGCATACAACACCAACACCCACAAGACCAACGTTATTGAGGGCGAATACACGCACAAAGGCTCGATGCGCAGCCTCTGCATAGAAAACGGATATCTGGTGTTCACTCGACACAGAAGAAGATTGAGCGCATAGGCATAGTAAACCTGAAAAACGGCGACACGAAATACAGCGACATCCACATCGACGGAGTGCGCGACAAGAAAATCTTCATTCTCGAAAACACCATCATCGACGGCGAGATAAACTCGCTCGTTAAGGTAGAAGAGAATGTCTATCTTATGCGATTCGGACTCGACGGCAGCACACGCAGCCGCATACTGCTCACAAAGGACATGAAGGAGTACATCTGCAACGCGTCGGTGTCAAAGTCGGGCGGAAAATACTTTCTTACAGGAACTTACACCAACAAGAAGGAAGGAATGGCGCAAGGCATCTATTTTGCCCAGCTCGAAGGAGACAAGTTTAAGTTCATAAAGTTCTACAACTTCCTGAACCTGAAGAACTTTACAGAATACATGAGCAGCAAGAAGAAGGCTAAGGTTGAACGACGCAAGGAGAAGGCCGAGAAGAACGGCAAGGAATACAGCCTAAACTATCACATTGCAAGCCACAAGATAATGTCGGAGAACGGCTATTACTACTATCTGGGCGAGGCTTACTATCCTACATACACCACCACGCGCGACGGCTTCGGAGGTGTCTACGCTACGTTCAACGGATATTTCTACACACATGCCGTTCTTGTAAAATTCGACAATCAGGGAAACATTGTGTGGGACAACTGCTTCAAGATGGAGCCTCGCGAAAAGCCTTTCTTTGTAAAGGCATTCGTTTCGGCAAGTCTGAAGGGCAACAACGTGAGCACCGTGTTTACCGACGGAAAGCGACTTACATCGAAGTTGTTCCGCAACTCGGACGGCGAGGTTGTAAAAGACCGTAACACCGAGATTCTGGAGACCATTGGCGACGGCGAGAGCATAAAGAGAGCCAGATACACAGACAGCATGCACTGGTACGACGAGAACTTCATAGTACACGGCAACCAGACGGTAAAGAACAGCAAGACAAACGAGCGCCGCCGTGTCAGATACATAAGCAAATACACAATCAAAGAATAATACAAGACGATGAAAACGAGCAACAGACAAGCAATCTTGCGCCTTTTTGCGATGGTAATGTTCATTGGCTTTGCACTTAGCGGCAAGGCACAGGCCTTCGACGGCGACGACGACTTCAAGCTGCACGTCGGCTATCTGAACTTCGGAAAGCAGCACGGCGGCGAATTTGGTGCAGACTACGGAATTTCCGACCATATGTCGATAGGCATTGCAGCGCGCGTGGTTGAGCCATACAACGACGAATACGGCGAGAAGAACTACGTCGACGGCATGGACGGCATTTTTACGCTAAAATATCACTTTCAGGAAACGCTGAAACTGCCTTCTAAACTCGATTTTTTCGTAGGAGCACAGGCAAGCTTCTTCGGCAGCACCGGACTGAATGCCGGCATTTGCTATAACTTCGGCGAGGTGGTAGGAATCTATGCCCGAGCCGAACGCAACCTGTTCGAAGCATGGCATATGAGACTGGAAGACGACTTCCCGTTCAAGAACAGATGGGGCTTCAGCGCAGGACTCACATTCAATGTTGATTGGTGGTAACAACAACATCCGTTAGCAGAAAGTTTTTTGGATTGAATTATGAATAGGAACCCGCCTTCGCATCATCTCCTAATGACTTGCGAGGGCGGAATTTTTTTTACAAGGACTTGATTTTTGTAAATGTCGGTCTCGGTGATGCAAGAAGCCGAAGCGAGTGTCAATTTGTTAAAAGGTATTTGATATTAAATAACATACACGCCGTTTTCATCCGGCTCTATTAGCCACTTGCCGTCTTTGTATATCGGCTTTATTGGGTCTACATCGAAGATGAATTTGTCTAACTTGCGACGCTTGCGATAGATTTCGTCAATTTCTGAAAGGGGAACTTTCGCGCTCGGCATTTCATACCGCATCGCCCCATCTGAAAATCCTAAGACTTTTGCAGCCTCATAAGATTCTGGAGATATACAAAACAGTTTGTCATTACAAACGTTGTATGAGTGTACAAAGAACTCAAAGCCCTTATACTTGCAATACACATACGAATAAAAGCCTCTTGTATGGGCGATGTCTTTTATTGGCAAGAAATAGGTTTTGCTTTCTTCAAAGTAATCCTCTTTCTTGAATCCAAATGACTCTGCCAGTTCTGCATTTTGGGTATAATATCCCCATCCAAATTCAGAATAATTCCAGATGTTAAATAATCTGCCATTTAGAAAGGCACATTTTTTTATTCCTTGAAAATCTATTCTCATTTTTATTTCTCAATATTTTTTTTGAATTCCTTTTTCTTTGTTGTTTTATTTTCTACCAGCACCGCCACAAGCGTTTCTTCTTCAGCCCCTTCCGCCACTTTGTAAATATATGCAAGGAGAATTGTGTTTTCATCAATACGGCAGTTCGGCTTTGATAAAGCAAAGGCATGTATCTCTAAATTTAAGAAATTCAAGTTTTCAATTCTCAACTTTCAACTAAAAATTGTCATTATTTTCTGCTTGCTTCCCCGTACCTACCGGCTTACTTCCCCGTACCTTGAACGTACCTTGAACGAATCTTGAACGTACCCAGAACGAACCTTGAACGTACCTTTCGGCTTGCTTGCCGCGACCTTGCGTCTTACTTGCCCCTTACTATCCCCTTACTTGCCCCTATCTTGACGCGATTTTCAACTTTCAAAATAAATTGTCAACTGTCCATTGTCAATTAAATTGTTTTTTCAACTTTCAACTCTCAATTTTCAAGTTCCAATTGTCAATTGTCTGTGAATTCGGCATCGAGCAGATGACTGTTGAGAACAGCCTCGGCAAGCGTCTGCTTGTTGCGCTGAAGGTGAAGGATTCGCTCCTCGAGAGTAGACTCCGAAACGTAACGGTACACGAAAACAGGGTTCTGCTGTCCCATGCGGTAGGCACGGCAGATGGCCTGCTCCTCGGCGGCAGTGTTCCACCACGGGTCGAGCAGAAGAACGTAGTCGGCAGCCGTGAGGTTCAGTCCCACGCCGCCAGCCTTCAGACTGATGAGGAAGAACGGACAGTCGGCATCGTTCTGAAAGCGATTCACTACATCCTCGCGGTTCTGCGTTGAGCCTGTTAGCTGCACAAACTTCCAGCCGCGGCGGTCGAACTCGGCAGAGACGATTTCGAGGAGGTTGACAAAATCACTGAAGATAAGAGCCTTATGCCCAGAGCTGACGATGTTTTCGAGATGGCAGAAGACAGCCTTCAGCTTGCCCGACTCGTTTATAGAGAGGTCTGACGGCTTGAGCGTTGAACCTTCCCTTGTGAGTTCGGGCAGGCGCGGATGGTTGGCAATCTGGCGTATGCGCATCAGTCCGGCAAGGATGGCGGTGCTGTGCGTTGCACTCTCGCCCGTGGTGATGATGAGGTTTCTGACAGAAGAAACCTGCTCGTCGTACACTTTCTTCTGCTCCGAATCCATCAGGCACACCATAAGTTCGTCGGTGCGCTCGGGAAGGTCGGTAAGCACCTGTTCCTTTGTTCGGCGCAGGATGTACGGCGCGACAATCTGCCTCAGCGCGGCAGTGCGCTTCTCCTCAATCTGCTCGTTTATTGGCTGCATGTAGAGGCGCGAGAAGTCGGCAAATCCGCCCAGAAGCCCGGGATTGAGCACCTCCATGAGCGACCACAAATCGCCCAGCGAATTCTCTATCGGGGTGCCCGAAAGCGCAAGGCGGTGCTCGCTCTGCAACTGCGTTACGGAGTGGTAGAGCTGCGATGTGCGGTTCTTGAAGTTCTGTGACTCGTCGAAGACAACGTAGCCGAACGGTACGGTTTCGAGGAAATCGACATCGTTGCGCAGTGTATGATATGTAGTTATCACGACATCCCACCGCTGCATGGTCTGCTGCTTTGCCTTTCGCTTGTATTCGGGGCCGGTATAGTCGAGCACGTTTATGCTCGGCGCAAAACGGCTTATCTCGGCCTTCCAGTTGTATACGAGCGATGCCGGAGCAACGATGAGCGACGTTTTGTAAAGCTGGTCGGGCGCAGGCGCGCTGAAAAGGTCGTTCATGCCATCGAAAGCCATCGAATAGAGTGTTTTCCCTTCCATATAGTTAAGCAGAAGGGTTATCGTCTGGAGCGTCTTTCCCAAGCCCATATCGTCGGCAAGACACGCGCCGCAGTTGTATTGCTGAAGGCGATACATCCATCGGTAGCCCTCGGTCTGATACGAGCGCAGTTCGGCTTTCAAGGCAGACGGAACGGGCGCATCGGCAATCTCGTCTACGGAGTCGTCGGTCTGAAGGTCGGTCTGCCCCCACGCGCTGCGATGCACAAGCAGTCCGCCGCGCTTTCCACGGCGCGCCACGAGCATCGCCTTGGCATACTGCGCCATCAGTTCGTCGGGGATTATGAAGATGTCGCCCTCGGGCATCAGATATTCGGGATTGTCGTTGAGGATGTTCTCGCGTATGTCGACGATGGTTATCGCACGCTTGTCGTCGAGCCTTATGGTGAGATGCAGTTCGAACCAGTCGTTCAGCTTGCTGAAGCCCTGCTCTATCTTGAAATCGCCCAGAAAGACCTGCGGCGACATTCGCTTCTGGATAAGAGCCACGCCGGCAGCCGCAAGCGCCTCGCGATTGTTTCTGTACCACTCCATCAGCTGACACCATTTGTTGCGCTGCGGCGTGTAATCGAGCTGAAAGAACGTGTTTTCGGCAGGTGTGCAGCCAAGTGCCACCACGGCTTCGGTAGCTGCCTGTTCCTTGTCGAACTGGCGGTCGATGCAGAGGAATCTGAAGCTCTCGTCCTGCTCCTTGAACGAAACGAAACGCTTCTGCGCGTTGTTGGTGTAGACAATGTGATTGCTGTACTGAAAGCAGAGTTTCAGCGTTGGGTCGCCCTTCTTGCTGCGGTTAAGTATGATGAACGACTTCGGCTCAACCTCCACGTTGTCGAGTTCGAATCCCGACACGTCGAGGTCGGCATCCGATACGTTTTTCCAGATGAACTTACGGAAATATTCCCTCTCGGTGCGCGACGGCACCATGATGGCTTCCTTTGCAAGAAAAGGCTTCACTCTCTTGCCCGAGAAACCTTCGGGAAGGGTAAAGACGCGCGTGTCGTCCTCGAGCACCAGTCCCGGCTCTTCGTTTAGCACCACCCACTTGCATTGGCTTGGCGTGCATACGGTGTGCTCGTCGTCGGGATATTCGAACTGAAGGACATACTTGGTTGTCTCCTCACCCTTGTGGAAGCCGATGAGGGGATTAAGTTCGTCGTTAAGAGTTAGCTGTTTATCTATGTAAATGCCGTCGATGTGCTTTCGCCTTACGAACATAGGCACACCGAGGGCAAAGGCCGTCTCGATGCACTTGCCCAGCTTGGCATCGGCGTATGTGTGCACATATTTGCGTATATCGTCGTCGGCCTTCTCTTCAAAGTCGGTCTGACGGCGATATTTCTTCTTGTCGGCAAAACTGTTGTAGAGTGCCGCCGGATTTATTGAGTTGCACATCTGCACAAGTTGCAGTTCGTCTTCCGACAGAGCCTCGTCGTTCTCCTTCGGACTGCCTTTTATCTTATAGCTTATCTCATCTGCCACCGCCATCTGTGGCTGAATTGTCCATTCAATCCACGGAGCCGAGGGCGTTAAAACCATAATCAATCTCTCCATTCTATAATACTAAAAATGCAAGTGTTCACTTTTTCGCAACTTGGCAGAGGGCGGCATCAGAAGTGCCTAATCTGCAAGTACTTGTTTATCATATCGACCGACAGATTATCGGGCGTTGTGTAAACGGTGTCGATGCCCATCTGGTGCATCTTGGCAATGATGTTCTTCTTCTCGTCGATGAAGCGTTCGGCAAGCAATCGCTGGAAGTATTCCTCGTCGTTTCTCGCCTTGCCGTCGGCAAAACTGCGCAGGCTGCTGTCGGCAAAGATTACGACCACAAGGCGGTGGCGCTCGGCAATCTGCCGCAGATACGGCAACTCACGCTTCATGGTGTGGGCGGTGGCGAAGTTGGCGTAAAGGATTATCAGACTGCGCTTTGTAACCTTTGAGAGGAAATGCACGGCAAGAGCCGAATAGTCGCTCTCCGAGAAGATTGTCTGCTGACGGTAGAGGCTGTCCATCATGCGGTGCATCTGAACCATTCCCCTTGCCGGCGGCAGAAAGGTGTCGAACTGGTCGGAGAAGGTTACGAGTCCGGCCTTGTCCTCCTTCTTCACAGCAACGTA
The DNA here is from genome assembly GCA_017617315.1 of Bacteroidaceae bacterium. GTDB lineage: Bacteria > Bacteroidota > Bacteroidia > Bacteroidales > Bacteroidaceae > Ga6A1. The sequence continues at coordinate 13,831 of JAFZWM010000013.1, forward strand.
AGAGAGTGACAGAGCCGAGTTTATGGCATATTCGAGGAGCGACATCTTGTCGAAGCTCTGCTGCATCATTCTGCCCTTGTCTATTATGCAATAGATGTCCTGCGAGCGTTCCTGCTGATAAACGTTCACCTTCAGCTGGGCCGTTCGGGCACTCGCCTTCCAGTTTATGTTGCGGTACTCATCGCCGATAACATAGTCCTTTATCTGTTCAAACTCGGTATCCACACCCACGCGGCGGATCTTCTTTATTCCGTACTCGCGAAGATTCTTGCGGATGGCAAGAAAGGCGTAGTTTGAAAGGCGCGTGTACGACGGATATACCTTTACCGTCTGACTCTCGCCCATGGTGAAGCGGCGCATGACCAGCCCCAGCGGCGAGGTGAAGAAGATGCGGATGCGGTCGAACTTGTACTCGCCGCGCCTCTTCGGAACAACGGTGTAGCCAATCGTCCTCTCCGCGTTGGCGGCAAGGCGGCAGACAAGCATAAGGTCGCGCAGCTGAAACTGCACGGGAGCCTCGTCGATAATCTCAACGCCCACCCTGAACGGATAAGGGTTGCAGAACGATATCTGCACCTGGTTTTCGTCTCCGTTGCTGAAGCGTTCGGTACACTCACGCCGTCCGTACATCTCGCCGTTGCGCCAGTACATCTGCCAGATGTCGTAGCCCACGGCAATCCATGCCAGCCCGAACACAATCTTGGCAAGCACAAACAGCGGACTGTAGATGTAGGCGGCAACGAACAGAAGCACTATCAGCCACGCCGCAATATAGAATCGTTTTGTAAAAAACAGCGACATCAAAAACTATTTTGGAACTTCAACTTTGTCGATAAGTCGTTTGATGACCGTAACCACTCCCAAGCCTTCCATCTCGGCCTCGGCATCGAGCTGGATGCGGTGCTGAAGAACGTACGGAGCAACAAACTTAATGTCTTCCGGAGTAACGAAATCGCGTCCCTGAAGCATGGCGTATGCCTTCGAGCTCTGCATAATTGCTATTGAGGCACGAGGCGATGCTCCGAGGAAGACCGACTTGCTTGTTCTGGTCTGCTGGATAATCTCGGCAATATAGCGCAGAAGCGAGCTGTCGAGATAGATTTCGCCGACCAGCTTGCGGAACTTCAGAAGTTCGTCTTTGGTAAGTATAGGCTGAACGTTTTCGAGCTTTACCGATATGTTGCCAGCCTGATGACGCTCCATTATCTGCACCTCATCGTCAACCGACGGATATCCAACGGTAATCTTCATCAGGAAACGGTCTAACTGTGCCTCGGGCAGCTTGTATGTACCTTCCTGCTCAACTGGGTTTTGCGTTGCAATTACGGTGTAGAATTCGCCCATTTCGTAGCTGTTGCCGTCGATTGTTACCTGACGCTCTTCCATCACCTCGAAAAGCGCGGCCTGAGTCTTGGCAGGAGCGCGGTTAATCTCATCGACAAGCAGAATGTCGCTGAAAACCGGGCCGCGATGAAAGCTGAACTCGCTCTTCTGCATGTTAAACACCGTTGTTCCGAGGATATCGCTCGGCATGAGGTCGGGCGTAAACTGCACGCGCTTGAACTGCGCATCTACCAGCCTTGCAACGAGGCGAGCAAGCAGCGTCTTGGCAACGCCCGGAACGCCCTCGAGCAACACATGTCCGTTGGCCAGAACGGCGGTGAGCATGATGTCTACCGTCTCTTCCTGACCGACGATGATGTTGCCGATATTCTCCTTCAACTGTTCGAATCTCTGAGCAAACTCCTCGAGGTTCACTCTGTTTTCAAATATTTCTTCCATATTGTTTATCAGTCTAAATTCTTTTCTATTTCTTTAATTATTTCGATGTATTCAATAATGTCCTCTTTTGTCATTGGCACTCGCGAATCCTGATTGTACTCGCGGAAGCGGATGAGCAGTTTGGCAATGCGCTCCTTCTTTATTCCGGTAATGACATAGAGTCGGTTCAGCAGGTCGGATGCCTCAATCTTGTCAACATCCCAGCCATAGCGGCTCTGGAGCACAGACTTCAGTTTGTTGTACCTTTTTATCAGGAACAGAACGTGGTTGTCCTGATGATAGTAGAACGTGCCAAGAACCTTGGCAAACTGGAGGGTGGTGTCTTCGTCGACCTTATGAAGCGGAATTGCCTTCATGCGGCGGCGCGAGTTGAACACCATGTAAACCACCAGCAGCCCCAGAATGATGTAGAAAGCCCATTTAAGCGGCGACTGCGACAAGATGTACTTAAAGTCACCGTCGTCGTCCTCTACCGGTACCACGTCGTTTTCCTTGTCGTGCAGACGATACAGTTTTCTGCCTTTGAAGAACGACGACATGTATTCACACAGCTTACGCGCATCGGGGTCCATAACGCCGTAGTTTGTATAGATTAGCGGCAATGTCGTTATAATCACCTTTCCGCCGCTCGGATATTCTCTGACGCAAGCCATCGTAAGGGTGTCGCTGGCAATGCAGACAGGCTTGTAATGCTCGTCATGGCTTATGATATATCTCCTGCACAAGAAACTGCGCAGCTTTGTCTTACGATTGTTGCCGAATGTTACTGTACGGTCGTAAGTCTGGACTTCGGTGGCAGTTGCCGTCTTGTAGTCGCTAACCGTATTATAATCCAAGTCCCTGAATTCCAAAGACGATTTTTTGTCTGAATCCTGCTCTTCCACGGCTACCGAATCGGCTTTATTTGTAACAGAATCGGCTTTGTATATACCGTAGCTATTTCTAATGGTAAAAGCAACTACCGCGCCTTTCTTAGCCGAATCAAAAATAGAATCATCGATTACATAGTCATAAACATCGACAAGAAACGCACTTTCCTTATACTTTACATTCTTCGGCAATCCGTAAGACTGAACTACTCTCTGCCCCAGAGCCTCGCCAACGATGCTGTCGTACAGAGCCACTCCGAAAGGCTCGGTACACTTTGGCGACCGTTGAATTTCGTCCCAGTCGTAGCCACGGAAGCGTCTGCCCAGCCAGAAAATAAGGCCAAGCGCCAAGGCAAGCAGAAGGGCTTTTGCTATGGTAAGAAACGTGTTTTTGTTCATCTTCTACCTCCTTTCAGCACCAAGTCAGACAAACGTTTTGCCTCGTCATACATCATACTGGTTGCGGCATATCCGCCATATCGCACCTTCATAAACAGATTTGTAAGCGATTTAAAATCAGTATTTTTCAGTTCGTAGACATATTGTGTAGGCGTTTTGTAAGGTTCCCACACAATGCGATACGAGTCGTGCAGCGCTTTTAGCACCGACAGATATTTCAGGCGGATGCACTGCATATAGTTGCCCTCCTTCTCCATCTGCGCAATAAGCGCCTCGAAGTCTACGCCGTAGATTGTATCTTCCTCCGGAATTTCGACAGACTTCCTGCTCTGAGTGCCAAACTTCAGGTGGTAGACCAAGAATGTGGTAAATCCCACCAGCAGAAAAACGCCGACAATCCAGAGCACTATGGTATACAAATCCTCGAGATGGCTGTTGTTCAAATCCTTTTCTGGAATCTTAATCTCGGGCTTCAGCTTTGTTTTTCCAAGTTCGCGATTGTAGTCGTACGCCTCGCCCCATTCTTCTATGGTCTTTTCGTTAAAAACGAGAGTCTTTCCTTCATTCATGCCAATCAGAGATTATCAAAGTTCTTCAGGTTTCGGTTAAACGATACGTTGTCTACCCTCTCTACCGCCGAGCCGTACTGAATTACTGCCGCAACGGCAATAAACAGGCAGTACACCATAAACGACATTACGCTGAGAATGGCCGAAAGACAGCACACTAACTCTAACATAAAGTCCGTGTCCGAGCCGCGCAGCATAACCATCTTCAGGTCGCCAACAACAATCAGCGGAATGCTGAAGACAACAGGCAGCATAAGTCCGAGAATGGACATTGCCACGACAAAGCCTATCGAGTCGGGCAATTCCTGCATTATAAGGCTGAACACGCGACGCGTTGAAACGTATTTCTTATCGCCCTCGAACATCGCCACGCACACCGTAATGTTATAGAACAGCAGAATGGCCGAAAGCGGAACAATAGCAAAAAACATGAATACAGTGCGCGTGAAGATGGCAACCAGAGCACACCCGAACACAATAGGCACAAGCGTATGCGGAAGGATACGCGCCATAGGCTGCCAGTCGGTCTTTCTGATGTCAATCTCGTCGGCATCAATCTTGCCCTCGAAGAAGGGCTTCAGCAATACCAAGAACAATGCCGAAGCCACGCACGAGCAGAAGCACAGCAGAATGCCAAAGATAAAGACAGCCGTGGCATTGTCGGCCCCGATATGATCAAAGACGCCGAAAACGCTGGCCTGCATCTCACGGTCAACCACATAGTAAAGAAAGATGCCCAGCAATACAGGCATACACAAAAGCCACTTGCCCAACTTCGCGAAGCTTCTGAAATTGAGGCGCAGCACGTTGTTAAACTCGTTGAACTTGTCGGTAAAGTCGCGTTCAGTTATCAGTGTGAATTTCTGCATTATGTACTTTTACAGGTAGATATACAAAATATAGCAATATGAGAGTCAGAGTTCCGAAGATGATGGCAAGGTTTACCGGCAGAGCCATATCCTTGTCCGACAACTTGGTTATGAAGCTCTCGATAAACGATGCGAAGAAGAAGAACGGAACGAGCGCAACCACAATCTTCACGCTGCTGCGCGCCGCCATTACAAGCGATGTGATGCGCGGATAAGAACCTGGGAAGAGCCATCCGGCGCCCAGAGCCAGTCCGGCACCGCCAGCGATTATGATGCTCGAAATCTCAACCACTCCGTGAAGCCATACCGCCTTGAGGCAGTTTACCAGCTCGCCGTGCTGCGAGAAGAGCGTGATGAACGCCCCGAGCATTACGCCGTTCTTAAGCATTATGTATCCGGTGTAGAAACAGGTAAGCACGCCGCTGACATAAGCAAAGAACGCGACCCTGATGTTGTTAAGTGCAATGAGCCAGAAGCTCTCGTATGCGCTGCCCGAGCCGTAAACAGCCATAGGCTCGCCCTTCTGTATATTGCGGAGCGACATCTCTACATATTCCTTGCCCAGAATCGTAGTCTCGTCGGCAAGGTTGTACTGCGACAGCACACCAACAACGCACGATATGGCAAAGATTACTATTGATATGAGCATGAACTTGCGGTTGCGGTACATCTCGAGCGGCACGTCGTGGCTGAAGAACCGGCCAACCGACGATAGTTTGTGCTTGCGCTTGCCGTAGATACGGTTGTGAAGACGCAAGGTGAGGCAGTTAAGATAGTCGGCAAGATCCGAGTTGGGATAGTGCGTGAGAACGAACGCCAAATCGGCCGAGAGTCCTTCGTATGCCTCGACAATAGTATCAGGAGATTTTATCTCTTTCTTTAAGATTTTTTCGGCAAGCTGCCACTTCTCCTTGTTTTTCCGAATAAATTGTACTTCTTTCATTTACGATTTGTTATTGCAAAGTTATGAAAAAACAAGCGAAACGCAAAAGGAAACCCCGCTTTTCTTTTCATTTCCTGACGGCAGTAAATTCGGCACAGCCAAAATCAGCAAAAAACAACAGATTTAATCAACAAGATTGATATTTTTGATTATTTTTGCAACAATTTATCTAAACAATACGGCTATCCGATGTATAGTAAAAACGTAATCACAAACAGTCAGTTCATACGCCTGAGGCTTGTTCCGGCAAGCATTGCGCAGAGAATCTTCGCGCGCATCATCGACGCCATCCTTATAAGCATCGTCGAATCCATAATGTCGGTACTCATCATGATTATCGGACACATAACCAACGACTACATAACGATGGTGGTAATATTCCTTTACCTCCTGCCGCTTCTGTATCCGCTCATTGCCGAAATATTCTGGAACGGGCAGACACTCGGCAAGCGGTTCATGAACATCCGTGTGATAATGGCCGACGGCAACGCCCTCACAACGAGCGCAGCAACAATACGCTTCCTGCTTTTCTTTGTCGATGCCTATTTCTTCCTCATCGGACTCATCTTCATGTTCACCAACAAGAGCCACCAGCGAATTGGCGACATGGCGGGCGGCTGCATAGTCATTGCCGAGGAGGATTTTGCAAAGTTCAACATGGTGGTTAACGAGATGAGCTTTACCGAGGGCGACTATGTGCCTACATTCGAGTTTGCAAAGGATATGACTTGGGGACAGATTTCGTTCATCAACAAGACTCTGCACAAGTACGATTCGAACTACATCCGAAACCTTACCGAACTGAGCCGTACCATTGAGCGTAAATACAACGTTACGAACAACAAGATGTGGCCGACAGCATTTCTGAAGACGATAATAAGAGACTACAACTATTACAACCGTGAAATTGGCGTTTAGCATTAAGCTATGCGGACTGATGCTCGGTCTGCTTGGATCTATCGCCGCGGCAATGGCGCAGAACACGACAAAACTGCGCAACGGCGACCTTCTGTTCTGCTGTGCCAACATGAAGACGGCAAGCAGCTTCTCGCGCTCAATAGTGGCATCTACCAAAGGGCGCGGCTCTGCCGACATAAACCATGTTGCCATTGTGTGCATTGAGCGCGGCGCAACCTTCATAATTGAGGCAACGGGCGACAAGGGCGTGTGGATGTGCCCGATAGACACGTTCATCTCTCGCGCTCCGAAGGCCGATGACGGCACGCCTCTCCTTCTTCACGGCAGAATAAAGGGCGATGTAGACATTAGCGCATCGATAGCCAACGCCAAGAGCCGCCTTGGACTGAAATACGACCGTCTGTTCAGCAGTACCGACGACGAATTCTATTGCTCCGAGCTGGTTCAGAAATCGTTTGTCGACGGCAAGGGAAGCCTCATCTTCGAACCAATACCCATGTCGTTCCACGATGCCAGTGGCACAATACTGCCCTATTGGACAGAATATTATGCCAAAAGGGGCTTGGAAGTCCCTGAAGGAAAGGACGGCAGCAATCCGGCAGCACTGTCAAGCCACAAGAGAGTTAAGATATTGGGAAGAATTCAGAAGACAATTCACAATACCTTTTGAAAGTTGAAAAATCGTGGCAAGGTTGATTCAATACAGATTGCAGAAAGAAGGAAGGGCTTTTTAAGTAAGCCGATAGCAAGGGGGTAGCAAGGAGATAGCAAGGGGATAGCAAGGAGGAAGGTTCGACGAAACGTATATTGATGCCATCGCATCGACAATTGACAATTATCAATTTAGTTGAGAGTTCAAAATTATAGAAAAAAGACTTTTTTGTCTTTTAGTAAATACAAAATAGTGGGTAGGAACGTTCAAGGTACGTTATGGGTATATGATCCCTCCAATATAGCAATCCCATGTAATTAAATCTTTCTTGGTACAACCATATACATTAGCATTATCCCGATGGAGAGTGTCTAAAAACTTTTGTTTAACTTTGCAAAAGATTTCTTGATGGTATCTTGGAAAACTTAAATATAAAAATATTGAAATGCTCAACAAACTTTCCGAGGCTACTGGCAATAGATTATCTGTTGAAGAATTAAAACAATATCAGGTGTTTACCGAAGTGCCTTTGGTTGTTAATGCTGAAGGTGGCTTTATGAAGGCGGATATTGTGTTGTTGAAAGCAAGTTCAGATGGCGAAATTATCGATGTTATTGTTATTGAAAACAAACTTAGTAAGACCACAGAATTTACTGCGCGCCAAAAGGAAGGATTTTATGCAATAGCAAAATCGAAGGATGGGTGTGAAATGACTGTTCATTATACTGTGAAATGTGAAGGCGTTGAATTAAGTAAAGGACAGACAATAAAAATTGGTAAGGATAAAATATATCGTATACATGACCATGGCGAATCTAATGGTCCTATTGAGATTGAAAAAATAACGGATAGAATTGTAAATGTAAAAACGCATTAATATGTTAGGAAGTGAAATTAGAAAAATGGTTCTCAGACGGCTTGATGCAGAACTAAAGCCTCTTGGCTGGAAGGCATATAAGTCAGGGCATAATCCGGCTTATGTGCTTGACACCAGATATTATAAAGTATTCTTTGAAATGGGATTTAAAGAAGGATGGATCGGATTCTTTTATTTGGAAATGGCAATCAAGGACGTCGAGACATATATCACAGAATGTTTAGGTCCTGAACGAATTCCGGGGTTTTCTTTGACAATAGATAACAAATCTATATTTCGTAAGACAATAAAAGACCGTAATTTTTCCAATTATAACGGTGGTGTCGTTGAAACTGTAGATGACGTAAACGTTGTTGTTGAACATTTTTTTGATTATTTTTTTGGATCAACAAAAAAGTTTGTCGAAACAAATTTATATCTCCCGAATATAGTTCGCAAAATGGACGAATTTACATCTCTGGAAATTATATGGGGCGATTTTGAGAAAGGATTTCTGTGTGGAATATATGATTCCTATTTGAGGGCATTAACTATATCAAAACTTTGCAACGATCCATTATATAACGAAAAATTAGATTATGTAGAATTAAGGTGTAAAATATATGAGGAGAAAAACTACCCTCATTATAAGGATTTCCGTCGTGATTTTGAAAGAATGAAGGAAATACTTCCAACCATCGAGCCAAAATATAGCATGGACTCACCAAACGAAGAGGCTGAGATGGAGAAGATAAGGGCAATGGTTGCAAAAAACTTTACGCCAGTATCTGCCCCAACAGAGAAACCTAAAAAGAAGGCAGCAAAGAAATTTGTGCCAACTCCGCCAGAGCAGGTAAACCAAGAACTTCTGTCTTTGCTCAATCCCGAACGAATCTCGAAGGAATCCCGAAGCCTGCAAAAGCAACTTATGGATTTTTTCTTCGGCAAGAAAGACAACAATGCCAGCAAAGAAAAGACCGAAAACGCCCAATTACAAAAGCAAACCATAGAGATTGTAGGCTGCTATCTCGATGCAAGCCTGCGCAGCCACGGCTTTTGCAACGTGCATCGCAACAAAAACGTGTTCTACTACACGCGCCCAACCGATGTTGGCAACCTCATCTTCTCGTTTACGGTCGGCGACAACGGTCGGCTCTGCATCAATCCGCCAAGCATCCGCCTCGACAAGGTCGAAGAATGGATGCAAAAGCTCTTCTATCCTTTCAAACCCGGCAATTTCGGTTGTTTCGGAACATTCACTCTGCAACTGCCAAAGCCGCTTGATGAACTTAACGACGTTGTCAAGGCTTCTGCAACCGACGAGAATATAAAGCAGCTCTGCCTTGCCACATGGCAGTTTATCGAAGACAAGTTCGACGACTTTGCAGAGAACTATTCGTCTCCGCAATATTTGTGGGAAAGACTTTGCGCCTATTCAAAGAAATCAATAAGTTGGGAGCGCCTTCTCTTTGGCGTGACTCCTCCCGAGCGAGTTTTGCGCGGCATCGTTTTCATAAAGCTGTGTAACGACAACGACTTCGAGGACAAGTTCGACTATGTTGAAACAATTTTCAAGAAAAAAGCAAATGACTTTCTTCCAGCCTTAGAGGAAATAAAATCTCTCTTGCCCGAAATGAAAAAGGAATACGAAGTTTGCAGCTAATCCTTCGGGATGCCTTCGGGTTTCGTTCGGGTTTTCTGCGTTTTGTTGAATTTGACTAAGCAAACATAGTTTCTGCTGAACGTGGAGTTGAAAAATAAATGTAATTATTTTATGAAACTAAAAAAAGTAATCTGGTTAATAGGCGCAAGTCTGCTTTTGTCTTCCTGCCTAAAAGAAACCGACTTGCCAATGGCTGCCGATTTCCGCGCCACGGCAAAGAACGACAGGCAGACTGCCCCCGTAACCGTGCAGTTAAGCAACCTAAGTTACGGTGCTGACACATATATGTGGACATATTCACACCTGATTGTTATTTCTACGCTCCTGCCAACAGCATCAGCGTAATATGTGTGAAAAACAGAACATCCCCGAGAGTTGGAGGCTATTTACGCAAAAAAGGGGCGCATCAAGAGTCTGTGCCGACTCCGATACGCCCCTGCTTCACTTTTAATCAAATAGAAAAATTCACTTTTTTTCATTGCAGCCAATATTCCTTTTTGGCTGAAAGAAAAAGGTTTAGATTTGTTTACTTTCTTGTATATACAACTGGCGTCTCAAGCTTTTTGCCGCCCTCCTCTACAAAAGTAAGTTTCTTCTTTGATATAGAGAATGTTGTTACAACTGCGTTCTTGTCGCCAGTGGTTTCCATCCATGACTTTGAAGCTGGATTCCAAGTCTCGAACTTAGTCCATTTTGTCGTAAGTTTGTCATCCTTGATGGTGTATTTTCCTGTTTTGCGTTCTTTCATCTCGAACAAAACAACATTCTGCACCTTCTCATAGGTACAAGTGCCGTCTGCCTTAAATTCCATTGTTTCATTGTCTTCGTCTGCCCATGTGCCGACAATAAGTTCCTCTGCGCTCTTGCCGCCTGTATCGTCATCGTCATCATCGCCGCACGAAACGAAACAAACTCCCATCATTGTTACCATCATAAAGGTAAGCAATCTCCAACCTAACTTTTTTACCATAATTACAATTGTTTTAGTTATACATTTAATTATCTGAAAACTATCTTAATAGTTTATTTTTATACACAAAAGTCTATTTATGTATATAGTCTGCACAGAACGGCGTAAGCCCGCCATCCAACTAAGACGGTGCAAAAGTATTAGAAAAAAAGTACAAGAACAAATTATTGCTTAATATTTAATATTTTTTAATCTTTATTAAGCCTTTTATACATTTATCAATATCATTATCGACTTAAACAACAGAAATCAATATTTCATCACAATAAAACAATCTACAACGCTTGACTTTTTCACGAATCGAGCCAATGTTTTACGGCACTTACCTTGTCTTTGCTGACAATTATCTCGACATCGGGAAAGGCAGTCATGTGAATACGCATCTTGCCAAGAAAATGAGTTGAGAGTTTGCTTACGCCGGCGGCACTAACAACAAACTGGCGGTTTACGCGCATAAAACGCTTTGGGTCGAGTTGATTCTCGGCTTCCTCGAGAGTCATGTTCAGAACATGAGTCTTGCCAGATATGGTGCAAAGACGCACCACGCCGTCGCGAATGGTTATGTGGCTCACCTCGCCCACCGGAATGATAAGAAACTCGTCGGCGCGGTAAGGTATCAAGAAGCGTTCTCGATAGCGTATTGCCTGGCTCTTTACCGACTGGAGCAGCTGCGCGATGGCATCGGTTGTTGATGGGAAATTTGGCTGGGAATCCAGCTCATTGCAGGCAGCGGACTGCGATTTGCGGACAGCCTCAACCTTTTCCAAAGCCGCCTTGAGTTCGTCAGCATCGACAGGCTTTAGAAGATAGTCGATGCTGTTGAACCGAAAGGCTTGCACGGCATAATGGTCGTATGCCGTGGTGAAGACGACGGGGATTGACGGCGGCGCGGCGCGAAGTCCTTCGAAACTCAATCCGTCGCCCAACTGAATGTCCGACAGGATCAAGTCTACATCTGCACGATTGGAGGCGAAAAAAGCCTTAATCTCGGCATTGCTCTGTGCCATGTCCACAATCTCGTGCCAACCGCCCTCGAGCATTCGGCGCAGACGGTCGGCACTGCTCTGTTCGTCTTCGATAATTAGTATTTTCATTTTTCTGTTTTTACCAATATCCATACACAATCACAGCAGACTTCGAATTATCCGAAAAATCCATGCTTATGTGCCAGTCACTACGTCCTTCCCTACATTTCGGAACTCTTCCGCCATCCCCATAGCTCGCTTGGAAACGATACCGATGCTCATCCTTTTTCAGCCAGCGTTTTTCAGTCTTTCCAGTGTCCTGCTCAACCATCTTATTAACTTTCTCGATAAAGGCTTTCGATGGCAGACAGTCGAACTCAACAATCAGACTGTCGTCATAATCGCCATGGATATCCATAGAAGAGTCTTCGATATACTTTTTCATCTTGTAGCTTGGCAACTCCATCCCAACCACATCCTCCATGTCTTTACTATTCTCAAACTGAGGAGTTGCCGAGCATCCAGCCAAGAGTCCAGCCACGGCACAAATTGCAATAAAATTTTTGTTCATTTTTCTGTATTTATTAATGGTATTGTTACACGATATTCATCTGGTGTGTCGTTTATTTCGACTTTTTTTCGAGTAAGAAGCCGATAGCGCTCTACAATGTTATGCAGGCCTACATTGGCAGAAAGACTGCGAGAGGCCGCATCTGCCAACAGGATTGGCTGCTTGCGGTTGCAGACCACGATGCCACGGTCGGTACAAGAAACATCTATTGCAAGCGGACGGGCCAGCGTGTGCTCGTTGTGCTTTATGGCGTTCTCGATAAGCATCTGCAAGGCGGCCGGGGGCAGACATCCCTGCACCTCTGCAACCTCCGGAGCAATGCGAACCTTTATTCCGTCGCCAAAACGCTGCTGCAACAGCGCGAGATACTGGCGCAGAAACTCGAGTTCCTCGCTCAGCGAAACCGTGCTGTGGTCGAGGTGCGAAAGCGTATACCGGTAAACCTTGGACAGATTCATAAGATAAGCCGATGCGCGCCTGGAATCGACCTCGATAAGGTCGGCAAGGATGCTGAAGTTGTTGAACACGAAATGCGGACTGAGCTGGTTCTCCAGAGCCTGAAGCCTGAACTTGTCGCGCTCGCGCTCGGCCTTCTCGTACGACCGCCAGTAATAGATGGTTGAGAAGAGCGTGAAGAGGCAGCACATGGCATAGTCGAACAGCATCTCGACAGGGCGGAAAGGCCATTCTTTCTCGAGCTGTCCGCGCAGTTCGGCATCGACCACAAACCAGAACACATAATAAAGCAGCAGCGCTCCCAGCGAGAGCACCACCACCACAAGCATTCTGTGCAATATCTTCCTAATCATCGGCGTTTCTTTCTCTGAGGTAAAGATACGTCATTTTTCTCATCATCATACTTTTTTCCACCAAATTTGTAGCTTATGCCTATCGAAATATTTTTTATAGGCTCGCGCATGCACGATGACGAGATGAAATCCTTGCCCTCGCTGTACTGCTTCCACAGCAAATCTCCGCCGTGTCCTATGCCCGTTGTTCCCGAGAGCGTTACGCTCCACTTGTCGCGACAGAACGACTTGGCTACCGATGCCGAACACATTGCCATGCCCGAATCCCAGCCTTGCAGCGTGTATTCGCACGTCATCAGCTCAAGATTCGCGCTCAGCTTCAAGTTCCAAGGCAGATTCTGCTGAATGCCGTAGTTGGCGCTGAACGACCATCCGCCGTTGCGCGCATCGAGAGCCTTGCTGCGAAGGTCGGCATATCCTGCCTCGGCATTCAGAAGCATTCGCGTTGAGTTTGTCATGCTCCAGTTCAGGTACAGATTGAGGGCTGTCTTGTTGTTCTTTACCACGTTGCCAAAGGTAGTGTTAAGCAATCCGTCGCGATAGAACGAATATTGCTGAATGGCGTTCGAAGAAAGCGAATGGCGCAGCGTTGCGTTCATCGAGAAGCGGCTGCCGCTGAGCGAATAGACGAGCGCAATGTTATGCGTCTTCTCGGCATCGAGCTGAGGATTGCCATACGATACCGCCGACGGATTAGAGCGGTCTCTGTAAGGGTCGAGTTCCTCAATTCCGGGGCGACGGATGCGCAAGTTGTAGTTCAGACCGATGTTCTGGCTCTCGCCGAGCGATGCCGTGGCACTAAGGGCTGGCACAAGCAGACCGTAGTTAAGCTGATAATCGTGCTGATTTCCCACAAGATGACGCGTCTTCTGCCATGTATGCTCGTATCGCACGCCGGGCTTCACGCTAAGCCACCCGAAGGTTGCCTCGTACTCGCCATACAGAGCCACAATGCCCTGCCGCTGCCTGTAATGCACCGCATCGTCGCTGTTGTCGGCACGCACGTCGGCCGAGTTGCTTGTGTTGCGTTCCATCGTGAGTTTCGCGCCGGTGTTGAGCCTCATCTTCTCGTTAAACGGAATAACAAAATCGGCAAGCAGATGATTGCCCATGTTCTTCTCCCTGACCTTTGACAGGCGCGAGCTTACACCAGCCATGTTTTCAGAACTGAAGCCGAAGAAATCGTCGCTGTTGTCGGTCTTCGTCGGATTGTGCGAGAACTGGTATGTAAGCGTCATGCAGCCCTTGTTTTCGAGTCCGAAGAACCGCTGATAGGCAAGATTTCCGTCGTACGATGTATTCTTCATCCTGTTGTCGAGATGATTACTGAAAGCGAGGCCGTCGCCGTACATTCCGCCACTGTACAGATAGCTTGGAGTGCCCTTGCTGCTCATTCCGAAGTGCGTGGCTGAAAGCCCCAGATGCAGCGACGACAGCGAATCGAGCTGATAGCCCATGCTCAGTTCGCCCATCATGAACGGCATGTGAAAGGGGCCTCTGCCCCAGTTTTTCATCGTTACGGGCGATGTACCCTTCTGCGTCAGCGACGACTCTTCCTCGCCGCCCTTGTAATAAGTGTAGTCGCCCATCACATTAAGGTCGAACGAGAAACGGTTGCGCTGTCCGCTCACACTGGCATCCATGCCCCAGTTATTGGTGCTTGCCGTTGCGTTAAGGCTTCCGCTCAGTTCTTTCACCTCCTCGCTCAGGTTCTTTTTCTTCTTCGTGGTGATGTTCAGAACGCCGCCCACGCCCTCAACGTCGTAGCGCGCGCCGGGATTGGTTATCACCTCTATGCTCTGCACGCTGCTTGCCGGCATGTTGCGGAAGACCTGCGACGGATTGCGCGTTATCATCGTGTTGAGCCGTCCGTCTACATAGACCTTGAATTCGCGCGAGCCGTTTACCGTGATGTTGTTCTTTCCGTCTACCGTAACCATCGGGACCTTGCGAAGCATCTGCAACACGGTCTGTGTCTTGGCATCGACATCGTTCTTAACCTGATAGGTCATCTTGTCGGTTTTCATGCGCACCATCGGCACATGCGCCACCACCGCCACCTCGTCGAGACTTGCCTGTGCATCAATCCACGAAAGCGTATCGGCAATCTGAAAGGTCGAATCATTCTTTGTCTGGGCACTTGCCGCAACCGCCGAAACAAGCGCAACGTACAAACAGTATAAGCTTTTTCTCATCTTTTTACTTTTAGTCAAGATTTTTTGCATTTCCGAGTGTAAAGTTACGGCCTTTTCTTTCTGCATAAAAGAGGAAAAGCGGTGAAGCGGAATTTTTAGGCAGTGAACCGACTTTTACGCCAGTTGGAAATAAAAAAGTCATTTTCGCCTATATCACGAAATGACTATTCAGAATGACGCTAAAAGCGTCACCTCTCAGTAACCGCAGCATCCATAGGATCTGCGGACAGAAATGATATGAAATTTTTCGACTCTGAAAGCGGTCGCCCGTTACGATAGATGGGGCACTCCTTCAGAGTACTTATTGTTATAAGTATTGTAACTTTTTAGAATCAACAAATTATACGTAATAAGAGTAAGAGATGTATTGAATTTTCCCGAACTTGCAAAGGATGATGATAAAAAAACTTGCCCACACCATTCTGATGAAAAGCGTGAGCAAGCCGTTGATTTTAAGCTCATACATAAGATTTACAGGATGGTCAAATTTCCATCTACAAATCCTACAGCAATTCCTTTATATTGTTTTAAATTCTGAGCGAATCGACCTTGTTCAAGATACTTTCTTACCACATTCTCCACCTCTGTCAGAATTTCTTCCCAGACGGCATTTTCTTGCCAAACAATAGGATTATCGCGATTTGAAAAAACCTCATCACAAGCCCAATCCTCATCTTCCTCATCAAACGTACTTGCGCCAATAAGTTCAACACTCCAATTAAAATCACCATCTTCGTATATGTTGAAGTTAAACGCTACAACATCATCTGGGATTTCCGCACTCAACGTTTGGTCGAGCCATTTCTCAAAAGCAACATAATCCAAACCTTGATTCGCTTTATTTTTCTTAAAGAAATTGAAAATACTCATAATTATTTCATGCAAAAAAGCATAGTCCCAAAGGACTATGCTTTCAAAATCTTAGAATACAAACTCTTAAACAATCCGCCGAGCGTTGCCAAATAGACAGCCGCTGCGCCGAATATAAGGTGGGTTGTATTTATCTTCAGCTCGGTAATCTTGAACTGGCACATAATGTTGTCGAGAGCCGAGACGATAAGCGTCTGCCCGTACCCAGAGCAGAGGAATAACAGCGCGGCAAAGATACACACGCACGACCATATCCGTCCAAGCACCACAAGCCTGTGGGTCTTTCTGTCAGGAAGATTCCTCATCACCCTGCTGCTGAACCCGTTGTCGGGAATGTCCTGCTTCTGTTCTTTCAGAAACTGCAAAACAATGTCATTCTCTTTATCTGCCATAGCCATTATTTTTTAAATAAGTACTAAGTTTAGCCTTTCCCCTGGAGATGTGCGACTTTATAGTCCCTTCTGGCATCCCCGTAATCTGCGCAATCTTGTCGATAGGCAAATCTTCCATCAGATGCAGCGATACGCATGTCCTCTCGTTTGGCGTAAGGATGCGCATGGCGTTGTGAACGTCGAGCTTCATTGCTGCATCTGGTTCCGAACTCTGCGGCTGCGACACAACATCGTCGAGCGATGATGTATCTTTCCGGCTGCGAAGATAATCATAAAAAACGTTATATGCAATACGAAACAGCCAAGTTGAGAACCCAGACAGGTTTTTGAATGATGTTATGTTTGAATATGCCTTTATAAATGTTTCCTGCGACAAGTCATTGCTCAGTTCCACATCGCCCGATGTAAGGTTCAGCAGAAACCGCCGCACGGGCGACTGATATTTCTCAACAAGCTGCCCGAAGGCTCGCTTGTTGTGAAATACAGCCACTTGTGCTACGAGTGCAATGTCGTTTATCTCTTTCATTACTTAAAGACGTTCGTCGGTTGAGCCAAAATTGTTGTTGTCCGATTCGTTCTTCTTGTAAAAGTCCTTCTGCTTTTCGTGCTTCTCGTCCATCATGGCAACAACATACTTGCCAACGCCAATTATCACCACAAGCAAGCCAATCATCATTCCTAACTTGCCAATAAGATAGCCAAGGAACACAGCCAGACCAATGCCAATAAAAATCCTGCGCACAGCCTCGCGCTTCATCTTGTATATAGAGTCTGAATTTATTACATCAGTAGTAGTCTTATCTGCATTGATTATTTCTGCCGGAATCTCCTGTCCCTTGTCGATAGCCGACTGAGCCAGACGATACTTGTTGCGGCGGTTTCTGTAGATAAGATAAGCGATGAAGCAGACTGCCAGAAGAGGACAACCGAATACACAAACAAGAGAGACTACGGTAATAATCATAAAGCTATCCGACTTATCCGAGTCAAAGTTAAAATTCCATCTTTTGGTGAAATGGTCGTCGTTATCAGAATCGCCCCAGCTTTCTGTGCCCGCAACGGTATCGTTAAGCAGTGTGTCCGATACAACTGTGAGCGAGTTCTTCGAAGTGCTGTCGGTAAGCACAGCCGATACTTTCTCTTTCTTCTGCTGTTTGTCTCCGGGCTTTGCCGAAGCTGTGAGTGTCATTGTTGCCATCATGCAGCAAGCAATGGCGGTAATGATTATTGCTTTCATATATTTCTTTAATTTTTTTTGATTTTCATGTATTAGACGCAACATCAACACCGAAAAGTTGCACCGATATGCATTTTTTTCTGAAAAAAACAGACTGGCAACAATTTTAACAGATTGCCGCCAGTCTTATTTGTGTTCTATACTAAAATTTCTTCTGTCTTAGAAAAGATATGCCACATGGAACTGCCAAGAGTTTGTCTTAGATGTAAGAGCATTCTTTGCAATACCAAAACTTGAATCGTCAGAAACCTCGGCAGTCTTGCCAAGTGCTATGTTATAGCCAAGACCAGCCTGAACATGGTCGAGCAATACAACGCCAGCACCAAGGTTAAGGCTCACGTTAGAATCTTTCCACTTAACAGCCTTCATGTCCTTCCACTTCTTGCCACCGATGGTAAAGTCGAACTGAGGACCAACGGCAACGAACATGCTTGCAAGTCCGCCCAATCCCCATGACTTCTTTACATTTACAGGGATGGCGATAGAGTGCTGAGTTACATCGTTCATTCCGTTAACCTCAACAGAGCCCAAATCACCATAAGACTCTGCGTATTTGAAACCTACCTTACCGCTGCGCTGGTTGTACATCAAAGCACCGTCAACGCCAAGACCGATAAGAGGAACTTTTACATCGAGCATAGGACCGATGAAATATCCTGCGCGGTTGTCATTTTTCAAGTTATCACCGATAGCACCGCTTGTGCTAACCTTTGAGAGGTTAAGACCTGCCTTAACACCAAACTTTACCTGTGCCTGTGCCGGAGCAGCAACGAGCAATGCAACAGCAAGCGCGCACATTGAAATGATTTTTCTCATATATATTCTCTTTTTGTTGTTTTTTATAATCCAACTGCAAATATAAATACATTTTTTCTTCTCACGACATTTCTTCGTGTTTTTATTTCCATTTGCTACTTTCTACAACTGAGAAATACAAAAAGCGTTTTGCCATCTTCTTGTCAGAAAAACGGCAAAACGCCAAAAACAAATTCTATGTGGTTGGATGTTTTTTTAATGTCTCTGTCGGCGAACCGATGCCCTTGCGCCCGAAGACGAGCCCGACGACTTAGGTTTTGAAGTCTTCGCCTTTGTGCTCTTAGACTTCGTTGCGCTGCTCTTGCTCTTCGATGATGAAGAAGAAGATGAGCCTGATGTTCCGCGCGAGCGACGAGCCGAACGGCCACGACGAACCGACTTCTTCTCGCCAGTCTTGGCAACGGCAGTGCTGTCCTTCACAGCATCGGTATTGGCCGCCACCGACGGCTTCTCGGACTGTCCCCAGATGTTCTTCTCAAAGTCTACAAGCTGCTGGTCTATGCGCTTCTCCTCGGCAATGCGTGCGCTGTCGGTCTCACAATACTGCATTATCAGACGATTCTGCATGTTCGTAGTCTTGTAAACCTCGCCCTTGTACATATTCATGCTGAAGTAATCGTCAACGCTCATCGTAGCCGAGTTGTTGAGGTTGCTCGTCATTACAGGGTTGCGCGTAAGGTATGTAGACAAATCCTTGTAGTTGAGCCAGAAAAGCGGATATTTTATAGGAGCTGAACTGAACTCGTCGGCACGATGGAGAACCGGGCAGATGGCTGTAACCTTCTTGTGATAGCTTCCGGTATGCTGGTCGTAGAATGCCACTTCCTTGATGAAATAGCTCATCACCTCGTTTGACGGGATGTCGGCATTCTCAATCTTGAACTTGCCGTTATTCTCCTCGTAATAAATGTGATAGCGGTCGAGAAGTTCCTTCACGTTTATCTTGTTGTCGGTGGTGAACACCTCGTTTCCGTCCAGACGATAGTCGTAGGCCGGCACCATGTTGTTGGTAACCAGTCTGAACACCAGCGTAAACAAGTTCATTCTGCCGTTTACAGGCTCTACGGGATAGTAGAGTGCGGCATTCTCGTCTTTTGTAAGGTCGAGAGTGCGATACACCTCGCGACTCCACATCGCGTCGTCGGGCATATCCTGCTGCACGGGATAGGTAAGGCGCGCACGCTCGGTCAGCCCTGTGGCACGACTCTTCTGCTTGTCGGCTTGCTCCTTGCGTCGGGCGGCAGGCTGTGCCATCAGATGCAGAGCCAGGCACAACGATATGCTGAAAAACAAAATACGTTTCATCTATATTTTTTAGTCTATTTTTAGTTAACAATCACCTCAACAGCCTGATTAAGCTTGCGCTCTATGCCGTCAGGACCAACCGCACGGATGCGTGTGATGTAGAATCGCTTGCCTCGGCTGAGCTTGCGGAACACATCCTTCTGACGAGATGAGAACTGAGCGCCGCTCGATACCTCGGGCACGGCATTGCCCATGTTGTCGAAGAATACGGTCTCGAAGCCGAGAACCTTGAACTCTATGTTCAGCAGACCGTCGTCGATGGCAGCACCGAGCGTTTCGGTATTCATAAGCGTAGCCTTAGGCAGAGAGCCGCCCTTGAACTTGCTTGTGCCCATCTTGATGTAAGCCGTCGGATCGGGCAGCTTGCGCACATGGAATGTAAACTTGCCCATCTCCTGCACCCTTCCGTCGAGCTTTGCCGATACCGTAACCACGGCATCCTTGCCCACGGCTGTCGGACGCGCTATGTATGTGCCGTTTCCGGCAGGCGACAGCGTTCCGCCGCTCATTACAGCCGAAATCTGATTGTTAGGCACTCCCGGAACGGAGATGCTCATTGGGTTGGCAAATCCGGCATAGAGCACGTTCATAAGCGTTGCCGAAACGGTTGCCGACGGCTCAATGACGGTATATTTCTGCACGAAGTCGCGCTTTATCTTCTCGCCCGATGCGTTTACCATCTCAAGATATCCGGCAAGGGTGTGCTCGCCCGTGCTTGAGCATACGGTCTGATAGAGTCCGTCCTTCAGGTTAGCCTGCTTTCCACCAATGTAGATGGTTGGCTTCTGCGTTGTATCTATCGCCGCCATCACAATCTTGGCCTCGAACTTGCCTCCGCGGATTATTGTCTGCGAGTTTGGTATGACGTAGGCATCGAGCTGGTTTACTCGGATGTCCTTTACATCGATGTTCGACTGAAGGGTGTGCAGCACCTCGCCCTCGGCATGGCGCACATCGCTCTGCAACTTCGACAGCAGAGTTACGGCTGCGGCTGCCGGAGTGCTCTCGAACATGTACTGTTCCCAGTTTCTGCCCATAGCATTCTTGCCCTTCGGCACTTTGGTCTCGAGGTTAGATGCTATTATTTTGCGCTGATGCTCGTCGGTTATCATGGCAAGAATCTTCTCGCGGAAGCGGTCAACAGACTTGCGCAGCTGCTTGCCCTTGCCAGTTCCGGCTGCCAGCATGACGTGCGACACGGCCTCGGTATTGTCCTTCTTGCGGATGTCGTCGGGATTTCCGTCCTCGCCATCGGCCTCGCGGGCAATCTCCATCTTCAGGCTCTCTATAAGATTGTAGAGGGTATCGGTCTCGTGCTTCACCTCCATGGCTTTCACATACCACGCCTTTACCTTCTCTGGATTCTGCTTCATGTACTCGGCAAAATCCTTGTATACATCGTTGTTTTCACCTATTGAGTTTGCCGTCGAGTGCAGCAGACTGTCGTTTATCAGCGAGAAACCGTTCAGTACGTCGCTCGGAACGTTGAGTGCCAACAATGCCATCAGCACGACGTACATAAGGTTAATCATCTTCTGACGAGGTGATATAGGTCTTTTCTTTACTCCCATTGCCTAACAGTTTTTTGTGTGTTTACTTCTGCAACGGCTGCTGTGGAGTATATGGCTGTGCCGGCTGCTGGTAGCCTGCCGGCTGATATGGCTGCTGATACTGCGGTTGCTGCTGATAGTACTGCGGAGCGGTTACGGTAAGAGCCTGAAGCATACGCGCATACACGTTGTTCAGTTCCTGAATCTGCACGGCCATGCGGCGTGTCTGCTCGTTTATCTGGTCGATGGTAGCCATCTGCATTCCTGCACTTCGCAACTGCGTGTCGTAAACCGAGCTTAGGCTTGCGATGGTGCGGTTTAGCGTCTCCATCTCGGCAGAGCCTTCGGTTATGCGCGAACTCTGCTGAGCCACCTGTCCGAGCACCTCGGTAAGCTGCTTCAACTGCTGAACGTAGTCGTTCGTAGCCGACTCGAGTTCAGGATTGTTGATGGCCGACTTCTGCGCTGCAAGCATCTCCTCGGTGGCAGCAAGTCCAGATATTGCATTGGCAAGATTGGCAGCATCTACGCCGCCCTGCACGCCCACATTAGGCGCGCCCTGAGCCGATGCCACAGGCTGCTGTCCTGCAACAGGCATAACGCCTGCATAAGGCTGTGCCGCCATCTGTGGCGCTGCACTTGGCTGCGGAGGCATGTATGCCGCATTTGCGTTTGTCGTAACCTCATCATCGTCATCCTCAAGGATGTCGTAGTCCTCGGGCATCTCCTTGCCAATCTCGTTCTTGTCGAAAGGACGGTCGAAGGCTGCAAGGAAGAACACGATAACCTCGGTTCCCATGCCCAAGCACAACATTATATCGGCTCCCGAATAGTGGAGAAGTTTGAAGAGTGTACCGAGAATTACGATTGATGCTCCCCAACTGTACGCATAATTCAGGAATGTCTGACCTGCCACGCTGTCCATCCAGTTTTGCAGACGGACTATAATATTCTTTTTTGCCATAGTAAACTTATTTCTTTATTTTAACTCTGCTGCTTGAAGCTCCGGCAAGCGAACGAACGCAACGGAAGCCGATGTAGCTTCGTCCCACGTTCTGATACTCTCCTACTCGCCAAGCCGAACGGATGAACGATTCGGGATCTTTCCACGAACCGCCCTTCACCACTTTCTTCTTCAGACGATACGGGTCTTCGATAGCTGCGTTGTATTTAAGATTAGGATTCAAGTCGCTCATGTTCTGCACGCCGCTTTCGGTATAGAGCGTGCTTGTCCACTCAGCCACGTTTCCGGCCATGTCGAAGAGGCCGTTTGAGTTGGCTGAATAGATTCCGCCCTTGCTCGTGATGAGGTTGCCGTCCTTGGTATAGTTTCCGCGGTCGGGCTTGAAGTTGGCATAGAAGCAACCTTTGTCGCTCTTAGAGTCCTCGCTCTCCCACGGGAACGGCGTGCCTTCCTTGCCTCGTGCGGCAAACTCCCACTCGCTCTCGGTTGGCAGGCGGTATCTCTGTATATACTTGGCTGCGCCGCCCAGTCCCTTCATCAGGAACTCGGTGCGCCATGCGCAGAAGGCGTTTGCCTGCTCCCAGCTAACGCCCACAACAGGATAGTCGTCGTAGGCAGGGTTTGAGAAGTATGTGCGCATGTAAATCTCGTTCTCGGCATTGGTGAAGTCGTTCACCCAGCATGTAGTGTCGGGATAGATGTTTACGATGTATGTGTTCAGGAAGTCGTAAGGGCCCGACAACGGGCGGTCTATCGTCTTGCGCACAATTCTGCCCTCGTCGTCTACATAGGCTGTATCTTTCGAAATCATGACAGTCTTGTTGTAGTCAACGGGGATGTCGGTATTGAGCACGCGCTCCTCTGGATTCATGCGGTTGCGGCGGAGTGCGGCAGCCGTATAGTCGTAGATCTCGTACCGGTAGTTAAGCTGACGGTAGTCGAGCATCTTTGTGCCGTCGATAGGATGTGTGATGTAAAGGCTTTCGATGGCGCGAGCCTCATCTTCCGAAGGATGCTTCCACGGAATAGGCTTTGCCCAGTTGAGGTGCGGCTTCACAGGGTCGCCGTTCTTGTCTTCCTCAATCTTGTAAGCCTCGTTGCCGCCGTAAGCCGGGTCGGCAAGGCGTTCGCGAATGATGGAGTCGCGCACCCAGAATACAAACTGTCGGTATTTGGCGTTAGACACCTCGTTCTCGTCCATCCAGAAACCGTCTACCGATATCTCCTTCTCCGGAATCTTCAGCCCCCAAAGCGAGTCGGCGGTCATGCCCTGCTTCAGCGAGCCTCTCTTCACCATAACCATTCCGTAGGGTGCAGGCTCTCCCATGGCAGTACCGCTCACTCCGGTTACTTCGCCGCCCGATGCCATAACATTCTGCTTTGGTCCAAGGCACGAAGCCGTCATTGCAGCCATTCCGATAATGCAGATTATTGCTCTGATATTGTATTTCATAAGATTCTTACACTTTTATGCTTGTTCTTTCCTTTCTTGAATAGGTTAAGCTCGGTCTGGAATCCGAACACCAGTTCGTGGCTTCCGTTTGCCGCGCCCAATGCCGATGTGTACACCTCGTAGGCATAGCCCAGCGATATTCCGCCGAAGTCGCCTCCCAGCAGGAAGGTAACGGAGTTTGTCGGACTGTATCCCACTCCGCCGTAAAACCGCTTGTCGTCGTTCTTGTATGTGGCGCGCAGCGTAAAGTCGGTTCGCAGGGCGACAGCATCCGACATAACCATCAACGAAGGTTGTATAGAAATAAACGGATTATTTAGTTGTATATTGCATCCTCCTATCAAATAATAAGACGGTGATACCTTTATTTCGTTGTTCTCGCCGAGCAATATTGTGGGCGAGTTAAGATGCTTGGCCGATAGCGAAACCCAGTAGCCCTCGTAGTCGGCACGGATGCCGGCACTAAGGTCGATGGCGTTGCCGTCGGTCTCCGACGACGGGAATGCGGGGTCTGTCTCGGCCTCGCCAAACTCTATGTCGGTAGGATTGAACTTCTCGCTTATCATTCCGGCCTGAACGCCTCCGCTAAGCTTTATCTTTCCCACCATGCCATGATAGGCATACTGCAAGGCGAACCGCTGATGGCTGAACATACCAATGCTCTCGGTAAAGAAGTTGAGTCCCACGCCATGTCCCTGAGGCAGCAGAGGCATGGGCATATCGGCACTCACATGCATTGTTTTAGGCGCATTTTCCACTCCAACCATCTGCATTGCCACGGCAGCCGACACGTTGAGACGATCTTGCAGTCCCGACGATGCCGGATTGAAATATGGGTTCAATGCCCAATAGTTGCTGAAGTGCACGTCGTATTGTGCCTGCAAATCGGACGATATGCAGACAGCCGTCAATATCAACAATAAAAACTTCCTAACCACAATTATACAACTACAAAGCGCCCGATTTATTGCATTGATGCGAAAAAAAATTTTTTTAATTGACAATGCACAATGGACAATTAACAATGAGGACTTGAAAATTGAGAGTTGAAAATTGAAATTTCTTTTCTGAAATTCGCTTTTTCTATTGTTTATGTTCTTTGAAAGTAAGCCGGTAGCAAGGGAGTAGCTACGGGGTAGCAACGGGGAAGATACGTTCAAGGTACGTTGTAGGTACGTTCAGGATTCGTTCAAGGTTCGTTCAGGTAAGCCGATAGCAAAGAGGAAGGTACGGGGTTGGTTCGGACAAGCAAGCCGAAAGCGTCGGACGATTCTAAGTTGAAAATCGAGAATTGAAAGTTGAAAATTCTTAGAAATTAGGGTCTATATGAAATTTTAAATGATAGATGCTTTTTACTTTTTTACCATCTTTAATTGCAGGAGACCATTTCGGCATCTTTAGTATATGCTTAATCATCAAAGAATCGGTTCTACTGTTTTCGTTATAAGATTTAACTTCCGTAATCTTGCCGGTTTTGTTTATTACCAAGTCATAGCGAAATTTATAGAAATCAAACGAATCTATTTTTGACCTTATAAGGTAAATGCCATAATTCCCATCTTTTCCGTACATCGCAGCTTTATCTGGATTCGTACAGATTTGCTCATTCGTCTTGCACGATGTCATGCAAAAGAAAATAGACAAATAAATTATAAAGCGTACCATCATTCTTGATTATTTAAGGAGAATCTATCGGATTTTTCATGACTGCAAATATAGCAAACATTTTACAAAACACAACAATTTTGTACTTTATCAGCAACGCCTCACAAAGGAAAGCCACAGGCTCTCGTCCCGAACGAATCTCGAAGGAATCCCGAAGGAAAAAGGGGGATGTTGTTATTTAACATTAACATCCTCAACTTTCCACAAATAATTCATCAGGAAAAACATCTTTTACAAAAGCATTTGTATTCACAAGCTACAAAAAAAGCGAAGCGCACACTTTCCATAACGAAAAATTGTACGCTTCGCTTTTATATTCAATTCTGATATTTACAAGTGCGTCGTCTTGTTGAGCAGATAATAGTCGAGGATTGTCATTGCCGTCATAGCCTCGACCACCGGAACGGCACGCGGCAGAACGCACGGGTCGTGACGGCCTCGAGCCTTCACTATCGTATCGTTACCGTCGATGTCAACCGTCTGCTGCTCGAAAAGAAGCGTTGCAACCGGTTTGAAGGCAACGCGGAAGTAAATGTCCTGTCCGTTGCTTATTCCGCCCTGAATGCCGCCGCTATGGTTGGTGCGGGTGTTTATGCGACCGCCATCGTTAAAAAAGCGGTCGTTCTGCTCGCTTCCACGCTGCTCCAGTCCGGCAAAGCCCTCGCCATACTCAAATCCCTTAACGGCGTTTATGCTGAGCATAGCTCCGCCAAGAGCCGCATGAAGCTTTCCGAAGGCAGGCTCGCCAAGCCCTACGGGACAGCCCTTAACAACGCAAGTGATTGTTCCGCCAATGGTATCGCCCTGCGCCTTTACTTCCGAGATAAGAGCCTCCATCTGGGCGGCCTTTTCGGCATCGGGACAACGCACAATGTTGCTTTCAGTCTGAGCAAGGTCGTACAAATGGTAATCGCGCTCAAGGGCTATGCCGCCAACCTGCGACGTGTAGGCAATCACCTCTACGCCCAACTGTCTGAGGGCAAGCTTTGCCAACGCTCCTCCAACGCATCGCGAAATGGTTTCGCGCGCCGACGAACGGCCTCCGCCGCGATGGTCACGTATTCCGTACTTCGAAAAGTAGGTATAGTCGGCATGAGACGGACGGAACAAGCCTCGCAGGTTCTCGTAGTCGCTACTGTGCTGATTGGTGTTGCGCACAATAAATCCTATCGGGCAGCCTGTGCTTTTGCCCTCGAAAATGCCGCTCAGGAACTCAACGCGGTCGGCTTCCTTGCGGTCGGTCGTTATCTTGCTTTGTCCCGGTTTGCGGCGATCGAGCTCGTGCTGAACAAAGTCCTCATCGACCTCTATGCCAGCCGGAAATCCGTCGATAACTCCGCCCACGGCAGCGCCATGGCTCTCGCCAAAGGTTGTTACTCTGAAAATATTACCAAATGTATTGCTCATTTTATGTTTGCTTATGTTGTGTACTCGTCTTGTGTGCAGCCTTTACTTGCAACCGCCGCAACCACCTTCGCAACCACTACCGCAGTCGCCGCCGCCACATCCGCCGCAGCCTCCACAACCGCCGCTCATGGCATTAACAAAACTTGCTATTTCCTCGTTCGAAGCATCGCGAAGCTCTGAGATTGTGCCCTTGAAGTTGAGGTCGAAGCCTGCCAGAGGGTGATTGAGGTCAACAACAACCTTGTCGGCCTTCACTTCCGATACTGTTCCGTTCATGCGCTGTCCCTCGGCATTCTGCAAAGGAATGACCTGTCCGGGACGGATATACTCGCTGTCGAACTTGCCGTCGATCTCAAAAATCTTCTTGTCGAGTTCAACAACAGCCTCTTCCATGAATTCTCCGTAAGCATCCTCGCTCGCGATAGTAAAGTCGAAGTCGTCGCCCTTCTGCTTAGCCAGAATCTCGCTCTCGAACTTGTCGAGTGTGAATCCCATTCCTGAAATAAACTGGAAAGGATGTCCTGCCGGAGTCTCCTCGAAGAGTTCAACCTCGCCCTCGCTATTCTTTGTATAAAGCTTGTAAGAAACAGCTACATATTTGTTATCTGCCATTTTATAAATATATTGTTAAAAATTAGTTACAACTTTGACGGAAGCTGCTCGAGGTCGGTAATGATGATGTCTGGCACAGACTCGTCAATCTCCTCGTTGCCCCAGCCTTCGCCCTTGAGCCACGCCGTCTTGCAGCCTATCGACTTAGCCGGAACGATGTCCTTGCTGAACGAATCGCCTACAACGAGAACCTCCTCCGGCTTCAGACCGAGAGCCTCGACGCCGAGAGCGTAGATTTTTGGATCGGGCTTGCGAACGCCGACCACAGCCGACTCTACAACGGCCTTGAAGTATGGCTCGAGACCGAAATCATCGAGAATGGCGTCGATGTTTCCGTAGAAGTTGGAAACAAGCACCACAGGATATCTGTCTGCCATCTCAGCAACGACGGCCTTTGTTGTGTCGAGCACATTCAGCACATAGTCGTTGCACAATCCGGCAATCTTATCTGTTAGCTCGCGTCGTTCTGCATCCGACACGTTCCAATACTCTTTGTGTACAAGGAACTCGGTCTCGACCGTAATCTTGGCCTGAAGCACCTGCAAAAACTTGTAGTAAGGCTTTATGAGAGGAAACTTAGCCAATGTCCGCTCTCCGTGAACATAAGCCTCTCTGAACTGCTCCTTGGTTACAGGAACGCCTGCTTCCTGATACTTCTCCCAAAGCACTTCTGCCCAATGACGACTATTGGTATCGATTGTACCACCATAGTCAAAAATAATTCCTTTCAAATTTTCCATATTTGTATTATTTAGTACGGTTACCAACTTTCATCAACGACATTCCGATTACGGTCCAGATAAGTTCCCTTACACGGCATATAAGCCCCACAAAGAAGCCGTAGCCTGCCGGAATTGCCAATCCCTTGGCCGAGAGGGCAAATCCGCCTTCGCGACCGCCGACCTGCATCGGAATAAAAAACAACATGTTAGCAAAAAGCGACGTGAATGCCATGATATATATACATTGAACGTAACTTATGTCAGAATTGAATATCTGCAAGATGAAGAAGACCTCCGAACAGCCTATTATTCGACCGAAATACTCGAGCGCGAGCGTTGCGGCGAATGTACCGCGGCTCTGGCTGTGAAGCTGCGCTATCTGCGCATCAATCTGCCTCAGGTTATCCTCCTTCTCCTCGATGAAGCGGCGCGCCCAGTTCTTTACGAACGGAACATGCGTCAGCATCTTTACTGCCTTGTAGCTTATGCCCACCTTGTATCCCTTTATGAAGAAGTAGATTACAAGAACGCAGAACGCTCCCACAACGGCAAGCAGCACGGCAAAGCTGGCATCGTAGCTCTCGAGCACGGCAAACAATACCACGGCCGTGAGCCAGAACCAGAAGTGACTGAAAACGTGCATCATGGCAAAGAGCAAGACGCTCGATGTGGCGCGGTTCACTCCCACCCACGATTTCAGTTCCATTATCTTGTACGGCTCGCTGCCCATCAGTCCGCAAGGCGTTGCGCTGTTAAGGGCAAACGATGTTACCGTTATCTTGTACAGTCTCCAGAACGGCATCGTAAACTCGCCGCTCGACTTCAGGAGCAACAGCCATGTGCATGTGTTCATGGCATAGAGGAATGCCCACAGCAGCATGACGAGCAGAAACCAATAGCCTGCCATGCTCAGATTCTCCCACACCATGCTGAAACTCACATCGAACGTGAGCAGCATAACCACAATGGCAACGATGCCGATTACAAAGAAGATGTTTCTTGCCTTATTCGACATAGCTGTCTATATTTTCAAGAAGACGCTTGCACAACTTCTCGTGCTGATGGCGCATGTGAAGAAGAATTGCCACAAGCACCGTCATCTCGAACGCAAAATACAACCAAGGCAGATTCACCAGACACGCAATATAGAGCACCGTGGCGCGCGTATTGTGCGTAAGAATGTTGGTCCACTTCATGAGCGGACGACTGCCTTCAAGAAAATCGTTTACAAAAGCCGAAGGGATATTCACGCCCTTCTTTATCCACTTCTCGGAGATGGCTTTGTAAAGAGCCTGCCAGTTCTTTGTTGCGCCCTCCTGCTGCTGAGTGTAGTTGGCATATCCCCAAGCAAAGAGATTCTCGAGGAGATGACCGCTCCACGGCTGGTTCTTGTACTTGTTGCGCCACTCTTCGCTTGTGTCGAACTCGCTACCATCCTCGCCCTTCAGGAAGAAAAGATGGATGTTGCGGTAATAGTCGGCAAGCGAACATTGATAGCGGTGGCACACCATTCCGGAGAACGCAGCAACAAAGAAGATGCTGAACGACCACACATGGCCTTTCCAGAACGGAATCTCATTGTCCATGAGGCGGAGGCACACGGCAATGTAGATGACATAGAACCACACGTCGCCCGACAATCCGTCGAGGATTCGGCCGAGGCGCGACTTCTTGCCCGTCATTCGAGCCAACTGTCCGTCGGCACTATCGTAGAAGTTTGCCAGCGTGAGCAGCAGACAGCCCAGCACGTTGATGGCAAACCAATGCGGAGTTACATCGGGATCGAAATAATAGCACACACCGGCAATAGCCCCGATAAAGATAGACAATATCGTAACCGTGTTTGGATGTACATCAAACTTGTTGAAGAACTTCGCCCACCAAAAACCGATTGGACGGTTAAAGTGAATATCGAACCACTCTTCGGTATCTAACGATTTGTATGTACTCTCAACATTTATTTCTTTATTTTCACTCATTTTCAAATATTTATAGCATCTGATGTATTCTTGCCGCTATTGCCTTGGCGGCATCGTCGCGACAAGCAGAAAAACTCGGCCAGTCGTTAAAGTCGATAATTCTGATGTCGCCCTCGCTGCTCACAACGGCATCTCCGCCGTAAATCGGCACATCGAGGAGCTTTGCCATATCGTCGCTTATCTGCTTCATGCGCTCAACGCTGAACGCGAAGCCGTGCGACTCGCCGTTTATCGCCTCCAAGCCAAACTTGCTGTTCTTTGTCGGCGACGGATAGTACCAATAGAAAAAATCCGTTCCTTCAACACCGTAGAACTTAACGAGGTCGCCAGCAAGATGCTCGTTAATAACGGCACTCGCAACGCCGCGCGCCTTGAAACTGCGCAGAACGCCGACGGCCTCTTCGGTATTTGTTACAAAACTGACATCTTCCTTAATCTGCGCACAACCGTCGCCGCGCTTTATCCAGCATGGATAAGAGACATCGCACAGACTGCCGGCATCAATCTCCTGACCGTCGAGCACAATTACCGCGCTCTTTGGCGATGGCAGCCCTGACGCAATCACTTTCTCGGTGAGCGGACGGCGGATACAGTTGGCTATTCCGTAGCCCGAATTTATGACCTTTGTGCCGCAATCCTCGGCTTTCTGCAACTTTGCCACCGTGTCTTGATGGCGCGCCATGTTAAACACGAGGTCGGCACCACCAAAATCGCCGTGCAGATACTCGTTTTCCGAGCACATCACGACTTCGTGCCCCATCTGGCGCAGATTGTCGGCAACGGCGTTTATTATCGCCGTGTCGCTATCCTGTCGGTTGGGCGAAAATTCCTTGCCTCGGCTAACTCCTAACAGCATTTTCCGCCTTTGTTTAAGAATTCTTCGGCCTTTTCAACATCCGAAATATGATCAACATCGAGAATTTTCGAGAATGCGCAAGCCTTCAGCTTCAAACCCGACGCCACGAGCTGGCGCTGGAAGTTTCTCATTCTTGCCTGTCCCGACTCTATACACTTCTCAAGAACGCCAATGGCATCGGCACTAAGGCAATAGATTCCGCCAGAGATGTACTTGCACTGCGATGTCTCGGCAACGCCGCTGCTTCTGAAATTCTCGAGCGAATCGTGAAAGCCTGTTATCTGCATCTCACCGTCGGTTGAGACGTAAAGCGGCTTCTCGTCGTCGATATAGTCGGTTACTGCCATCATGCCGTCGCACTGAGTATTCTTGAAAGCCTCGATATATCGGGCGAACTCATCTTCGCGGAAGATTGTGTCGACGGTTGTAAGGCAGAACTTCCGGCTGTCTTTCAGCAGCGGACTGAGTTCGTAGAAACTGTGCATGGAACTCGGAGTTGTCTTGCAAACCACCTGAACAGGCACGTCAAGCCTTTCCTTCAGTTCCAGAACATGCTTTTTCGTCTCTGGGTGAATCTCATTAACGATGATGTCAATTTCCTCGGCACCGTTCTTGGCAAAAATGCGCACCAAACGGTCAATCATAGCCTCGCCGTTAAGCTCTATCAACGGCTTTGGCTTGTCGGCTCCCTCCTGCGACAGACGAGAGCCTTCGCCGGCTGCAATTATAGCGAACTTCATATTATTCGTCGTCTGTTTGCTGCAACTTCAACTTGTCGCTGTCATCGCGCTTCTCGAAATATTGCTTTCTGAGCGGATGCGCGTGTGCATGCTCGTCGCGAATTCGGTTTCGGCAGATGTCGATTGCCGAATAGATTGCCATTCTAAGCGACTGCTCATTGGCCATATTCTTTCCGGCAATGTCGTAGCAAACGCCATGAGACGGAGCTGTACGAACGATAGGAAGTCCGGCGGTGTACTCAAAGCAATCGTCGGTTGCAAGAGCCTTGAACGGAGCAAGTCCCTGATCGTAGTACATTGCAAGCACCGCGTCGAAATGCGCGTAGACTCCGTTTGCAAAGAAATCGTCGGCCGGATAAGGACCGAAGCACTGGATGTTCTTGCCCACCATGCTGTCGATAGCCGGAGCGATAATCTCGCTTTCCTCAACGCCCATCTCGCCATCGTCGGCAAGGTTTGGATTGAGCGAGAGAACCGCGATGCGCGGATTGTTTATCGTGAAATCCTGCTTCAACGACTTGAACAGAATCTGGATTTTCTCTTCAATCTTCTCTTTCGTGATGTTCTGAACCACATCGCGCAGAGGCATGTTGTCCGTAACCGAAGCCACCTTCAGACGGTCATTCATAAGCATCAGAAGCGATTTCTGCCCCTCGCCCACCTTCTGCTCAACGTATTCCATCTGTCCGGCAAAGCCCTGAATAAGGTTTCTGTTAAGCGGCAGGGTAACAAGCACGTCGAACATGCCGTTCTGATAGTCCTCTATCGCCATGTCGAGAGCCTTGATGGCACACTCGCCAGCCTCGGGAGTTGCCGAGCCGAACTCGACCTTTACTTCCTCTTCGAAGCATGTAAAAATATTCAGCTTGCCCTCCTGAACATCATCGATGTTGTTGATGATGACGTAAGGTGTCTGAATGTCGAGCACCTTGCGGTGGTATGAGGCAATCTTTGGCGAACCATATATTATCGGTGTACAAAGTTCGAGCATTGTAGGGTCTTCGAATGTCTTGAAGATAACCTCGTATCCAACGCCGTTAATGTCACCGTGTGTTATAGCAACTCGAATCATATTTCGTATTTTCAGTTAATATTTATTTCTTTTTGTCTTTTCCTTCAAGTTTCTTCTTTATCACCTCGATAAAGTTGCTGCTTGCGCCCAAGTCGTCGTCCTTGCCCTCCTTGTCCTTTTCGAGCTCGGCAGGCAGACGTAGCGTGTACAGAACAGCCTCGAGTCGGCGCATCTTCTCGCGCTTCAGGTGGGCTGGGTCGTACACGAATCCCTCCACAACGACAATACGGTTGTTGATGGTATCGACTCTCGAGTGTGATACGAACGGACCGCCCATGGCATCGTTCTCCATCTCCCACAATCCGCGGCCCTCGTATGCGTACTGATGCTTTACGACGATTGGTCGGGTAACGACGTAAATCGTATCTGTTGCCATGTACTGATAGTCGTGCGTACCTGGGATGTTAAGGCGCATTACAGAATCACGCTTGTGTACGAAATAATCGTATGTAAACGTATTCTTCGATGTGTACGGATATGAATAGATAACCAAATTCAGGTCGTTCATCTCGTTAGAAATCCAGATGAAGTCCTTGCCCTTCTTAATGCGCTGCATATCAACAGGAATCCACCAGTCGCAGTCGAAGCTGTCTCGGATAGCCTTGCTCAGGCGCTCGTTGTGGCGGTCGCGCAACTGCTTGAACGTGCGCTGGAATTCGATTCTGACAAAGAAATCGATAATCTCCTGCGTGTGTTCCTTGATGTACTCGGCGCACTCAAGCTGGTTTGGCGACTGTATTGTCAGGATAACCTGAGGGTCGGAGAACACGTTTCGCTCGTACTTCATCTTTGTCTGAGTGAACTTTTCCTTGTCGATGTTCACGATGATGATGTTTCGGAACAATCTGAAAGTACTCTTGAAGGCAACGGTGTTTACCTGATTTATGCGGAATGAGCGTTCGCTCTGCGGAAGTCCCGGCACGTCGGTGTCGAGCACATCGAACAAAGCTCTTCCGGCAGGCGAATGTTCCCATTGTTCCTTGTCCATTACGACAAGAACCTCGTACATTCTTCCGCTCGATGCCGGAAGCAAAAATCCTCCCCCCTTATCGCAGCTTGCGATGTTAATCACAACTGCAAGAAACAACAAATAAGCAAATATTTTCTTCATAATAAAATCTGTTAGTTTTCGGCAAAAGTAATACTAAAAGATGCGCTGGCGCAAATTCTGCATTTTACTTTTACTTTACTCCGCCACGAAATTTCTTTTACCCGAAGTTGAGTTCAACGCCCTCCTGCTTGGCCGTGCTGAGCAAGCCGCAAGCCGCAAAGATGTCCTCGCCTCGCGATGCTCGGATGGTTGTAAAAATGCCGTGGTTTGTGAGATAGTCTCTGAACGGCATCATGCGGTCTTCGATGGTTGGCGGAATGTCAACGTTCGGAATCTTGTGGAAACGGATAAGGTTCACGCGGCAGTCAAGTCCCTTCAGCAGGCTGGCAAGCTGTTTGGCGTGCGTTGGCGTATCGTTCAGTCCGCCAAACATGATGTATTCGAACGAAAGTCTGCGCTGGTGGCTGAAATCGTACTGGCGCAGAAGTTCGATGATTTCTTCGATAGGGAAAGCCTTCTCGGCCGGCATCATCGAGAGTCTCAGTTCTGGAATAGGCGCATGGAGGCTTATTGCCAAGTGGCAGTCGCTCTCGTCGAGGAATCGCTTCAGTCCCTTGCGCAATCCGACTGTTGAAACGGTTATTCGCTTCGGACTCCATTTGTATCCGTAGTCGGCCGTAAGAATCTCGAGCGCACGGAACACCTCGTCGAGGTTATCCATCGGCTCGCCCTGCCCCATGAACACGATGTTCGTAAGGTTCTCATGTCCCGGGACGGAATATATCTGGTTAAGGATTTCGGTAGCCGTAAGACTTGCCTGAAAGCCCTGCTTTCCTGTCATGCAGAAGCGGCAGTTCATCTTGCACCCCACCTGCGACGACACGCAAAGCGTTGCACGGTCGCCATCGGGAATATAAACGGTCTCGACATAGTCGCCGGCCGATGTCTTGAACAGATACTTCGCCGTTCCGTCAACCGAATGCTGAGCATCAACGGGCGCGCTGTTTCCGATGCAGTAACGTTCAGTCAGAAGCTGACGGTTCTTCACCGACAGATTGGTCATCTCGTCAATTTCTGCAACTTGCTTATCGTACATCCACGATGCTATCTGCTTTGCAGTGAAAGACGGCATTCCCAACGACGCAACCACCTGCTTAAGCTCGGCAAGTGTCATTCCTAAAAGCGGCTGTTTCTGACTATCCATTTTTTATTTAAATACACGAAAACGGAGCAAAGGTAATAAAAAAAAAATAAAAAAGCATTCTATTCTTTTGCAATTCGCAAAGAAAGGCGTATTTTCGCACATCAATAAAGATATAAAGTATGATTAGTTGTTTTATGCCCTACAGCAGCGATGCCAGGACCAAAGCACTCGCTCAGGCACTTGAACAGAACGAACTGATAAGCTCGGTTCAGTTGGTTAACGATAATTTCTATTCGTCGGAATCGTTCATGACGATGGCCGAAAAAGCCCTTGACGATGACTACATAATGATTATTACGCGCCCCGACAAGGTGGTTCTTGGCGACGGCATGATTGACAGAGTGGCAAACTTATGTATGTCGCTCGATTTTTCTATGCTCTACACCGACCACTTCCTGCGCACCGACGAGGGACTGAAGCAACATCCGCTCATCGACTATCAGGAAGGAAGTCTGAGAGACGACTTCGACTTCGGTTCCGTGCTGATTTTCTACAGCGTAGACTTCTACGAGGCTACCCAGAAGGCTCTGAAAGACACATCGTTCAAATATGCCGGATGGTATGCCACCCGACTCGCCATTCCGTACACAAAGGTTCTTCATCTTAACGAATGCCTCTACACCGAAGACGAAACAGACAAGCGAACAAGCGGCGAGAAGCAGTTCGACTACGTTAATCCGCGCAACAGAGACGTGCAGATTGAGATGGAAATAGCCTGCACCGACTATCTGAAGAGCATAAACGCATATCTGCCTCCGCGCACCGACAATGCCGAGGTTTGCGAAGAGGACTTTCCGGTGGTGGCGAGCGTCATCATCCCGGTCAAGAATCGCGTAAAGACGATTAAAGATGCCATAAACAGCGTGCTCACGCAGGAATGCAACTTCAAGTTCAACATCCTCATTGTCGACAATCTGTCGGACGACGGAACGACCGAAGCCATCGACTCGTTCAGCGACGAGAGAGTTGTTCACATTGTTCCAGAGCGCGACGATCTTGGCATTGGCGGATGCTGGAACAGAGCCATCAACGATGAGCGATGCGGATGCTATGCCGTTCAGCTCGATTCTGACGACCTTTATAGCGACAACAACACGCTTCAGCGCATCGTTGACAAGTTCCGCGAAGAGCAATGCGCAATGGTCATCGGCTCGTACCGCATGTGCAACTTCCAGCTCGAGACTCTGCCTCCGGGCGTGATTGACCACAAGGAATGGACCGACGAGAACGGACATAACAACGCCCTGCGCATCAACGGTCTTGGAGCGCCGCGTGCCTTCGTTACAAGCATCGTGCGCAACACGCCTTTCCCAAATACGAGCTACGGCGAGGACTATGCCATGGGAATCACTCTGTCGAGAGACTATCGCATCGGGCGAATCTTCGACGTTCTCTATCTATGCCGACGCTGGGACGGCAATTCAGATGCAAATCTGAGCATAGAGAAGCAGAACAAAAACAACTCATACAAAGACAAGCTGCGCACCATCGAACTTTGCGCCCGAAAACTGATGTGCAGCGAGTTCAACCTTTACGGCGAGGAACTTGTGCGGGAGGCTCAGCCAATCGACCTGACCGAGAATTTCATAAACCAGACCGATTGCTGGGACGATTTCAAGAAGCGCGTGGCCGAGCTCGACAACGTGATGGTGAAGCCACTCGACGGGAACATCTCTGTTCAGTTCAACCCTGCCAGAATCGTCTCTACTGGCGCAAAGATTGACAAGAAAGCCATTGCAGACAGGCCTTGCTTCCTCTGCGACGAGAACCGCCCAGCCGAGCAGATTTCGTTCGAGACAGGCACGGATTTCAACGCTCTGGTAAATCCGTTCCCGATTCTGAAGAATCACTTCACGTTCAGTTTCTGCGAGCACAAGCCGCAGCAGATTCTCGACCACTACGCACAATTTACGCAGTTGCTCTGGAGCATCTCGCCCGAGTATTTCATCTTCTACAACGGTCCGCTGTGTGGCGCATCGGCTCCCGACCACGCCCATTTCCAAGGCGGACTGCGCGGCTCGGTGCCAATCGAGAAAAATTGGTACCGACACATTCACAACGCAAAATTCATCAAGGGTACATTCTCAAGCTGCCTTTACCAGATAACCGATTTTGCTTGTCCGGCCTTCGCCATCGAGGCGAGCAAGGGCACAAGTTTCTACCTTTTCGAGGAACTTTACAGCGCACTTCCACTGCCCGAAGGTCAGACTGAGCCTGCCGTAAACGTGATGGCTTGGCGAAACGAATGTCATGAAATTATCATCGTCTTCCCACGCAAGAAACATCGTCCTGAATGTTATTCGGCAACTGGCGAGAAACAGCGTCTCGTAAGTCCGGGAACCATCGACATGGGCGGACTCATCATCACTCCACGACAGGAAGATTTCCACGGATTGACGGCTGAGGAGGCAAATGGAATTCTGAAGGAGGTTTCGCTTTCAGAAGAAGAGATTAAAAACGTTATCAACGAACTAAACAAATAAATGCGTCTTGTTTTCTTTGCAGAAGCAAGAAATTCAACAAGTTATGAAAGAACCAGAAGTAAGCGTAGGCATAGTCAGCGGAAACGAAATCCGTTTTGCGCTGAACAACAAATATTCGGCAAAAGGAGAAATAATTTCGGGAGAACAGACCGTCTCGTTCAGCGAAGGCGGAATTCTTTGGAACAACAACCTATACCGCGAACTCACGTTCGTGCCTCAGAAGAAGAATTCGTCATTCTCGCTCTACGATGTAACCATCGGCATAAACTTCCACTGGGAGCGCAAGGAAACACAGATTTTCAGCGGCACTCTTAAACTCGTCGTCCACGAAGGAAAAATCTGCGCCATCAACATCCTTCCTGTCGAAGATTATCTCATCAGCGTCATCTCTTCTGAAATGAAAGCCACATCGGCCCTCGAATTCCTGAAGGCTCACGCCGTAATCTCGCGAAGCTGGCTGCTCGCACAAATCGAGAAGCGCAATCAGAACGAAAAGAAGGAAGACGGCGGATTCTTCTCGTTTGCCAAGACCGAGACCGAATACATCAAGTGGTACGACCGCGAGGACCACACGATTTTTGATGTCTGCGCCGACGACCATTGCCAGCGCTATCAAGGCATAACAAAGGCTAACAACCAGACGGTTGTAGAGGCCGTAGAAGCTACAAAGGGTCAGATTCTGAAAGAAGGACTGGAGATTTGCGACGCGCGCTTCAGCAAGTGCTGCGGCGGCATCAGCGAGGAGTTTGAATATTGCTGGCAGAACGAGCACAAAAACTATCTTGAGCCTGTCCGCGACGACAGCGACAACAGCGACATTCCCGACCTCACCGTCGAGGAAAATGCCGAGAAATGGATTCGCAGCGCGCCTAAAGCATTCTGCAACACTCACAACGTTGCCATTCTGTCGCAGGTTCTCAACTCATACGACCAAGAAACAACCAATTTCTATCGCTGGAAGGAGGTTCTCTCGCAAGAGCGCATCGCCAACCTCATCAGAACAAAACAGAAGGAGGACTACGGCGAGATCATCGACCTCATCCCTATCGAACGCGGAAAGAGCGGCAGAATATCAAAACTGAAAATCGTCGGAACAAAGAAGACGTACATCATCGGAAAGGAACTCGAAATCCGCCGCACTCTGAGCGATTCTCATCTGTTCAGCTCGGCTTTCGTTGTAGACAAGGGCGAAGTCGTCGACGGCATTCCGCAGAGTTTCACGCTTACCGGCGCAGGCTGGGGACACGGCGTTGGCCTCTGTCAGATTGGCGCGGCGGTGATGGGCGAAGAAGGCTACAAATACGACGAAATTCTGATGCACTACTATCGCAAGGCTCAGATAAAGAAACTTTACTAACTCAACCAGAAAAAAAAGATGAACAACAAATCGAAGATTGACAAGGAGATAGCGACTATCGCAAACCCGTCCAAACAAAAAAAGATAAATCCGTTAACATGGATTCCATCG
The DNA here is from genome assembly GCA_017617315.1 of Bacteroidaceae bacterium. Classification (GTDB taxonomy): domain Bacteria; phylum Bacteroidota; class Bacteroidia; order Bacteroidales; family Bacteroidaceae; genus Ga6A1. The sequence continues at coordinate 52,707 of JAFZWM010000013.1, forward strand.
CTCTATCTTGGCGAGGCATTGCCCTTCACCGCCGTGTCGCTTGTCAGCATCATCATGTTCAAAGAATTCGGACTTACCGATGAGCAGATTACGCTCTACACCGGCTGGCTGGGTTTGCCGTGGATTATCAAGCCTATCTGGAGTCCGATTATCGACAACATCAAGACCAAACGCTGGTGGATTCTTTCCATGCAGTTTCTGCTGGGCATTATGCTTGCGCTGGTGGCATTCACCATCCCAACGCCGTTCTGGCTTCAGGGTTCTCTGGCAATCTTCATGATAGTGGCTTTCGCAAGTGCCACACACGACATCTCTGCCGATGGATTCTACATCATCGGCCTCAAGGATAAAGAACAGGAATTCTACGTCGGATTACGCAACACATTTTATCGCATCGGCATGATTATCGGTCAGGGCGGACTGGTTATGCTTGCAGGATGGCTTCAGAAAAGCGTTTTTAACGGCGATAACGGCGTTTCTTTGTCGTGGTCGGCAATATTCCTCATCCTTGGCGGAATGATGGCCTTGCTGGGCTTGTATCACGCTTTCACGCTCCCAAAGGTCGAGGAGACAACGCACGAGTCGTTCAACTTCCGCGTTCAAGTCAAGGAATTTGCCGAGACATTAAAAGTCTTTGCAACCAAGCCGAACATCATCTCTTCGTTGTGTTTCATTCTTCTGTTCCGCCTTCCCGAAGGATTGCTTACAAAAGTAGTACCTCTCTTCCTCACCCGAAGCACCGCAGAGGGCGGACTTGCCTTGTCTAAGGAAGATTTCGGTTTAGTAAGCGGAACGCTTGGCGTTATCGGCCTTCTTCTTGGCGGAATAGTAGGCGGTTGGGCGGTTTCTAAGTGGAGCCTGAAAAAATGTCTGTGGCCGCTTGTTTTGTGCATCACGCTACCAGATGTCGTTTATGTATATCTAAGTTACTTTCCAACCGACAATCTGTATGTTATAGGCAGTTGTCTTTGCGTCGAGCAAATTGGCTACGGATTGGGCTTTGCCGCCTATACCCTCTTTCTTGTTTCTTTCTCAAGAGGCGAACGCAGCACTGCCGTATTCAGCATCTGCACGGCCGGGCAATATCTCGGTGGCGTAATGCTTCCGGGCATGATTTCGGGCAAGATAAGCACAAGCGTTGGCTATCCGATGTTCTTTAATATCGTAATGCTTTTCTGCCTTGTAACATTCGCCGTTACAGCTGCCGTCTACAAAAACTACAAAAAGGATTTTTGATATAACAAAACAAACGGCTGTTATCACTAATCATGATAACATCCGTTTGTTTTTACTCATTACTGCAAACGCTGGTTTCGTCAACAGTAAAGCAGTCACCAACAGGTTTAAACTTACCATGTTCTTTCAAGAACTCGATAAGACCGTCCACCGTAAGTTCCGATGCCGAACATGTATAAAACAGTTGTTTTGCCCCAAATCGGGCTATTATAGCCTGTCTCAACGATGCTTCGCTATACACGTTTCCCTCCATCATGTGCAGGACCTCATGTCCGTGAATTTGTTCCATAACCAATCTTTATTTATTGTCAAAATATACGACTAAAACAAAATATTTTGCAACTAAATATTGCAACAATACAAAGTTAAAGGTATTTTTGCAAAAAGACACTATTGTTTAATAATTTATACCCAAACAATTATGAAAAGTACATATATTAAACCAACAATCAAAACTCAGGAGATAATCGAAAGGGTTGAACTTTTAAATTCATCCCAAGACGTAACTTTTATTTCCGATGATTCAAACAACGATGAAATAATAGACTTCAACTGAATTCAAAAATCGTGTAGAATGATTTCTTCACGATTTTTATGACACAAACTAAACCTTTATAACAAAGAGGGCAGAAGTTTACACTCCCGCCCTCTTTATTATATTAATTTGATTAATTCTCATCATCCATATACTTCCACATACCGCCGCCATTACCACCACGGCCCTTAGAGTTGAAATCGCCAGAATCGATAGGATCTCCGCCTGTGTTATCGAAAGCTGATGCACCAGCTAAAACGATGTCATTCATCTCTATGGTGTACAACTCTGGTTTTACATATTCAATTTTATCTAACATACATTTATTATTTAAGATTATCACTTGTATACTATAATATCTCAATGAAGGATTGAGGCACTTTTTTACCCCAAACCTTCTATATTTTATTCTAATTACTTAACCAATACCTTCTGTCCGTTTACAATATACATTCCTGGATTTACAGATATAGTAGTCTCACCTTCAGCAACTTCTGCGGACTTAACAAGTTTACCTGCAGATGTATAAACTAATACATTCTGAGACTTATCTGAATTTACAACTATCACGCCATTAGCACCTGATACTGTAAAGTTTTCAGTAGAAACTGCATCTACAGCAGTTGTTTCACCATCAAGCATATTACCATTTTCATCACGCAATACAACTCGAACCTTTGCCTCTGCACCATCAGACTCGATAGCTCTCAAATAACAACGGAACGCTGAGAAATACGAAGTACCAATAGCACGAACCATCTGATTCTTTGTATTGAATCCATAAACATTATACTTCTCACCATCAGAAATATGGTTAATAGCCTCCTGCTTTGGACCTAAGTTTCCATAGAAATATCCATTATTACCAAGTCTAGTCAAATCTGTAGACGGAGACTTCGGGAATACTGCATCCTCAATATTACTAAACACCTTACCTGAAGAAGAAGGTAAAATAATATAAGGTGTATAAGCTTCCATTCCACCTTGAATAGTAGTAAATGTAGAAACATGATTCTCGTATGAAGTAAATTCATTTACACGACTTACACCTATTTTCTCAAGGACTGTAGAATTAACTTCAAATGGCAAAATCAATGATGACCAAACGGCACTAAACGAACGGCTGTAATCCAACTTCGTTGCAGTAAACGCTACAGGAGCGTAAAATTCTTTTGAATCAGTCAAATAACAATAATTACAAACATAACCATTTTCAGAAGTATTTTCAATTATATTTTTCTCAGTTATGGCTGTATTGGTATTTTCCGACTCTAGAATCAAGAATTCATTATCATTAAGAGTTGGTTTACCAACAAGGCTTCCACCAACACTATTTACATATCCAGTCTTCTTAACATTCTTTGAAGTCAAAGCATAATATGCATATTTATAAACCTTAGTATTCTGAGTTACCGGAACCAAAGATGTAGGATCATTTACATCACAACCATAAACCATATTCATATCAGCTGCCAAAGCAAGCAAAGAACTATATGTTACGCCGTCATTACCAACATAGCCAATAATATTATCACCTACAGTACAACAATTTTTATAGTTTCCATCATTTGAGCGCGCAATCACAGCATTAGCAACACAAAGATTATTCACCTTACCATTAGCAGAAAGAGTACCAATCAAAGCCTCATTAGTTGTTAAAGTAAGTGTTCTTGCATTACCATTTATTGTTCCGCCATACTTACTAATATATGCATCTGTAGCGAAAGACGCCTCAATATTGATTTCCGCTGCATTGTTTGCATTATCAAGATTTGCATACGCTGCAGTCATTTCAGCATTAGCATCTTCCAATTTTTCTGACAACTGTACATAAATTGGATTTTCTTGCACAGTTGTTGTTAAAGTATTATTTAAAGCATCGCTCTGGAGTTTTGTTACAACTGCTATAGCCTTCAAAAAACCATTAACATTACCAATACCATTATTTGCCTCCTTATCAGTAGTAAAATTTGCACCTATCTTAGTTCTATAGAACAGATAAAATTCTTTATTTCTTACAGTTCTAAAAACATCATAAGCACTCTTCTGTTCTCCAGTCGCACCATTTAGTAAATTTGGATTTACAGGATAAACATTATAATAGCTTACTGTTTCAGCATACTGTTCATTACCTTCCAATGCTAAAAATGCATCTATAGACTCATCGTCATCTTCATAACCATTTTCGTCTATCCAATCATAGTATGCATCCCATGCATCATCAGAAAGAGACTTTAAATTCACCGTCTGAAGATACAACTTTACATTTTTCAGTTTATTATTTATCTCAGTAGTTGAACTTAAATTTGATGCCGATTCTACTTCTGCATATACATCATAGCACTGTGAAGTCAACTCATCATACACCTCCACAGTAACAAGTTGCTGAGTGTTTCCCAACTGTCCCTGAATGCTATTAACTTTTGCCACAGCATTATCATAAGCAGTCTGATATTGAGATATTTTGCTATACTCAGCAAAAGCATCCTTCAACTGAGCTGAAGTAGACACGTTTACCTGCGCCTTAGTGCATAGAGGAGCACAAAGCATCAAGTAAATAAATGAAAGTAATAAATTCTTCATATATCAATCGAATTAATAGATTCTTATATTTTCGGCAAAGATACAAAAAAATTATGATATATGCTATATATTATGTTTTTTTCGTAAAAAAATATTTAGCAATACAATATTATCCACGTAAAGATTATTCGCATATACTTTACTAAAAGTAAGTTATTTAACACATTTATAAAGCATTATTAAACACACAGTAAGCACACCATTCTACAACATCAAATAAAGGTCAAATATATTTCACAACCTCAAACGATCAATCTTCAAATAAATTCTTAACAAGACCTCAAAATCTAAAAAAATATTAAATAAAGCGCTTATGTGTTGCACATGATAAAAATTATGGATATCTTAGCAAACTTGAATTATAACTATAATGGAAAAAGTACAATTAGCTATAGTCAACCTGTTGGGAGCAATCCTTAATGACAACAAAGCGGACGAGAAACTCTTTGCCGACAACACACAAGAGTTCTGGGACAGTTTTTACGAACAAGCATACGAACAATGTGTAGGACCACTTATTCTCGACAGCATTGAAAAAAACGGAATACAACCGCCTCTGCGTACAAAACTGAAGTTCATCTATCTTAGAGACAAGACAGAGAAACTTTATGCCATTCACTTGCAGACCATTCTCGAGCTGAGAAAGATTATGCAAGGCGGAAATGTGCGCTCGCATGTTATAAAAGGTACGGACATCGCACAATTGTACAAGACCCCATCACACAGAAAGCTTGGAGACATTGATTTCTATGTAGAAGACTACCATCTGGCAATGAAGTTACTGAAGGCCAATGGAATAAAGGTAAAAGTTGGTACATTCATAGAAAAGCATGACAATATAAAAATAAATGGCGTTGAAATTGAACTTCACAAGCAAATCGTACAGCGATATCCAACGCTAAGTAGCAAAAAACGCTACAATTACCTGAAAAAAAATATCGGCGACAAAGCTAAATTCTACTGTATGTACACGATTTTACACAACGTATACCATCTTACACATACAGGACTGAAGATGCACATGATTTGCGACTGGAATCAATATGTTTCGACATACGGCATTCAGCATATTCTTGACACAAAAGATGATTTTGTGATTAAATTCGCAAACGCATTCAACTCTATTTTAATACATTATTTCGGTCTGAACAAGGAACACCTTAAGAAAACAGACGGAACTTACATGCTACCGTCGGAAGAAGAGCAACTACTTGGAGAAGAGATACTTGCAACATGCTTCGACATCAAGAATATACTGAAGATAAAACGCAATGGCGGAATTACTTACATCAATTATGAGATTGCCCAATACCGTCATTTCTTAGGTTTCAAGGCTACGGTAAACGAAGTTTTGTGGAGTTGCCTGAACCAATCGCTACACTTATTATTAAAGGTGAAAAATGCAATAAGAAAGATATTCAAGGCATAAAAAAAGCGGACGATACTCGGAAAAGTATCGCCCGTTTTTATTTTATATTAAATAAGGTGCATTCCGTATTTTGCACATTCTTCGCGCTGCTCATCAGGCCAAATACTTGCCTGAGTCTCGCCGATATGCGCCTTGTGCAGCATTACCATACACAAACGGCTCTGACCAATTCCGCCACCAATAGAAAGCGGAAGTTTATCGTCGAGAAGCATCTTGTGGAAGTACAATTCCTTGCGCTCTTCCTTGCCACTCTCCTTTAGCTGACGAAGAAGAGCCTCTTTGTCTACGCGGATTCCCATCGAACTCAGTTCGAGTGCTCTGCCAAGAACCGGATACCAAATTAGGATATCGCCATTCAAGCCCTTGTAGCCTTCTGAATTTGGAGTTGAATAGTCGTCGTAATCAGGGGCACGACCATCATGTGGCTCACCATCTGACAGTTTCTCGCCTATGCCGATAATGAATACTGCGCCGTACTTCTTACAGATTTCATCCTCGCGCTCGCGTGGAGAGAGATTTGGATACATCTGCAACAATTCCTCGGCGTGGATAAAGTGGATATCTTCAGGCAAGAAAGGCTTAATCTGCGGATACATCTCGCATGTCATATACTCTGTACGGACAATGGCAGAATAGATTCGGCGGACAATCTTCTTAAGGAAATCGATGTTTCTGTCTTCCTTAGAGATTACTCTCTCCCAATCCCACTGGTCGACGTAGAGAGAATGGAGATTATCCAAATCCTCGTCGGCACGAATGGCATTCATGTCAGTATATAGTCCGTATCCGTTTTCGATTCCGTATTCAGCCAGAGTGAGCCTTTTCCACTTGGCAAGCGAATGTACCACCTCGGCCTTGGCATCGCCAAGAGCCTTGATAGGAAAAGTAACAGCTCTCTCAACTCCGTTAAGATCGTCGTTAATGCCTAGTCCTTTTAACACAAACAGAGGAGCTGTAACGCGACGCAGGCGTAGCTCTGTAGAAAGGTTCATCTGAAAGAAGTCCTTAATCTTCTTTATACCCTGCTCTGTTTGTTTGATGTCGAGCAGTGACTTATAGTCAGCTGGTTTTATAATACTCATTTTAAATTTCTTTTGTCGCTCTTCGTTTTAGCGTTGCAAAGATAAGTATTATTTATCAAAATGACGCAAAATCTTCAAATATTTTTCACAATTTACACAAATAGCATAATAGATGTTACATTTTAACATATACTTACCATTCGATAGGTGTTTCACCGTGCTCCAAAAGGTAACTATTTGCTTTCGAAAAGTGCGAATTGCCGAAAAATCCGCGATAAGCAGACAATGGCGACGGGTGCGGAGATGTCAGCACTAAATGACGGCTTCGGTCGACAAACGCTCCCTTCCTCTGTGCAGGAGAGCCCCAGAAGATGAACACGAGATTCTGCCTCTGCGAGTTGAGAAGAGAGATTACGGCATCGGTAAAAGTCTCCCACCCTCTTCCGGCATGAGAGAAAGCCTGATGCTCGCGAACCGTGAGCGTGGTGTTGAGCAGCAAGACTCCCTGCTGCGCCCATCGGGTAAGATTGCCCGACTGAGGAATAGGCTTGCCAGTATCGTTGCTGACTTCCTTGAAAATATTCTGCAAAGATGGAGGAAACGGCACACCATCGTTAACCGAGAAGCACAAGCCATGGGCCTGCCCCGGTCCGTGATAAGGGTCTTGCCCAAGAATCACGACCTTAACCTTGTCGAACGGACAAAGGTTGAAGGCATTGAAAATCAGGTTTCCCGGCGGATAGACGCGATATTGCGCATATTCTTGCTTTACGAAGTTTACCAACTCGCAAAAATACGGTTTTTCGAACTCGCCAGCGAGATGCTGCTTCCACGATTCCTCAATCTTTACATCCATAATTGCAATTATTTGTTATACTGCTTGCACACTTTTTTATTAACGGCCTTCTTCAACGCAGGAATCTTCCTGGCGATTTCCTGAACGGCAAGATTTGCCACCTTGTGAGCACCCCAAACATTAAGATGCGTGTTGTCCTGACGGCCATTTGGGCAAGCCTCGCAAGTATTAGGCTCAATCCACATGTAAACTTTTTTCGAGCCTTCGCGACCAAGAGACTGAACAAAATCATGTGTCAATTTGTTGTGGTCGATGAAGACAATACCGAGCTCTTTTGCCACATTTCGTGGACTGTCGAGATATGCTCCATGAGTATCGATGAGAGTATCACCCTCGACGATATCATCAGCCTTGGCTTTGCGGAAATCATCGTTTGCAACGGCATTTTTGTTGTGTCCGAAGTTGCGGCGAACGATAGAGTTGAACAGAACAGGAATCGCGCCCTTCTCCTTTGCCTCGACTGCAAACTTGCGAAGGTTGGCATCGAAAGTCGTTCCAGGGTCGGTGTGACGGTCTTCCTTCGGCTTCTCGTCATTGTGTCCAAACTGAATGAAGACGTAGTCGCCAGGCTTCAGATTCTTCAAGACCTCGTCCCATCTGCCTTCGTTGATGAAGCTCTTGCTGCTTCGGCCATTCACGGCGTAGTTCTTTACAACTACCTTGTCAGGATTGAAGAACTCGCCAAGAACCTGTCCCCAGCCACGCTCCTGATTGCCCTTGTCGAGCGGTTTGTTTGCCATCGTAGAATCGCCGATGGTGTGGATTGTTACGACATCATCTTTCGTAGCCGAGACAAAGACAAACAATGCCGCTACGACGCACAATAGTGTCAGAAATTTTAGTTTCATACGTTTTAATATTTAGTTAGTAATCAATCTTTATCTCGATGCCAGCCTCAGAACATTCAGCTCCCATAGGCGGATTTTCCTTGTCGATGACGAGTTCAACGCTCGTTATCTGCGGAAATTCGCTCTTGATGCGCTCCACTATGCGACCGCCGACATGCTCGAGGAGCTTTGACGGAATGGCCATCTCCAGCCTCACGATTTCGAAAATATCGGCATAGCTTATCGTTCCTGCCAGATTATCAGTCTGCATTGCCTCGGAGAAATCATAGCCAATCCTAAGGCTGACGTAGAAATACGCGCCTGTGAGCTGCTCTTGTGGCAAAACGCCGTGACGGGCAAATATCTTTATTTTGTTAAGATGTACGAAAGTCTTCATTTTCATTGGTTTATCTTATTTCGCCACATTCCTTGCAGATGAGATTTCCGTCCTGATAAACGAGCGACTCGCTTCCGCAGTTAGGACACATCACACCCTTTGCCTCGGTTCCGTTTACGACGTACTTCTTCAGAGCTTGCTTAACGCCGTTTTTCCACGTGTTGATGCTCTCGCTTTCGAGCTGAAGAGAGCCGACGAGCTTTATGACGTAGTGCGTAGGCATTCGGTATCGGAGCACGCCGCTGATAAGCTTGGCATAGTTCCAATATTCCTTGTTGAATTTCTCGCTCAAGCCCTCGACGGTAGTCTTGTAGCCACGCTTGTTCTGAAACTGAAAATCGTATCGCTTTGTACCGTCGGGCAGAACATTCTTTATGATTTTTCCTTTGGTAACGGATTTTGGAAGAACGATGCCTTCCTCATCATCTTGCAAGCCCGTGAATATTTCGTAAGGATAGCCGTCGAGCAATCCGACAAATGCCACCCACTTTTCCTTGTTATTCTGAAATCTCACCACATCACATTCGAGTGACTGCGGACGAACCTCGGTTATTATCGGTTGCTTGAACACCACGGAGTCCTTTGACATCGGCTCTGTCTCCTCGCTCTTCTCGCAACGAACATTACAAACCCAGCAGCCATTGCGCCAAGCCTCGATATAAAGCTTGCTTGCAAGACTTTCATCAGCCTTTGAAGAAAGAGCGATGTCTACAGCCACGGCATGATCCGACCATTTCTGCAGCTCTCCGTAAAGTTTTAGCTTTGCAATACCATCGTTGCCCTCACGCTCCTGAATTACAGGCAGATGCGCCATCACGGCAAGACTATTTTTCTCGGAACGGACTGATGCCAAGCAAGATATGTTTCGTCTGCCGAATTTCTGCATATCGGCAAACAAACAAGCATCGGCATCTTTTATTCGGTTTACGAAGGCATTTTCTGCCTCCTTTTCGCCATCGTAAATTCCGAATGAGCCGCGCTCCTTGGCAAGCTGAACTGACGATGAATAAACCGACAGAGCAAGGCTTCGGTACACGCCAACAAGAAAATCGGCGGCATTGTGCGAACCGTTGCGAAGATTCATCGCCTCAACAGTCTCATCCTCGCCAAGCAATCCGATGCCTGTGCGACGTATCAGTTTTGTCTTGTCGTAGATTTTCTCCCAAAGTCGCTTTTCGGTATATTTAACCTCGTCGCTCTCGGGGTCTTCGTCGATTTTTTCGAGAATATGCTGAATCTTTTCGAGTTCGAGGTCTACAATGTCGTCCATTATTCTTTGGGCTATCTTGGCATGACGGGCAAAAAGTTCATAGTCGAACGATGTCGACGACGAGAACGGATTCTGAACGTATGAATACAGATTCATCATGAGCAACCGGCACGAATCGTATGCACTTAACTGAATCTCGCCCGACGGATTGGTACAAATGCTTCGACATTCGTCGTAGCAATCCGAAACGCTTTCGCGCGTGATTCTGTCCCAGAAAAGGATTTCGGGCTGAGAACTTCTCATTTCATTGTGCATCATTCTCTGCCACAACTCGGTAGCCTCGATATGCTGTTTCACTACCGGCGTCTGCGCATCAAGCGGAAACTGCTGGACGTACTGGCGATTATTGATTACCGCTTTCATAAATTCATCGTCAATCTTCACGGCCACGTTCGTAGCCGCATTTTTCATGTCAATGAACGCCTCTACCTCTGGATGGCGAACCGACAGCGAAAGCACGAGTGAACCTTCTGGGGCAATCTCGTGTGCCGTATTCGAATATCGCTCCATAAACGGAACAAGACCGATAGATGTCAAGTTTGAAGTCTTGACGGCATAGCCTTTTGGACGGAGCTGACTGAGGTCATGCCCCACTCCGCCACGGCGTTTCAGGAGCTGAACCTGCTCCTCGTCTATGTGCATAATTGCGCCGTAAGAATCCGACGCGCCCTTGAGTCCGATGGCAAAGCAGCTCGACAAAGACTCGGCAACATAGTTATTGCCGATGCCCGACATCAGCCGAGATTCAGGAATAAGATATCTGAAATGATCGAGCAGACCGAAAATCTCACTCTCATCAACAGGATTAGGATATCGTGCCTCTACTCTGGCGATTTCCTTCGCCATGCGCCTGTGCATTTCGTCGGGCGTAAGTTCGCACACGTTTCCGTCCGAATCCTTCAACGCATATTTCTTAACCCATACTTCGGATGCAACATTGTCTCCGCCGAAATACTTCAGGGCAGCAGCAAAAGCCTCGTCAAATGTAAGTGTTTTAGCCACAATCTTAGTTCTTTTGATTTGAGTTCTGCAAAAATACAAAAAAATGTGCTATTTTTGTACTTTAAACAATCAAAACAATTTATGGATAGCATAAAAAACAGACGTTCTATACGCAAGTATTCAGACAAGGATATTGAGGCTTCTCTGCTGAACGAAATTATTGCAGAGGCCATGCAGACACCAACGATGGGAAACATGCAGCTCTACAGCGTTGTGGTGAGCCGCAGCAAGGAGATTAAGGAACAGTTGGCACCAGCACATTTCAACCAGCCAATGGTAACTGGCGCGCCTGTGGTTTTGACATTCTGCGCAGACTTTAACCGCTTTACAAAATGGTGCGAGCAGCGCAACGCCGATGCCGGATACGACAATTTTCTGTCGTTCATGAACGCCGTTCAGGACACTCTCTTGTTTGCCCAGACATTCACCATCCTTGCCGAGGCTGCCGGACTTGGCACATGCTATCTCGGCACAACGGTCTTTCTTCCCGAGACCATCTCGAAGGTTCTTAATCTGCCAAGACTCGTAGTGCCAGTTGCGACAATAACCGTTGGCTATCCAGCAGAAGATGCAAAGAAGAGCGACCGTCTACCTGTCGAAGCCATCATGCACGAGGAAACTTATCACGATTACTCAGCTGAGCAAATAAATCAGATTTACTCGGAAAAAGAGGCTCTCGAAGAAAACAAGGAGTTTGTAAGAATAAACAATAAGGAGAATCTTGCACAGGTGTTTACCGATTGCCGATACACCCGCAAGGATAACGAGGCTCTCTCAAAAACTCTCTGGGATTTTATAAAGAAACAAGGTTTCTGAAACAGTCTTCGGAAATAAAAAAATCAACCGTTTCATCATCTTCAGAATGAATGAAACGGTTGATTTCGTTTTAATTTATCTCTGCTTCACCAAAGCCTCTATTTCCTGCATATCCTTCTGCAACTGCTTGTCGTTTTCGAGCAAGCCCGAGATTATCTTCGTTGCATGAAGCACAGTTGCGTGGTTTCGCTTTCCAATCATCGTACCGATGCGCGACAGCGACGTATCCGTATATTTCTGCGAAAGATACATGGCAATCTGACGAATCTGAACAACCTTCTGTTTTCGGCTCGGCGTCTGAATCTCCTTCGGCTCAATGTTGTAGTAAGAACAAACCTTCGTGATGATGTCATCAACGGTTATAGGCTTGTTCGAAAGCGTTGCAATCTGATGTACAAGGTTCTCTGCCATCGTCAAGTCCGGGTCGCGATTGAAAACAGCAGCACGCGCCATGAGCGATGTTATGATGCCTTCCAAATCGCGCACGCTCTCGTCAACATTCTCGGCAATATAATTGATTACCTCCTCCGAGAAATGAAGTCCGTCGCGATGAACCTTGCTTTGGATAACTTCCTTTCTAAGAGCCACGTCAGGACGCGAAATCTCAGCCAGCAATCCCCACTTGAAACGCGACAGCAAACGGTCTGTCATGCCCTGCAACTTTACAGGCGGACGGTCGCAAGTAAGAATCAGCTGCTTTCTGTTCTGATGCAGATAGTTGAAGATGTGGAAGAACGTGTCCTGCGTCTTCACGAGCGACGCCGAGGCAAATTCCTGAACATCGTCAAGAATCAGCACATCGATACTCTGATAGAAGTTTATAAAGTTATTGAAAGTATTGTTTCTGACAGAATCGGTATACTGCACCTGAAACTCGTGCGCAGCTACATACAGCACGCGCTTCTCGGGATAGCGTTCCTTAATCTTTATACCGATGGCATTGGCAAGATGCGTCTTTCCCACTCCCGGAGGACCGTAAAGAAACAACGGATTGAATGCCGTATCGGCAGGACGCTCGGCAATAGCCTCACCAGCCGAACGAGGCAGTTTGTTACAGCCTCCGACTATGAAATTCTCAAAATTATAATTAGGATTCAGGCGCGGATCGAGCGGACGAAGCACAGGCTTCTCGTTCGGATTAGTAATCTCAGGCTTCTTCAGTTCTTCCTTGAATACAGTACGCTTTGTAGCCTCCACATCGACAGTAAGATTGTTCTTCTTGTCGGCAAGGACGCGATATTCGAGTTTTGTGCCTTTTCCGAAAACCTTCTGTATGGCAAAGCGCAAAAGGTCGAGATGATCAGCTTCGATACGTTCAACGACGAAGTGACTTGGCGCACTAAGAATAAGCTCGCCGTTAGAATATTCTATGGGCTGAATGGCTCCGAACCAAGTCGTGAACTCGCGTTCAGGAGTGTTGTTCCGGATAATGCCAAGACATTGTTCCCACATTTGTTTTACATCAAAGTTGCTCATCTGTTAATGCACTTTATAATCTACAAGTTTGTTCGAGTTTGCAAAATTACAAAAAAAATCCCGCACTTTTACAATCGAAGTGCGGGATTTTTATCTTTAAGCCGAGTAAGTTTTACTCAGACTTTTTTTTCTTATCGCTCTTTCCCCAAACAGAGAAGTGAACGTATCGCTTAGGATTCTCCTGCAAATCTTTCATCAGGCTAGCAGCGTTTGCTGTTGCCGCATTCAGATTGTCGTAAATCGACCTGTCGTTAAGCATCAGACCGATATTGTTATCCTTGCTGTTCATCTTCTTGTTCAAATCGTCAGTCATAGTCTGAACGTTGGCAAGAGTTGCGTCTACACCTGCAAGAGTCTTCTGAACGTCAAGTTCCTTAAGCTTAGCGCTTGTCTCTTCAAAGTTTCCGGCTATCACATTCAGTTTCTTGGTCAGCTGCGGAATGTCGCCAGCCATAAGTCTGTTAAGCTGCTGAGTTGTAACATCGAGGTTGGCTGTAATTCTTTCGGCATTGTGCAAAGTGCCGGCCAACGCAGGATCAGCGAGCAGAGTATTAACAGAAGCCAGTATCGAGTCGAGTTTAGGCAACAATGCCTGAATTTCCGGAACCATGTTGGCTGCAGCACCGAGGGCACCGGCATTTACGCCGCCTCTGATTGTGTCGCCCGGCTCGCATCTCTCATGAGGATTTGTGGCGAGCAGCAGATTCATCTTTACAGTTCCCAGCATTTCGGTTACAAGTTCGGCGCTTGTTCCCTTCGGAATTCGCATGTCCTTGTCAACCTCAATCTCGACAATTACGTTACCGGGATGCTCGTAGTCGTAGTTGATAGCACGGACGATACCAATGCTGTAACCGTCGGCATAAACCGGACTCGAAGCAGTTAAACCCTGAATGTTCTCAAAGGCAACGTAATAGCAGTTACTCGACTTGAATACGTTTATGCCTTTCAGGAAATTAATTCCTACGAACATTATAACAACAGCAGCTATGGCTGTGATAGCAATCTTTACCTCTTTTGCAGATGATTTCATTTTCGCTTTTATACCTTATTATTTCAGAAGAGCCTTAGCTTCAGCAACCGGAATCTTCTTACCATTGTGGAATGCAATGATAAATGCTCCCGGAACCTTGGCATTCGCCTCAGTTCTCAACTTCTGGATTTCATCAAAGTTTGAAGTTTCTCCGTAAGTATACTTATACATACCGCCTTCCTTATAATAAGAGACACCAGTAAGTCCGAACTTAGTATCGGCGTTGCTGATTGGTGCGCTTACTGCACCAAGCTGAACCTTAAATACAGGCTTAGAACCAGTAGCAGCTGGTTTAGCGGCTGGTGCAGCAGGCTTAGCTGGAGTTGCAGCAGGAGCAGCAGCGGCAGGCTTGGCAGCAGGAGTTGGTGTTGCGGCAGGAGCAGCTGGAGTGGCTGGTTTAGCAGGAGCTGGTGCAGCAGGCTTAGCAGGTGCCGGAGCGGCTGGTGCTGGAGTTGCAGGTGCAGCAGGAGCTGGCTCTTCAACAACGGCAGGAGCGGCTGGCTTAGCAGGTGCTAGAGCAGCAGGAGCGGCTGGAGCAGGAGCTACAGATGGCTCAGGAGCAGCAACTACGGCTGGTGCAGCAGGAGCAGGCTCTTCAACAACGACAGGAGCAGCAGGTGCGGCTGGAGCAGGTGCGCCAGGAGCATTTGGATTAACAGGAGCAGCAACTACAGCTGGAGCAGCTGGTGCAGCAGCAGGAGTTACAGATGG
Organism: Bacteroidaceae bacterium; assembly: GCA_017617315.1. Classification (GTDB taxonomy): domain Bacteria; phylum Bacteroidota; class Bacteroidia; order Bacteroidales; family Bacteroidaceae; genus Ga6A1. The sequence goes on from JAFZWM010000013.1 coordinate 67,900, forward strand.
CTCAGATGCTGTTGCCGTAACAGTTGGAACGCTGCCAACAATTGCATCGTCGTTGCTTGATATTGTAGCAGTCTTGATACGACCGTCGTTGTTGTGACGATAGTTCAGGAATGCCTCGTAGATACTCTTTGACATGTTTGAGATACCCTCGTCTGATGTAAGATACTGCTCTTCATCAGGAGTTGAGATATAACCAAGCTCGATAAGTACGCTTGGCATTGAAGTACATCTCAAAACAAGGAATCCTGCCTGATGAACACCACGGTCGGCACGGTTGGCAGTTGACACGAACTTGTTCTGGATAAGGCGAGCGAACTCGACACTCTGTTCCATGTACTTGTCCTGCATGTACTCGAACATAATATAACTCTCAGAAGAACTTGGGTTGAAGCCTTCGTACTTTTCACGGTAGTTATCCTCAACAAGGATTACGTTGTTTTCCTTCTTAGCGACCTCAAGGTTAGCCTCGGCCTTTGCCATACCCAGTGTATAAGTCTCGGCACCACGCGCAATCTTTCCGCTAGGAAGAGAGTTGGTGTGGATTGAGATGAACAAGTCGGCCTTGTTCTTGTTTGCGATGTTCGCACGTTCGTCGAGCGGAACAAACTCATCCTTCTTACGAGTGTAGATGACCTTTACATCGCTACAGTTTTTCTCGATTAGTCGTCCAACTTCCAAAGCAATAGATAGATTGATAACTTTTTCTCGTGTTGTTGAACCGATAGCACCGGGGTCATGACCACCATGTCCCGGGTCGATAACTACGATAAACTTTTTACTTGCAGGAGCAGATGCTCCGAATGAAGGCATATTCCATGCCACATTCAACGCTAGAAATGCTAATAAGAATATTTTTTTGCACATAACATTTAAAGTATAATGTCGCAAAAATAATATTTTTTTTGTAAAAGTGTAATAATCCGCATAACATTTTTTCGGTTTAATACTGCTTTTTGACATAATTTAGTTATTTTTGCTTCCGCAAAAAGAATAGATTGTTCTGCATAGTTTTAACACAATATTCTATTTTTCAGATAAAAAATGAACCCGCTGGACATAATTAACAAATACTACCCCGAGGAATCGGAACTAAAAGAAATTCTGCTTTTTCACAGCCGTTGCGTGGCCGACATGGCTATAGAAATTGCAAACAAACATCCCGAATTAGATATAGACAAAGACTTTGTTTTCGAGGCGGCAATGCTTCACGACATTGGTATTTTCGAGACTAACGCTCCCGGAATAAAATGCTTTGGCACAGAGCCTTACATCTGCCACGGCACTATCGGAGCAAGGATTCTTGAGGCCGAAGGATTTCCACGGCACGCAAGAGTTTGCGAGAGGCACACGGGCACGGGACTGTCGCTCAGGCAGATTATTGAACAAAATTTGCCGGTTCCACACAAGGATTTGCTTCCCGAAACGTTAGAAGAACAGGTTATCTGCTTTGCCGACAAGTTTTACAGCAAGTCGAACCTCGAAAGAGTTAAGACTCCCGAGCAGGCTCTGAAAAGCATCAGAAAATTCGGAGACGACGGAATTGAGAGGTTCGAAAATTGGTGTAAAATGTTTCTGTAACACAGAAAATATCATTAAAAGATTAGCAGGTAACAAGGAAATGTTGTAATTTTGCCGACGTTTTGAAGAAAAAAACATTCATATTTGCATCATTCATGCTGTTGTTCCTCATGGCGCAACGGTCTAATGCCCGTTTTGCGGTAGAGCATCACAACTTTTCGGTGAGCGATTCCGTAAAGCCCGATGCTATACGTTCAGATTCTCTTGCAAACGATTCGCTGTCGCACGACTCCGTGGGTGTGAACAGGAAAAATCAGCCGCTCGAAGCTCCGGTTGAGTACACGGCAAACGATTCTATCGTGTACGAAGCAGGCAAGGGTTTTGCCCATCTGTATGGAAAAAGTAAGGTTTCGTATCAGAAAATAACTCTCGAGGCAGAGCAGATTTCGATGAACATCGACAGCAGTACCGTATTTGCACAAGGAATGCCCGACTCGCTCGGAGTGATGAACGGTCTGCCGGTATTTACCGACGGCGACACTCCGTACAATGCCGAGACAATGAGCTACAACTTCAAGACAAAACGCGGCTACATTACCAACGTTGACACAAAGCAGGGCGACGGATTCCTGACGAGTGAGAGAGCCAAGAAAGGCTCGAACGACGAACTTTATGTTGAGCACGCAAAATATACCACCTGCGACGAGAAGCATCCGCATTTCTATCTGGCTCTGAGCCGCGCCAAGGTTCGTCCGGGAAAGGATGTCGTATCGGGTCCGGCATGGCTTGTAGTCGAAGATGTAACCCTGCCGCTTGCCGTTCCGTTCTTCTACTTCCCGTTCAGCAGCAAGTATTCGAGCGGATTCATCATGCCAACATACGGCGACGAGAGCACGCGAGGATTCTATCTTCGCGACGGAGGATACTACTTTGCCATAAGCGACCGCATGGACCTGAAGCTGCTCGGCGACATCTACACTCAAGGTTCGTGGGGACTGAAGGCTTCGTCAAACTACGTTAAGAGATACCGATATTCCGGCAGTTTCAACGCCAGCTACATGAAGACAAAGAGCGGCGACAAGGGCATAGACCAGACCGAGTCGACCGACTTCCAGATAAACTGGAGCCATCGTCAGGATGCAAAGGCAAACCCGAAGATAGGCTTCTCTGCAAGTGTCAGATTCAACACAAGCAGTTATAACGCCAACAGCCTTTCGGCAAGATATAATCTGGCCGAATATTCATCAAACACAAAGGCTTCGAGTATCTCGCTCAACCTTAACGACTTGTGGGGAACGGGAGCGACTCTCTCGCTCACTTCTACCCTCTCGCAGAACACGCGCGACAGTTCGATGCAGGTGTCTCTTCCGGGTGTTGACTTCAGAATTCCGAAGTTTTATCCGTTCAAGCGAAAGAAGGCGGCTGGAAACGCGCGCTGGTACGAGAAAATCGGCATAAACTACAATATGCAGATGGGCAACAGCATCAGCACGAAGGAAGACAAGCTGCTGCACTCAAGTTTCGCAAAGGACTGGAAGAACGGTATGGACCACAAGCTCAGCACCGACATGAGTTTGAGTCTTCTGAAATACATCAACGTAAATCCGAGCGTAAGCTATCACGAGCGCTGGTACACCTACAAGGTGGAACAGAAATACAACAAGGAGAAAGGCGTAGTAGAACGCGATACAATTACCGGATTCAACCGAGTTTACGACTATTCTACCGGCATTTCTGCCAATACAACGCTCTACGGATTCTACGTTCCGAGCCGCAAACTTTTCGGCGACAAGGTTGTGGCAATCCGCCATGTCGTAACGCCTCAGGTTTCGTACAGCTACACACCTGATTTTAGCGACAAGCGTTTTGGAGTATACGGAACTTACAAAAATGCCAACGGAGATGACGTGCAGTACAACTACTACGAGGGAGCACTCTACGGCTCACCGGGAAGCGGACTTTCCAGCTCGATAAACTTCTCTGTCGGCAACAACGTTGAAATGAAGATACGTTCGGACAAGGATTCGACCGGATACAAGAAAATAAGCCTCATCGACAACTTGGGCGTTAGCATGGGCTACAACTTCGCAGCCAAGACTCACAATTGGAGCGACATGACAGTCAATCTGCGTCTGAAACTGTCGAAAAGCTACACGTTCAGCACCACAGCCGTATTTGCCACTTATGCATACGACGACAACGGAGATCTGAGCAACAAAACGGAATGGAGCTGCGGACGCTTCGGACGCTATCAGGGAATGAGCCAGAGCATTTCGTACACTCTGAACAACGAAAAGCTTGCCAAGCTATTCGGCTTCGGAAAGAAGGACAAAGACCAAGCATCTGCTGAAAACAAAGCCGATGACATGGACGATGAAGGCGAAGAGAAAAACGTTGTAAGAAAGGAAAAGCAGAAGGAAGATACAACCGACAAGGACGGCTATATGGCTTTCAAACTGCCGTGGTCGCTTAGTTTCTCGTACGGCGTATCGCTTGCCGAAGACCACACGAAGAGTAAGTTCAACATACGCACGCATCGTTATCCATACAAGCTGACTCACACGCTAAACTTCAGCGGAAACGTAGGAATTTCGAGCAACTGGAGTTTCAGTTTCAGTTCGGGCTACGACTTCAACAACCACCGCATTTCGGCAACGACATGCTCTATTGGCCGAAGCATGCATTGCTTCGACATGAGCGGAAGTTTTGTGGTTGGTCCGTACACTTCTTACAACATCTCGCTTCGTGCCAACGCCGCAGAACTTGCCGATGCGTTGAAGTATGAGAAAAAGAGCAGCATGTCGTCAACGCTCGACTGGTACTAAAATTTGGATAATTGAATAAAAAGAACTATCTTTGCACGAGCTTTTGAAAAAGTTGAAGGTCCCGTAGCTTAGCTGAATAGAGCGTCAGATTCCGGTTCTGAAGGTCATGGGTTTGAATCCCATCGGGATCACAAAACAAACATCGAGAATACTTTTTGTCAAAGTTTTCTCGATGTTTTTTCATATCTATGTACTTTTTTATCTTGACAAAGAATCCAAAGTCTCGTCCCGAATGAATCTCGAACGAATCTCGAAGAAATGAAAGCCCGACGCGATGAAAGAATCATCGGTTCAAGATAAAAAAAGACAAATTTCAATTCTTCTTGTTCGACAAAAACATTCCGGCAATAATCAATACCGAGCCTATGATGAAGTACACGGTTATATCCTCGCTAAGCACAACCCACGCAAAGACGATGGTTGTAACGGGATTGAAATAGACGTAGTTTGTAGCTGCCACCGCGCCGAGTTTCTTTATAACCCAGTTCCAGACGAGGAAGCAGAGCATCGAAGCCACGCAGCCAAGGAACAAAAGATTGTTAAGCACCTCGGGACGCATGATGTCGGCAAGCGACGGAAATCCCGGCACAAACCAATAGTAAGGTAGCATCGACACAAGTCCGTAGAAAAAGACTTTTCGGGTTACGAAGATGGTGTTGTACTTCTGGCTTGCCGGAATCATAAGCAGAGAGTAGACAGCCCAGCAAAGGCATGCCGCAAAAGCCAGAGCATCGCCAAGCGGAGAGAGATGAAGCACGAAATGTCCGTTAAGAACCACCACAACAACGCCGAGGGCAGCCATCAGAGTGCCCAGAATCTGAATCTTGCTAAGTCTTTCGGACTTATAGAACATCGCAATAAGGGCGGTTGCAAAGAGCGGACAAAGGCACACGATGAGCGACGTATTTGTAGTTGTTGTATAGTTCATAGCCGAATTTTCAGTAAGAAAATAGAGCGAGCCGCCGCTTATGCCAAGCCCAACCATCAGCATTTCGTCCTTAACAGAATCGGCAAACAGGCGAAACTTCTTCAGCCCGGTCTTTGTCCAGCCCATCTTGCGCGGATAGTACGACAACGACGTGGCAAGCAGCAGCACATAGGCTATTATAAACCTGAGCGTGAATATCTGCGCAGGCGACAGTCCGCCGTTTAGCAGCAGCTTTGTGAATACGAAAGTAGAGCCCCATATCGCCACCACAACAAAGGCTACGAAATGATACAACAAATTACTCATGTCTGGAAAAAAATCTTTTTACGGCAGTAAAGATACAAACTATTTTTTTGTTGAAGTCTGTTTTGTCTGCATTTTGAAAAACATAGGCGGAAAAACAAAAAAATCTGATTCTTCGTCTTTCCGCCCAACTTGTTTCCATTGCAAGGCTTCACCCTGTTTGCATTACCAATGATTTGGCTTACATAAATTACCCGCTATCTCTTTTCCAACACATTCAGAATCAAGACTTTTCAACTTTCAAAATTCCAAATCGAGTTACAGTTACAGTTGTTACAGTTGTTTTTCGAAGGGTAGTTTATGAATAATGAAAACCAACCACCAATTATGAATTGTGAATTATGAATTTTGAATTATGAATTATGAATTGTCAATTGTGAATTCTCAAATAACGTGTATCAGAAATCGTCCATCGGATAGCGGACGCCCCATTTACGGCGTAAATCATCCATCAGCTGCATGATGTAGAGCGTTTCGTGGAGCGGCATGCTGTACGGCTCAAGCTGATTGTCGGCAATAGCCTCGCGACACTCCAAAAACTGATACTCGTAGCCCGTAATCTGCCGCGGCACTTCAATCTCCTCTACAAACACGCGGTCGGGACCGTTCAGGCGAATCCGTTGCGGATTGTTTATGTTGTCGATGATGATGTTGCCTTCAGTTCCGGCAATTACGCCGATATTATCGCCCACGCAGGCAGCCGACGACTGAAGGTTTGCAAGAATTCCATCTTCGAGAACGAGCGAGATTGAGTTTGTCAAATCCATTCCCGTCTTTGACTTTACACATTGCGACTCGATATTCAGAATCTTGCTGTCGAAAAACATTCTGACAAAGTTGATAGCATACACACCAAGGTCGAGCAACGCACCTCCGCAGAGGTCGGGCTGCATTATGCGAGGCTTCTCGCCCATGCTGTAGCCAAGGGTTGCCGTAACGAGCCGAGGCTCTCCAATCCTGCCGTCGGAAATGAGCTTGCGCACAATCTGTACGGCCGGCTGATAGCGAGTCCAGATTGCTTCGGCAAGGAATACGCGCTTCTCTCGCGCAAGCTCAACAATCTCCCTGGCCTCACGATGATTTGCCATGAAAGCCTTCTCTACAAGGCAAGGCTTTCCGGCAAGGATAGCCTCGCGCGTAACATCAAAATGATGGCTGTGAGGCGTTGCAACGTACACAAGGTCGACATCTGGGTCGGCAATCAGCTCGCTATACGAGCCGTAGGCCTTGGCGATGTTCCATTTTGCTGCAAAATCCTGTGCCTTGCCGAGCGTGCGCGACGCTATGGCATACGCCTCAACATTTGTTAAATGACAGAGCGTGATAGCGGCCTTTGTAGCAATCCATCCTGCGCCGATAATTCCCACGCGCATGGTCTTGTCCTGTTCCATATAAATGTGTTTTTATAAAGGTTATAGTTTTTTTTACAGAAGCCGATGAATGACGGCATCTAACTTCCTTATGCACAAAAATATGACTAAAAAATCACTTTTGCAAGTCTGCCGCATACAAACAATAAAAAACAGAGCATCTTTCTTTAGTTAGGATACTCTGTTTTTCTGTTATTTATAATCAGGTTTCATTAAGCCAAACTTTATCGACTCAAGTTCCAAGACTCGCGTAATCTCAAAATAGATTTCCTTTGCGTCGTAATATTTGCTGCCATTTTTCAAATAAATAAGGTCGCAGTTTCCGGCAAGAACCTGACGCTCGCGGTCGTAGAGTTCGAGATAATGGTTCATAAAACTATACTCATCGCTCACCTTCGTAACATAGAAAGGATGTTCTTTGTCGCCGTAGCCCGTCATCGCTATTGTATTGAGGATGCAAAACATTCTGTTAAAATACTGAACATATTCGCCTTTTGCCACTCCCGATTTTGAATCTGTTGCCAACAATTTCAAGGCAGCGCCTTTAGCACAAAGAGCATCCAAGTTCAGCGGATTTACGCCTAAAGCCTTGTCTGCCCTCTTTATGCAATCCTTATATTTCTCTTCTCTCAGCAACTTCATCGACTCCCTTGCATCAAGTTCCTCGCTGTCGTCGGTCAGGAAAGACTGCCCATAGAATGCCAGAATTCTCTCGGGATAAGTCATCGTAGTGTCTATTTTCTCGGCAGAGAGTCTCTTTACCAACTCCTTAACATGCTCGGGATTCTTCTTTACTTCTTTCTTTATTTTCCCCCAGTTTACAGGAATAATCTCTCTTGTCTGAGCCACGCCAAGCAGCGAGAATGTCAGACAGCACACAAAAGTCAGAATGTACTTGTTCATACTTTTAGATTTTTTGTTACATCAGTTTTAGTTACATTTCAGTTACAAAAATAATAATATTACGCTTACGCCTTTTCTTTTTCCAACAGTTTGTTACAGATTACGAACATTATTTACAAAAAAAGTCTGACTTCCACATTCGGGAAACCAGACTTTCTTATTATGATATTTCTTTTAAATTACTTCACGTTCTGGAAGCCATAACCGTTTGTAATCTTAGATGTCTGCATATTTGTTGTACTGAACGGGAAGAAATATATTGGAGGATAACCATATACATATCCGCACAAAACATTCTTGTTGTAGTCGTCCTTATTACTGCCGGTAATAAGCGTAATTCCCCAGTCAACTCTTTTATATCCGTCAGCTTCAAGAGCCTTTGCCTCTTCTTCATCAACATGACGGAACAAGCCTACAATTGAAAGGTTTGTAGTTGTCTGGTTGATGTTTGCCAAATTCTTCGTTCTATCAGCATCCGAAGTAAATGAAGAAAAACCTACCGAATACCAATCGTCGTTCTGTCCTCTCCAACTTGGATAAAGAACTGTTGATGCAAGGTCATTCTGCCAGTCGTACTCAACAGCCTCTTCAGGAGCAGAATACTGAGCAGTAAGGCGATATCCGAAGAGTTTCTTGGCATCCACGTTCTTAACCCAAATATAGTTAGAAATCACGTTTCCGTTTTCGAAAGTATGATATCCCTTAGTCTGAAGGTCGGAATACATAGCCTCCATCTTGTTGTGGAAATCAGTAAGAACAGGAGTAAGCATATTGTTACGGATAAGGTCGTAACGGCGTGAGCCCTCGCCTCCGAACTCAAGCTTGCGCTCCTCGATAACAGCCTCTAGCAAAGAACCGCCGCACTTCTCGATGAAGGCGTTGATGTCCTGTGGCTCGGCAAAAGCTCGGTTATGAACGGCTTCAAGCATCTGCTTGCCTTCAACCTCATTACCTATAATTGCATCAATCTCGGCAATCATAAGATAGATGTCGGCAGAACGCATGTAAGGGCAGTTGATACCAGCCTGACGCTGTGACAAAATATAAGGCGAAGAACAACGGTTCTCGTCCCACTTGTTAAGGGCAATACCACCGGCAAGCTTTGCAGAGCCATTTCCCGCCAGAGAAATGATAGCCTCGCCACCCTTACCGTCGCTACCAGTAACGGTACATGTAACGTCACGGCGCAAATCCTTAGGGTCGAAGTCGTTGTAGTAGTAAAGAGGATTGAAACGGCTCTGACAGTATGCCTTACATGGGAATGAGTTACTACCACCACCGTTTGACGGACGACCGAACGCGTATGGACGCTCGTTTGCACCAATAGCGCGAGTTTCAGGAATCTCATAGATGCTCTCGGCAGAGTAGATACCATCGCCATTCATCATCTGCTGGAATACATACTGATAAGGATTTCCGTAATTACGAGTTGTATACGTTTCGTCATCAATCTTATATGTATTAGGTACACGACCATCTTCCTTCACTAGATAACCATAGTTAGAACGAGCAAGTGATGCCGTATAGCAAGCACGCAAATATGGAACAGCATCAGAAAGAATCTTCGTGTAATCACTACGACGAGCATAGAACGAGTTTGTTGTCGTAGACTTACATTCAGTCTCGAAAGAAATCTTGTTGCCATTGTATCCAACATATTCCATATCGTTACGACGAGTGCTATAACCTGCAGCATACAAGGCCATACGACCGATAAGACCATCAACATAGTCTCTTGTCATTATTGTAGGTACAGCTGAGACATTCTCGCCAAGACGGAACATAAATGGCTCAACCAACTTCAAACGGCGGAGCTGGTCGTCGTAGATATAATCGCGACTTACCAAGCCCTCGGCAGCAACACCCGGCTCAAGAGAGTAAGGTATATCGCCGAAGAAACGAAGAAGCTCGAAGTAGCAAGTTGCACGAAGTGCTACTGCCTGACCGTAAAGGTCAGACAATACAGTAGGCTTGCCTTCCTTTAGAATCTTCTCAAACTCTGGCTGAGCCTCGAAAGCCCTTGTAAGGCGATTCATCTGTCCTATAATTAAGTACAAGCCATCAAATGCACTTGCAGCATCCTTAAAGTCACAGTTGAAAATACCAGTTCCGTTGTATTTCTCACTTGTTATACCACCAGCAGCACCAGAAACACCTGCATACATACTCTGTGGCACATTACGAGGCTGAGCACCGAAGTTCTCAGGCTGGCGTGTTGTCTCATCACCGTCTACAAGTACATCGTAAAACAATCCGTTTGAGTGAACTGCCGAACTTCCACGCCACATTTCGTAGGCATAGTTAAGCGCACCCTGTGCACTCTCCTCGTGTGTAAACACGAAATCTGACGATGCAATAGAAGGCGAAGATGTGTCAAGGTAATCGTCGCAAGATGTTGCACCAAGCAACATTCCTGCACCTAAAACAATATATAATGATTTCTTCATTTTTAATCAATATTAAAATTACACCTCTTTGGTTTAGAACTCGACATTCAGACCGAATGTGAACGACTTGGCACGTGGATAAGCACCCCAGTCAAGTCCGATTGTAGGGAATTTTCCTGAATTCTGCTTACCACCCTTGTCATCGGCAGAGCTGACTTCTGGGTCGAGACCAGAGTAACCTGTGATTGTAAGCAAGTTAGAAGCCGTAACATACAAACGAAGCTTCTGCATTGCAAGATGCTTTACAAACTCCTTTGGCAACGAATAGCCAAGAGTAAGCGAGTTCAGACGCAAATATGAAGCATCCTCGAAGAATGTAGAGATTACATAAGGGTTAAGCGTTGGCAGATAGTACTTTGAGTTTGCATTCATCTGCTTCAGTTCATCTGGGTCGGTAACCAAGTAAACATCACCCTTGTCATCAAATTTCTGAACTTGGAAACACTCTCTGATGAAAGTGAGACGGTTTGAACCAAGAGAATACTTACTTGCCGAAAGCGAGTTCATTGCCACAGCATTGTAAACATGTCCGCCAATAGCCCAGGCAAATGTTGCACCAAAGTCAAATCCCTTGTACTTTGCACTCAGGTTGAAACCTCCAGTATGCGCTGGAGTTATAGAGCCAAGGCTTGTTACATCATTGTCGTCTATTACGCCATCATTATTAACATCCTCAAACTTGGCAGCTCCCGGGAATGCACTCTGACCTTTCGGAACACTAAATCCGGCACCACCCTCCTTTGTCATATTGGCACCATACAATGTTGTAAACGCAAAATCACCTTCGCGCTTGCCATCCTCATTAACAGGCAGACAATACTGACCATTGATATACTCGAAGTCATCAACAGTATAGAAGCCTACACACTTGAAACCGCGAACCGTACCAACAGGCTGACCTACGATATACTCATAGTCAAGCTGTGGAACCTGATCTGATGAGCCCCACGTTGAACCGTAAAGAGTTGTCACACCTTCCTTCAACTCATCGATATTGTTCTTGTTGTAGTTGTATGTTGCAGAAACATTAAAATCGAAATCCTTTGTATGGATGATATTTGCATTGATGGCAAACTCGATACCCTTGTTAGATGTCTTACCTACATTCTGATACTGGTATTTCGAACCAGTTGTTACACTCACAGGAACAGTAATAAGAAGGTCTTTTGTTGTGTTCCAGTAAACATCGATATTACCAGTAACTCTGTTGTTAATCAGACCGAAGTCGAGACCAATGTTACGAGAGATTGTTGTCTCCCATTTCAAATCTGGATTTCCAAGCAAAGAATTGCTATATGTAAGCATCTGAACACCATCTCGCGCACTTGTTCCTGAAGTAAATGATGTCTGCCACAAAGATGAGTTGATATTATCCGAACCTGCTGTTCCGTATGACAAACGAAGCTTCAGGTTTGAAAGCCACTCGCGTGAGCCCTCAAAGAAACTCTCGTCGCCCAAACGCCATGCAACCGCAGCTGCTGGGAAGTAACCCCAACGGTTATTCTTTGTAAACTTAGACGAAGCATCGGCACGAGCCGTAATTGTAAGCAAGTACTTATCCTTCAAGCTATAGTTCAAACGGCCAAAGAATGAAACGTTACGCTCTGGAACACCAACATTGTTCGATGGTGCTGTTTGAGCAAGAGAAGAATCGTATGCACCGATATTAGCCCAAGCCTCATCATAATTATATGAAACAGGGTATCCCTTCAAATTTCCAGTTGACAATGTGCTCGAAGCTGAACCACGAAGCTCGTTACCAACAAGGACTGACAAATCATGAATATCAGAAAGACTTACAGCCTGCCAGTTAAGCGTTGTTGCCGAACGATACTGCCAACCGTTTGTCTTGCTTATAGATGCAGAGATTACATCCTTACTGTTAAGCGAATATCCGTTGTTGTAGTAGCGACTCTCGCTGTTACCACGACCGCCACCAAACTCAGTACGGAACTTCAGGCCATCAACAAGAGTCCACTCAAGACCAGCATTTGCACGGAAGTTTCTCTTCAATACAAACTGCTCTGTACCCTCATTTATCGAAACTGGGTTGTAGTCGTCGTCAACATTTTTCATACCATCGCCAAACAAAGTCTTGTCGCCAGTTCCTAAGGGTTTGTCGATTGGACGATACATATAAGCAGAAGTAATTACCGAACCTTTACTATCCTGCAAAGTCTCGTCACCCTCTGTATTTGCCTCACTATAATGGAATTCGAGGTCGAGCTTTACCTTCTCGCTAACCTTCTGATTTATCTTCAAGGCAGCAGCGAAACGCTCAAAGCCAGACTTCTTCTTCAAGCCATCCTCATCAAAATAGTTGAGGTTGAAAGCCATCTTTGTCTTCTCTGAACCTCCGGTGATTGAGATATTGTGGCTGTGCGCTCTACCATTACGCAACAAATCGTCTGTGTAGTCGTGAGCGGTCACATTGCCGTAAGCAGCAAAATTGTTTCCATAGGCAGAACCCAATCCGAAATACTTAGCCACGTTGTCACCAATACCAAGCATTGTACCGATACCCCAAGTAATACCAACATATTCCTGAGCGTTCAGAGTTTCAAGTCTCTTGGCTGCAGTCTTAGTCTGATAGTATCCGTCGTACTGAACGCGAACCTTATCACCGGTCTGTGCGCTTCGGGTTGTTACAAGAACTACACCGTTTGCACCTCGCGAACCGTAGATTGCAGTAGATGCGGCATCCTTCAATACGTCGATAGACTCAATCTGCTCGGCAGAAAGGTCGGCAATACTTGACACAGGGAATCCGTCGACAATGTAAAGAGGCTCGTTGCTCTGTGTAATGGAACCACCTCCACGCACACGAACCTTTACAGAACCGCCCGGACGACCGTCGGTGCTCTGAACGAACACACCAGACAGTTTACCCTGCAATGCCTGCGTTACGTTTGATACTGGGTCGATAATCTTATCGCTCGATACAGAAGAAACGGCACCGGTGATGTCACGCTTTCTCATTGTACCGTAACCGATAACAACAACCTCGTCGAGGGTCTTGTCATCCTCGTGAAGCATGATGGTGAAGTTAGCCATAGAACCGACCTTCACGCTCTGTGTAATGTAACCGATGTAAGAAACCTCCAGTACGTTGGCAGGCTTTACGTCGTCGAGCGTGAACTTACCATCAAAGTCAGTAATTGTACCATTGTTCGTGCCCTTCACTGATACGTTCGCACCGATAATAGGCTCGCCGCTATTATCCGTTACAATTCCTCGCACGGTGTAACTTTGCGCAAAAACAATCAGGCAGAGCATGCTCATTACAAAAGTAAGAGCACATCTTTTAATTTGTAAATTCAAATTCATGCCTTAAATATTTATTCTATCAATTGAAAATTACTTTTTGCCTTTTTACTATTTTATTCAACAATCCATGATGTGTTTACCCCAAAAACACTTTCAGGTGTTATTTTCGAAGCCTCTTTCTTGCTAAGAATCTTGCTCCACTCTACTCTGTCTTTTGTCTGAGCGCCCTCGCCAGAGTTCTCAAACTCCTGATACTGAGTGTTTGTAAGTTCTGCGCCTTCCTCGGCATTGCTCCACTGTTTCCAGCCTTTCTTGCTGAGTTTGCCCGACAGCTCGCAATGCATGAAGAGCGTCTTTGCAAAGCGTCGCCACGGACGACCGAGATAGAACTCCTTTACAGAATCGTCGGCCGTAATCTTGCAGTTGTTAAAGACGTAGCCGAATTTCTGATTCTCGGGAGTTGAAGCTGCCGTAACATACGAGTTGGCAAGCTCGCGAATCTCGCAGCCCTCGAACCAAGCAATCGACGGGCCGAAGATGAAATCGGTCGTTCCCTCAATGTAGCTGTCTTTGTAGAACACTCTTGTTCCCTCAACGCCCATATATACGGTGTCCTGATTGCCGAGCAAACGGCAGTTCAGAACCTTAATTCTGTCGCCTTCGGTATGGAGTGCAACCGCCTGTCCCACTCTGCCGGCAGTGTTGGCAACAGTCAGATTCTTAAGAGTGATATCGTTTCCCTCAATCTTTAAAGTATAGGTTCTAAACGTTCCCATTTCGGAAGTTGAACCTGTTATGAATCGCGTTGCGTGGTCGTCCCAAGTGATGATGGTCTTGTCGGCCGACTCGCCGCACAGTTCAACGTTTGTAAGCCACGATGGGATTACCAGTTTCTCGCGATAAATGCCGTTTCTGATGAAAATCACCTTGTGATATTCCATAAATGCACGGCATACTTCGATAGCCTTGGCTACCGATTTGAACTCTCCTTTTCTGTCGAGCGACACATAGAGCGTATCGGGATTATCGTACTGTCCCTTTGCGCCAGCAGTCGCGAATGTAGTTGTAAGAATTGCCAACAGAAGCAATTTTTTCATGGAATCAATGTAGTTTGTAATCATTTTGTATACATATTATAAATAGGTACGCACACCTGCGCACCTATTATTATTTACTTTTTACCCTTCTTGCCGCTCTTTGCGGTATTCTTTGCCGAAGCAGAACCCGACTTCTGCGCACGCATAGCGAGTCTTTCGCGCTCAATGCAGAGCGAGATGAACGGACCGACAGCCTTAGGATCGTTATCCCTTACAGCCTCCTCGATGTAATACTTGTAGTCGCCCATTCGGTAAGGACGGCCGCCAAGACCTGCAACGGCGCAGCATTTCTTAATGTTTACCAGTCCGTTAGCCTGAACATCTACGAATTCCTTCATAAAGCCATCGTATCCCTTTTCGGCAGCCTCGAGATAAGATTCATCGAGAAGTCCCTGGAACACTCCGCGGTACAAAGTATAGATGAACATTGCAGAAACAGAAGACTCGAAGTAGTTGCCCTCATCGCCCGGACGGTCGAGAACCTGATACCACAAGCCGGTCTTTGCATCCTGCTTGTCGCGAATCTGCTTTGCCACTCTCTGGAAAATCTCGACCAGCGCGCCTCGGTTCTTAATATCCTCTGGCATCTGCTGAAGCACATCTACGAGAGCCATTGCGTACCATCCGTTTGCGCGTCCCCACGCATGGGCGCTCTGTCCGGTTGTAGGGTTAGCCCATCGCTGGGTAGCCTTCTCGTCCCACGCATGGCGGTTCCATCCGGTTACGGGGTCGTAAGTATGCTTGTCAATTATCTTAAACTGGTTTATGCACTCCTGCCACTCTCTCAGCTTACCGAAACGGCGGTTGTACTCGGCATAGAAAGGCTGTGCCATATACATTCCGTCGAGCCACATCTGGTTGGGATAAACCATCTTGTGCCAGTATCCGCCCTCGGATGTGCGGGGCTGAAAGTCGAACTGCATTCTGAACTTATCGATTGCGCGGCGATACTTGTCGTCGCCAGTCTTCCAATACATCTTGAAGAAGAGCTTTGCCGTGTTTATGCGGTCGAGGCTCAACTCGTAAGGACGGTATGTCTCAACAGTGCCGTCGTCGTGAGTCATCTGGTCGCAGAAATCTCTGACGTATGCGTAGACCACGGTGTCGCGATACATCTCGCTAACCTCGAGGAATCCTTTCATCTCTACTCCATGACAGTAGTCCCACTTTGGCTGCTTCTGGAAATCGAGCTGCCATCCCTTTGGGCATCGGTGCATCTCGCTCTTAACCATTCTGACAGACATGGGGAGGTCTGAAGGTACTATAACTTTATCCTGCGCAAATGCACTGGCAAAAACAAAAGCAAGTGTAATCGATAAGTATTTCCTGATCATATTAACATTATTAATATATTTCGTGTGCAAAGATACATAAATACGATTAACGGAACATGCGTTTTTTCTTTTTTTTTGGAGAATTCGCCGAAGTTCTTGTTTTTTTCAGTTGTTTAGTTTATCTTTGTTCGCGATTTTCCACTATTTGCAAGATTTTGATAACTAAATAACAAAACAGAAATGAGTTCTTTAAAGACAAACCAAATGAGTAATTTCCGTTGGGTTATCTGTGCCATGTTGTTTTTTGCTACTACAGTAAACTATATGGACCGTCAGGTTCTATCCCTAACTTGGAAAGATTTTATTGCGCCAGAATTTCATTGGACAGATGAGATTTATGGTAACATCACAGCCGTATTCTCAATCTTCTATGCCGTTGCAAACCTGTTTGCAGGCAAGTTTGTAGATTGGATGGGCACAAAGAAAGGATATTTCTGGGCAATCGTAGTATGGTCGCTCGGTGCTGTCCTTCACGCTGGCTGCGGCTGGTTTACAATGCAGTGGGAAGGCCTTAACAGCGTAGAGGCTCTCAGAGCCGTAGAGGCTGGCTCTGTGGCAGCTCTTACCATTGCCACAGTAAGCATGTATGCCTTCCTTGCATGCCGATGTGTCCTTGCACTCGGCGAGGCTGGTAACTTCCCTGCTGCAATCAAGGTTACGGCTGAATATTTCCCTAAGAAAGACCGTGCTTTCGCAACATCAATCTTTAACGCAGGTGCATCTGTTGGTGCGCTTGCAGCTCCTGCAACAATTCCGTTGCTTGCTAAGGCTATGGGCTGGGAGTTGGCATTCGTTATCATCGGTGTGCTCGGCTTTGTTTGGGCAGGTCTTTGGATTTTCATCTACGACAAGCCGACAAAGAGCAAGCATGTAAACGAGGCTGAGCTTACTTACATCAATCAGGATGAGGACAGCAACAATGCTGCAAACAGCGACGACGAAGGTCCTGCAATAGGCTTTGCAAAGTGCTTCACATTCCGTCAGACTTGGTCGTTTGCCTTCGGTAAGTTCATGACCGACGGTGTTTGGTGGTTCTTCCTGTTCTGGGCTCCTGCTTATTTCTCTGACCAGTACGGATATACATCAGACTCTCCAACAGGTATCGCGCTTATCTTCACATTGTATGCAATCGTAACAGTTCTTTCAATGTTCGGCGGATATCTTCCTAAGTTGTTCGTTGAGCAGAAGGGCATGAATCCTTATCAGGGTCGTATGCTTGCAATGCTTATCTTCGCGTTCTTCCCAGTACTTGCTTTGTTTGCTCAGCCTCTCGGTGCTTATAGCGCATGGTGGCCGGCAATCATCATCGGTCTAGTTGGTGCAGGACATCAGGCTTGGAGTGCAAACATCTTCTCTACTGTATCTGATATGTTCCCTAAGACAGCCATCGCTACTGTAACAGGTATCGGCGCAATGGCAGGCGGTCTTGGTTCATTCCTTATCAACAAGTGCTCAGGAAGTCTGTTCACTTATGCAGCAGAGCAGGGTTCGGCATTCCAGTTCCTCGGATTCGAGGGCAAGCCTGCCGGTTACATGATTATCTTCTGCGTCTGCGCCGTTGCATATCTTATCGGCTGGATTGTAATGAAGACTCTTGTTCCTAAGTACAGTCCTGTTATCGTTCGATAATCAGAAATAAAAAAATAACATTCACAAAGCCCGGGAATCTTCGTTCTCGGGCTTCTTTTGTATTCTGCGCAAAGCATTGCTTTTAAAAACTTCTGCTCTACAACAACTTTTCAGAACATCGCTCTGTTTTTTTCAGCCTTTCTACTAAAAAACATAAAACAAAATTACTCTGTTAATATTTTTTTTGATATTTTCGTACGGATTTTTTTGAAAGACAAATAATATAACTAAATAATTAAAACTATGAACGATGATTTCATGTTAGGAGTGCAACTGATGCTTGTGGGAATGTCTACGGTGTTCCTCATCCTGTGCATTGTTATACTTCTCGGAAAGTTGCTTATTGCGGCAACGAACAAACTTCCGGCAGAGGAAGAACAGAAGAAATCGTCTGTTGCTGCCGCTCCGAGCGCAATAGACGCACAAACAAAGGCTATAATCGACGCTACAGTGGCTCAACTTACTGGCGGCAAGGGTCGTGTTTCGAAAGTTGAGAAAATTTAATTTCATAACGACAAAAAACAGAAGTTTGATAATATGGAAAAAGAAGTAAAATTCAGTTTAGTTTTCCGCGATATGTGGCAGAGTGCCGGAAAGTACCAGCCACGAGTTGACCAGTTGGTAAAGGTTGCCCCAGCCATCATCAGAATGGGATGTTTCGACCGTGTCGAGACAAACGGCGGTGGCTTTGAGCAGGTAAACCTTCTTTACGGCGAGAACCCTAACAAGTCGGTTCGCGCTTGGACAAAGCCTTTCCACGAGGCTGGAATACAGACACACATGCTCGACCGCGCACTTAACGGCTTGAGAATGAGCCCATGTCCTAAGGACTTGAGAAAGCTCTTCTACAAGGTCAAGAAGGCTCAGGGAACAGACATCACCCGTATCTTCTGCGGTCTTAACGATCCACGAAACGTAATTCCATCTATTAAATATGCAAAGGAAGGCGGAATGATTGCACAGGCATCTCTCTGCATCACCCACTCGCCTATCCACACCGTAGAATACTACGTTAATCTGGCAAAGACATTCATCGATGCCGGCGCAGACGAAATCTGCTTGAAGGATATGGCTGGTATCGGCCGTCCTGAGTCGCTCGGCAAGATTACAGCCGGAATCAAGGCTTACAAGAAGGACATCATCATACAGTACCACTCACACGCTGGCCCTGGCTTCAACATGGCTTCAATCCTCGAAGTCTGCAAGAACGGCTGCGACTATGTCGATACTGCCGTTGCTCCGCTTGCTTGGGGTACTGGCCATGCCGATATCATCGCCGTTCAGGAGATGCTGAAGGATGCCGGCTTCAAGGTTAAGGAGATTAACATGGAGGCTTACATGGAGGTCCGCACACAGGTTCAGGAAATGATGGACGACTTCCTGGGCTACTACTGCCCAGACTTGAACCGTCTGAACAACTCGCTCCTCGTTAAGCCAGGTCTGCCAGGCGGAATGATGGGCTCGCTGATGACCGACCTTGAGGAGAATCTTGCATCGCTCAACAAGTGGAAGGTTAAGCACAACCAGCCTGAACTCTCAACAGACGAGATTCTTGTCAAGCTGTTCGACGAGGTTGCATACGTCTGGCCAAAGGTTGGCTATCCTTGCCTTGTAACACCATTCAGCCAGTATGTCAAGAACCTTGCCCTGATGAACGTAATTCAGATGGAGAAGGGCAAGGAGCGCTGGAGCATGATTGCCGACAACATCTGGGATATGATTCTTGGCAAGAGCGGCAAGCTTCCGGGCGAGGTTGCTCCGGAAATCGTAGAGATGGCAAAGGCCGAAGGTCGCGAGTTCATGACTTCAGACCCTCAGGAGAACTATCCTGACGACCTTGACGAATACCGCAAGAAGATGGAGGCTAACGGATGGGAGCTCGGCGAGGACGACGAAGAGCTGTTCGAGTACTCTATGCACCCATCTCAGTACGAGGCTTACAAGAGCGGAAAGGCAAAGGCCGACTTCGAGGCCGACCTTGCAAAGCGCAAGGCTGCAAAGAACGCTCCAGCCGCAGGCGCAGCAATGCCTGAGACTATAACGGTAAGCGTGAACGGACAGAACTACAAGGTTAACATTGCATACGGCGATGCTGCTCCTGCTGCAACATCAGCCCCAGCCGCAGGCGCACCTGTTGCTGCCGGCGACGGCGAAGACATCATCGCTCCACTCGAGGGTAAGTTCTACCGCGTGAAGAACGCTCAGGAGACTCCAAAGAACGTGGGCGACGCAGTTAAGGCTGGCGACGTGCTCTGCTACATCGAGGCAATGAAGACATACAACGCTATCCGTGCCGACTTCGACGGTGTTATCACAGCCATTCCGCTCAACTCTGGCGACAGCGTTGAGGAAGATGACGTTATAATGAAAATTAAGAGAGCATAAGGTATGAACGAGATACTGACAAAAATCTATGAAATGACGGCGTTCAGCAATATTTCTGCTGACCCGCGCTTCCTGATAATGTACGCGCTGGCATTCGTGCTGCTGTACCTCGGCATCAAGAAGCACTACGAGCCTCTTCTGCTTGTGCCTATCGCCTTCGGCGTGTTGCTTGCCAACTTCCCGGGCGGCGAGATGGGCGTTCTTCAGGCCGACGAGAATGGTTTCATCAACTATAACGGACACGAGTACAACATCTGGCAGATGCCGCTTCACGATGTGGCTCACGAACTTGGCTTGATGAACTTCCTCTACTACATGCTCATCAAGACAGGCTTCCTTCCGCCGGTAATCTTCATGGGCGTGGGCGCGCTTACCGACTTCGGTCCTATGCTGCGCAATCTTCGCCTTTCAATCTTCGGAGCAGCCGCACAGATGGGTATCTTCACCGTTCTTCTCTGCGCAGTCCTCATGGGCTTCACTCCTAAGGAGGCTGGTGCACTCGGAATCATCGGTGGTGCCGACGGTCCTACCGCCATCTACACAACCATCAAGCTGGCACCTCACTTGCTTGGAGCCATCGCCATTGCGGCATACTCTTACATGGCGCTCGTGCCTGTAATCATTCCGCTGGTTGTAAAGCTTCTGTGCACAAAGAAGGAGCTTATGATTAACATGAAGGAGCAGGACAAGCTCTACCCTAACAAGGTAGAAATCAAGAATATGCGCACGCTGAAGATTATCTTCCCTATCGCCGTAACAACCATCGTTGCGATATTCGTGCCATCGGCAGTGAGCCTTATCGGTATGCTGATGTTCGGTAATCTTCTGAAGGAAATCGGTTCAGACACAAGCCGTTTGTTCGACACCGTTTCGAACAGTGTGATGAACACCGCAACTGTGTTCCTTGGCTTGTGCGTTGGCGCAACAATGACTGTCGATGCCTTCCTGAACCCTCGCACAATTGGTATCGTTATCGGCGGATTCCTTGCATTTGCACTTTCTATCGCATCAGGTATCTGCATGGTTAAGATTTTCAACTTGTTCTCAAAGAAGAAAATCAATCCGCTTATCGGTGCAACTGGCTTGAGCGCCGTTCCGATGGCGAGCCGCGTATGTAACGACATCTCAACAAAGTACGACCCTAAGAACCACGTTCTAAACTACTGTATGTCGAGCAACATCTCTGGTGTTATCGGCTCTGCGGTTGCAGCCGGCGTTCTTATCTCGTTCCTTGGATAAAAAATACATACTTTTTTAGGCGCATCCCTGCAAATGTTCAGACAGGACATTGCAGGGATGTGTTTTTCTGATAGTTTATGAACAAATCTTCTTTATACTTTCTGGTGATTATTGCGGCGCTTCTTGCGCTGTATTACGTTGTTGACCCGTCGATGGCTCATTTTCCCATCCGCTGTCCGTTGCACGAGCTTACGGGCATACAATGTCCGGCATGCGGTTCTCAGCGCGCTCTGCACGCCATTCTGCATGGCGAATGGAACGAGGCACTACGCTTCAACGCTTTCTTTACGATTGTCGCGCCCATCGCCTTGCCTATAACCGTTGCCATTGTGTGGGGACGAAACTGTCGTCTGCGCGCCATTTTCTGCAACCGTTATTTTTTCGGAGTGTTTATTGCCGTCTATCTGATTTGGGGTGTTCTGAGGATTTATTTTGAAAGTTGACTGTTTCGAATTGACAATGGACAATTAAGAATTTTCAATTCTCAACTGCCAAATTTCAACTGTCTATTGTCCTTTGTCAACTGCCAATTGTGAATTATTTTTAATTTTTTCTTCCAAAAAGTTTGGTAGTTCAAAAAAAAGCTGTATCTTTGCATCGCTTTTCGAAAGAAAGGGCGTTTAGCTCAGCTGGTTTAGAGCATCTGCCTTACAAGCAGAGGGTCGGCGGTTCGAATCCGTCAACGCCCACTCCGAGGAACTTCTACAATACGTAGAAGTTCTTTTTTGTATAATCTCCCCGAAAAGTTTTCTTGAGGATTTTTCTGCCCAGACAGAATTTTTAAACAAAACAAGATATGTTCAGACAGTTTGCGATCATCATCGGATGTCTTGCCGTTGGCGAACTTATCGTTTGGCTCACCAACATTCCTATCCCTTCGAGCATCTTGGGAATGCTCCTTCTCACCGCCCTTCTTCAGACCAAAGCCATCAAGCTTGAGTGGGTTGAGACGCTAAGCACTTTTCTGACCAAGAACATGGGCTTTTTCTTTGTTCCACCGGGTGTGGCGCTGATGCTTTATTTCGACATCATAAAGGCTGAGTTTGTGCCTATCGTCGTGTCGGTTGTGGCAAGCACGATTCTCGTGATTGTGGTTACGGGATGGTCGCACCACATAACGCGCATTTTTCAGGACAAGATAAAGAAATAGACCGATGGAATATCTACAAAACCAATATTTTCTGCTCACGCTAACATTCGGCGTGTTCTTCCTGGCACGAAGGCTGCAAAAACTGACAGGCTGGGCTTTGCTTAACCCTATTCTGCTAAGCATAGCCTTCCTGATAATATTCCTGAAGGTTACGGGAATAAAGTACGAGACTTACCAGAGCGCAGGCTCGATGATTGACTTCTGGCTGAAGCCAGCCGTCGTTGCCCTTGGAGTGCCGCTCTACCGCCAGTTACGCTCGATAAGACAGCAGATTGTGCCGATACTCGTATCGCAGTTTGTGGGCTGCACGGTGGGCATCATCTCGGTCGTGCTCATTGCCAAATGGCTTGGCGCGAGCAAAGAGGTAGTCTTGTCGCTTGCAAGCAAGTCTGTAACAACCCCGATAGCCATGGAGGTTACGCGCACGCTTGGCGGAATACCGTCGCTTACGGCAGCCATTGTTGTGTGCGTGGGCATTCTGGGCGCGGTGGTCGGATTTAAGGTGTTGTATGTAGGGCACATAAAACATGCCGACTCGCAAGGCATCTCGATAGGAACGGCTGCCCATGCCGTGGGAACATCTGCCGCCATGCAGAAGGGCGAGATGCACGGCGTTTATGCCAGCCTCGGACTTATCCTCAACGGCATTCTGACGGCAATCCTTGCTCCGTATATCTTACAGATGCTTGGTTTCTGATATAATAAGTATAGCCTGTCGCTCTTCAGAAGAAACGACAGGCTATATTTTTTGTACAAACTCAACACACAGTTGTCTGTAGAATCCATCTGTACACGAAGTCCCTTACTACCCTATTTGCTTAAAACCACTTGCATATTCTGATAGTTTTTGGCAACATCCACAACCTCGACAATCTTATTCCAGTTAGAGACAGGTTCATGGTCGTTTTTGTAGACCTTGCGCATCTCGACAACAAGCTGACTGCCATTTAGCGATGCCTTTGCAACAAACTCGGCGCACTCGTTAGCAACATTAACATTAAGTTTACCAAGAGCCTCGGCAGAGACTGTATAGCCCGAAGGCAAATCTATGCGGACTGTATGTTCGAAGGTGCGAGGCTTGTAGTAGATATCCACATTGCGTTTCCTTTCGTTCTCGTCGAGAGTAGTCTGTCTGCCAAGCAACTCGCCAACCGAGAGCATGAGGTTCTTTCCCGCCTTCTTTACAAGATTGCTGATTTCGTAATCTACATTGAATACGAAAGATGACGAATCTCTGCGAGTGCCATAACTCTCTACCTTGAACGATTTGAAATCAACCTGCACATCCTTTCCGTGGAAGTTCTCGATCTCAGACTTTACATTTTCGAGCTGTTTCTCGCGTGCCTTTCTAATCTCCTCAATCTTGCCTGCACGAGTATTTGAATCGAATTCAGCCCAGATATACTCTTCGTAACTCTTCTCTTTTGTTCCGGCATTTCTGCGCAGAGACGAGTCGAAATCGCCGAAGGTAAGAAGACGCATCTGAGCACTTGTCTTTCTCAACCCCGACAGTTCGAGGCGACGGCTCACATTCAGCTTTGTCCCATCGAACTTTACGGCAACATCATACTTTTCCTTGTTCTGTTCTGCCGTGTAAGACGGAAGAGTGACTGGCGACCACGTCGTGCCCTTTTCGTCGGTTACGAAAGCCTTTCGCCCGCTGAATGACGCTGGTATTTCGCCGGCAGGCATTATGGCAACAGGTCTTACATAATATTCATCTACCGACGGAATATATATGCCGGGATATGCGTTGTAGTACGTACCGAGTTCGTCTATAGGCTCGTCGCCCTCATCGGTTGTGAAGAAAGGCTTGAAAGATATACCGGCTTTCTTCAGAGCCTTTCCGAACTCATTCAGGAACGATTCTACGCCCCAGTAGCTGTGTCCGTTTATGCTCATAAGAAGCATAACGTTGTATATACGCTCAACCTTTTCTTTGTCGCTCAGTTTTTCGCAGTTTCTAATCACCTGCTTTGCATCCTTGCTCAAAGGATAAAAAGGAATTTTACCGAAAGACACTCCAGCCCACGCATCTTTCAACTGCGTTTCGTAGTCTTCGACATAGCGTAGACCGCTTTGGGCAGACTTTGGTTTGTCTGACTTAAGGTGATATATCTGCAACTGGATATAAGGCACTTGCGCACTATATTTAACCCAGAACTCAGGAAACTGCGGCTCGTTGAGTACTGTAGCGTCGAGAACGATGTCGCCATCGGCATTTGTCGACTCGACAAATCGCTTAGCCCCATTAAAACAGCGGTAGAATGTTGCCAAATCTTTGTTGATAACACAATGATACTTGTCTGAAAGAACAGGTTTTGTGTCGAAGAACGTAAAATACATCGGCTCGAAACTATGATTCTGATAGCGCGTCACGGTATGAAACATGACATCTACAAAGTCGCCTATCTGCAAGCCGGGGACGGCGAGTTTGTGCGTTTTGTTCTTATCCTTGTAGCCTTCCGATTCGATAATGTAATCGTCGGTCGGCACTTCCGAAACCGTTCCGTCTTTCTTTATCACCCTGATACCCAGCACTCGCTTCTGGCGGTCTACTCCATACCCTGTCCAGTTTTTGCTGTGGGTCTGAAATTCGTACTCCGAATACTCCTTCAGAGTGCTTTCATCGCCGATATAAACCAGCTCGCGCGTCATTCGTGTGAGCAATACATCGTTGCTCAGGCTTATTCCGAAATTGAAGGCAAACTTTAGCTGTTTTCCTACGGACACATCGGTATAACGTGCCATCACAACCGACGATTTATTCTTCAGCTCGTCGGGAATTTTAGGGTTACTGAACTCAGGCATCGGCATGGCATAGACCTCCTTTCTGACGCCATCGGCATACTTGCGATAATCGGCATCATTCTCGGCTTTTACGGCAGACGAGAACAAGACTAACACGGCGGCACAAACGGCTGCCATCATTTTGGTAAATCTCTTACTCATTGGATATTTATTACTGATTACATTTTTTCAGCACAATCTGTTCGCTGCAAGCCTCGTTCCAACGCTTAACGGTAGCGTTCCAGTCTGACTGCTTGGCAAGCGGAACAATCTTATTCTTTATTACGATTTTCTTTCTGAAGATTATCTTCTGCCCTCTTGCCTCACACAGCAGACTGAGCACGGCATTGTCGGTCTCGACGGTAAGGTTTTCGGGTACAGATTCGACCGTCATACTCTTTGGTACTGAGAGTGTTATATCTGCGCTACACTCGGCAATCATAGGCAGTTCATAGTCTGTTTTTCGTTTTTCGGTATTTACCACAAGCAGAATCCAGTCTTTCATCGGATTGAGTTCAACGTAAACCTCGCTGCCTACCATCTCGACCGCATCTTTGTTGCGGATTTTGGCAGACAGGGTTGAAACATCCGAGCGACTGTCGGCTCCGCTCCAACTGATGTCGCTCACATCAATATTAGGACTGACTGCAACGCCGAGCATTCTTCCCGAAAGTTCTTTTCGGTCCTGACTCTCGGTCTCGAAATATGCGGTGAGCGCCGACATCTTCATATCGCCAGTAAAATGATGCTTTATCTCGCCTACTATCGCACCTTCGGACGCTAAGGAATAATCAGCCACTACCGAATCTTTAGACATAGACGAGGTGTGAAGCGGCATACGCACCATCCTGCACTTGTTTCCAGGCTCTTCGTAAATGGCCTCACAGCCCGATGTCCAGTCGGAAACGAAACCCAGCGGAGCGTACTTGTTGGTGGCATCGAGCCAATATTCCTTTCCGCCCACAAAGGCAACACAAACCATGTGGTCTATCGAGCAGAGTGTAGGCACTTGGCTCGGCTTTACGAAAGCCTTGGCAGAACTCACGTCTGCCAAGCGTGCATCAATCTTCTGATGTTTCAGCAGAGTGCGCAGAAGCAGAGCCATGCCCTTGCAGTCGCCATACGTTTTGCGTATAACCTCTTGCGGAGCATCTGGTTTCCAGGCGTTGTCGCCTTTCTCTACGGCAACATAACGGATGTTATTCTGCACCCATTCTAACGTCCGTGCCACGCGCTCTACATCGCTATTAGCACCAGCCGTGGCTTCCGAAACAATCTGGTCTATATTACTAACGGAGCAGTCAACCTCCTCGGCAAACTTATGCTCCCACGCGTACAAATCGGCATAGTCGGCAAAACTTCCGGTTACGATGATACCCGATGTATTGTCGGGCTGATTGTCGTCAGTCGGAGGTGTTGGCATGTTGGTAATGGTAAAGGTATAGATATCGTTTCCGCCCGACTGTTTATGCTCAAACACTACCGACGGCGGCAGGTTTATACCCTTGACGGCAAAGCGGCTAAGCGACTTTGGAACGACGACTTTTATAACCTTGTCTTTTATGAAATAATCGTTGTGAAACGGAATGTCGGTAAAGAATCTGACATCGGAATAAAGCCTCTCGAACGATGCCCTGAGCGTCTCACCCTTGCTGCCAAGACGCGCGTTGAAGTAACACACCTTGGTGTCTCCGGCAAAAACGCTGCTGCGCGTAACATTTTTGTACATTGGCGAATAGCCGCGAACACGCGACGATGTTAGCTGGCAGCCCCTACCGTACGAGATGAATGGCTGAACGTCAGCCCACATACGGGTAGCCGTATAGGTCTCGGCACGTTCGTTGCGCACGGTGACAACGCCGTTTTTCTCGCTGAAATAATAGCAGTCGGAAGCATCGCTTACCATTACATTGTTATCCTCAGTCTGAGCACAAACGTTGGTTGCAAAAAGAAATGCCAGCAAAAGCGTAGGTAAATTTCTTATCATTTACTAAAAGTTTTTTGCAGTTAAACAAAATTAGAAATAAGCAGGCTATGGAGATTATGATTTTTCTATTATTGCAGATGTTTTCGATACCTAATCCCTAAAACCGACTGCAAAAATACTACATTTTTTTCAGATTTTCTAACAGAAAATGAAAAATCCCAGCCTCATTCATTCCAAAATCCGGCAACCGTTCGGGATGCCTTCGGGATTCGTTCGGGTTGGACTCCCCCTCCCCTCCCTCATCTATTTTTTCCGAAGCAAGGCACTTTTAACAGAATAATATTCTGAATTAGAACAAAATTTCAACACAAACAAAGCATATTTTCCCGAACTTACGAAAAAGATTTTGTACAACAAGTCTGCGCGCATATCTTTGCACCCGAAATCAAGAAAAAATAGTTTAACAAACACAATACTAATAAAATGACAACAAAAAAGACATCGGTTATAGGATTTCCGCGCATCGGGAAAAAGCGCGAACTGAAGTTTGCGAGCGAGAAGTTTTTCAAGGGCGAAGTGTCTGAAAACGAGCTTCGCAAAGTGGCTGCCGAAATACGCCTCTACGGATGGCAGAAGCAGCAGGAGGCCGGCATCGACTTCATTCCGTCGAACGATTTCTCGTTCTACGACAACATGCTCGACACGGCGTTTCTGCTTGGTGTAGTGCCGCAACGCTACCGTCAGCTCGGACTGCCTCAGCTCGAAACATATTTTGCCGCAGCCCACGGCTATCAGGGCAAGTTGGGCGACGTGAAGGCGTTGCCTATGAAGAAATGGTTCAACACAAACTATCACTATATAGAGCCTGAGATTGACGACACAACCGAGTTGGGCGTGATTGCCGACGCGAAGCCTGTGCGCGAGTTTACCGAGGCAAAGTCGGCCGGAATAAAGACCATTCCTACCCTAATCGGAGCGTACACTTTTCTGCATCTGGCGCGCTACAACGGCAGCAAGAAGGCTGAAGATTTTGCAGCATCGGCAACCGCGGCCTATGCCGAAATTGCCCGCCGTCTTGCCGAGGCCGGAGCCGAATGGATTTCGTTTGCCGAGCCAGCCTTGGTGCTCGATGTAACAGACAAGGAGCGCGAGCTCTTCGGACAGATTTACAAGTCGCTCGTTGAGCAGATTCGCGCAACGGGACTGAAAATAACCCTTCAGACATACTTCGGCGACATCCGCGATGTCTATCAGGGTGTAACAAGCATCGGCTTCGACGGCATCGGACTCGACTTTGTAGAGGGGCAGCAGTCGCTCAGCCTTCTGCAATCGGGATTTCCGGAGAATACTTTGCTTTTTGCCGGCATCGTAAACGGAAAAAACATCTGGAAAGCAAACTACACCCAGAAAAATGTGCTGGTTGAGCAGATTCAGAAATCGGTAAAACCAGAAAACGTAGTAATAGGCACATCGTGCTCGCTCCTGCACGTTCCGTATAGCGTGGCAAGCGAGGAGAAACTGCCAGCCGAGGTGCTCCGCCACTTTGCCTTTGCCGAGGAGAAGCTTGCCGAACTTGCTGACATAGCAAACGGCAACGCCGAGGCTCTGGAAGCAAACAAGACTCTGTTCGCATCAGCCCGCACAACCGAGAACAAGGCGGTATGGAACGAGCTTTCGGCTCTTAGCGATGCCGATTTTGAGCGCAAGCCTGCCCGACTCGACCGCCGCGACATTCAGAAGAACGAGTTCAACCTGCCGCCGTTCCCAACAACAACCATCGGCTCGTTTCCGCAGACTGCCGATGTGCGTGCCAACCGCACGGCCTTCAGAAAGGGCGAAATATCAGAAAAGCAGTATGTTGACTTTAACCGCCGCAAGATAGCCGAGTGCATCTGGCTGCAAGAGAACATAGGCCTCGACATCCTTGTTCACGGCGAGTTTGAGCGTACCGACATGGTTGAGTATTTCGGCTCGAAGATGGACGGATATGTGTTTACGCAGAACGCATGGGTGCAGAGCTATGGCACACGATGCGTAAAGCCGCCTGTAATCTGGGGCGACGTGAGCCGAAGCACGCCGATAACCGTGGGATGGTCGGTATTTGCACAAAGCTGCACCAGCAAGCCCGTAAAGGGAATGCTTACAGGCCCAGTAACGATACTTAACTGGTCGTTCACACGCGAGGACATCTCGCTCAAGGAGCAGGCTCTGCAAATAGGCCTTGCCATCCGCGACGAGGTTCTCGACCTCGAGAAGAACGGCATCAGGATAATTCAGATTGACGAGGCAGCCCTGCGCGAGAAGCTTCCGCTGCGCAAGAGCGCATGGCACTCCGACTATCTCGACTGGGCAATCCCGGCATTCCGTCTGGTTCATGCCAAGGTAAAGCCCGAGACTCAGATTCACACGCACATGTGCTACAGCGAGTTTGGCGACATCGTAAAGGACATCGACGCCATGGATGCCGACGTGATAACCTTCGAGGCAAGCCGCTCAGACCTGAAGCTGCTCGACGCGCTCAATGCCGCCAAGTTCGAGACCGAGGTTGGCCCGGGCGTGTACGACATACACTCGCCTCGCGTGCCGTCGGTTGACGAGATTATCGATGTTCTGCACAAGATAACCGCCAAGATTCCGCAGGAGAATGTGTGGGTAAATCCCGACTGCGGACTGAAGACACGCGGCGAGAAGGAGACTTCGGAAAGCCTTATTAACCTTGTAGAAGCCGCACGAATACTCCGCGCCGAAGCCGAAGATGTTGCGGTATAACAATGCACGAAACGAGTGTAAAAAAACAATATGTTCAATTTTAAAATCAAAACAATGCAAAAACTATTTTTGTTTTTAACATTAGCAGTTTCTTGTATTACATCGTATGCACAGACGAATGTACACAAGAATGCCAGAGAATTCAGAAAGATGACAGAAATAAGTTCGGTCGTCACTCTGAATAATTCACAAAAGTCTTCGATTAACGATGCTCTGTCTCGTAAAGAAGACAAGATGGAAAGATTCAACGGCAAACCCCTAACAAAGGAAATGGTTTTCCGTAAGTATGAAATCGACAAGGAGTGTCACGAAAAACTTGTCAGCCAGTTGTCAGACAAACAGATTGCAGACTATTGCAACCTAATGTTTGCGCCAGAAGTGAGTGCAAAAACAGACTACCGTATGGCATTGCTTAAAGAAGTTGACAATGACTATACAGAAGATGAATTGACTTCTGTAAGAGAATCCATTTACAAGTATTTGATGTTGGAAAAGATTGTCTACTTCAAATACAAATACGACTATGCAAAACAGAAGGAGAACATCAGTCGTTTGAAGGCAATTCAACCAGCAGCGTTGAAAGCGAGTATTAACAACGAGAAGCAGAAAGGCTACGGAAGAGTCGTATCTGGTCATGTTAATTGGCATAAAACAAACAACAATAATTGGAGGAGTAAAAAATGAGAAGAGTAATACTATTAATGATAATCCGCAATATCCCCAAATGTATTATCTTTGCAATTGAAAAAATCATAGTCAAATGAAGTTGTTGGATTTTGCAAAACATTTCGACAGCGAGGAAGCTTGTGAAAAGTACCTCAAGGAAACTCGCGAAAAAG
>JAFZWM010000014.1 GCA_017617315.1 Bacteroidaceae bacterium
CGTCCAAGGTACGTCCAAGGTACGTCCAAGGTACGTCCAAGGTACGTCCAAGGTACGTCCAAGGTACGTCCAAGGTACGTCCAAGGTACGTCCAAGGTACGTCCAAGGTACGTCCAAGGTATATGCTGAGTATATTCAAGCTATATTCAAGCTATATTCAAGCTATATGCAAGGTATATGCAAGGTATATGTAGGCTATATGTTGGGTATATGTTATCTATATGTTATGTAGGGTATAGCCAGATTAGGTGATGGGTAGGTTATGGTGAAGTGAAGTAAGTCGATGGTAAGGGGGTAGTAAGGGGATAGCAAGAGGATAGCAAGACGAAAGGTTCGTCCAATATTGGTTATGGGTAAGTTGAAAATCGAGGATGTAAAACAATCTGGGAGAAGAGAAGAAAGTTGATAATCCCGAACAGATAATTGTAAATTGTCCATTGTCAATTGTGAATTGTGAATAAAATAGACGAAGAGCACATTTTATGGCGATAAACGCTGTAAAAAGTGCTCTTTTATCTCTTTTTGTCTAAAAAGTATGATGAAAAGTACAAAAAAAGTTTGTGCAGAATGTTTAAAATGCTATTTTTGCACAAAAATCAAGCTTTAAAACAAGTATTATGAGTTCAAAACATAATCACAGTCATTCTTTCTGGACATCTAAGCACAAGTGGGATTATTGCATAATCGGACTTAGATATTTTACTTCGCCATTCAGAGTTTACAAACTTGCTCATGGCAAGGCTGAGGCTCACGAGCACGAGCATAAGATAATGCATGCCCTTAAGCTGAAGCATATCGTGCATAGTCGAAGCCATCAGAATAACGGTTAAGGAAGAAGCTATTTCTTCTTCCTTTCTTCTTCAATCTGCTGTCTTGATTTGCTCTGAGTAACGAGCCACACACCCGAGAATACCGCAACGATTGCTATAGCCTGACTCCAGCCAAATATTCCAAGTCCAACGGCGGCGCTAACAATGCACGAAACCGTTGGCTGAACGTAATTGTACATGCTCACGACGGTAGGGCGGAGCGATTTCTGTCCCTTCATCATAAGTATGTACGAGATAAACGTGGCTGCAAACACAACGTAGAAACATTCGCCCCATGTGGCAATGTCAACGCTTGCCCAGTCAAGTTGCGATATGTTACCGTATGAGATAGGCAGCGCCACGATTGTGGCATAGAGGAACATCCACTTCATGCAGGTTATAACCGTGTATTTGCTTATCAGCTTTCTGAATATGGCCAGATAGCTCGCAAAACTGAGCTGTGCCAGAAGGCAGAGAATATCGCCCGTAAGGTTGCCGTCGCCGCTTATTGCGCTGCTGCTTCCGATGATGAGAATCAGCGCGCCGACAACGCCGAGTCCCACGCCAAGAATCTTCTTGCCCGTGATAGGCTCTTTCATGAATATTGCCGACAGAATGAGCGTGAAGATAGGCATCGTTGTAGTAACGATGCTCGCGTTTATAGGCGATGTCTTCGACAGACCCACGATAAAGCAGCATTGGTTGCACACAATGCTCAGCAGGGCGGCGAAGAAGAACATAATCATGTCGCGTCGCTCAACCTTTTCTCTCTGCACAAACAGCGATGTTATCCAAAAGCACACGGCAGCTCCTGCCGTTCTGAATAGAACCATGTCGAGTCCTGTTATCCCGTTTGCCATGGCTGCCTTACCTATCGGCGCCATCAGTCCCCAAATAATGCCTGCCATCAACATGCAGGCATGACCTCTCCAATCTTTTTCCGAATTATCCATTTTTCTCAATTTTTTTGCAAAGTTACGGAAATATAATATATATTTGCAATAAATCCTAAATTAAAGTACAATGGAGAAGGTACAAGCTGAGTATATTCAGCAAATCGAAATCTATTCGATGTGGGGGCTCAAGCATATTGTATGGAAACTGCGTCCCGACGTAAATATCCTGAGTGGCGTGAATGGTATCGGCAAGAGTACCATTCTTAACTCCTCCGTCAGCTCTCTGTCCGAGATGAACGGCGAACTGCCGATGCCGCAGCATCCGGCGGTGCATCTCACGTTCTATCCCGAGAATGCCACGTCTATCCGCTACGACGTGATACGCAGCTTCGACCGTCCGCTCATGCACTTCGAACTGCTCGAGAAGATGATTGACAAGAAGGTGCACACCGAGCTCGACTGGCAGCTTTACAACCTTCAGCGGCGCTATCTCGACTATCAGGTAAACATCGGAAACAAAATGATTGACATGCTCTCGTCTGGCGACCCCGAGGAGCAGGCAAAGGCTTCGCAATTGTCTGTGCCTAAGCGCATGTTTCAGGATATGATAGACGAGCTTTTCAAGGATACCTACAAAAAGATAAACCGAAAGACGAACGAGATAACCTTCCTCTACGGCAAGGAACTGATATCGCCCTACAAACTCTCGAGCGGCGAGAAGCAGATTCTTGTAATTCTCCTAACCGTACTTATTCAGGACCAGCAGCGATGCGTACTCTTCATGGACGAGCCCGAAGTGAGCCTTCATGTTGAGTGGCAGCAGCAGCTCATCTCGCTCATTCGTAAGCTGAACCCGAATGTGCAGATTATTCTTACCACACATTCGCCGGCGGTAATAATGAACGGCTGGATTGATGCCGTTACCGAGGTGAGCGACATAACACAAGACATTTAAGTTATGGGAAAACGACTGACTGATAACCTGAGTTCTCTGTACATCGGCGCGGCAAACAAGTTGAGGTCAAACAAGACGAGGCGCAAGATTGTGGCGTATGTAGAGAGCTATGATGATATCCTGTTCTGGCGAACGGTGCTGAAGGCGCACGAGACCGACGATTATTATTTCGAAGTCATGCTGCCTTCTAAATCATCGTTGCAGCGAGGCAAGAAGGCGGCTCTGATGAACGTTCTGGGCGAGAATCAGTTAGGCGAGAATATGGTTGCCTGCGTAGATGCCGACTACGACTACATGCTTCAGGGGCGCACCCCTACGTCGCGCATGATTCTCGAGTCGCCATACGTCTTCCACACCTATGTTTATGCCATCGAGAACTACCAGTGCTGTGCCGAGAGCCTTCACGACGTGTGCGTGATGGTTACGCTCAACGACCACGAGGTTTTCAACTTCGTCGATTTCATGAAGATTTATTCGCAGATAATCTATCCGCTGTTCATCTGGTCTGTATGGATTTACCGTTCAAACAGATACAAGGAATTTCCGCTGATGGACTTCTGCGACGAGATACGCATCGACGGCTTTAACATGTACAGTCCCGAGAAGTGCATCGAGCGTCTCCGCCATCGCGTAAACAAGAAGGTAGCTTTTATGCAGAAGCATTATCCCAACGCCCGCCACGACTTCGTCCCGCTGAAGGAGGAACTGGAGCGTCTCGGCGTTCATCCCGAAAACACATACCTCTTCATACAAGGACATTTCCTGATGAACAATGTGGTGATGAAGATTCTCGAGCCTATCTG
Source organism: Bacteroidaceae bacterium (assembly GCA_017617315.1). Lineage (GTDB taxonomy): Bacteria > Bacteroidota > Bacteroidia > Bacteroidales > Bacteroidaceae > Ga6A1. Next base: position 3,464 of record JAFZWM010000014.1, read on the forward strand.
CGCCATGCTTCGTCGTGAGCGCGAAAACGAGATAAGGCAGTCGAGCGGACACGACAAGCAGAAATACAACGAACTTACTTGCTACGAGCGCAGCCTCGGAAGCGTAGACACAATGCTCCGAAAGAATACACAGTTCATGTCGCTTCCTATCTTCAAAAAAATGAATGAAAAAATAGATACTTTTTTAACATTGGGAATTAAAAAATAATGTTATATTTGCAAGCGAATAACTGAATTTGATTGGAGCTACTGAATATGAAATCACGACAGAATAACATAATACAAGAAATAACCCCGCTCGCAAACCGTGAATGTCTGTATATCGCTAAGAGAGTGAAAGATTACTTTACTTATCCTATACACAGCCACGTCGAGTTCGAGCTTAATCTTATTGTAAATGCACGCGGCGTTAAGCGCATCGTTGGCGACAGCTCCGAGGTAATAGGCAACTACGACCTTGTGCTCATAACCGGTGCAAACCTTGAACATGCTTGGGAACAATACGAATGTAAGGGCAAGGACATGGAAGAAATCACCATACAGTTTAACTGGGATTTCGACAAGGACGATTTCTTCCTCCGCAATCAGTTCGACTCAATAAGACAGATGATTATAGATGCTCGCGTTGGATTGGCTTTCAAAGAGCCTACTATAAAACGCGTCTATCCGCTTCTCGAAGATGTGGTGAACGAGACCGACCAGTTCCGTGCACTCCTCAAGTTCCTCGAGGTGCTTTATATCATGTCGCAGAGCGAGGATGCCTATCAGCTTGCGTCGCCGTCGTTTGCCAATGTCGATGCCAAGTCAGACTGCCGCCGGATTCTGAAGGTGCAGTCGTATATCGACTCGCACTTCAAGGAAGAGCTCCGGCTTCCGGTGCTTGCCAACATGGTCAACATGACTCCTGTCAGTTTCAGCCGCTTCTTCAAGCTCCGCACGGGGCGCAATGTCTCGGAATACATTATCGACATAAGACTCGGACATGCTTCGCGAATGTTGGTCGATTCTACCGATTCCATTGCCGAAGTGTGCTACGGATCGGGATTCAACAATCTTTCTAACTTTAACCGAATCTTCCGCAAAAAGAAAAAGTGCTCGCCGAAGGAGTTTCGCGAGCAATACCATAAGAAAAACAAAACAAAGACTAAAAATTAAGAATCAAAAAGTGTATGAAGAACACATGCTTTGTGGGATTCCTCTTGGGATTCCTGCTGATGGTCTTGCCCTCGTCGGCGCAGACAAATCCGTTTGTACGAGTTAAGTACGGTCAGTTTCTCCGAAACGACAAACCTTATTATTATGTAGGCACAAATTTCTGGTTTGGTGCAATACTTGGTTCCGAAGGACAAGGCGGAAATCGCCTGCGCCTGTGTCAGGAACTCGATTTCATGAAGAGCAAGGGCATAAACAACCTTCGCGTTCTTGTTGGTGCCGATGGCTGCCGCAATGTGCCGTCTAAGGTCGAGCCTACGTTGCAGACGGCTGCCGGAGAGTACAACGATACAATTCTTGCCGGACTCGATTTCCTTCTCGACGAGATGGGAAAGCGCGATATGGTTGCGGTCCTCTACCTCAACAACTCATGGGAGTGGAGCGGCGGTTACGGCTTCTATCTTGAGCAGGCAGGCGAGGGCAAGGCTCCGCTTCCTTCGGTTGATGGATGGCCGGCATACATGAATTTCGTCAAGAAATTTGCCCAAAGCAAGAAGGCGCATCAGATCTTTTACGACTACGTTAAGTTTATCGTTGGCCGTACAAACAGATATAACGGCAAGAAATATGTTGACGACCCAACAATCATGTCGTGGCAGATTGGCAACGAGCCTCGTGCCTTCAGCGAGGATGCCAAGGTTAAGGCAGCCTTTGCCAAGTGGATGGCAGAGACCTCGGCTCTTATAAAAGGTATGGACGCCAACCACATGGTTTCTACTGGCAGCGAAGGACTCCACGGCTGCGAGTATGATGCCGCCCTGCTCGAAAAAATCCATGCCGACAAGAATATCGACTACATAAATTGCCACCTGTGGCCTTACAACTGGGGCTGGGCGCACGAGAAGACCCTTCTCGAAGACCTCGACAACAGTTGCAAGAAGGCCAAGGAATATATCGACAAGCACCTTGTGCTGGCTCGAAAGCTCCAGAAACCGCTTGTGATGGAAGAATTCGGCTATCCTCGCGACGGCTTCAGTTTCGACAAGAATGCCTCGACAAAGGCGCGCGACGGATTTTACAAGTACGTTTTCGGTCTGATAGTAGAAGACAGTCAGAACAAAGGACCATTTGCCGGATGTAATTTCTGGGCCTGGGGCGGATTTGCCAATCCGCAGCATACCAACTGGAAGGTGGGCGACGACTATACCGGCGATCCTGCTCAGGAACAGCAGGGCTTGAACTCGGTTTTTGCCTCTGATTATACAACATTGAAGATAATTTCTGACATGGTAAACAAGTTTGGCAGGTGAAAAACTTGTCATCTTTGCCGATAAATAATGCAATAAACTGAAGATTTTTTGCTCAAAAAGCCCGAATGAGTATGTCGTTCGGGCTTTTTTCGTCCTTCAATTTATTGTTTTTATTGTCGTGAAAGTAATGCAGCTCTCTTTCTGAACCTTTTTTCGATATGTCTTATTTGTTAACATGTGTACGTTTTGTTAACTTCTTACGAAAAAGATATACAAAAATCTACCTGTGCTAATGTGCTGAATATTAGGTATTTAATTTAATGTTAAAATTTTATGAATAATAATGCGAACTATTTGTAACATAATTAAAGCGGATTTTGAAAAATAATTTATAGTTTTGCGGAAAATAAAGGCATAATAAAATGCATAGGAAAGGCTAATTCTAATATCATTACATTTGAAGTTGATAATTATCGTGTGTGGTATAACTGGTGCTGTTTTTGAATTTTTCATATATTGATTCTAATTTACAGTTTACTATTATCGAGGCTCAAAGGCTTTGCATGACGGCAAGGTCATGGTGTTAAAAAATTACTGTTTATCTAAATTTTGTAAGCCTTAAATAATGTTAAGAGCTTTTGGTTTTAAGTGGGTTATAGATTTTAATAATAGCCAAAAAATCATAAATGAACTAGTTTCCGCAAGAATGTTGAGTAAACTTTCTTGCGGTTTTGCTTTTTAGGACTATCCGTTCATCCAGAAAGCTTTTTTGCTCCGATTTTACTTGTCAAGTTGCCATAAAACGTAAAATAGCACATTTGTTAAACTGAAAGTCCAAAACGCTATATTCTTGTAAAACAGAGTCATATTGTTGAAATCGATTCACACCTTATTGTATATTGTAGATGCGTGTTTTGCAATCTCGAAACGGCAAAAATCTGTTTTATAACTCATTTTGAAGTCTTAATAAATGTTAAAATGTTAAAATTTATCTTAATAAACTAAAATAGTTCCGTTTTTATTTGATGGTATAAAAAATTTACTTATTTTTGCCGATGTAATTCTATTGTAAATCTAAAGTAAGGTTGAGATGAAAAAAATACTTTTCACATTGGCGATGCTTATAGTCTGTGCAACGGTTCTTGCTCAGAACTATAACTATACGAGTTTATATAGCCCTACTAATAGTGTATATAGTTCTTCGACTTGCGATATTGATGCCGGTAAGGAAGCATATTTCAAGACGACACAGAACACCACTGAGTATTCAGGATTTAAGTTTAATCTGTCGGCTAAGGTTTCTGGCTTGCAGATTATCGTCTATAACAGCGCGGGTAAGGCCGTGAATACTGTTACTATGCCTGCTGGCGTAAGCAAGTTCGATGTGTCTGTTGCTGCCGCTAATGGTGTGGTATCTAAGATTGGACTTAAGAATACTGGTTCTTCAAAGATTACTTTGAAGGCTCCAACCGTGATGTTCGTTAAGAGAACTATCAGCGCTAACGTAAAGGGTATCTTGTCATACTTCTCAGTAGGTAATGCTTATCCAGATGCGTCAACAGCAACAATTACTTCTGCTCCAACAGGAAGTACTGGTACTGTTACTGCAACCTTTGCTGCTGGTCAGGAGGTTGGATGGGGCGTGCCTCATAATATCGCGGCATTCAAGGCTTTCGTTGTTACATTGGCTGCGCCTGCAACAACAAAGTATGTCGTATCGCTTAACTATGTGAACGGCTCTAAGAAGAGCAGCGATACTTGCTGGATTTCAAAGGGAAAGACAACAGGTGTTGTACGCATCACTTCTAACGACCGTGCATACCTTGATAATATTAAGATCAAGGCTGAGGAGGCTGCAAGTGCGGTAAAAATCAATGCTCCGTTCTTGTTGGCAAATCAGACATTTACTGTCGCTGGCGGTCAAGTTACTGATGCAGGTATTGGTACTTCTTGGACTACTCCGGGTGAGGCTGGCGATTGCTCTCTTACCGAACTTTATGATTTGTCTGCACAGACAATGACAACTGCAACATATACAGTTCCGAATTCAACTTCACAGACGGTGGTTTGCGACTTCAATTTCAACGATCGCTTCTTCTTGTGGAATTATCCGACAAAGCGTAATTTCATGAAGGTTACAAATTCCTCTTCGTCAAGTGTATTCTATTCAGTAGATTATGTGGTTGTTAAATTTAAGAACTCTTTGAACCTCGGTTCAGACGACTATATCAGACTGAGTATTGCACCAAGTGCTACGATGACAGATTTCTGGTCTCCAGAATCAACTGTTAGAACTGGTCAGGTTGTGGTTCTTGATGTTGCAAATGCAAAGAACTCTGCCGGTACAAAGATTACTCAGGTTCAGCGTTCAAGTGTTCAGTGGATTAAGCTGATGAAGCATCTGAAAGGTACTGGAATTACTGTTGTTGATGCCTATTGCGTATTGTCAAGCAGTGGTTATCAGGGAGTTGATGAACTCGAGGCAGACGACCTTGAGGTTGTTTCAACAGAGTTCTATTCTGTAAAGGGTCAGAAACTTGATGTTCCTTCACCAGAGGGCGTAACTTTGGTAAAGAAGACATTCTCTGACGGTTCCGTTAAGACTACAAAGGTTTACGGATGCAGATTCTAAAAAAGAAAAATTTGTTACTTGAGATTTAAAATAGAATAAAGGTGAAGCGAATTTGTTTGTGAAAACAGATTCGCTTCTTTCGTTTTTTTTGTTTCATGATTGGATAAAATTGTACAATGCCTTGCTGCCTTTTTGCGCTACCTTTGCAGTAATACGATACAAAAACTATAATTGGTAATATGAAAAGACTTATATCATTCTTATTTATGGCTCTTATTTGTACCTTATATATAGGTGCACAGATAAGAGGCAAGGAAATTAGTGTTATGGTTACTCCAGACCGTGAAGACTGGACGTATAAAACGGGCGAAACTGCTACGTTTACAATACAGGTTTATAAGGCGCAATGCTTGCTGAAAGGCGCTGTTATAGACTATGAGCAGGGCGAGGAAATGTACCCGGAAGTTACGAAAAATAATGTCACGTTGAAAGATGGAAAACTGGTGTTGAAAGGAAAACTTTCCAAGCCGGGATTCTATCGTGTTAAGGTAACGGCAAAGGTAAACGGCAGAAACTACGATGGTATGGCTACCGTTGCCTACAGTCCCGAAAAAATAAAGCCATGTGCCGAGATGCCTTCGGATTTCGATGCTTTCTGGAGCAATTCGCTAGAGGAGGCGCGAAAAACACAGCTTGAGCCGACAATGGAGATTCTGCCAGAGCGTTGTACCGAAAAAGTGAATGTATATCAGGTGAGCTTCCAAAACATACGATGGGGCAGCCGAACATACGGAATCTTGTGCGTTCCAAAGGCGGAAGGCAAGTATCCGGCGTTGCTCAGAGTGCCGGGAGCGGGAATAAGACCGTACTACGGCGATGTTCAGACAGCCGAGAAAGGTGCAATAACTTTGGAGATTGGAATCCACGGTATACCTGTTACTTATACGCAAGACTATTACGATAAACTTTTCAAAGGTGCTTTGTATAACTATTGGGAGAGCAACAGCGACGATCGCGATGCTTTCTATTACAAAAGAGTCTTTGTCGGTGCTGTAAGGGCAGTCGATTTTATTTGCTCTCTGCCTCAGTTCAATGGCAAGCAACTCGGCGTGTCTGGTTCGAGTCAGGGCGGTATGTTGTCTTTCGTTACGGCGGCTCTCGACAGTAGAGTTACATTCTATGCCGTTGTCCATCCGGCAATGTGCGACCATACGGCTTCGTTGAAGAAGCAGCCGTGCGGCTGGCCTCATTATTTCTACGGAAAGAAAGCCGATGAGAAGAAGGTGGCAGTGAGCCGTTATTACGACGGAGTAAACTTCGTGCGTAAGATAAAAGTGCCGGGGTGGTTCTCGTTTGGCTATAATGATGATGTTGTAGCGCCAACATCAATGTTTGCAGCATATAATACGGTTTCTGCGCCAAAGGAGTTCAAGCCTTATCTGCAAACAGGCCACTATTGGTATCAGGAACAGTATGATGAATGGAACGAGTGGATGTGGAAGCAAATGGGATTGTGAAAATTAACGTTTGTTTTGCAATGTGAACTTTACATATTATGAATAAGATAACTGTTAATTATTCTTAATGATAGAATAGTTCCAAAAAACGAAAAAATAGTATTATAGTTATATATACTTATTGTCTATTTTTGTAATAGAAGTAAAAGAGAATTGCCATTAATTTAATAAAGTAGAGATTAACAAAAAGGTTATAAACCTTTAATTTAGTACAGTAGATATGGATTTAATTACTAGAAAACAAGCGCTAATGGCAGGAGCATGTATTGCCTTCTTGCTGGGCGGTACTCCAGTGCAAGTATTCGCCTCAAATGCTTCAGTACCTGTTGAAGCAAGCGCACCGACACAGAAAGTCGTGGGTATTGTAGTTGATCAGAGTGGCGATCCAATTATCGGCGCAAACGTGCTGGTGAAAGGTACACAGAATGGTACGATTACAGATTTTGACGGACGCTTTAGTATTGAAGTGGCAAAGGGAGCAACGCTTGTTGTCTCTTACATTGGCTATCTTCAGCAGGAAGTGAAAGTTACTGGCGACAAGTTGACGATTCAGTTAGCGGAGGACTCTAAGAGCCTCGAAGAGGTTGTGGTAGTCGGTTACGGTGTTCAGAAGAAGAAACTCGTAACCGGCGCAACCGTTCAGGTAAAGGGCGATGAAATTGCTAACCGAAACACCGTGAGTCCTCTGAGTGCATTGCAGAACCAGAGCCCGGGTGTTAATATCGTACAGACATCTGGTAAGCCGGGTGCAGGATTCAATGTTAATATTCGTGGTGCGGGTACAAACGGAAATACCACTCCATTGTATGTTATTGACGGCGTTGCAGGTGATATCAACTCTTTGAATCCTGCCGATATCGAGAGCGTTGATGTACTGAAGGATGCCGCTTCTTGTGCCATCTATGGTGCGCGAGCAGCCAACGGCGTTATCTTGGTTACTACAAAACAAGGTAAGTCTGGCAAGGTTTCTGTAAGTTACGACGGAAGCATTGGCTGGCAGAACATGGTTAAGATTCCAAAGCAGCTTAACGCCAAGCAGTATATGGAAGTTATGGACTTGACCAGGATGAATGATGGAAAGGAAGCTCATGATTGGTCTAAGTACATACCGGCTGACAAACTTGCTGCTTATCAGAACGGCACAGACGAGGGTACAAACTGGCTTGAGATGCTTCGCAACAAGAATGCGGTAACTACAAGTCATGCCTTGACATTGTCTGGCGGTTCAAACTATTCTAAGTTTGGTGCTGGTGTTGGATATCAGTTCCAAGACGGTATAATTGGTGGAAAACTTGCTCCGTCAGATTATTCACGTTTCACTATCCGCTTGAACTCCGACCATGTTTTGTGGCGTTCGGGCGACAGAGACGTTTTGACTCTTGGCGAGAATGTGTATTTCCAGCACACAACCAACCGAGGTATCCAGATTGGAAATATGTATGCCAATGCAATCTACACAATGTTGCATACTGCGCCGATTATTCCAGCATATAATTCCGACGGAAGTCTGTTTACAGGAGACGATGCTACAAGTAACGGCTGGGATTTGATTGGCTTGAACCAGTATTTCGGTAATCCTTTGAACCAGATTCTGAATTCGCAGAATGCGATGAACAAGAGTCGTAACTTGAATTTTAATGCTACCGGATATATTACAATCTCTCCAATTAAGGGACTGACTTATAAAGGACTTGTATATTACAAGAACTCTTCAAGTCTGTGGAAGGGATATGATACAAAGTACTTCAATAATACCAATGCCCAGAAGACAAACGACGTGTTGAGCGAAAACATGTCAATGGGCTGGAATTGGGGTACAACTCATACCTTGAACTATAAGTTCGATGTATCAGAGCATCATTTTGACGTTCTTGTCGGTACTGAGTACTCTCGCGAGGGTAACGGTATGGGCGAAAACCTTGGTATTCAGGTTGCAAATAATATTTTCGAGAACAGTTGGGAAAATGCTTATCCTGCAAACTTCTCAGGCCGTGACGGAAATGCAACTCTTCCTTTCGATGGTAACACACCATGGGACGACCATTCAATATTGTCTTACTTCGGCCGTTTGAACTATGACTATAAGGAGACTTACATGTTTAGTGCAATCTTCCGCGCCGATGGTTCTTCTAACTTTGCCGACGGTCATCGTTGGGGCTACTTCCCTTCATTCTCTGCCGGTTGGGTACTTTCTAACGAGGCGTTTATGGAAGGCACTAAGGACTATCTCGATTTCTTGAAGATTCGTGGTTCTTGGGGTCAGAATGGTAATGAGGGTATCGGTGCTTACAAGTATGTTGCCTCATATTCTTTCGGCCCTTACGGTCAGTATTCATTCAACAACGACAAGAATGTTGGTACAACAGGTGGTTATCCTTCACGCTTGCCAAACCAAGATTTGAAATGGGAGACTTCTGAGCAGTTAGACCTTGGTTTTGATGCCCGTTTGTTGGATAACAGACTGAGTGTAAACTTCGATTACTATCAGAAAAAGACAAAGGATTTGCTTATCGATGTGCCTGTTCCTGCAGTTCTTGGCGACAAGTCTCAGGTACAGAATGCCGGAACAATTAAGAACTCAGGTGTAGAGCTTGCTCTTTCTTGGAACGATAAGTTGGGCTCTGATTTCAACTACAACGTAGGTTGGAATATTGCTACAAACAAGAATGAAGTTACTGAGGTAAATAACGGTTCTGGTTATATCAATGGTGCTGAAGGTTTGCTTTCGCAGGGTACTACTTTTATGGCTCGTATGCAGGAAGGAGAGCCTTTGGGTTACTTCTATGGCTATAAGACAGCTGGTGTAATTCAGAATGCAACAGATTTGCAGAACTATCTCAATGCAAACTGTGGCGGTGATGCAAGCCATTCTCTTCAGGGTTCAAACATCAAGGCTGGTGATTTGAAGTTCGTCGATACAAACGGCGATGGTTTTATCACAGATGATGATAAGACAAATATCGGTAATCCTCATCCAACCGTAACAATGGGTTTGAATCTTGGTTTCGTCTATAAGGGACTTGACTTCACTGTTTCTGGTTATGGTGCATTTGGTATGCAGGTTGCACACTCTTACCGTCGTTTCGGTGACAGCCAGTACGACAACTGGTCTACAAATGTTTACAACTACTGGAACGGTGAGGGTACAGGCAACGGACGTTATCCTATCCTTACTGCCGGTACAAACACCAACATGATTCAGGTTTCAGACCTTTATGTTGATGATGCTGACTACTTCCGTATTCAGTCGCTTACAGTTGGTTATGACTTCAAGAAGATTTGGAAGTCATGCCCATTCCAGAAGTTGCGTCTGTACTTCCAGGCACAGAATCTGTTGACAATTACAGGATACGACGGCATGGATCCAGAGCAGGGTTCTTCAATCGCTACTGAATCTTGGGTAACAGGCGTTGATATCAGTAACTATCCAAGTCCAAGAACATTCTTGTTTGGTGTTAATGTTAAATTCTAAAACTGCTTATACAATGAAGGCTATAAAATATTTTTTAGGTGCTGCATTGATGATTGGAGGACTTTCTTCATGTACGCTCGATGCAGTAAACTATAAGGAGAAAGACCAGTCTAACTTCCCTGTAACAGAGGGAGATCAGGCTCAGGCACTTGCTGCCATATATCAGAACCTGAATGTGGTTAATGCCAACCCGCAATGTTCGTACTTCTACTATGCAACATTGGCTTGCGACGATGCTTACGGCGGTGGCGGTGAAAACGATATCCTGATGCAGGCAGAAGACCTTATGCTAAATTCGACTGCCAATATGACAGAACAGTTCTGGATTGACAGATATATAGGTATCAATCGTGCGAATACATTGCTTGATGCACTCGAAAAACAAGGCGAGAGTGCCGACCCTCAGACAAAGGGCGAGGCTTTGTTCCTTCGTGCATACTACTACTACGAACTGGCTTCAATGTACGGAAATGTTCCTCTTGTAACAAAGGCTGGTTCACCAGTTCCAGAACAGTCAAAGGCTTCTGAGGTGTGGGGACAGATATTGCAGGACCTTTATGAGGCTGCAACTATAATGCCTGCAACGCGCAGAACCGACGGACACGTTGACAAGTATTGTGCAGAAGGTATGCTCGGTCGTGCTTGGCTTTACTACACAGGAATGTACTGTAACGGTGAGGATCTTGCATCTCTTACAAGTACAAATTATCAGCCGCTTACATCTGTAACACTTCCAAACGAAAAAGTTCTTACAAAAGAGGATGTAATAAAGTGTATCGACGACTGTGTAAACAATTCGGGCTACAGCCTTGTAAAGGACTTCAGAACCCTTTGGGCTTATACAAACAGATGTACAGTCGAAGACTACGCTTATACCAAGGGACAGAACTTGGTTTGGGTTGAGAACGACGAAGATGGTACTGCCAACGCTGCACAGACAGAGCGTATGTTTGCCATTAAGTTCAACAAACAGGCTTCATGGAATACAACAATCGGTTATGCTAACGGATATGCCCTTCACTTCGGTGTTCGTGGTACTGCCGTGTTCCCATTCGGAGCAGGCTGGGGTGCTGGTCCTGTTGCAACAAACCTTGTAGACGACTGGACAAATGCAGAGCCAACAGATATGCGTAGAAATGCAACTATACAGGATATGCAGAACCTTGAAGGATTCGCATTTGGCGGTGGTGGCGACTTTATGCAGGAGACAGGCTACTACGACAAGAAACTCTCTCCAATCGAGGCTAAGAAAGAAGACGGTACAATCTCTGTCTGCTTTGAGAACCTTATGTATCCGGGCGGTTGGGACACAGCAGGCGAGGAAAACTTGCAGTTGAACAACATTCACGATATGGTTCTGATGCGCTTTGCCGAGGTTCTTCTTATGCAGTCTGAGCTTAAGGGAGACGCCGATGGTATGAACAAGGTGCGTGCCCGTGCCGGACTTCCAGCTGTTTCTTACTCTCTTGAGGCTATCCAGAATGAGCGCAGATGGGAGTTGGCATTCGAAGGTGTGAGATGGAACGACATCCGCCGCTGGCATATTGCAGCCAAGGCTCTCGACAAGCAGACGGGTACAAAGATTTACAACCGCGGTATTGCTACTACAAATACCCGTGCGTCTTATTCATACTCTGAGCGTTACAACGCAACTGCCGGCTTTGCCAAGATTCCAGAGACTCAGGTTCTTTTGATGGAAGGTAAATTGGCACAGAACCCGGGTTGGGATGACGCAACATCAACTTATGCCAAGTGGTAATCATTATTGTTGAACTTTAATTGAAAAGCAATGAAAAAGATATATATAGCAATTCCTTTGGCAGCAATGATGCTGGCATCTTGTGACCCTTCGGAAATTGACTTGGGCTCACCAAGTGCTGCATATTCAGAAAGTGCTTTGTCTGAGGGCTTCAACTTCGTTCAGTACAGCGACGAGGCGCACACTCAGCAGGCTGCTGACGGTAATTACTTTACTTATGCTACAAATCCAAATGAGCCTGTACAGATTGTAACAGTAAATGCTGATGGCGAGGAGACAATCATCGGCTACGGCTCAACCGGTTCGTTCAAGATTGTGCCAAAGCGCGGACAGAGTTCGGATGTTCAGTTCTTCGTTCGCCTAAAGAATCAGGACGGTTCTGTAACGCAGACAACAAAAACGGCAAATGTTTTTGTACCTCAGGAACTTACTCCAGAGATGCGTTTGCTCGTGAGCGATGCTTACGGCGAAAAGATATGGACTTGGGATACCGAGTTCCGTGCCGACGAAGGCTGTTGGGGTAACATTGGTTATGCCGGCTGTTCGGGCGAGGAGTTTGCTACATCAGGTAGTTGTATCTGGTGGGGCGCAAAGCCTGAGACACTTGCTGATGCCGACCAGCGTGGTAATGCCGACCAGACAGAACTTACAGGTGAGGAAGACCGTAACGCTTACATGGTATTTACCGAAGACGGAAAGATTCTGACATACGATGCCAAGGGCAAAGAAATCCGTAGTGGTAGATTCGAAGTTCAGGGATATACAGGCGAGCGCAAGTATGCATCAATTGATGGTAGTCAGGCTGCATGGTCTTTGGGTACATTCAAGACAACAGCAGGTTCTATTCTGTTCCCATTCAAGATTAACGGCAAAGGTGCGAAGCCAACAGACTTCGAAATCCTTCAGCTCGATGCAAACCACTTGAAACTTGTGTATGTTGCTCCGGGCACAGGCTCATGGGCCGAGGCTACATGGTGGGCGTTCAAGAGCGTTGGCGATGCTGAGGCTTCGCTTACAAACTTTGGTTCTAAAGACTGGACTTGGGATACCGAGTTCCGTGCCGACGAAGGCTGTTGGGGTAACATTGGTTACGCCGGCTGTTCTGGTGAGGAATTTGCTGCAACAGGCGGTTGTATATGGTGGGGCGGTAAGCCTGAAAAACTTGCTGATGCCGATCAGCGTGCTAATGCAGGCGGTGACCCTGTTTGTGGTGAGGAAAATCGCAATGCTTATATGACTTTCGACTGGAAGAACAGTACAATCTCTACTTACGATGCTGCTGGCAAGAAGATTAGAGGCGGTAAGTTTGCTATCACAAACTGGAAGAACGGTAAGCGTTCAATTTCATCTATCGATGGCGGACAGCCTGCTTGGGCTCTTGGAACTCTCGAGACGGATCCGGGTGCAATCTTGTTCCCATACAAGATAAACGGTGGTGGCGAGAAGCCAAAGTCGTTCGAGATTCTTCAGCTCGACGGCAACCACTTGAAGCTTGTATATGTTGCTCCGGGTACAGGCGCATGGGCTGAGGCTACATGGTGGGCATTTAAGAAGAAGTAATAAACTTTAACCTGTTAAGCTCCGTCTGTGTCAAAATAATTGAATACAGACGGGGCTTTATCTTATTTTTTGTGATGATGAGAAAAAAAGTAATTTTTTTGTTGCTGTGTGTTGCTTCCTTGGCAACAATGATGTCGTGCAGTAGCAACGACAAGAAATTATGCCGTATTCACGGAGTGATGGAGTCGTCGAGATGGAACGGCAAGCAGATTTTCCTTGTTCCGATGTTCGGTCCGCAAGATTCAGAGCATGTCGATTCGGTTGTGATAAAAGACGGCAGTTTTGAGTTTGTGGCAGACACTACCGAGATGAAAGTAATAAGGGTTGACTATCATTTCCGTGACGGAGCGCAGGATTTGCTTGTGGTATCTGAGCCGGGAGACGTGTATGTTAAGATTGGTGTAAGCAGCACATCGCACGGAACACCACAGAACGACTCGCTTCAGGTTTGGAAAGAGCATATAGAGCGTTTTAACAGCGAATATAATGCTTTGCGCGCGCAGGCTCACAAAAGCGGCAACGGCGACTTGTTGATGACCAGAGGAAAGGAGATACAACGCGAGTTGAGGGAATACAATGCCCAAATGCGCGAAAACATGAAAAGCGGAGTCTTCTACGACTTTCTGAAAAACAGATAATAATGACAGACAAGCGATACTTCTGTCTATTCCTAAAAAAAGTATCGCTTGTCCATCATTACAAGTTTTTGCGATTTCCTTTTTGCTGAACCTTTCTGAAAATTACTAAGTAAATGATTGCATTAAAACTATTCTTCAAGAAAAATGCAGGGCTGTTGATTACGGTTGTGTATGCTGTTGCCATATATATATGGTGGGGCGTATGCCATCAGGCCGATTTGGCGTTTCAGGAGCAATATCAGATGTTTCTTTTCAACGGCGGATATTTTATTGAGCGTGTATCGGTTGCCGGTGGCGTGGCCGACTATATTGCCGAATTTATTATCCAGTTTTTCTATTATCCGCGGTGGGGAGCATTGTTTTTGGTTGCCTTGTATGTGCTGCTTCAGCATGCAACATGGCTTCTGCTTAGAAGAATATCGGGCAATGATGGCTTTCATGTCTATATGGCATCGTACATTCCTGCCGCATATCTGTTGTATGCCATGGGCGATGTGAGCGTTATGCTCTCTCTGCCTGTGTCTCTGCTGATTGCTCTTGCGGTTACGTTGCTTTATATAAGATGGCAGACTGAAAAGATGCTTTTGCGTATTGCCGTTTTTGTGCTGCTTGTTCCTTTGCTTTACTGGGGCATAGGACCTATGATGTTTCTTGCCGTCACTATTGTTGTGTGCGAGAGAATGCTTTCTTCTTCCGAAGGAATGGTGTGTAAAGGTGCAAGGGCGTTATTCATCGTTATTTATAGTCTGCTTGCGGTCTTCTGCATCTCGTACTTCTTTATGAAGCAATATGTGTGGTACGACGTGTGGTTTGGCATAAACTACTATCGTGTGCCAATGGCAATGATGCAGAGTGTACCGTCGGTAATATACACTCTTCCGCTTGTGCTGCTGGCTGTCCTGCTTTTTGTCCACCTGTTTGGGCGAAGGCTTAACGGCGTCTGGACTTCTGTAATTATGGTTGTTGCCGTTGCCGTAATGTTCAGTCTTGCAGCAATTAAAAGCTACGACAAAGATGAGCACGAACTTGTTGAGCAAAACTATCTGCTGAGACAAGAGAAATGGGACGAGATAATCAGCCGAGCCGAGAAATATCAGGTGCACGACGCTTCGAGCGCGGTTACGGTTAATCTGGCTCTTGCAAAGAAAGGCTTGCTTGCCGACAGAATGTTCTCTTTCTACCAATGCGGCACGGATGGCCTTATAATGCCATTCGTTCGCGATTATATGACGTGCGTTTCTACTTCCGAGGCGTTCTATCAGCTTGGATTCGTAAATTCGGCATTGCGGTTTAGTTTCGACATTCAGGAATGTACGTTCAACAACCGCAAGAGCGGACGGTTTACGAAGCGCATAGTCGAGATTTACATCGTAAACGGCAGGTACGATGTGGCTCGCAAGCATATTGACAGGCTGAAACAGACGCTTTTCTACTCATCGTGGGCAAAGGAGGCAGAGATGTTTCTTGGCAATGAGCAGAAGATAAATTTGCATCCCAAATGGGGCGCTCTGCGCAAAAAACGTTTCAAGAGCGACTTCTTCTACAATATAAACGAACTCGACAAGATGTTGGGTCTGCTCTATATGAACAATCGCGACAACCGCATGGCTCTCGACTATTTCTTGGCTTCGCTATTGCTGAAGGGCGACTTGCAGCAGTTTTGCGGATATCTGCCAGGATTGGCAAGCGACCTTAACGGCTATCTGGCACGACACTATCAGGAAGCGTTCGCAATGTTCTGGGGCAATAGCCACAGCAGTTTCGATGGTGTGCCCGTGCCGATTAGCGGGCAGGTGGTGCAGGATATGCAGAGATTCGTTCAGGCAACGGCGCAGCACGGCGGTTATTCGGGAACGGACGCTTATCTGCAACACACATATTGGGCTTATTACATGAAGATGATGGAGCAGTCGGCAAACAATGTCGATGCCGAGAGTGGTGCTTCCACTCTTAAACACTAAAGACTTTTTTGGATTATGAAGAATTTTGTAACCTGTATATTCGCTTTTCTGCTCGTTGTCGCGTGTTCGTCTACTCCGAAAGACGTTATGCTGGTAGATGCCATGCCCGACATCTACCCCGATTATATTGGCGTGACTATTCCTGCAGGCATCGCCCCGATGAATTTCAATTGCGCCGATGCCGATGTAGAGTGCGTTGATGTGGTTGTGACAGGTAGCAAGGGCGGAAGTCTGCATACAAACGGCGACTATGCCGATTTTGATGTAGACGACTGGCACGCTATAACCGAGCAGAACAAAGGAGGCGAACTGACTTTTACCGTGTGCATGAAACGAAACGGCAGATGGACGCAATATAACGACTTTAAGATGTTTGTAAGCAATTATCCGCTTGATGACTATGGACTTACATATCGGAAAATAGCCCCCGGCTACGAGGTGTATTGCAAAATCGGAAACTATCAGCGCAATATTCACAACTTCGACGAAGAGCCGATAATAGAGAATACTGCCGTTCAGGGGCAATGTATGAGTTGTCACACAGCCAACCAGACTAACCCTGATCAATTCTTCTTTCATCTGAGGGGAAAGCATGGCTGCACACTTATTCAGCGAGGCGGAAAGCATGTGTGGTATAATGCCAAGACCGATTCAACCATAGCCAATCCTTCATACGGCTATTGGCATCCGTCGGGCAGATATTGCTGCTTTTCGGTAAACAAGATTCACCAATGCTTCTTTACGGGAAACAAGGCGATGATTGAGGTCTTCGATACCGCATCGGATTTGGTTGTGCTCGATGTTGAGACGAATCAGTTAATCTTGTCGCCCTTGTTGCAGGGCAGCGAGAGTTTCGAGACATATCCCGTTTTCTCGCCAGACGGCAGGACGATGTATTTCTGCGTATCAAAGGCTTATGACATGCCGCGCGAGTACGACAAGGCAAAATACAACTTGTGCAAAATATCTTTCGACCCCGAAAAAGGCGTTTTTGGCAACAAGGTCGATACCGTGATAAATGCCGAGAAGATGAACAAGAGCGTAACCTTTCCACGTCCTTCTTACGACGGAAAGTATCTGATGTATTGTTTGAGCGATTTCGGCAACTTTCCGATAAACCATGCAGAGGCCGACCTGTGGATGCTCGATTTGAGAACAAACGGGAGTATCGAACTGAAGAACGCTAATTCTCCGCAGTCAGAGAGTTATCACAACTGGAGTTCAAATTCGCATTGGTTTGTAACGGCAAGCCGACGCGAGGACACTCTTTACGGCTTGCTATACATTGCGAGCATCGACGACAACGGCAACGCAACCAAGCCGTTTCTTCTGCCGCAGCGTAATCCGCAGAAGTTCTATCATGAGTCTCTGTTCAGTTATAATGTGCCAGATTTTACTAAATCGCATGTCGATTTTGATGCCAGAAAAGCCTACGACGAAGTTTATTCAGATAAGAGACAAAGAGTTACTATAAAAAATTAAAGTGCGACTGATATATAATTAAGGGTGCATGTTCGGGCTTTGTTCGAGATTCGTTCGAGATGCATTCGGGATTAAGTTTTGCTGAATCGGGGTGCTGATTCATCAGAACCTATAACTTTGCGTGTGTAAAATGCAAAGCGTACTTTGCATTTTGTAGATAAAAAGTGTTAAATTTTCTTAAATTAGAATTTGTATCAAAAAAAGATAAAAAAATATCATTTTTTGATGTACGATATTTTTATTTTTGCGAAAGAAGTAAAAAAGAAAAGCCATTACTTTAATAACCTAACATGAGTTTAACTTCGAATAGGTGAGAAAGAGAAAACGCAACTTTTTAAACCTAACACGAGATTAACCCCCCAAAGGTGATAAAGAATAGCCGTTAGTTTAATAACCAGAGAAATAACAAAAAGGTTAAAACCCTTTAATTTAATATCCTAACAAGAGATTAACAAAAGGTTAAAAAACCTTTAATTTAGTACAACAGTATATATGGATTTAATTACTAGAAAACAAGCGCTAATGGCAGGGGCATGCATTGCTTTCCTGTTGGGCGGTACTCCTGTGCAAGTATTCGCCTCTGATGCTGCAACACCTGTTGAAGCAAGCGCACCGACACAGAAAGTCGTAGGAACAGTAGTTGATCAGAGTGGCGATCCAATTATCGGCGCAAACGTGCTGGTAAAGGGTACGCGAAATGGTACAATTACAGATTTTGACGGACGCTTTACTATTGAAGCACCACATGGAGCAATCTTGGTTGTCTCTTACATTGGCTATGTTCAGCAGGAAGTGAAAGTTACAGGCGACAAGTTGACAATTCAGCTCGCTGAGGACTCTAAGAGTCTCGAGGAGGTTGTTGTTGTTGGTTACGGTACGATGAAGAAAAAACTGGTTACCGGCGCTACTGTTCAGGTAAAGGGTGATGACATCGCCAAGTTGAACACAACTAATGCACTCGAGGCTATGCAGAGCCAGACTCCGGGTGTGCAGATTACACAGTCTTCTTCACAGCCGGGTAAGGGATATAAGGTTTATATCCGTGGTGTCGGAACTACAGGTGATAGTGCTCCTCTTTACGTTATTGACGGTGTAGCAGGTGGTAACCTCGATGGTATCAACCCTAACGATATCGAGAGTATCGATATCTTGAAGGATGCCGCTTCTGCAGCAATCTACGGTTCTCGTGCTGCCAACGGCGTTATCCTCGTTACAACAAAGCAGGGTAAGGCTGGTAAGTTGGAAATCACATATAACGGTGCTATGGGTTGGTCTAACGCCTACAAGCGTCCACAGCTTCTTAATGCTCAGCAGTATATGGCAATCTTTAGCGAGTACAATCTTAACGCTTCTGGCGATGCAATCGATTGGAGTGCTTATATCCCTCAGGATATAATCACTAAGGTACAGAGTGGTTGGACTGGTACTGACTGGTGGGGCAAATTCGAGAACAAGAACGCCATGCAGCAGAATCATTCTGTAACAGTTACAGGTGGTTCTAACCGTTCTAAGTTTGCAATGTCTTACACCTATACTGATAATGAAGGTATCATGGGTGCAGACAAGGCTTCTTTCTATAATCGTCATACAATCCGTATCAACAGCGACCATGTACTCTTGAGAGTTAAGGATTTCGATGCTATCACAGTTGGTGAAAACATATCTATTGGCTATAGCAGGAATCACGACTTGGCTGAGGATGGTATGTACTGGAGCTATATACATAGCTTGTTGCAGACAACTCCTGTTTTGCCACAGTATGCAGAGAACGGCGATATTTATAATTATCAAGACATAAACGGTAATGTTACTTATGGTAAGGGCTGGAACCCATCTATGTTCTACAACCCATGGGAGAACCTTTCAACTGGTGGTTGGAACTCTATGACAGAGAGCCGCAGCATCAATACCAGCGCTACTGCTTTCTTGGTTATCCAGCCAATCAAGGGATTGAAATTACGTTCACAGTTCAACTATAACTGGGGTTCAGGCGCATACCGCGGCTATAATGAGCCACGTGCTGCCGGTGAGGGTACAAATGTATCAAAGGTATATAGCGTAAGCCAGAATGCTTGGTTGAACTCTAATTTCTCTATTGAGAATACCATTACTTATGATCTCCCTGTAATTAATGGTCATAAGATTGGTGCAATGGTTGGTCAGTCTTTCCAGAGTACAGGTTGGAGCACTAATATAGGTGGTTCTAATAGTGTTGCTTATGGAAGCCAGCTCGCAACTCTGAAGGGTTGGGATACTGCTTACCTCTCAAATGTAAAATTGGCAGATGTAACTGTTGCTTCTCTTACAGGTAAACCTAATGATGAAGAGTATCTTGCTTCTTGGTTCGGTCGTTTGAACTGGGACTGGAAAGAGACATATATGGCTACTGTTACTTTGCGTACTGATGGTTCAAGTATCTTTGCCGACGGTCATCGTTGGGGTACATTCCCATCTGTATCTGCAGGTTGGGTAATGAGTAACGAAAACTTTATGGAGAGCACAAAGAACTGGTTGGATTTCTTGAAGATTCGTGCTTCTTGGGGTCAGAACGGTAATAACCGAATCCCTAAATATCAGTATCTTGCTACTATTGCTCTGTCTGGAGAGTATAACGATAGCGGTTACAAGTTCGGTTCTGATATGTTAACTTCTACAAGCGGTATTCCTAATGTCGGTGCTTACGCAAACATCGTACCTAATTATGATTTGACTTGGGAAACATCAGAGCAGCTCGACTTAGGTTTTGATGCCCGTTTCCTTGACAGCCGTTTGGGTGTAAACTTCGACTGGTATAAGAAGACAACTAAGGACTGGTTGATTGTCGGCCGCAGAATAGGTATTCAGGGTACAAGCCCTGCTTATGTAAATGGTGGTGACGTTGAGAATACAGGTATTGAACTTGCTCTTACTTGGAACGACAAGATTGGTAAAGACTTTAACTACAACGTTGGTGTTAACCTTGCTACCAACAAGAACAAGGTTACACGTATCGACAATGAGAACCGCTATGTAGCTGGTACAGGAAATCTTCTTTCACAGGGTACAGACTATGTGTCTCGTGCAGAGGAAGGCTATGCAATTGGTTACTTCTATGGTATGTCATATAGTGGTATCTGGCAGAATCAGGAGCAGATCGAAGCAGCACGTCAGGCTGGTAAGGCAGTTCTTGATGATGCACAGCCTGGTGACTGCATCTGGGACGACTGGAACGGTGATGGTGTAATCGTTGGTAAGGGAGAAGGTGCTGGTACAGATAAGCACGAGATAGGTAATCCTAACCCTGATGTTATGCTTGGTATCAACCTCGGTTGTTCATGGAAGGGATTCGACTTTTCTGTTAACGGTGCAGGTGCATTCGGTCATCAGATTATGCGTTCTTACCGTTCATTCGGTGATGACCCTGATGAGAACTACGACACCACAATCTTTAACCGTTGGCATGGTGAGGGCACATCAAATTCTGTGCCACGTATCTCAGGTAATGGTCATGCTAATACTGTTTGGATTTCTACACGTTATATGGAAGATGCAGACTACTTCAAGATTAAGGCTGTAACTCTTGGTTACGACTTCAAGCACATCTGGAAGTCTTGTCCATTCCAGCAGCTCCGTCTTTATGTTCAGGCTCAGAACCTCTACACATTTACTGGTTATACAGGTCTCGATCCTGAGGTTGGTAGTGCCGGTGGTGGTAGCTCTTGGGAGTCAGGCATTGACCTTGGTCTTTACCCAACTGCCCGTACATATATGGTAGGTGCAAGTATTAAATTCTAATTTGACAATTTGTATGAAAAAATATATTTTATCAGCATTAGTTGTTGGTTCAGCAACTTTGTTCACATCCTGTAACGATATGCTGGACACAGATCCGCGTCCTACAGAGATGACTGCAGCTACATTCCCGGGTAAGCCTGCGGATGTAGAAGCCTTGAATGCTGCTACCTACAGTATCATGAATACTATGGGTGGCGGAGATCAGAGTCAGTTATTGAATAACCCTTACTACTGGTGGTCACTTATGTCTGACGATTGCTACGGCAGTGGCGGTCTTCAGGACTATGTGGCAAAGTCTCTGCATCATTTTACAATGTCTGATCCAAATCAGTACGAATACGACTGGAATCTCCTTTATGCCGGTGTTGGACGCGCAAACACCATGATTGAGACCATTGATAACGTGCCTTGGACTGAGGATCAGATGGCACAGCGTAACCAGCTTATTGGTGAGGCATTCTTTATGCGTGGCTTCTATACTCTGCTTCTTACTCAGATGTATGGTGATATTCCTTTGATTACATCAACCACCATTACTGCGGAGTCTTATGAAGAGAAGAGTGCCGAGGAACTTGTCTATCCTCAGATTTTTTCAGACTTTATTTCTGCAAAGAATCTTATGAAGCCAGGTAGAGCCAATGGCTCTGGTCATGCAGACAGGTATTGTGCAGAGTCATTCCTTGCACGTGCTTATATGTTCTGGGCTGGTTTCTACAAGCATATAGGTGAACTTGCAACAGGTGATGCAACAGCCACTCTCGTTGAACAGGAAGGTTGCAGTGGTGGTACTCTTTCAAAGGCAGACGTTGTTGCTGGTCTTAGAGATATAGTTGACAAGGGCGGTTATAAGCTTTGCGAGGATTTCCGTTCACTCTGGCAGTATTCTAACAGTCTTCTTTGGGATGAGGCACATGACGGTGTTGGTCATGCTTATAGCTTCATTGCCGATATGAAGCGTGAGAACTGCTTCGACCAGCCTGGCATGGGTAATGGTAATACCGAGGAGATTTTCCAGATTCAGTTTATGAATGCTTCAAGTTGGAGCCTCACTATGGATTACAATAACCAGCGTATGTATACTAACTATCTGTCATGTTTCTGGGGACTTCGTAATGGTGCATCTAACCAGAACGGTGACCGTAATCTGACTTATCCGTTCAACCAGGGTTGGGGACAGGGTACTCCTTCATGTAATATCTGGGATGACTGGACAGCAGAAGAGAATAACAAGGGTTATACAGACAAGCGTAAGAAGGCTTCTTTGATTGACCTTGACCATGAGCTTGCAAGTTATACCTACGAGAAGGACGACTGCGAGGAGTCTGGTTATTCTGTCAAGAAGTACGCCGATGTAAACCTCGATGCTTGTGGTGCTAACAATGATACATGGTGGTCAATGTGCGAAGGTTATACTGACCCAGGTTCGCTCGGCAACAAGATGCAGGGTGACCACTTCGAGGACTTCTATCTGATGCGTTATGCTGATGTTCTTCTGATGCTTACTGAGCTTACAGGCGATGCACAGTACATGAATCAGGTTCAGAGACGTGCTGGTGTTCCTGAGACTCCTTACTCATTGAAGGCTGTTCAGAACGAGCGTCGCTGGGAGTTTGCATTCGAGGGACTTCGTTTCAACGATATGCGTCGTTGGACAGGTAAGGGTTGCTCAAACAGCGATTATGCTCCTACTGCTCTTCAGGCTCAGGATGGTAAGCAGGTTGTATGCCTCGGACAGAAGGGTAACAGAGTGTCTATGAAACACATGACATGTTCATGGACTGAGCGTTACAAGGCTACCGATGGTTTCCTGCCTAAGCCTCAGAACCAGATATCATTGCATAATGGTGGCTTGAAGCAGAATGCGGGTTGGGATGTTTCTGATGCCTCTGCCCTATATAAAGCTCTTTATTAATGTTTAATAAGAAAAGAATATGAGAAAGATATTATTTATACTTGTTGCTGCAGTATGTGCTTTCGTTGCTTGTGACCCTGTTCATGAGGATATCAGCGATGCTGGTCACATCTCTCTTGACGAGCTCCTTGCGCAAACTTCTGTAGGAACAGACAAGTCGGATGATGGTAAGAACGGTAATATCATAATCTGTGAGACCAAGGCACCTGTCAATGTTGTGTGGGATATTGCTGAAAAGAAAAAGGATGGTAAAGAACCAGAGTTTGGAAAGAATGTCTTCAAGTCAAACTATGCTCAGCAGAAGAAGAAGCTTGGTCAGTATATTGTTAAGATGACAGCTATTTGTTCTGATGGTACCAAGTATGTTCATCTATATAATGACGTAACTTGCGAGGTTATTACAAAGCAGCTTGATAGATTCAATATCTATCCAAGACCGGGTAAGGAAGCTGAGGATTTGCCATTCAAGCCGGGTTCATGGAACGCAGCAGCTATGCGCTTCAGTGATAACGAGGGTCAGCATTTCCCATTCATTTCTGATGAGGTTTATTGGGGCTTCAAGACTCTTATCTTGGACGTATCAGATGTTGAAGAGGGTACTACTATGATGGTGCATAACGGTTGGTGGAGTGCTACTTATTATGATAATATGCCACTTCAGAACGGTCCTAATGAGATTCAGCTTACTGAGGAAATTGCCAAGGACTGTGCAAAGGGTAAGGGTGGCTCTGCTAAAGACCTTCAGTTCCTGATTAAATCAGGAAACTGTACCGTCAACTCAGTTTACTATGAAGAGTAGTAATTTTATATTTGTATAATATTAATACATTATTGTAATGAAAAGTATTTTGAATTATAGTAAGCTCGCAATCGCTACGCTTATTACATCAAGTGTATTTGTTGCTTGTAGTGATGAGATTACCGAAAATTCTGTAGATATCCCTTATGCAGCAAACACTAGCAATATCAGAAGTGCTGGCGAGGCTGTTGATTTGGGACTCGCAAGTGGTACCAAGTGGGCAAGTAAGAATATTGGTGCAACTTCAGAATCAGATAATGGTATTCTATTTGTTTGGGGTGATGTAACTGGAACACTGTTGAATCCAACCAGTACAACAACATATACTGATGTCGTAGAGGCAAGAACTTTATCTGCCTTGTTCGATATGTATAAGTCTACAGAGCAAAAGGTCGGATACATTTGTGACACTACAAATATTGCCAAAATCAATGAACCAAAGCTTATTGACTTGACGTTTATTGGTGACACAACAAAATTGGATTCTCTTGCAAAGGCGAATATCGATACTCAGAAGAAGGAAAAGATCAATTCTTTTGTAAAGGCTAAGTTGGATTTCATGAAGGAGGCTCATCCTGGATTCCTTGAGGCAACACTTACCAATGAGGATTTTGTTCTCATTATGGATTGGGACGGTTCTAAGTTTGTAGAGAGAATCCCAAGCCAGAAGACTGAAAGAGATACTCTGGACTATTACAAGAAGTTTGAATACGCAAGTAACTCTGATCTTGTAATTAATAAGATTGGCTCGACAGAAGTGAAATACTTTGAGAGTCCTTTAGCTAGCAGTTATTCTGAAGTAAAGGACGAGTTTGATGTTGTGATGCGTAAGGACTATATTGGTGGTGATATCTCAGATGTTCCTGTTTATAGCATTATCGCTGATGCAAAGTATGATGCTGCTACTGCCAATTGGGGCGAAGGTTGGAAAATGCCAACAACAGAGCAGATCAGAGAGTTGATTGACAGTTGCAAGTGGGAGTTTACTGGTACAGGCTACAGAGTATCAAGTAAGAAAAATAACAATTCAATCTTCCTGCCAGCTGCAGGTTATCGTTATGGCGATAAATGGTACGGAAATGGAAATGCCGGCTACTATGCTACTGGCGAAATTTTCGGAATTTACCACTTCCCATCAATGGCAGAACAGGCAAATGACGGAAAGGGCGCTATTAACGGTAATGAAGATATGCCTAACATGTTGATTTTCCAGCATGGAAAGTTTGACAATTCTATAAATATCTACAGCAACTTGAGTACAAGTTACGGTTTCTCGATTAGGCCTGTAGCTAAGTAGTTTGTTAGTAACAAGTGTCTCATTACAACATGCAAAATATAAAATGTAAGTGTGACACAAGATGATTAATAATAGGCTGATCCATTAAAATGGGTCAGCCTTTTTATAGCAAAAAGATGATTAAACAATTAAAAGCATCCGGTATTGTCCTCTATGTAAGCCTGTTGGCTTTCATGGCATTTGTTGTATATATATTATACATCAATCAGGAGGTGTTCTATACTGCGCACGACCGTTCAGAGTTCATCTGCGGAGCTTCGTTTTTCCATACACTCATGGCAAAGCCGTTTGGCTTGATGAGGTTCGTTGGAGCATGGCTTACACAGCTATTCTATTATCCTGCTCTTGGTGCAGGCGTGATGGCGTTAATTTGGATACTTATTTACTTTGTGGGAACTAAAGCATTCCGGTTACATGGAAGTGCCTCTGCTTTGATGCTCTTGCCTGTTGCCTGTCTGCTCACATCGGTTGTAGATCTTGGTTATTGGGTATATGTTTCTCCAATCAAGGGTTATTGGTTCTCGCAGTCGGTGGGCTATCTCATTATGCTCTTGCTGTTGTGGGCAGCACGCTACACACCGCGCAAATGGCATATAGTGTGGTATCTGTTGGGCTTTTGCCTGTATCCGGTGCTTGGGTGGTTTGCATTGCTTTTAATTCTGTGTCTTGTGGTTGTTGAGAAAATTGCATGGCGTGAGATTGTGGGCATAATCTTGCTTGTTTTTGCCGCCCTTATCTGGCACCGTTTAGTATATTCTAATCTGAAATTCGACGATGTGGTGTTTGCTGGTTTGCCTCGCTTCATAACTCCGTCGGATAAGACTGAATCCCTTTCTATACCTTTCTGGGTTCTTGGCGCACTCTCTGTATTTATTCCATTGTATGGCAAGGATTTGCTTAGATGGTTCGTGCCGGTGTTGTGTACGGTTGCAGGCATAGCCTTTACTTCGTCGCTCATGTACTATGATAAGAACTATATTGATGAGATGCGTATGGTACGCTATGCCGAAGATGACAATTGGAAAGGTGTGCTCCGCATGGCTGAAGAGAGCAAGAACCCAACCAACTCTATGATATTCCTCAAGAATATTGCCCTGATGAACGAAGGGGGACTGTTAGAACGCTCCTTCAAATTGGACAACAATGCTGCCAATATTAACAACCCTGATACAATCCACGTCAGCCTTTTGGATATTGCATCGCCTCTGGTATATTACAACTATGGCATGACGAACGAGGCCATCCGACTGAATTTCGAAAATGCCGTACAAGCTGGCTTTTCGCCATTTTACCTGAAAATGCTTGCCCGCTGTGCTTTGGCTAAGGGCGATAACAAACTGGTGGAACGCTATACCGTCATGCTGCATAATAATATGTTTTACGGAGATTGGCAGCCAGCTCCGGTTAGTGATAAGATAAAGGCAATGCAAAATTGCTTCCCTGATGAGCTTACAGGCGTAGAGAACAGCGACAGCTACGTTGTTAATTCTATCAGTCTCTGGCCTGAATCCGACAACAAGGTTGTTTCTGAGCAGGCTTTGTTCTATTCTATGTTGCGTTGCGACTCTCGTCGTTTCTGGGCATCGCTGCGCAACTATGTCAAGTCGCACATGGACGAGGAATTTCCTCTGCATGCGCAGGAGGCTTATATCATGTACATGGATAATGCCCCAGAAGAAAAGCGCGTAATACTCCCTATCACGCAGTCTGTTTACGACAGATACACTATGTTTATGGAGACCTTGAAAAGGCAGGTGAGACCGGGCGTAAACATTGAGGAGGTAGGTAAGAATATGCGTGAAGAATTTGGAGATACCTACTGGTGGTACAATGTTTTCGGAAGAAAATCATTTATTATACACGGCAAAGTTGGTCACGAAATAGCATCATAAGAATATCATGAGAAAATATATATATTATTGTTTTTTGGGAGTTCTGTTGCTCCTGTCATCTTGCGTAAGTCATCCTGATGTTCCTTCAGCATCCAAGGATGCAAAAAGTCAGCCCGACATCTTTCCCGACTATTGCGATGTTACCGTGCCTTGCAATATCGCGCCGCTCAACTTCATGCTTCCAAAAGATGCGTATGAAGAGTGTGTGGCACGCATCACCACGCCCGACGGCAAGCAGCAGACATACGGCGATGGCGTTAAGGTGCAGATTCCAGAGGATGAATGGCACGACATGCTCGATGCCTCTAAGGGCAAGAGCATAAAAGTTGAAGTGTGGGGCAGGAAAAAAGGCGAGTGGCTGTCGTTCAAGCCTTTTGAAATTCGCGTAGCCAAAGAGCCTATCGACGAGTATCTGTCGTACCGCCTTATTGAGCCGACATACGTTGCGTGGAACTTTATGGAGATAGCCCAGCGCAACCTCACATCGTTCGAGGAAACGCAGATTTTCAACAACGAGATTACGATGAATGACAGGGCAAAAGGCCAATGCATTAACTGCCATAGTTATCAGAATTACAAGACCGACAACATGCTCTTTCATGTTCGCCTCTCTAACGGCGGAACTGTTATTGTAAACGACGGCAAGGTTTCGAGAGTGAATATGAAGCGCGACTATACAATCTCGGGCGGAGTATATCCGGCATGGCACCCGACAGCCAAGCTGATAGCCTTCTCTACTAACCAGACACGACAGGCTTTCCACACATCGAATCCCAACAAGATTGAAGTGTACGACCTTGCCAGCGATATGATTCTATACGATGTAACGACCGACTCGGTAACAATCGTCAGCAACGACCCAGACCTTCTTGAGGTTTATCCAACATGGTCGCCCGACGGCAAGTATCTCTATTACTGCAAGTCCGTTCCGCTTCCCGAGGAGATGCGCGACAAGGATATAAGAACAACATATCCGAAGGTGCAGTACAACCTTTATCGCCGCTCGTTCGACATAGCATCGCACGGCTTTGGCGACGAAGAACTCGTTTACGATGCCGCATCGGCTGACAAGAGCGTAACCCTGCCGCGCATCAGCCCCGACGGGCGATATCTGTTGTTTGCCCAAGGACAGTATGGCTGTTTCCATAGCCGTCATCGCGATGCCGACATCGTTTGCATCCCGATGGATAAGTTTTCGGGTACGCCTCTGACGGTTGAGGCTTCTTCGCTTATCAATCTTAGTGCCCTAAACAGCAAGGACAATTCAGACAGCTATCCAACATGGTCGAGCAACGGACATTGGATTATGTGCGCCAGCCGTCGCGACGACGGAAACTACAGTCGCGTGTATTTTTCATATTTCAACAACGGAAAGGTTGAAAAGGCATTCCTGATGCCGCAGGAAGACCCGGAATTCAATACCTTCCTGCTTAAGAGCTACAACCGCCCAGAATTCATGGTTGAGCCTGTAAGGATTAGTGTCGATGAATTCAGCAAGGTTTTTGACAAATAGCAGAATGATGATTTTTTTCAATATGTGATATCTCGTTTTTTCAAAAAAAACTTATAGGATTTGTCATATTTCGTTTTTTTTGTGTACTTTTGCGAACCCTTTCAGTTCCTGCTGTTTATGGTTACGCGGCACATTTACAAGCGGAATATTGGCAAGGTGAATTACTGTTTTAGCATTGAATCTTTATAAAGCTGGTAAATCCCGAAAAAAAGTATTAAAATCCTGCTGCGGTATTTTTGAAAAACAATGAGAAAAATTATCTTCTTCGCCTTGCTGGCGATTTCTGCCACAATGGCAATGGCGCAGATAAACCCGAAATCTGGAATCATTATTACAAACTCTGGCGATACAATCAGGGGAAACATCGACTTCCGTTCAAACGAGGCACTTGCAAAAGAATGCAGGTTCTGGGCAGAGGGCGAAAGCGATGGCAAGACCTACAAGCCCGGCGACATCGAAGGCTTCAGATTCAACGAAAATGGCAAGTATTTTGTAACTCGCAAGCTTAATGTAACAGGCACTCCCGAGTTGTATTTTGCCGAGTTCATGGTTAAGGGCAAAATGAACCTGTATTGTGTAGCTAACAGTTACGATGAATACTTCTTCTTTGAGCGCGAGGACGGCGAGATGGCGCAGCTTACCAACAGAGCCGTCTTTTCATCGTCAACCCTTCAGGACGAACAAGACAGAATATCTGAGAAGAAGGAACAGTACGGAAAGGTGAAGTTCCTTCTGAAAGACTCGTGGACGGCTATCGAAGACATGGGGCAGACTGATATGTCGAGAAAGAAACTTGTAAATGTTGTGCGCGATTATCACAAAGACGTATGTACCGACGGCAGCACCTGCGTGGTGTACGAATACAATGAAAAATCAGAAAAGGCGAAGTGTTATCTCAAGGCATTCGCCGGATTTGCATACTATTCAACAGATAAGACTGAGATGCAAGATTTAGTCGGTGTGAATTATCCGATTGGTACATTCGAGATTGGTATCGGCTTTGAGACTGATATTGAGCGATGGATTAAGGGAGGTAGTATGGAGATTGGCGTTGCATTTTCTCCAAAGGTAGTCTCTGAACACGATGAATTTGTTATAGGAGGATTCGGCATACCATCGCATACAGTTTATAAAAAGGGTAGATTTTATGGTGCTTTGGGCGTGGTAAAACGCTTTGTTGGTTGTAAGTGGAAATTAACTCCGCTTGTTCGTGGCGGTGGATTCTATTTGAAGAATTTTGGAAATCATGAGACAAGATTCTATAATTCAAATAAAATTGTAGACATTGTATGGCCGAATACAGCGCACTATGGAGTCTATCTCGGTGCCGGTGTTCAGATGGCAGTAGGCAAGCATTTTGCACGATTGCATGCCGATTGGTACAAGTCTCTGGAATCTAAAACGATTGGTGATATGATGAAGTGGGGCATTACCGCCGAGTTCGGATTATAACAGACTAAGCATAGAACTATACAATGAAAAAAATCATTCTTTTCGCGCTGTTGGCTGTTTCTGCCACAATGGCAATGGCGCAGATAAACCCGAAATCTGGAATAATCATTACAAATTCAGGCGACACAATCAGAGGTATTATCGACTTCCGTACAAACGAGACGCTCTCAAGAGAATGTGAGTTTTGGGCAGAAGGTAAAACCGAGGGTAAAACTTACAAGCCTGGCGACATCGAAGGCTTCAGGTTTGATGATAACGGCAAATATTTCGTTACGCGCAAGCTTGATGTCGACGGCAAACCGCGTCTATACTTTGCCGAATTTATGGTTAAGGGCATGATGAACCTTTACTGTGTTGTTGAAAATTCAGATGAACACTTCTTCTTTGAACGCGAGGATGGCGAGATGGCAAAGCTTACGAGCAGAGCATTTCATATGACATCAACCCTCCAAGAGGTGCAGGACAAAATGTTGGAGAAGAAAAAACAATACGGAAAAGTGAAGTATCTGCTGAGAGATTCGTGGACGGCAATTGAAGACATGAATAAACCTGAAGTTTCGAGAAAACAACTTGTAAATGTTGTGCGCGATTATCACAAAGATGTGTGTACCGATGGCAGCACTTGTATGGTGTATGAGTACGATGAAAAATCTGATAAGGAGAAGTATTATTTCAAGTTTTTCACAGGTTTTGCATACTATTCAAGAGAAAAGTCTTGTCTTGAATATCTGCCAAGTAAGAGCTACACTGGTTGCGCTTTCAATTTCGGTATAGGAGTTGAGTTGAATATCGGGCGAAGACTAAAAGGCGGTAGCGTGGAGTTGGGTCTGTCGTATTCTCCTAAAAACAGTTTTGAGCACGATGTGGTTGTTTCGAAAGGACAAGAGCCGTCACAGACAAGGTATGAGAAGAAAAGCAGCACGGTTATTTCATTAGGACTGGTCAAGTCGTTTGGCAATGGAAAGATTCTGCCGCTTGTCCGTGGCGGTGCAATAGGCGTGTTTGATAGAGGCAACAGAGAAGTTTGTTACTACAAGTCAAGGAAGAAACTGGATTTTTCTTGGGGTAATACATGGTATTACGGTGGTTATTTGGGCGTAGGTGCGCAGATGGCAGTAGGCAAGCATTTTGCCAGACTGCACGCCGACTTATATGCCGATGCACATACAATGACAAAATGGGGCATCACCGCAGAGTTTGGACTCTAACAGACTAAACATAGCACGAAAGAATCCCATGGCTCTACTATTTAGCCATGGCGTTCTTTTCGTTTTTGGTAAACACAAAACATAGACTATTTATACAATGAAAAAAATCATTCTTTTCGCGCTGTTGGCTATTTCAGCCACGATGACGATGGCGCAGATCAATCCAAAATCTGGAATAATCATTACAAATTCAGGCGACACAATCAGAGGTATTATCGACTTCCGTACAAACGAAACGCTCTCAAGAGAATGTGAGTTCTGGGCAGAAGGTAAAACCGAGGGTAAAACTTACAAGCCCGGCGATATCGAAGGCTTCAGGTTCGACGGTAACGGCAAATATTTCGTTACGCGCAAGCTTGATGTCGACGGCAAACCGCGTCTGTACTTTGCCGAATTTATGGTTAAGGGCAAGATGAATCTGTACTGCGTGGCCGACAATCCTAATGAGCACTTCTTTTTTGAGCGTGAGGACGGCGAGATGGTAAAGCTTACCAACATTCCGCATTCCTCTTGTTTGTCGACATTTCAGGAAGAAGAGGATTATATGCGAAATAAGAAGGAACAGTACGGAAAGGTGAGATACCTGCTAAAAGATTCGAAGACAGCTATCGAAGACATGAACCAGAAAAACTTGCTGAAAAGAAACTTGTCAAGAAAGGGACTTGTAAATGTAGTACGTGACTATCACAATGATGTATGTACCGATGGCAGCACATGTATGGTGTACGAGTACGATGAAAAATCCGACAAGTCAAAGTTTCATTTAAAGGCATTTACGGGGTTTGCATACTATTCAAGAGAAAAACCGGAACTTTTGGATTGGTATGCTGAAACTCATTCTCAGGAATGGCAAGGTGTCAGCTATTCTGGTTCTACATTCGAGATTGGTATAGGAGCTGAGTTTGGTATCGAGCGAATTGTGAAGGACGGTAGCATGGAGTTGTGTCTGGCATATTCTCCCAAAAGTAGCTTTGAACGTAACGGCATAACTTTTAATGGGAAGAGACATTTTGATACAAAATACGAAAGTAAGGGCAGAATGACTCTTTCTTTAGGCTTGGTCAAGCCGTTTGGTAAAGGAAAGATTCTCCCGTTTGTTCGTAGCGGTGGAATATGCGTTGTTGATTTCGGAGAAAAGGAAACAGCCTACGAAGGCTCTTGGATGTATAATTGCTACGCTATGGGAAGTACATGGTTTACTGGTGCTTATCTTGGCGGTGGTGCGCAGATGGCGGTAGGCAAGCATTTCGTCAGAATGCACGCCAACCTGTATGCCGATTTTCATACCATGACAAAGTGGGGCATTACCGCCGAGTTCGGATTGTAATTTTAATTCTAAAAAATATTGATGTTTTCTGATATGATGAGAAAAATTGTCCTTTTCGCCTTGTTGGCGATTTCTGCCACAATGGTGATGGCACAGATAAACCCGAAATCAGGATTTATCATTACAAATTCTGGCGACACAATCAGAGGTGTTATTGACTTCCGTACAAACGAGACGCTCTCAAGAGAATGTGAGTTTTGGGCAGAAGGTAAAACCGAGGGTAAAACTTACAAGCCAGGCGATATCGAAGGCTTCAGGTTCGACGGTAACGGCAAATATTTCGTTACGCGCAAGCTCGATGTCAATGGTGCCCCGCAATTATACTTTGCCGAATTCATGGTGAAGGGAAAAATGAACCTTTACTGCGTGGCTGACAATGGCGACGAATACTTCTTCTTTGAGCGCGAGGACGGCGAGATGGCAAAACTTACCAGCAAACAGATTACTCCTTTTAATTCAGAATTCGAGTACGCGTTACAGACAAGGAAGAAACAATGCGGAAAGGTGAAGTATCTGCTGAGGGATTCGCGGACGGCTGTAGAAGACATGAGTCAGAAAGGTCTGTTGAAAGGATACTTGTCAAGAAAAGGTCTTGTAAATGTCGTACGCAACTATCATAAAGACGTGTGTACCGATGGCAGCACTTGTATGGTGTATGAGTACGATGATAAATCCGACAAGTCAAAGTATCGTTTCAAAGTATTCACAAGTTTGGCATACTATTCAAAAGAAACTCCTGGACTTTTGGGATGGACGACAGGAAACGAAGAACAGGGTATGACTACTACAACCGTCAGTTATTCTGGTTCTTCGTTCGAGATGGGTATTGGACTTGAAATAGGTATTGAGCGAATTATAAAGGACGGCAGCTTGGAGTTGGAATTGGCATATTCTCCAAAAAACAAATATTCGCGCAACATTGAACCTTTTGGCGGACGGATTTACCGCGCGGAATGTGAAAATAAAGGCAGAGTTATTCTTTCTGTAGGTTTGAACAAGCCTTTTGGTAGAGGAAAGATTGTTCCGCTTGTGCGTGGCGGTGGAATATGCGTGGCTGATTGGAAAACAGAAAAAGCTTACGAAGGCTCTAAGATGTGTAATTTCAGTAGTACAGATGAATGGTTCCCTGGAATCTATCTCGGAGTTGGTGCGCAAATGGCTGTAGGCAAACATTTTGCCCGACTGCATGCAGACTGGTATAAGGGCTTGGAATATAAGGGCACTGGCGCAATGACAAAGTGGGGCATTACCGCTGAGTTTGGCTTGTAATTTTCAGTCTAAAAATATTGATATCTTCTAATATGATGAAAAAAATTATCTTCTTTGCCTTGTTGGCTATTTCTGCCACAATGGCAATGGCGCAGGTTAATCCTAAGTCAGGAATTATCATTACAAACTCTGGCGACACAATCAAAGGAAATATCGACTTCCGTTCAAACGAGGCGCTTGCAAAAGAGTGTAGGTTCTGGGCAGATGGCGAAAGTAATGGCAAGACCTACAAGCCCGGCGACATCGAAGGCTTCAGGTTTGATGATAACGGCAAATATTTCGTTACGCGCAAACTTGAAGTCTATGGCAAACCGCAACTGTTTTTTGCCGAATTCATGGTCAAAGGCAAGATGAACCTGTACTGCGTGGCAGACGATTCAGAAGAACACTTCTTCTTTGAACGCGAGGATGGTGAGATGGTAAAGTTTACAAACAATTCGCTTGCCTACTTGTCGTCTGTTCAGGAAGGAGAGAACATCATGCAGAAAAGGAAAGAACAGTACGGAAAAGTGAAGTACTTGCTGAAAGATTCGAAGACGGCTATCGAAGACATGAATAAGAAAGGAATGTCGAAAAAAATATTGTCGAGGAAAGGTCTTGTAAATGTGGTACGCAACTATCACAATGACGTATGTACCGATGGCAGCACATGTATGGTGTACGAGTATGATGAAAAATCCGACAAGTCAAAGTTTCGTTTTAAGGCATTCACAAGTTTTGCATACTATTCAAAAGAAGCCCCGGAACTTTTAGACTGGACGATAGAAAGAAACAATCAGGGTATGCCAAGTGTTACCTATTCCAGTTCGTCATTCGAGATTGGTATCGGAGCGGAAATGGGCATCGAGCGAATTATAAAGGACGGCAGCTTGGAGTTGGGACTGGCATATTCTCCAAAAAACAGAACAGAGTGCAACATCGAGTTTTTTGGCGGACAGAGACAATACCGCATGGAATATGAATATAAGGGCAGATTCATTTTTTTCTTTAGGCTTGGTCAAACCTTTTGGCAAAGGAAAGATTGTTCCGTTGGTCCGTGGCGGTGGAATATGCGTAGTTGACATGGGCGAAAGGGAAACTGCCTACACCGGTTCTCAGGTATATGAAACGGCTTATTTGGGAACAACATCGTACTCTGGCGGCTATCTTGGTGCAGGCGTGCAGATGGCAGTAGGCAAGCATGTTGTCAAACTGCATGCCGACCTGTATGCAGATTTGCATTCCATGACAAAGTGGGGCATTACCGCTGAGTTCGGCTTGTAGCAAATAAGCATAGAGCGGAAAAAACGAGGAGTCAATCCTTCTTTTTTTCCGCTCTATGTTTTTTTGCAGCATTTCGGCTAAGATGGCAACGACCAGAATGTCATTCCTCGGAAATGTTGTGCATACTTAAAGTATAGAGAGGAATGTTTGTGAGCCAGTCTTGACGGCGGTAGTCAGCCATCGATATGCGGATTCCGTGCAACCCTTTGAATTTATCTACAAAGAATTTAAGACTTTTGGCTTTCAGATTTTCCTCTGCTTTTACTTCTATCGGCAGGATTTTGTTGTCGCTCTGCATTATGAAATCCAGTTCGCCACGCGAGTTTTCTGCAGACCAATAGAAAATGCTGTCGGCGCTCGGCTTTAATTGCTGGTAAACGTATTGTTCGGTGAGTGCTCCTTTAAATGTCGAGAACAGTTCATTTCCGTTTATTATAACGTTTGCCGAAATTTTGCTCATGGCGCACATTAAACCGATGTCGAGCATGTAGAGTTTGAACGCGCTGAAATCTTCGTAAGCATTCAGTGGAAATTCTCCGCTTTTTGTTCGGTTTACCTTGCTCACAAGACCTGCATCTATCAGCCATTCTATAGCCAGTTCAAATTCCTTTGCCCGTCCTCCGTCCTTTAACATACCATACAAAAATTTGCGGTTCTCCTTTGCAAGCTGACCAAGAATAGAGTTCCATACCATTCTTATTCGTGGCACTTCGTTGATTGGTGCATGCTTCGAAAAATCGTTGCTGTATGTTTCAAGAATGTCGTCTTGCACGGTTCTAACGTCAGAAAAATCGTTAGTCTTGCAATAAGTGTCAACAACTTCTGGCATTCCGCCGACAACGTAATATGTCTTCAGCCATGAAATAAGTTTGTCTTTTATGGTGTGTATAAGTTCCCAGTCGCCCGACTTGATAAGGTCTACGTATTTCTTGCCAGCCACAGCGAGAAGAAACTCTTCGAAATTCATTGGCGACACATCGATGAAATTAACTTTGCCAACAGGAAACGAGTCGTTGTTATGCATGGCTATTCCTAGCAGCGACCCAGCACAGATAATGTCGTATTCCGGAGCATTCTCGCAGAAGTATTTTAGCGATGTTATTCCGCGCGGCGCAGCCTGAATCTCGTCGAAGATAAGCAGAGTTTCGGAATCTATGTCTATATCTTTTGCAAGACTTATGGTTGTAATTATGCGTTTAGTGTCGAAGTCCTTCAGAAAAACATTCTGAAGCATTTCGTCTTCTTCGAAGTTGATGTAGACGGATTTCTCGTATGCTTCTTTGGCAAACTCCTTTATAAGCCAAGTTTTGCCAACCTGCCTCGCACCTTTTATAATGAGTGGCTTGTGCCTCTTGTTTTCCTTCCACTTGTATAAATCTTTTATTGCAAGTCTTTTCATAAGCCAGATATTTTCTGCAAAAATAGTAATATTTTTCGCATCTTTTACACTTTTAAGGACGAAAAAGTGTTAAACCTCTACATTTTTAAGGACGTAAAAATGTAATTTGTGTTGAAAATCAGACGTTTAACTGTTTTTTTTGGATTTCGTATAAAATACGCGAATTCGGGATAATTTATACATTCCTTACTTATGCAACGCATGGTATTCATGATATATGAATATAGCTTTTTTATTCAGAACTTAATATAAAACGCCGCTGATTAAGTTCTGCAAATGTGGAAATTAAAATAGTAATCTTTTATAGAATGTCATGACTGGGAGATTCATTCTTTACAGCTGTCAATAAAAACTCGGCAATCAAGCATCTGGAAGAAAAAACGCAGGGCTCTTCAGTAACACTTTTCAAGCAGTATCAGCCGAAAATCAAAATAAAGTATCGGCATAGGCTCTTAAACATTATTTTTTATCAATAAAATTTGTTTATGTAAAGAAGATTGTTTATTTTTGCGCTCGATTGATTAAAGACTGTAAGTTTTTTAATGTTAAAAGTAACTAAATATAATCATAGCGTGGTGATTCGCCTCGTGGTCGTCGTGGGAAACCCTATGGCGTGAGAAAGGCGTGCCCTATGTATTATTGTTGCGAAATATACAGAAGCCTTTCTTTCACGAGAAGGGCTTCTGCTTTATATATGCTAAACTAATAAATAAGATATAAGATGAAACACCAGTTACGAAGTGCATTCAGCACAGAAGGTCGCCGCATGGCAGGAGCCCGCGCTCTGTGGGTTGCCAACGGTATGAAGAGAGAGCAGTTTGGTAAGCCAATTATTGCTATTGTCAATTCATTCACGCAGTTTGTTCCGGGACACACACACCTGCACGAGGTGGGACAGCTGGTGAAGGCTGAGATTGAGAAACTGGGCTGTTATGCTGCTGAGTTCAACACCATCGCCATCGACGACGGTATTGCAATGGGACACGACGGAATGCTCTATTCGCTTCCTTCGCGCGACATCATTGCCGACTCGGTTGAGTATATGGTGAATGCGCACAAGGCAGATGCCATGATTTGCATCTCTAACTGCGACAAGATTACTCCGGGAATGCTCATGGCTTCGATGCGTCTTAATATCCCGACGGTCTTCGTTTCGGGCGGTCCTATGGAGGCAGGAAAGTGGAAGGGCGAGAACATCGACCTTATCTCTGCCATGATTAAGGGAGCCGACGAGACTGTTACTCAGGATGAACTCGACCAGATTGAGGAGCACGCTTGTCCGGGATGCGGCTCATGCTCTGGCATGTTTACTGCCAACTCTATGAACTCGCTCAACGAGGCTATCGGCTTGGCTCTTCCGGGCAACGGAACAATTCTGGCAACACACACAAACCGCATACAACTGTTCAAGGATGCAGCTGCGCTCATCGTAAAGAACGCATACAAATATTACGAGGAGGGCGACGAGAGCGTTCTGCCTAAGAGCATAGCCACTCGCGAGGCGTTCCTCAACGCCATGACACTCGACATTGCCATGGGCGGCTCGAGCAACACCGTGCTTCACCTTCTTGCAATAGCAAACGAGGCTGGCGTGGACTTCAAGATGCAGGATATCGACAATCTTAGCCGTAAGGTTCCGTTCCTCTGCAAGCTTGCGCCAAACACTCAGAAATATTCTATTCAGGAGTGCAACCGCGCCGGCGGAATCCTCGGCATTCTTGGCGAGCTTAACAAGGCCGGACTGCTCAACACATCGCTCAAGCGCGTAAACGGCGCAACTCTTGGCGAGGACATCGCTAAGTATAGTCTTACAGACGCTACAATCGACCCAGAGGCACAGCGCATCTACGAGTCTGCTCCGGGCGGAAAGTTCAGCACAAAGATGGGCTCGCAGAGCAGCAAGTGGACATCGTTCGATACCGACCGCGCAAACGGATGTATCCGCGATGTTGAGCACGCTTATTCAAAGGACGGCGGATTGGCTGTCCTGTTCGGAAACATTGCACAGGACGGCTGTATCGTAAAGACTGCCGGAGTGGACGAGAGCATCTGGCACTTCGAAGGCCCAGCAAAGGTGTTCGACTCTCAGGAAGATGCCTGCGAGGGAATCCTTGGCGGAAAGGTGGTTAGCGGCGATGTAGTCGTAATCACTCACGAGGGTCCTAAGGGTGGTCCGGGTATGCAGGAGATGCTTTATCCTACATCATACATCAAGAGCCGCCATCTTGGCAAGGAGTGCGCGCTTATTACCGACGGACGCTTCTCGGGCGGTACATCGGGCTTGAGCATCGGCCACATCTCTCCAGAGGCTGCATCTGGCGGCAACGTGGGCAAGATTGTCGATGGTGACATCATCGTTATCGATATTCCTTCACGCTCAATTAACGTGAAGCTGACTGACGAGGAGCTTGCAGCCCGTCCACAGCGTCCGATGACAAGAAAACGTATTGTTCCAAAATCGCTCAAGGCATACGCTTCTATGGTAAGCTCAGCCGACAAGGGTGGTGTTAGAATTATTCCAGAAGACTGATTATGAAAGATCCAATAACAGGTGCTGAGGCTCTTATGCGCTCGCTCGAGAACGAAGGGGTAGACGTTCTCTTCGGATATCCGGGCGGAGCTATAATGCCTTCGTTCGATGCACTATACGACCATAAAAAGAAGTTGAACCACATTCTGGTTCGTCACGAACAGGCTGCCGCGCATGCCGCTCAGGGCTATGCGCGCGTAAGCGGAAAGGTGGGCTGCTGCATTGTTACCAGCGGTCCGGGTGTAACAAACACCATCACGGGCATTGCCGACGCGATGATGGACAGCACTCCGCTCGTCGTCATCGCCGGTCAGGTGGGCGCGGCCTTCCTTGGCTCTGATGCCTTTCAGGAGGTCGACCTCGTAGGCGTAACGCAGCCAATCACAAAGTGGGCTTATCAGATTCGCCGTCCCGAGGATGTGGCGTGGGCTGTCAGCCGCGCGTTCTACATCGCAAAGAGCGGTCGTCCGGGCCCTGTGGTGCTCGACTTTGCCAAGAATGCCCAGGTAGGCACTTGCGAGTACGAACCACAGCATATCGACTTTATCCGCAGCTATGTTCCTGTTCCGGAGATGGATACCGATGCCGTTCAGGTGGCTGCCGACATGATAAACGCCTCACGTCGTCCGCTCGTGCTGGTTGGTCAGGGCGTAGAGCTTGGCGGAGCGCAGAAGGAACTTGTCGACTTCCTCGAGAAGATCGACGCGCCTGCCGGATGCACGCTTCTCGGCTTGAGCGCGCTGGCATCAGACCATCCGCTCAACATGGGAATGCTCGGCATGCACGGAAGTCTTGCATCTAACGTAAAGACTCAGGAGTGCGACCTTCTGATTGCCGTCGGAATGCGTTTCGACGACCGCATCACCGGAAAGCTCAGCACTTACGCAACTCAGGCTAAGAAGATACATTTCGACATAGACCCTTCGGAAATAAACAAGAACGTAAAGGTAGATTTGGCCGTTCTTGGCGATTGCAAGGAGACACTTGCAGCCGTTACCGAAATGGTAAGCAAGAAGTCGCATCGCGAATGGATTGACAGCTTCGCTCCGTTCAAGGAGAAAGAGCAGAAGATGGTCATCGACAAGGAAGTCTATCCAACCGAAGGCCCTATAAAGATGGGCGAGGTTGTAAACTGCGTTACCGAGGAGACAGGCAACAAGGCAATCCTCGTTACCGACGTAGGTCAGAACCAGATGATGGCTGCCCGCTACTTCAAGTTTACGCAGAAGCGAAGCATCGTAACATCGGGCGGAATGGGAACGATGGGATTCGGAATCCCTGCCGCCATCGGAGCAACCTTCGGAGCACCCGAGCGCGATGTCTGCCTCTTCCTTGGCGACGGCGGTATGCAGATGACCATTCAGGAATTCGGCACGATAATGGAGCAGCAGGCGCCAGTCAAGATAATTCTTCTTAACAATAACTATCTTGGCAACGTGCGCCAGTGGCAGGCAATGTTCTTCAACCGCCGCTACTCGTTCACGCCGATGACAAATCCCGACTTCGAGAAGATTGCAAGCGCATACAACATTCCTTGCCAGACCGTTGTAGACCGCAAGGACTTGAAGGATGCCGTAAAGAAGATGATGGCAACCAAAGGCCCTTACCTGCTTCAGGTGGCTGTCGAGGAAGAAGGAAACGTATTGCCGATGTGCGAGCCGGGACACGATGTCGATGATATGACGATGGAATTTAAATAACAGAAAGATGGAACAGAACAACAGAACATTATATACAATTCTTGTCTTCTCGGAAAACCTTGCCGGACTGCTGAACCAGATTACAGCCGTGTTCACACGCCGACAGGTAAACATCGAGAGCCTTAACGTTTCGGCTTCGAGCATAAAGGGCGTACACAAGTACACCATTACATGCTACAGCGACAAGGAGACGGTTGACAAGATTACGCGTCAGATAGAAAAGAAAATTGATGTTCTTCAGGCAAACTATTTCACCGACGACGAGATTTTCATCGAAGAGTGCGGACTGATAAAGATTTCTACTCCCGTGATGCTTGAGAATCCGCAGGTTAGCCGATACATCCGCATACACGATGCCAACATTGTAGAGGTGAACCCTACATACAGCATCATCACAAAGAACGGTCTTACCGAGGACATCGAGTCGCTCTATCATGCCCTTAGAGACTGCGGATGCGTGCTCCAGTATGTGCGCTCTGGCCGAATAGCCATCACAAAGAGCTGCATAGAGCACCTTACCGAATATCTTTCTGAACGCGAACAGAAATACATGGCTTCTAAATAAAAAAGATGGATAACGTAAGTAGTACACCATATGTTGCCGAACCTTTCCAGGTCGACTTCAACGGCAGGCTGTTCATGAGCGTGCTTGGCAACAACCTGCTCAACACGGCCGGATTCCATGCCAACGACCGCGGCTTCGGCATTGCCACGCTAAACCAGAGCCAGTACACATGGGTGCTCTCGCGCTTCGTTATAGAAATGAACGAGATGCCCAGCCAGTACGAACGCTACTCTATAGAAACGTGGATTGAAAAGGTGTTCAGGTTCTTCACAAACCGAAACTTCGCCATCAAGGGCGATGACGGAAAGGTGTTCGGCTATGCCAAGAGCATCTGGGCGATGATCGACCTCGACACCCGAAAGCCCGAGGACCTGCTCGTCCTGCATGGCGGAAGCATAGCCAGCTACGTCGTGCCCGACAAGGAATGTCCCATCGACCCTCCCGGCAGAGTAAAGGTAACAGATGCCGAGCCGGTCTTCACCTATCGGAGCAGCTACAGCGACATCGACGTGAACGGACATGTGAACAGCGTTAAGTACATGGAACACATGATAAACCTGCTTCCGTACCAGCTTTTCAAGGAGCATTTCATTAAGCGTTTCGAGGTTGCCTACGTTGCCGAATCGTATATCGGCGACGTGCTTCACTTCTATTTGCATAAAAATTCAGAACTTGAATATCTGATAGATGTGCGGAAAGAGGCTGAAAATGGCACTTCCGAAACCGTATGCAGAGGCCTGATTCGACTAATTTAAAGTTTTTGCATAAAAAAAGTGATAAATTTGCACGGAATAGAGCAAAAAAGTGTAAATTTGCAAGCGGAAAAACGTAAACTAATAGTAACGCGCTACAAAAGGCGCACAAAAACATATAATATAAAATGGCACAGATGAATTTTGGCGGTGTTATTGAGAATGTAATGACCCGCGAAGAGTTTCCTTTGGAGAAGGCTCGTGAAATACTTAAAGACGAGACAATCGCAGTTATTGGCTATGGCGTTCAGGGTCCGGGCCAGTCTTTGAACTTGCGCGACAACGGTTTCAACGTAATCGTTGGTCAGCGTCCAGGCAAGACTTTCGAGAAGGCAGTTGCTGATGGCTGGGTTCCAGGTGAGACTTTGTTTGGTATCGAGGAGGCTGCTGAGAAGGCATCTATTATTATGTGCTTGCTTTCAGATGCTGCCGTAATGTCAGTTTGGCCTACACTCAAGAAGTACCTTACTGCTGGCAAG
This sequence comes from Bacteroidaceae bacterium, assembly GCA_017617315.1. Taxonomy (GTDB): domain Bacteria; phylum Bacteroidota; class Bacteroidia; order Bacteroidales; family Bacteroidaceae; genus Ga6A1. The sequence goes on from JAFZWM010000014.1 coordinate 45,958, forward strand.
GCTCTTTACTTCTCTCATGGTTTTGCTATTACTTGGAACGACCGCACAGGCGTTGTTCCTGCTAAGGATATCGATGTTATCATGGTTGCACCTAAGGGTTCTGGTACATCACTTCGTACTATGTTCCTCGAGGGTCGCGGCTTGAACTCTTCATACGCTGTATATCAGGATGCTACAGGCAAGGCTCTTGACCGTACTTTGGCTCTTGGTATCGGTATCGGCTCTGGCTACTTGTTCGAGACTACATTCCAGCGCGAGGCTACTTCTGACCTTACTGGTGAGCGTGGTTCTTTGATGGGCGCTATTCAGGGCTTGCTTCTTGCTCAGTACGAGGTTCTTCGCGAGAACGGCCACACTCCATCTGAGGCATTCAACGAGACTGTTGAGGAGCTTACTCAGTCGCTCATGCCATTGTTCGCTAAGAACGGTATGGACTGGATGTACGCTAACTGCTCAACTACAGCACAGCGTGGTGCTCTCGACTGGATGGGCCCATTCCACGATGCTTGCAAGCCTGTAGTTGAGAAGCTTTACGCTAACGTTAAGTGCGGTAACGAGGCTCAGATTTCTATCGACGCTAACTCAAAGCCTGACTATCGCGAGGGCTTGGAGAAGGAGTTGAAGGCACTCCGCGAGAGCGAGATGTGGCAGACTGCCGTTACAGTTCGCAAACTTCGTCCAGAAAACAATTAAAAGAACTTTTGGATATATTTGATTAACAAATTCGGCTGGATAATGAATCATTTCATTTCCAGCCGTTTTTTTGCTCCCGGATTTACGAAATATCTTGTCGCGATGACAATAAAACTGATATTCATAAAATGCTGTCTGAAACGATGTTTACAATCCGAAAAATTTTGGCATTCTTTATTCTGATTTTTGGCTTAAAGGTATGATATTTTGTTTTTTTAGCATTTTTTAGAATAAATGTTTTGTAGCGTATTTATTTTTTTAGTTACTTTGCACACGAATGGCACAAAATCATGGTTCATACCGTGGTACGTGTCTTAAAGGTCACTGGAAACACTGGATATGCGCCCCGAAAACAAGCAAAGAAAAAAAGGGTGCGTGGTAAATCTTTAATAAGTATATTCTGTTAAATAACAAGAATGATGGGGAAAAACTTCGTAAATTCAAAAGTGTCACAACTTACTGGCGCATCTGATCAGGGAACTCGCAAAAGATATGTTAAACCCGTGTCTGCCGAGGTCGCTCTAATCACAGATGCCTATTTCCTTAATGTGAGTTTGGGAGATATTGGTGAAGGTGATAATCTCTCTAAGAAGAGAAATGAGAATATCACTACCATGACAACGCCTGATGAAGGTTACCAGTAACACCATAGTTATCACTATTTTTATGTCGTATTTTTATGAATCTTTAATAAAACAGGTATTATGAATAGGTATTTAAAAGTATTCGGGTTGGGGGTGATACTCTCAGCCGCAATTTCATGTACTGATGACGTGTTGCCCGCCGGCAGCCAAACTGATGCTGAAGGTATCTACAAAATAAATATAACAGAACCTGAAACGCGTTTTGTCTATGATGCAAATGGCGAAAATCCATCAAAAATTACTGTAAACTGGGCTGAAAACGACCAACTCTCTGTTTTTGTAGGTGGAGAGAATATTGGTGCTTTGTTCAACCTTACAGGTGGAGCTAATTCAAAGAATGGCGAGTTCTCTGGCTCATTCAAGTGTACCGGTAATGCTCCAGAGGATGGCGACCGCATCTACGCGTTTTATACCGCAGAGTCTAACATCGTCGTTCCTAAGGTTGAGAACGGACAGCTGGTTACTGAGGTAAAGGACGGTACAACCGTCGAGGCTTCTGAAGAGAAGACAAACACAGCAAGCCGCATTTATTGCAGTTTCCGCAATCAGGTGCAGGGAGCAAATGGCGTTCCTGAATTCAAGACAAAATCAGGACGTTCTGTTGACTTCCGCTACGGCTCTGCTTACTATTTCGAGGATATGGGCAAGAATCTTCCAAGCATGAGACTTAACTCGCTTTCGTCTTATCTCTTGGCTAAGTTCAAGATTCAGGATTCAAGCCACAAGCCTGCTGGTAAGGGTTGGAAGCCTTACAAGGTTTCGCTTATTACCGAAAAGTGCTATTTCGACTCTTTGGTTTATGTAGACCTCGCTCCAAAAGATGGCGGCGAAATAAAGGATATTGCATTCCAGCCTTATGCTATTGTAACAAATCCGGGCATGGAGAATACTGGTCACCAGACATCTTACATGACTGTACAGCTTAACGAGAAGGATGCAAACGGCAATATAACAAAGGATTATTGGGATGTAGACCTTTCTACAACCGACGAGACATTCTATGTTTACTTTGCATTGCCTCCAACAACTATTCCAAAGGGACAGCACTTGCAGTGTGTTGTTTCTATGAAGATGGTTGACGGTTCTACTCCAGTTGTAAAGTCATTTGCTTACCCAATTGAGATTACAAAGGCTGAAGGTTTCACCCTTTCTCCGGGTAAGTGCTCAAGTGCCGACTTTACTCGTCATAATGAAAATAAGGAGTTCTTGCTTAATGGTGAGTTCTTTATCAACCCTGTTTACAATCCAAAGAGTCAGGAGTGGGCTTATCAGGGACACTCTGCGTTGGGTAGCCTTTATCCTTCTTACTTCTCTGTTGGTACTGCCGACAGAAACTCTGTAAGACAGGGCGCAATCCAGCCATTCCGTGAGGATGGACACCTTAATTATCTTGGAGTATACGATACTTCTTTCGATGGTATGTATATTTCTACTTACAAGGAAGGAAATGTTGTAAAGGGTTCTATCACACGATATACAAGTTATCCAATATTCGGATATCAGTATGAGGGCGATGATGCAATTACTCCATTGCCAAATACTCCAATGCACGCAATTCTTTCGAATGTAGAAGACCCAATCAACCAGGCTTGGTTTGCAAGAAATGAACATGCTGTTGCTTCGAGAAACAGTTTGTGGCCTCGTAAGGATTGGTTAAACTCATGGGATAGATTCTATGCACATCTGAAGTCAAATCACTCTACACCTGTTATTGCTAACAGTAATTCTGTAGACTGGGCTTTGCCAGGTATAACAGGTGATGCTAATCTTAAGAATTTCATGCAATGTCCATTCTTGCCTGTTGGTGCTCAGAAATTAGAGTATTTGACTGTACCAGAGCTTGAAAGCTATAATTTCTGGAAAAACTATTCTGGGGTTAGTGATTGTGGCTATGAGCAGATTAATGGTAATACATGGGCTGAAAAATATGGTTATGGACCATACAATCCAGAATCTGTATTTAATAAGGACTATGCAGATTTGGGTACAGTTTTAGCTAATAAGGCTGCACAGCCAGGTGGAGATGCTTTGTCTGCTTGGTATTCTGAATACCTTATCAGAAACGGTGCAAGCATGGAAGACTATTACAAAAACTATGGTGAGTTTGAGATAGACTTCAGCAAGCAGTATTATCATGGTAAGGGTGATGTTGCTCTTGACAATGGTACTTGGACATACAAGGGTGGTGTTTCATTCCCACTTGCATTCTTTATTCATAATGAGTCATACGATCGTCCAGCAAATGTTCGTGACTACGGAATCGTAATTCTCGACGGTGAGGAATTCCGTCTTACTCACACTCAGACGGGTGTTCGTGATAACGTAGAGTGGGAAACTCCATGTAACATTTGGTGTTTCAAGCGTAAGTAAAAATACAGAACTATGTAGCGGCATTAAAATTGCCGTTGCATAGTTTTTTGTTAATAGCGTTTCACAATAAGAATGCAGATTATGAAACAGATGTATGTAAAGCCGGAAATGGCAATAAAAGAGGTGATAGAGCGTTGCTCAATCCTCGAGAGTTCCGACGACAACTGGACAATCCGTCCGTCGGTAAAGAACGAGGACAAGCGCGGGAATCCCCAAGCATTTTACAATGCCTAAATGATGTACAAACAATAATATTTTCGAGCAGTTCTGCCAGCAATATGGTAGAGCTGCTTTTTTTGTTATGAAATATTTATAGCTTGATTTTTTTATGTTTGTTCGGATTTATAATGATGCTTGCGAGTTCGGAAAGTGTGCATGCATGTGCTCTTCGTTTGTAATCTATTTCTTCGTTTCAATTAAAAAGATTTTTCAACTTTCACCCCCTCATTTAGAATTCCATGTAAAATACAAAACTGAAACGACACAGTTATATTTACACTCCCATGTAGACCCTAATTCAAAAAAAATCCACCTTCATTTTTAAATTTTCAGCTTTCAATTCTCAAATTTTAACTTAGAATTGTCCGAACCTTCCCCGAACCTTCTCCGTAGCTACTCCGTTCCTACCCCGTAGCTACCTCGTACCTACAACGTACCTTGAACGTATCTTGAACGTACCTTGCGGCTTGCTACCCCGTATCTTCCCCGTAGTACTGGCTTGCTTCCCACTTACTATCGGCTTGTTTCTTCGTATCTTCCCCATAGCTTCTCCGAACTCAGAAGCTATGTTGAATCTACCTTGACATAATCTTTAAACTTTCAATTAAAAAAAATTGTCCATTGTCAATTGTCAATTATCAATTGTTGCCGTTGAATCCTCCTCGGCTATTGAAAGAATGTCGGCCTTTTGCGCCTGCGTATTGAAATAGACATTCTTTATGTCGTCGGCGTTGAAGTTGGCTGGCGTGTTACTCAGTTCAGGAATGTTGTAGCTCTTGAACGTGTTGTCGTAGAACGTTGGATGCTTCTGCGGCAGACAGAACGCCTTGCTTACATTTCCCTTGTCATCGACGTGCGCAAAATAAGGCTTGCCGTACATTCCGTCGTCGCGCTTGCTGGCAAAGACAAACCAGTGTGCGTTGGTAGACCATGAGTGATAAGTATCGGAATTAGACGAGTTCGTCTTGCTTAGGTTGTTTATTTTTTTCGATGCTATCGTCATCATCTGCAAGTCAGCCTCTTTGTGCCAGATAGGGAATGTTCCGCAGTCCGAGATGGTGTAGAGAATATATTTGCCGTCGGGCGAGCACTTTGGAAACGAAACTGAAAAACCGTTTTCCTTGGCGTTGTAGAGCGTGTCTACAACATCGCCCGGCGTTCCCGTAACTTGGTCGAACGAGACGCAGCAGAGGCTGTATTTCAGGAACGGAAGGTCGGCAGCCTCGCCCTTTCGTGCGCCGCAGAACAGAATCTTTCTACCGTCGGGCGTGAAGGTAGGGAACGACATGAACGTTATTGAATCGCTCAACGCCTTGTTTGTTACTATGCGGTTGTCTTTTGTGTCCACAACCACGAGGTTTGACGAGGCATCGTAGACCTCGAGCCTTTCTGCTCCTTTGGTGTGCAGGGCAGGGATGATGGTATTTGTTGTGTAGACAATGAATCTGCCAGAAGGATGGAAGTCGCCGTAGATGCACGGATCGTTAAGCTCGTCCTTCAGCATAAGCTTCTTCAGCTTGCCGTCGTTGTTGATGATTGTTCCGCCGTTCTTTCCTCGAAGGTGGAAGAACGACAGATTGCCGTTTTTCTTGCCGTAGGTGTGGCAGTTCATGCAACTGTTGTCTACATCGCGGTTGTCGATGAGCACGCGCTCGTCGAACGACTCGATGTTACGCTCGCAAATCTGAATGTGGTTCCACACCTCGTAGCCCGGCTCTATCAGACGGTAGCTGATGTAAGAGTCGATAGGTTCGTTGGCTATGGTCCATGTAGCCGATTTGAAGAGATGCCACTCTCCGTCTTTCTTTCCGTACACATCGAGTTGGGCGTTCTTGCCCTTGTTCCGTTTAAGAAAGTCGTGCCATTCGCCCTCGTCCCATATGAGTTCGGTGCTTCCGCTCGCCTCAATCTCGTCGGCATCGCATTTTGCCTTGGCATAGATATCAGAATATCCTCCGCGAAGCATGAAGTTTAGCGGAGCAATATTATATGGAAGAGTTATCTCTGTATAATCGGGAAACATCGGTGCTGCGGTATTTGTTGCTGTATAGTTTCCCGGTGCGCCACAACAGGCGCTTAAAAATATTCCTGCAAGTGAGTAAAGTAAGTGCTTAAACATATTTTAATAATTCCAGATTGCAAAGATAACAATAAAAGTGTTATTTTTGCAACTATGTTAAACAAATCGATACAATGGAGAAGAGCAATAATGTGTGTCGTAGCCCTTTTGGTGCTTGGCGGAATATTTGCTTTTTTCTTTATACTATATCCTAACCATCTGTACGTGCGCGAACAGAACGTGATGTTTCTGCTCGACAATGAGTACATTAAGCACTATTTTGCTAAACCGGGATGGTTTGCCTGCCTTGCCGGCGATTTTGTAACGCAGTTTCTGTATTACGTTGGCGGAGGAGCGGCGGTGATAACCATTCTGCTGGCCTTGCTGCTTGGGGCACTCTATGGCGGACTGAAGGTGTCGCTTCCGCGATGGGTGGCATTCTCTGTTGCCTTGCTTGTAACCGTTTACGAAGGATTCAGAAACATCGATACGTTCTATCCGCTTGCATCTACCGTGTCGCTGGTGGGCGGTGCGGCAATGTTCCAGTTTTATGTCTACGGCAGTTGCAACCGCTATTTTCATGCCTTCATCGGACTGCTTCTGGTGGTGATTTCATATTGGATGTTCGGCTATGGATTTCTGCTTCTGGCGGTGCTCATTCTTGTCCACTCCGTGCGATACCGTCTTTGGGTTCAGCCGATAGCCGTTGTTCTTGCCGCCGGATTCCCGTGGCTGATGGCGGAGCACTATCAGCTCGACGAGGAGAAGGCATATACCTACGCTTCAGGAAAATGGTACTGCCTTCCAAACTGGTACGAAGAAGACCTCTATTCGGTTATAAACAGTTATTATTTCGGAAATTACAAGAAGAGTGCAGCCGATGCGCTGGCTTTTCAGAAGAAATACGGTCCGGACAGATATTTTGCATACTATTACAATCTTGGAAACGCTATGCACAACGCTCTGCCCGATTCTCTGCTTAACAGCCCATACTGCTCGGCAAAGGGTCTGGCGGTAGAGATGTCGAACAATACCAACTATCAGCTTATGGGCTGCGGATGCGACCTCTGGCTGGCGATGGGACATACTACGGTTGCCGAACATTGCGCCATGCTCGGACTAATCTTCTCGCCCGAAAGCCGGAACGCCAAGATGGTGCGGAAGCTTGCCGAGATAAACCATCTGACTGGCGAAAAGGAGGTTGAGAATAAGTACAGGCGAATGTTGGACAAGATGATTTGCTACAGGTGGGCAGGCCATCGCGTAACAAAAAGCGGACTGACTTTCCAGCCCGAGAACGATACGATTGTAACGACAAACGACATTCGCGGATGCTTTGAGAACATGGCAAAGAACAGACTGCCAAACCGAATGGCGATAGACTATCTGCTATGCTACGACCTTCTCACGGGCGCGCTTCAGCCATTCTGTAACGACCTTCAGGCGTACGGGCGGAAAGTCTATTCGGACAAGCTGCCGCGAATCTATCAGGAGGCTCTCCTGATTGTCTACGCATCGGCAAAGCAGCGCGGCGACGAGCAGCTGGCAAGTCAGATTCAGCAATATCCTGTGATACAGGCAACGATGCGCGATTTTTCTGACTTCAACAAGGCGTTTGCCGAGACAAATGGAAACAAACAGGCTCTCGAACCACGATTTGGAAAGACATATTGGTTTTATCTGAAATTCAGAGTAAAAAGAATAACGAAAGTATAGAGTATCAGAATCTTAACGCTTTTACAGTACAATGATAAACATTAAAGACACAAAGTGGATTCCGTGCGTTGATGCGGTGCTGTCGGCAGCTTTTGCCGCGGCTGTTTTTCTGTTCTTTTGGCTGAAATATCCTTATCACTTGATATTTCAGGAACAGTATCAGATTTTTCTGTGTACCGGTGAGTTTGCACGGCAGCTAATCTCGTTGCCCGGCGGATTGTCGGCTTATATTGGCAGATTTCTTACGCAGTTCTTCTTTATTCCGGCTTGCGGAGCGGCGATAATGGCGGCTCTTATGCTTGCCGTGCAGGTTCTCTCGGCTTCGCTGATGCGCAGTCGCAGTCTGCTTGCCTATTCGCTCTCGTTCGTTCCGGCGGCAATTCTGATGGTTTTCTATCTCGACGAAGACGTGCTTCTGCCGCTCGCCGTTTCAGAAATACTGCTTCTTCTTGCTGCCAGAATTGTGGTTTCTGTTGAGGGCGATATTCTTCGCCGACTGCTCTTTGTAGCACTTGTTCCGCTGCTCTTCTTCGCGCTCGGAAACATAAGCGTTGTTTTTGTGCCGATAGTCCTTGCTGATGAGATTCTGCACAGAAAGATGAATGTCACGAAGTGGCTGATTCTTACGCTGATAGCCGTGGCTGTAGCCGTTGCGTGTCCTTTTGTGGCGCAGTATTTCTGTAGCTATCAGTTTAAATGGCTGATGTTCGGACTTCATTATTACCGTCCTCGCTTTGCAACGCCTTATTACTTGTGGCTTTCTGCTGCCGTTGTGCCGCTTATTCTGGTGGCTTCGGCAAAGATAAAAATGAGTGAGAAAATAGAGAAATACGTCGGCTGGTGCGCCGTGGCTGCTATTGCCGTTGGCGCGGTCTATGCCGTTAACAAGAAGGCGATGCCGAGCAGGGAAATGGCGATGAGATACTCAAAACTGATGTACAATCAGCAGTGGAACGACATTATTGCCCTTGCCAACGAGCAGCCGCCAACAAATCCGATGTCGGCAATCTGCCTTAATCTTGCGCTGATAAAGACGGGCAACGCCAACAGCCTCTTCTACTATCAGCAGCACGGAACGCAATGCCTTCTGCCAAGATTTACGAAAGACTATGTTGCGCCGCTGGTAACATCGCAGGTATTCTATCATCTTGGAATGATAAACGATGCCATGCGCTCAACGTTCGAGGCGCAGGAGTGCATTCCCGACTATCAGAAAAGCGCGTTCTGCTACAAGATGCTTGCCGAGTGCAACATGATTGCCGGCAACTATCTGGTGGCAAAAAGATACGTTTCTCTTCTGAAAAATACGATTTGCTATCGGAAGTGGGCTGAGGAGGTTGGCCAGCTTCTGTGGCACAAGGGAGCATCGCCTTCGGCAGAAAAACTGCTGACAGACAAAGCTATAGAATCTCATCCGGTTTACGGACATCTTAGGAAATGCCTGACCCGAAAGGAAAACGATTTCTTCTATTCCGAGTCGGAGACAGACTCGATGCTTGGCAATGTCTATCTTACAAACACAAGCAACACGATGGCATACGACTATATGATTTCGTGGCTGCTGCTTGGCAAGAACGTGCCGCGATTCCTGGAAGTATTTGATGTGAACCACGACCTTTACGGAAAGCCTCTGCCACGCCTCTATCAGGAGGTTATTGCACTGGCGTGGGCAAAGGACCATCGCGACTTCAGCGGAATTCCTTATCCGATAGAAAAGGACATCCAGATGAGTTTTGCCAACTTTATGCGCGCCTACACAGGAAAGGCTCCCGAGAGCTACATGAGGGCAAACTTCGGCAACACTTATTGGTACTACTTCGCTTTTGCAAACAATTAAAATGAACAATCTTATGAAGACGATTATATATTTTGCCGTATGCTGCCTGCTGATGACTTCGTGCGGTATGGAAGCGGTGAAAAATGCCCGAAAAGACGGCAATTTCCCGATGATTTATCCTGATTATGTCGATGTAACCGTTCCGGCACAGATTGCACCGCTGAACTTTGCAATGTCCGACGATGCCGCATCGCTCGTTGATGTTGTGGCAACAGGCGAGAAGGGCGGAAACATTCACGTTCAGGGCGAATATGCCGATTTTGACGAGGCTGAATGGAAGGAACTCTTGCAACAGAATGTAGGCTCGAAAATATGGTTCGAAGTCAGCGCAAAGACCGATGGCGGCTGGACAACATTCAGAAAGTTCAGCATCAGTGTGAGCGGCGATGAGATTGACTACGGCATTGCCTACCGAAAGCTCGCGCCGGGCTACGAGGTCTTCAGCAAGATGGGAATATATGAGCGCAATCTGTCAAACTTCGACGAGACGGCGGTGCTCGAAAATACGCAGTTCGACGGTTGCTTGAACTGCCACGAGTTTAACAAATGCAATCCCGAAGGACTGACGATGCACATCCGCGGCGACCACAGTGCCACGCTTATAAGAACGCAAGGCGGCATAGAGGCTCTGAACACCAAGACCGAAAGCACTCTCGGATTCTGTGTTTATCCATACTGGCATCCGTCGGGAAAATACATCGTTTACTCAACAAATACCACGCGCCAGATGTTCCATTCTATGCCCGAGAAGATAATCGAGGTCTTCGACTTGGAATCTGACTTGCAAGTGTATGATATTCAGAAGAAAGAACTGGTTCTGAGCAACTCGGTGATGCTTCCCGACTCGTGGGAGACATATCCGACATTCTCGCCCGACGGCAAGACGCTTTATTTCTGTACAGTCCAGAAAACGGAAATTCCTGAAGGACTGAAGGATGTTAGATACAGCCTCTGCAAGGCTTCGTTCAATCCAGAAACAGGAAAGGTTGGCGAAGATGTTGATACGCTTGTAAGCGCGCGCTCGACAGGCAAAAGCATCACATTCCCAAAGCCATCGTACGACGGACGCTTCATAATGTACATAATGTGCGACTACGGCTGCTTCTCAATCTGGCATCACGAGGCCGATTTGTATCTGCTCGACCTGAAAACGGGCGAGAGCCGTGCGCTTTCATCTGCCAACAGCGCCGACACCGACAGCTATCACAACTGGAGCACCAACAGCCGATGGTTCGTGTTCAGCTCGCGCCGCGACGACGGTCAGTTTACGCGCCTTTATGTCTCGCACATCGGCGCCGACGGAAAGGAGAGCAAGCCGTTTATGCTTCCGCAGAAAAATCCGAAGAAATATTATGCCGAGCTGATGCTTTCGTACAACGTTCCGGAGTTCGTAACCGCGCCAATCAATCTAGACCGGATGGAGGCCGTTGAAAAGATAAATTCGGCCGAACGAACCGCCTTAAAAGTAAGACGCTGATGTTTCACAGACTGAAAATAGACGAGAATACCGAACTTCCTGCGAAGTTCAACAATCCTTTCTGTTACACACCTCATCCGCTGTGCCTCGCTGCCGCCGATGAGGTGCGGAACTATATTGCCACGCGCACCGACTGGTACGACGAGTTGAGCCAGGGCAAGATGTTCGGCGTTTTGGTTTGCGAGAACGCCTCGGGCGAGATTGGATATCTGGCGGCCTTCAGCGGAAATCTGGCGCACAGCAACAATCATCCGTTCTTCGTGCCGCCGGTCTACGATTTGCTCAATCCGCAAGGATTTTTCAAACTCGAAGAAAGCAATATTTCTTCCATAAACCATCGCATTTCAGAACTTCAGAATTCGGCTGATTATCAGAATATTGTCAATGAACTAAGAGCGAAGGAAACCGAAGGACGGCAGAAAATCGATGCTTTCCGCCAGCAGATGAAGGCAGACAAGGCGCGACGCGATGAGATTCGGAAATCGGCAACAGACAAGGAAACAATAGATTCGCTGATAAAAGAAAGTCAGTTTCAGAAAGCCGAGCTGAAGAGGCGTGAGCGCGATTTGAAGCAGGAACTCGACAGGCTGAAAGAGAAGGCTGATGCCTTCAAAAACGAGATTGAACAACTGAAACAAGAGCGCAAGCAACGCTCATTCAAACTTCAGATGCAGCTTTTCGATGAGTTCAGACTGCTCAACGCCAAGGGCGAGGCAAGAGGCATCTGTGCGCTCTTTGCCGAGTCGCCAAGCCATCCCGACATTCCGCCGGCAGGAACGGGCGAGTGCGCTGCGCCCAAACTCCTTCAGTATGCCTATGCCAACGGCTTCCGTCCTGTTGCGATGGCTGAATTTTGGTGGGGCGAGTCGCCGAAGGGCGAAATCCGCCGTCATGGAAACTTCTATCCGGCGTGCCAAGGCAAGTGCGCTCCGTTGCTCAGACACATGCTCATCGGACTCGATGTTGAGGATAATCAGCGTGTTGCCGAGGCTTCGCGTAACCATCAGCCTAAAGTCATCTACGAGGATGAATGGCTGCTTGTTGTAGACAAACCGTCGGGAATGCTTTCCGTTCCGGGAAAGGTGAGCGAAGTATCTGTTTATCAGTGGGCTGCCGAGCATTATCCCGAAGCCACGGGACCGCTGGTTGTTCATCGGCTCGACATGGCAACATCGGGCTTGCTCGTAATTGCCAAGAACAAAGACGTTTGTGCCATGATGCAGCGTATGTTCGAGCAGCGTGAGGTCAGGAAAAAATATGTCGCTCTGCTCGAATCACGTGGAAATCTTGCAGTAAACGAGAGTGGAAGAATTGAGCTTCCGCTTGCGCCCGACTACATAAACCGCCCTCGTCAGAAAGTCGATTTCGTAAACGGAAAGACGGCGGTTACAACGTACAATGTTCTTTCGCGGACGGATGATTACATTCGCATTGAGTTGTTTCCTCACACGGGGAGGACACATCAGCTTCGCGTTCATTGCGCAAGCATTCAGGGATTAAATGCTCCGATAATCGGCGACGAGTTGTATGGCACTCGCGCCAGCCGTCTGTTCCTTCATGCCGAGCAGATTACGTTTGTGCATCCAGTAACGAAAAAGAGCCTTACCCTTGAGAGTAAGACTCCTTTCTGACGACTATGATATTGCTTCGTCTTTTCTGAATTTCCGGTTGTAAATCTGTTCGATTGTGTATGCCGCAAAAATAATCAGCACGAACAAAAACGGATAGTGGTATCTTGCCATAACTGGCATCAGAACAGTTCCGCCTGTGCCGATTATGATGTATGCAAGAAGCGAAATATACGCTTTCTTGCGATTTTTGTATAAGTCTTTTCTGTAAGCAACAACGCCGAACAGTGCAAGAATAAATACGATGTAATAAGGTATGTTCTTAATAATCATTGATATGGCGTATGTTCTTTTCACCTTGCTGTCGGGCGATGTCTTTCTGAAATAGTAGTCTCTTATCACGAGTCTTTCAGGCCAGCTGTCGTCGGCATACATATACGGAACTTTGTAGAAAAACATTTTGAAATATTTTCCTGGATTCTTTTTTATCCATTCAATTCCGGCATCGTGCCACATCTTGTCTTTTTCGAAAACGGTTTTGTCTTTGTTGTTTTTGTATGCGTATTTTGATTCCTTTAATTTAATAATTTTGGATCCTTTTGTCGTTGTTCCGTCGGCGTAGTCGTTAGCGGTCTGCAAAAGGTTTGTGCCACCGGTTGTCGATTTGCTTACGTAGTAGCCCATGCGTGTCTCGTTAAACTTTCCGTATCCGAAATTGAGAACGAAAAACGGAATGAAAAGTAATAGATAATGCTTCCAATTAACTTTGCTGAAAGCGAAGAAGATGACAATCGTAATAATAAACAGTATGCTGAGAGGACGGATTGTGTTGGCTATGGCAAACAGAACTGTTGCAATTAGCACATTGTACCATTTTGTGGTCAGACACAGACATAAGCCAGTCATACCAAGAAACATGAATGGTATTTCGGTTCCCCATATAAGTATGCCAAGATAGTTCGAATAAACAAGGCAATATAATATCGCTGCGATGTAGCCAACTGTCTTTGAAAAGAAGAATTTGGCGATGTAGTAAACCTCGTAAAGCATTGCCATATTCATTGCAAACTGGAATACACCATTATAGTCCATTGTTCCCAAAAGTTTTAGCTGAAAAATCAGAAAGTTTATCAGGCCTGGAGCAACGATATAACTATCGTATAAGTTGTTTGCCGTTGGATACAGTGAATTCTCGTTAAATGCTCCTGTTGCTAATCTCATGTGTACAACTTGGTCGGAAAATTGCGGAGATTTGAAGAATACAATCAGTAATACAATTTGAATAATCATGAATAGGGCAATTGCCACCTTTGTTGCCAAGTTTAATTTTTTCATTTACATCTGATGTTTAAATTTGGATGCAAAAGTAATAAAAAACGTGCAATCTGATATCTTTTTGTCATTTTGTTTTTATAGGAGAAAAACTTATCTGAGTTTGTACTTTGATTTTTTCATGTCATGCCTGATGAACATTCCTCCGCCGCAGAACAATGTGCCCACGCTGAACAGAATGATGTACCACAGCAGAAAATCATTGCCCATGCGGCAGCGTATCGGATTGTTGCGGTCGCAATATACGGTAACCTGCGAGTCGTAGAAAAATTCCGAAACAGTTACTTGGCTCATATATTCTTTTCCGTCAATCTGATATTTTAGTATTGCGAAATAGTGTTTTACCTTTTTGCTGCTGCCCTTGCTTCTGATCCACGAACTGTATGTATTCACCACGGTAGCTTCGGCTTTTATCATCGACTGGCGCGATGTTATGTCCCATGTCAGCAGTCCGCCGCCAATTATGAGGAGCAGCAGTCCTATTCTGATGAATACTTTTGGCAGAATGTCTTCGTCGTTAGATTCTCTAAAGCCGAGGATTCCAGAAATCCATATCCCGAATTTCCTTCCGATTATCTTCATCATCATCATTCCGCCAATGATGAAAGCCGCGGCGAACAAATAGCAGAATACCAGCATCCCGATGACGAATGCAGGGCTATATTCGGTTGTGGTGATGTTGTTCTCGGTGGTTGTAACGTAGAAAAAGTCGTCGCTTCCGCCTTTTGTGTAGATGTAGAATGTAGGAATCAGTGCCGAGCCGATTCCTATCAGCAGAAATATCAGTCCCAGCATCGTGTTGCCCGAATTATTTTCTTCTCGTGATTCTTTTGCCATAATTTTCTGTTGTTAATAATTTAGTTTTTTGTCAGTTGTCGCACCGGGAAGGTGAAGTAAGTGTCGGGGAAAGGCTCGTCCTTCAGCGTGAAGTGCCACCATTCGGTGTCGAGCGGCTTGAATCCGTGGCGCAGCATGGCGTGGCGCAGAATCATGCGGTTGTTGAACTGCTCGGCTGTTATTTTCTTGCCTGTCGGGCTCTTATGGTTATCGCCTGTAAATTCGCCTGTCTCTGGATTTCCGCAGAAATCGGGATGGCTTTCCGGGCCGAACCAGTCGAATGTTCCGCCCATGTCGACCTCTTTCTCCGTTTTCATGTCGAAGAGCGTAAGGTCGACGGTAGAGCCGCGTGTGTGTCCGCTGTGTGCCATGATGTATTCCTGTTCAAACAGCACGCCCTTGTCGAGGTCGGGGTAGAAGTAAGGCTTCATCAGCGAGTCTGATATGTCTTTTGCCCATCGCACAAAGTGGTCTACGCCCTTCTGCGGACGGTAGGCATCGTATATTTTCAATCTGAATCCTTGTTTCTGCAATTCGTCGCTCACGGCGCGCAGACTGTCGCCGGCCTTCTTGGTGATGAGTGCGGTAGGCTCTTCGTATCCGTCGATGCGCTGCCCGACAAAGTTGTATGTGCCGAAATATCTTATCTCCAGAATGGCATCGGGCACGGCATCGGTAAGGGTTACAAACTGGCTCGTGTCCTCGGTTGGATTAACTGCCAGCCTCTTGTTTCCAGAGCAACCCGAAATCAGCCATGCAAAGTTGATTGCAGCGAGAGTAAGAATAAAAAGCTTAGTTCTTTTCATATTATTATGCTGATGATTTTTGTAGAATCTTTTGCCGAAAGCAAATATAAGACATTTTTTCGTGTCGGATTGTTCTGTCTTAAAAAAATCATACGAAAAAAGGCTGCTCTCGCGATGAAGAACAGCCTTTTGAACGAATTTAAATCTTATTCAAAACCTTTTCAATCAAATCTGGCATTCCCGATTTGTAAGATGTGTTAGCCTCTTTTGCCAGACGGTTGGCAATAACCATGCACACAGTCATCGCCTTGTGCCCCATCAGACGGCTCAGGCCGGCAACAGCCGATGATTCCATCTCGAAGTTTGTAACTCGGTAGCCTTTGTACTCGAACGATTCAATCTTCTCGTTAAGATGTGGGTCGGCAAGCGGAATACGCAGTTCTCTGCCCTGAGGACCGAAGAATCCGCCGCAGGCTATTGTAACGCCGCGAACCATGTTCTCGCCGTCAAGTCGGTCGAGCAGTTCCTTGTCGGCATCGATAACATAAGGTGCGGCAAGCTGCGGAAGCCATTGGGTGTGCTTCTTGAAAGCCTCTTCGAACTCAAGGTCGCACACATCGTTTCTTCCGGCATAGAAGTTTAGCAGGCCGTCAAAGCCAATGCTCTTCTCGCTCATTATATATGTGCCTACCGGAGTGTAAGGCTGGAGCCCGCCACATGTGCCGATTCTCACGATTTCGAGAGTGCGGTGCTCTGGTTTTTCCTCGCGGGTGTTGAAGTCGATGTTTGCCAGTGCGTCAAGTTCGTTAAGCACAATGTCTATGTTGTCGCAGCCTATTCCCGTGCTCAGCACGGTTATTCTCTTGCCCTTGTACTGGCCTGTGATGGTGTGGAACTCACGGCTCTCAATATCACATTCCTTGCTGTCGAAGAAACTTGCCACCAGATTCACTCTGCCTGGATCACCTACAAGAATCACCTTGTCTGCCAACTGTTCTGGCTTGAGGTGAAGGTGGAATACAGAACCATCCTCGTTTATGATGAGTTCTGATGATGCGAAATACTTTTTAGCCATAGTATTCTGTATTTTATATGTTCTATATGAATTACAAAGGTATAAAAATAAATCCGATTCTTTTGCATGAATTTTGAATAATGTTGCTTTTTTCTGTCAGAAGAAGGAAAAATCCGTGTGCGCACAACATTTTACAACTGCGTGAGCAGCAACGCCAAAAACATAGTCTGTTTGTACCTTTGTTAATGTCGTAATTTGATTATGATATTTTTATCTCGTAAAATTGATATTTCCGAAAAATATTTGCACTAAGATATTTGCCGTTAACGCAAAAAATGTATCTTTGCGACATTACAAATACTATTTAGCTAATGAAAAAATGTTTCTTTGCGGTCGATCTTGGAGCTACAAGTGGCCGTACAATGTTGGGCTCATTTGCCGACGGCAAGTGCGAACTGAAAGAAGTGAACAGATTTGCCAATCATCTTGTAGAGATGAACGGACATTTCTTTTGGGACATATACGAACTGTACTACAATATTGTCGATGGATTGAAACTTGCATCTGCAATGGATGTCGAGATTACATCTATCGGTATCGATACATGGGGCGTTGATTTCGTTACTGTTGGAAAGGACGGAATGTTCCTTCGCCAGCCATACGCATACCGCGACCCTCATACCGAAGGCGCACCGGAGAAGTTCTTCGAGAAGTACGACCGAAAGAAACTGTACGAGCAGACTGGTATTCAGGTGATGAACTTCAACTCTCTGTTCCAGTTCGACACGCTCCGCCGCAACAATTGCAGCGCACTTGCCAATGCCGATAAGATTCTCTTCATTCCTGATGCCCTGAGCTACTTGCTCACAGGACAGATGGTTTGCGAATACACAATCGCTACGACTGCGCAGATTGTAAACGCGCGCACATTTAAGCTTGAACCGGAGATTCTGAAGGTCGTTGGACTTACAGAAAACAGCTTCGGAAAGTTTGTTTATCCAGGCGAGAAAGTAGGCGAACTTACTGCCGAGGTGCAGAAGCAGACAGGCCTTGGCGCAATCCCAGTCATTGCCGTTGCCGGACACGACACAGGCTCTGCCGTAGCCGCCGTTCCTGCTGTAAGCAAAAATTTCGCTTACCTCAGCAGCGGTACTTGGAGTCTTATGGGCGTTGAAACCGAAGAGCCTGTAATCACTGCCGAGACTGAAAGACTGAACTTTACAAACGAGGGCGGCGTACAGCACACCATCCGCCTTCTGAAGAATATATGCGGTATGTGGCTTCTTGAGCGCTGCCGTCCAAACTGGGGCACAACCGACTACGGCCAGCTGATTGCCGGAGCCGAGGCTTCTGAGCCGTTCAAGTGCCTTATCGATCCAGACGACCAGATGTTTGCAAATCCGGCCGATATGGAGACTGCAATCAAGGATTATTGCAAGAAGACATCTCAGCCTGTTCCTGCAAGCAGAGACGAAATCGTACGTTGCATCTTCGACAGCCTTGCACTCAGATACCGCGAGGTGCTTGAGATGCTCCGCACGCTCACTCCAAACAGCATCGACACGCTTCATATCATTGGCGGAGGCAGCCGCAACAAGTTCCTCAACCAGTGTACGGCCAATGCCATCGGCTTGACAGTCGTTGCCGGACCGTCAGAGGCTACTGCCATCGGTAACGTTATGGTGCAGGCTATGGCAGCAGGCGAGGCTACCGATCTTTACGCTATGCGAAAGGTGCTTGCCGGCACATTGCAGCTCGACACATTCGAGCCACAGAACGTAGAGGCATGGGATGCAGCATACGCTAAGTTTAAGAAAATTGTAAACAGATAAAAAAACAACTATAATTTTAATATAAGAAATTATGAAAGAATCGCTTATTCATTCAGCTTATGAGGTAGCGAAAGAACGCTACGCTGAACTTGGTATTGATACAGAGAAGGTAATTGCACAGCTTCAGGATTTCCATTTGTCAATGCACTGCTGGCAGGCCGATGACGTACACGGCTTCGAGCCAAAGGCAGGCGCAATGTCTGGCGGTATCCAGAGCACAGGCGACTATCCAGGTGCTGCACGCAACATCGACGAGCTTCGTGCCGACATTCTCAAGGCTAAGAGCCTTATTCCTGGTACACACCGCTTAAATCTTCACGAGATTTACGGAGAGTTTAACGGAAAGTTCATCGACCGTAACGAATGTAGCGTTGATATGTTCAAAGGTTGGATGGAGTGGGGTAAGGAAAACAACACTAAGCTCGACTTCAACTCAACAAACTTCTCACACCCAAAGAGTGGCAACCTTACAATCTCTAACCCTAACAAGGAGATTCGCGACTTCTGGATTGAGCACATGAAGCGCTGCCGCGAGATTGCAAACGCAATGGGTGAGTATCAGAACGATCCTTGTATCATCAACCTGTGGATTCACGACGGTTCTAAGGATGTTACTGTAAACCGTATGCAGTATCGCGCTCAGTTGAAGGAGAGCCTCGACGAGATTCTTGCAACTAAGTACAAGTGGGAGAAGCCATGCCTTGAGTCAAAGGTATTCGGAATCGGCCTTGAGTCAATGACTGTTGGTTCTAACGACTTCTACAACGCATACGCTTCAAAGAACAACGTGATGGTAACTCTCGATACCGGTCACTTCCACCCAACTGAGTCTATCGGCGACAAGGTAAGCTCATTGCTTCTGTTCGTTCCTGAGTTGATGCTTCACGTATCACGCCCAGTACGTTGGGATTCTGACCACGTTACAATCATGGACGACCTTACAACTGAGTTGTTCTACGAGATTGTCCGTGCAGGTGCTATCGATCGCGTACACTACGGTCTCGACTACTTCGACGGTTCTATCAACCGTATCGGTGCATACGTTGTAGGTTCACGCGCTGCTCAGAAGTGTATGACTCGCGCATTGCTTGAGCCTGTACAGCAGATTCGCGACTTGGAGAACGCTGGTCAGGGCTTCGAGAAACTTGCTACTATCGAGGAGCACAAGGCTATGCCATGGAACGCTGTTTACGATGAGTTCTGCCTCCGCAACAATGTTCCTGTTGGTCTTGACTTCATCAAGGAGTGCCAGGAGTACGAGAAGAACGTAACACTTAAGAGATAATAAATAAAGGAGTTTGTACCCCTTGCCCCTTCTTTTTCCAAAGGAAGGGGTTTGGGGTATTTTCTGTATATAAAAATTCTGTTACATGGAATTGATAATAGGACTTTTGATTATTGCTGTCGGCGCATTTTGCCAGTCGTCTTGCTATGTGCCGATTAACAAGATAAAGAACTGGAGCTGGGAGAGTTATTGGATTGTTCAGGGCGTGTTTGCGTGGGTTTTGTTCCCATTCTTGGGAGCGATGCTTGCCGTGCCGGAAGGCCACAGCTTCTGTGAACTGTTTGCCGAGACAAGTTCGTTCAATATTTGGATGACAGTTCTGTTTGGCGTGCTTTGGGGCGTTGGCGGACTTACATTCGGATTGTCAATGCGCTATCTTGGCGTTGCGCTTGGCCAGAGCATCGCGCTTGGCACATGTGCCGGCTTGGGAACGATAATGGGCCCAGTTCTGCTCAATGTCTTCTTCCCAGAACTTAACGCACTTTCTTCGCTCACATTCTCTGTGATTCTTGGTGTGGTTGTAACGCTCGTTGGTATTGCCATTATCGGTGTTGCAGGTTCGATGAAGGCTTCATCATTGTCTGAGGAAGAGAAGAAAGAAGCCGTTAAGGACTTTAACTTCCCTAAAGGTCTTGCAATCGCGCTGCTTGCCGGCTTCATGAGCGGATGCTTCAACGTTGGTCTTGAGTTCGGAAAGGATATTCACTTTGCCGATTCAGACCCTATGTATGCTACACTTCCTGCTACATTGTTGGTAACTCTCGGCGGATTCGTTACAAATCTTATTTACTGCTTCTATCAGAACAACGTAAACAAGACATGGGACGACTACAAGAAGACTGATGTTTGGGGCAACAATCTGTTGTTCTGTGCCCTGGCTGGTGCTTTGTGGTACAGTCAGTTCTTCGGACTGTCTCTTGGCAAGGGCTTCCTTACATCATCTGAGACACTTACAACATTGTCTTTCTGCATCCTCATGGCGTTCAATGTGGTATTCTCTAATGTTTGGGGCATTATACTTAAGGAATGGAAAGGCTGTTCACGCAAGACCATTACCGTTCTTATCATCGGTATCGTGGTGCTGATTATTTCTACTTTCCTTCCAAAGTTGATAGGATAATTAAAACATAATAAACAAAATGAAAAGTATTCTTGACGGTCGCGACGGACTGAAAGCTGTCGTTGATCAAATTGCCGAGGTTACCGGTTACCTCTGGCAGAAAGGTTGGGCTGAGCGTAACGGCGGTAACATCACCGTAAACGTTACGGAGTTCATGGACGATGAGTGCAAGGCTATGCCTGCCATTGCACCTGTTAAGCAGATTGGCATGGTTCTGCCACAGCTTAAGGGCAAGTATTTCTATTGCAAGGGCACTGGCAAGCGTATGCGCGACTTGGCACGCTGGCCTATGCAGAATGGCTCTATCGTTCGTATCTGCGATGATTGCGCAAGCTACGAGATTATTGCCGACGAGCCTGTTGCTCCTACATCAGAGCTCCCAACACATCTTGCATTGCAGAACTATCTGCTCGAGACTGGCTCATGCTATAAGGCAACTCTGCACACTCATCCGATAGAACTTGTGGCAATGAGCCACATCCAGCGTTTCTTGCGCGACGATGAGATGACACGCGTGCTTTGGTCTATGATTCCAGAGACTCTTGCCTTTGCTCCGCTTGGCATTGGTATCGTGCCTTACGGTCTGCCTTCATCTGTTGAACTTGCAAAGGACACTTTGGAGAAGATTAAGACTCACGACGTTGTGCTTTGGGAGAAGCATGGCACAGTAGCCGTAGGTCAGGACATCATGGATGCCTTCGACCAGACTGACGTGCTCTGCAAGGCTGCTAACATCTACATGTGCGCCCGCAACATGGGCAGCGAGCCTGATGGAATGACTCCTGAGGCCATGAAGGAAGTGCAGGATGTATTCAACCTGCCAAAGAAGCGTCCGTGCTAAGAAAATAAATATGATAACGGGGGTGCAGTTTTTTTGCTGTTGCCCCCGTTTTTTTGTGCTTCGGCTTCGGGCGGAAAAAGATAAAAAATGTATCTTTGCACAAAGATAAAATATGCTTTTATGATACAGAACAGAAAACTGTTTGCAGCCGATGACAAGCTTGCAAATGTAGTGGCTGAATTTCACGACATAATACTCGTCTTTCCACGTTTTGGAATAAATCTTGGATTTGGCGACCGTTCTATTGCCGAGGTCTGCAAGATGTACGGCGTTGATGTAAACCTCTTCCTCATGGTTTGCAACATCTACAGTTTCGAGGATTACTATCCAGAATCGTTCCTTAACGAGCAGCAGCTCAAGTCGCTCATCGACTATCTGCTCAAGTCGCACAGATATTATCTCGACGAGCGCGTGGGGCACATTGCCAACCATCTTATGCACATCGCCAACAGCATAGAGCCAAAGTTCGGCACAATACTCCGCAAGTTCTTCGACGACTACCGTGCCGAGGTGGTGAGCCATTTCAGCTACGAGGAAGAAAATGTTTTCCCTTATATCGAATCGCTGCTCGAGGGTGGCGAGAGAGGCACGTTCTGTATCCGTCAGTTTGAGGAGAATCACAGTAACATAGAAGATAAACTCGATGACCTGATCAACATCATCGTCAAGTACTTGCCGGGCGATTCTCTGCCGCGGGAGCGCACATCGGTGCTTTTCGACCTCTTCCGCTTGTCGAAGGACTTGAAGAAGCATGCGCTTATCGAGGATTATTTATTGGCACCATCAGTTGAAGCATTGGAGGACAGGAGAAATGAAGAATAAGGTTGTTTTGTTAAGCGATTCAGAAATTGTGTCAATGGGCATGACTGCCATCATTGGAAGTATGCCCGATGTTGTTTTGGTTGAACGTACTTCTTCGATAGAACTGGCACAGTCGGCCATCATCCACAACAGAGCCGAAATTCTGATAGTAGAGCCGCATATCATAGATTATTCAAGCCGAAACAATATACGAAATGTCTTTCACAACATTCCCTCAACACTCAGTTATAGCATCATAGCCATTGCATCGCACTACACAGAGCGCGATGTGCTGAAGCAGTTTGACGGCTGCATCGAGCTGTCAGACAGCGTGGGGAGGATAGAAGAGGTGCTCCGCCAGTGCCGCTCGGACGAGAAGCCGAAGGACGAAGCGGTGGCAGAGAGCAGCATATACGCCATGAACGAGGATTTGTCGGAGCGCGAGCTGGAGGTGCTGATTGCCGTTGCCAAGGGCTTGCAGAACAAGGAGATTGCCGAGACTCTGAATATCTCGGTTCACACCGTGATGTCGCACCGAAAGAACATCATTGCAAAGACAGGAATAAAGTCGATTGCCGGTCTCACGGTCTATGCCTTGATGAACGGCCTGATAGAGGAATCGGCAATAAAGTAGAAGGAAAAAATATAAGACGCATCATGTTACCCAACAGGATGCGTCTTTTGTACTAATAAATAAAATAAACAAACTTATGTAATAAACGACTTAATCTAAACTATGGCTAATTTTTGTTGCAGTTGCACTTCTTTCCGCAAGAATTGCAGTTGCATTTTCCCTTACCACTTGCCGCTTTCCAGAAGTGGTACGCTGCGCAACAAAACGTTACAGCAACGATTGCGTAAACTAATATATCTTGAAACATGTTCTGTATCTCCTTTACATTTGCAAAGATAGGGGTTTTAAATGTTGCCGGCAATACCTAAAATTAGTGATTTAAGCATTTCGGAGTCATTATTTATAGTGATAAAGAAACAGCGTATTGTTGTGATACGCTGTTTCTGAGTTGGTTACACGAGTTTGTCCTTTATGAGCCTTGCGTCATTTTCTTCGAAAAAAATTACGTCTGTAACCGGCGAATATTTAAGCGAAACATATCTGAAAAGTTGCAGTGCTGCAAAATTTCCGTCGCGCGACGTGCACAGTTCAAGCAGGTAGTTTCCGTTAACCGTCGTAACGGGGTGGAAGTTCTCGAGCGTTATTATAAGCTTGTCGTGCGGCATGTTCAGAATGGTGTTGAGCCTTCCGCCGATCTCTGGCGAGTATTCGAGCGTCTTTGCGTCAATCTCGCTGTTTGTAGGTAGAAAAACCGCCTTGCTGCATAGCCCGAAGAACGAGTCGGTTATCTTAATTCTCGCATCGTTGCAGATGCTCTTTGCCATCTGCAAATTCTTGATTTTTGTCATAAATGTTTCTTTTAATTCTTTTGTTGATAATCTTGTCTTTTTTCTCGATGGAAGAGAGACAAGCTAACAAAGAATCCGTCTCAACGCAATTATGTAGTAATGGCGAGGAGACGCGCCACCTGTCTGCCGAACGCAAATTTTTCGGCACAAGTGAAGAAACTGGATGTTTTTGAGTGAATATTGATATTTGCCCGAAAGATGTCCCGAGCCGTTGCCGGGTTCGGAGCCGTGCGTAGGAGTGAGACGCGGATTGCGGTTGCATCCGTAGCGTTGTGAGTCTTCGTCAGAATCAAAAACAACGCTCAACGGCTGGTTTTGTTCTTCTGCAAGACTGTTAATCAGACCATCGTATCGGCTTACCTGCACATTGTCTTGTGGCTTCCGGCCGATGTTTTTGGCTTTCACGCCACCATAATGGCTGATGCCGATGAGCAGCAGCGCAATTACAAGTCTGATATGTCGTCTCGTCTTTCCCAATTCAAAAGAAATATTCGTCTGCAAAAATAAGAAAAATACCGAATAAACAATATTTTGCAACGAAAAAGGTAGTGTTGCAAATCACTCTTCCTAAACCGGAGTGAATCTGCACACTACCTTATTAATTTTGTTGTCCGAATCTACGGATATTTATTTGTCTATCAGCTGATTCTTTTCAACAGTCCAGCCCTTGCGCTGCGAAAGTCCGCATTTCTCGCCCTTGAACATCTTGGCAGCCTCCTGGTCGCCCTTCAGTTGCCAGTTGAGCCATGCCACGGCAGGGAATCTGAACTCGCCGCCGTGAGGCTGACGATATGTTCCGCCGTGACCAACAGGATAGTTGGCTGCAAATGCCGGAACATCTTTAATGCGGTGGAAGTCGTCCATTCCGTTGTTGTATGCAATGTCAGTCTCGCCGCCCAGAATGTAGATGATAGGCGCATGAACGCTCTTCAGCTGGTCTTTTCCCGGCATTGGCATGTTTGGCATCGCTATTGACGGGTCTATGAACAGACCGCTGTTGCAAATCATGTAGGTTGAGATTCGCTTGTCGGCGCAGTTGTAAAGCGTTTGCAGACCGCCGCACGACATTCCCGATGCGCAGATTGCCTTTGTGTTGATTTTTCCGTAGAGAGGGCTCTGCTTGTCGCTGTTCTGTGCGATGGCCCAGTCGATAGACTGAATCTGCTGCTCCGGCTTAGACATCTCGCCCTGATAAGGCTTTTCTTCCTTCGGGAAATATCCGGTTGCGATTACCAGATATCCGTGCGATGCAATCTCGTTCAGGAACTTGAAGTGCTCCCAAGGCGAGTTGGTGCATGCGCCGTTGCCCCAAACCAGCACAGGCAGAGGATTCTGTTCGTTGAACTGCGACAAATCCTTTGGCATGAATACCGTGTGAGCCTCCAGACCGTTTATTTCTTGCATCACGGCTGGATATTTGCCTGTTCCTCCGTCCTCAACAACCTTTTCGAGAGTTGCGTAGTTTGCTGGAATTTCGGTCATCTTCCACCAGTCGAGGTTGAACAGATTCTTGCCTTTTGCGCCTTTGAACACGATGTAAAGGTTGTGAACTCCGCCAACGGCAGCTATGCTTGTCTGGAACTCCTTGTATTTGTCTTCGCCGCCAGTGGCCTTGATTGTGGCTGTGCCGATAATCTTTCCCTTAACACCGTCGATGTGGAATTCTGCCTTTCCGCCAACTGCCGATGCTGCGCTTACAATCAGCTTGTGAGCCATTTTGTTGCCAAAGTCAACGTTCTTTAGCAAGATGTATTCGCCGTCGTTCACATCTGTCACGATGATGTCGCCGATGCCTCTCTTCACGGTTTTCAGGCCGTAGCCCCAAGCCATCGTCTCAGCCTCTACCTTGCGGAACGGATTGAATGTTCCTACAGCCTCTACTTTTACATCTTGGAAGTAAGGCGATTCTACTATTGTTCCGTCGGCATTGTATGAGAGAGGGAATGCGCCAACGTTTCGGCGTTCCTTGTGCTCCTTTATGCTGATGTTCTTCAGATCGTAGTTCAGGCCGAATCCGAACGATTTGCCTCTGTAATCGATGATTCCCGGATGATTGCCTCGTGTGCGAGGAGTTGGCGCCATTACATATCCCTTGAAAGTCCAAGGGCCGAGGGCATTGTCGCTCATTGCGTAGCCGAGTCCCTCAGGACAGCAGGTTGAGGCGTATGCCAGATAGTATTTTCCGTTGCGCTTGTAGAACCAAGGACCTTCCTGATAGTGTTCAGGAACATCGTGGAGCTGCATTGCATCGCTCTTCAGCGAAATCATGTCCTCGTTCAGAAGGGCGCAGTAAAGCTTCGGATTTCCCCAGTACATATAAGCCTGTCCGTCATCGTCGATGAAAACCGACGGGTCGATGTCGTTCCAGTGCTCCTTTTGCCATACCAGCGGCTTTCCGATAGGGTCTTTGAACGGTCCGTAAGGCGAATCTGCCACCAGAACGCCGATTCCGTGTCCGTGGATAGGGCAGTACATGTACCATTTCCCGTTGCGTTCAACCACACATTCGGCCCAGGCTCCGTTCTTTCCGTCGTACCATTTAAAATCGTCGAGCGAGGCAACGGCTCCGTGGTCTTGCCAGTTTACCATGTCGGTAGAAGTGTACAGAAGCCAGTCGTACATCTTAAAGTTTTCTGCATCGTCCTCGTCGTGGGTTGTGTACAGATAAATGGTGTCTCCATGTACATAGGGCGCAGGGTCGGCGGTGTATTTTGTCGAGATGGTAGGCTGCTGTGCCCACGAAAATCCCGCAAGTCCCAAAGCCAGACCTGCCAAAATGTTTCTTTTCATTAGATTAAATAGTATTTGTTTGTTAAATATTTGTAATAATGTCGCAAAGTTATGAATAAAGAACCGAACAATCAGCCGGTTGGTGTTTCCAAACGCTACCCATAGTGTTACATTCGCCATGAAAAAAGCAAGGCGTGCTGATATCTTCATCGGCACGCCCTTATTTCTTTGTATATAAGGTTATAATGTTATATCGTTAGTCTTCGAGCAGTTTCTTCAAGAAATCATTAAGCTCGTTGTCAAGTCCTTTCAGGAGTTCTTTGTTCAGGATTTCGGTGTCTCCGTCGACAAACAGAAGTTCCGAGATTGTTTCCTTGTCATCGTCTACAAGGTCGATAGAGTATGGCTGCATAACGCCAAGTTTCTCAAGACTTTTCTTCTTTGAGTGAATCCTCGAACCAAGAAAATGCTTTACGTCGTCAATGAAATGCTCTGAATTTGAGTTTGCCCACTCCTCGATGATAACCTGTGCAAGCAGTTCGTCGTCATCGTTGAAAGCCATCAGCTCGCCGGTGTCCTGATGAGGCTGAAGGTGAATGTCCGTAACGATTGTTGACTCATCTGTTTCTGGGTATCTTGCAGCAATCTCATCGAGTAGCTGGTCTACCAAAACGTTCGATTTTATACTGAATTTCATTGTCGAAATATTATTTTGAAGTCAAAAGTATATATTTTTTTTTATATATGGGGACTTTTGGGTTAAAAAAATAAAAAATTTTCGTACATCTATACGCAAGTTCGATTCAAGATAGAGTCAGCCTATATTGAGGTAAGCCGATAGTAAGCCGACAGTAAGGGGATGGTAAGGAAATAACAAGCCGAAAGTAAGCCGAAGGGTATGGAGAAGGAACGGGGTAGCTACGGGGTAGGTTCGGGCAAGGTACGTTCAAGATACGTTCAAGGTTCGTTCAACCTTCGTTCAAGCTACGAGGAAGATTCGGGCAAGCAAGCCGATAATAATTCACAAGGGACAATTGACAATGGACAAATTTTTTGAAAGCTGAGAGCTGAAAGTTGAAAAAATCTTTTGGATTCGTTCGAGATGGACAGGCTTAAAATTATACCGAACTGTTGTTTCTATACAGCCCGTCGGTTTGTCTTGATGTGTCTACACCCGATTTTCTAAATTTGCCCCCTAATTCTATATTGATGTTATTGTATTTTATGGGCGAATTTTCATAATTTTAAAGTTTGTAGGAAAGTACCATGTACGAAATACAATAAGCCGAATTGCAAATTATTCAGTAATAATGCTTTCTGAAGAGTTTTTGAGAAAATAAAACTGTCGGTTATTATCTGTGTTCATAATTTGTAAAAAGTAAAAATCAATACATAAAATAACATTTTTTAACATTTGACTTAAGTCAAGAAAAAGCTATTTTTTGTGCTTGTTTGCTATGTTTTATTTGCTAATTGATATTTTTTTATTCTCTTTGCGGTCAAATTTAGATGACTATTGAAAATGATGCTATTGAGATGCTGAAACATAAAGTCTAAGGCCACGGTGAAAAACGAGAGTTGATTTTAAAATTCTAATTATAGGTTTAGGTAAACTGTAAATTACATGAAAAAAATTAAAAACTTGGGTTCTGCTGATTTTAATAACAGCGGCAGCAAGAGGTATATAAAGCCGTCATCGGTTGCCATCGAGCTGCTGTGCAGTGGCAATATTGCCAATTTCTATATTTCCGGTGATATTCCTGTAGAAGACGGCTTGGCTAAAAAGCGAAAGCAGGAAATGAACGACCCTACAAAAGTATTCTATTAAACTGCCTTTCCCCAATATGAAATAAAAACAATAAGATTATATTTTTCTGGATTTATGAATTTTTTGGCTTTTAAGAATTTCCCGAGACTAATTTTCGCTACATCTATCTTTGTAGTGTGTTCGTGTGCCGACGAGAATCTGTTTACAGACAATAATACGTCGGAGAAAACAAAAGGTGAAGAGTACACAGTACTTATGTCGCAAGGCAAAAGTACCCGTTTGGATTTTAATGCTAAAAACAGTTGGTCTGATTTGCAGATGAACTGGACAAACAAAGACCAGCTTGCTGTCTACACCACTACATGCTGTGTAAAAAACAACGTGGCTGCAAGCTACGACTGTGTTAGAAACGGTATTTTCAGCGTAGATGTAAACAGCTCAAGCGATAGCTTTACTCCGAGTACAAATGCAATGTTCAAGGGCTATGTAACTGGCACTCCGGCAGCGGGTTCTTATATGTATGCCATTTATCCTTGGAACGAACGATATACAGAGACTATTGCCAATGTAGACGGAAAGTGTAATTTTACTTTTGGCGAACTCGATTTCATGAATCAGACACAGCAGGTTGCAACCTTGTCTGACGTTTCAATGTCTGATGTTTCAAATCTTTGTGTTCTTGGAGGTTCAGGCATCGTTACTCAGGATAATATAGATACCAAGACACTTCCTAATGTAAAGATGGAAATGCTTGTTCCGATGTTTCGTATACAGGTAAAGGTTCCGGCAGAGAAGCGTGCCGACGGCAAGTTCTCTCACCCTACAAGAGCACAGTTCAGCGGTCAGGATGCTTGCTTCTTCTCAAAAGGAAGTATCGAATGTGAAAATCACAGCCTGAGAGTTGAGGGCGCTGGCGAGAAGACATCATACTTCGAACTTACTCTCGGCAACGGCGATACAGGCGAGTACAGCACAAGCGGACTCAACAATCCTATTGTTTATGAAGCTCCATTCGCAAGCCTTTCAAACACTCAGAAGAAGGCTGAAGACGGCAAATACGATTACATTATTACAAAAGAGGAAGACGGTTATTATATGCACCTCGACCTCTACATCGCAATGCCTCCTGTAGCAGTAGACAGACATATAACTGCTCCTGAAGGAATGACTGTAAGCTACGAGGAACTAAGAAGAAGACTTTCTGTAATCGTCTTTACTCGTATTGACGACGGCGTTTCAACAAAGTCAGACAATATTCCTACAAACTTCGACGAGTTTGTTTACTCAATGAAGATGGTTGGCGACGGCGCTAAAGAGTATGTTGCAGGAAAGTGCTTCAGCTTTAACTATACAGAGCAGCCTGACGACAAGAGCATCCTTCTTAACGGTAACTGGCAGGGCGAAATGTTCGACACAAACCGCGGCCGCGCTTACTGGGGACAGGGTTATGCGGGCGAGAACCTCAACAGCGTAGACTTCTACGGATTGAGAGACTACATGAAGATGAACTTCGAGGCTTGCAAGCCACAGGGCGTTAACCTGAAGCTGTACTACAGCAAGAACGGCAACTACGAGCGCATAGACGTAAACGACAATGACTTGCAGGAGACAACCAAGGCAATGTTCGTAAACGAGGTTCAGGAGCATCTTGTAAGCGATATGTCTCAGCATTACAACGGAAACAATTATTATGTTGCCGAGGGTATCGAGAACTTGGTATTCTTTGCATACACAAACGGCAAGTACGAGGTTTACACAGGCGAGACAACATACGACGCATCGTCTAAGAACTATTACGGAACGGTAAACGGCAGCAGACAGCAGCTTTACTTCCATCTGATTGAGAGTCCAGATAAGAGCGAGTTGAACAAAAGTAATTCAGATTTCTGCATAAAGGACAACGGCACATATTCTTATAAGAAGTGTAAGTATGTAATGCCAATCGACGATATGCTGAGCATAAACTTCTCATTGTTCGTGACAAACTCTCAGCAGACAAACTACGATGGCAAGAAGGGCGTTATCTGCAACGGTATCATCGACCGCGGAACAGAAGTAACATACGACTATGTTAAGAATCCGGGCGATTTGTGGTATGAGTCTAACGGTAATACAGGCAATGCCAACAGGGGCGATTGGTCTAAGAACCTTTACACCGAATCTGTTGGAAAATCGTTCTATTCAACTCTTGGCAATTACAGCCTTGCTTACGATGCCTATGCAAAGAACGACGGCACTTCAATGTTCTTCCGTAATGGAGGAAACTTGAGTTACAAGGATATTGATTTCAAGAATCTGTGTATTGTTAAGAGCAACTTCAACTATGTTACTTACAATACTCCAAAGGCACGTTACGGAAACTTCAAGGTTTATCTGGGCGAGAGCTTCGACTTGTTCAAGGGCAACAGAAATCTTGGCGATGTTGAGTCGCAGCGCAGATTCTCAAAGGTTTACGGAATCTATCACTATGAGGGCGGAGCTACATTCCCATTGGGACGCTTGGCTTACAACATGGTTCCGGCTAATTTCGAAGATTATAATATTATATATGTAGATGCAACACACTTAAGATTATCCTCACTCGATCCAAAGACAAAAGTTGATTCATCTAACAAGGTTAATTATACTTGTCGAGCAACCAATTGGCTGTTCAAGAAGCAGTAAGTAGAATTTATGAAGCAATTATATGTAAAACCAGTGGCTATTGTACACGAGATTATAGAGCGTGTATCGATATTAGAATCAAGTGACAATGCTTCGGAAGAATGGCATTTTGGCGGATATACAAGATAATCTTATAAAAAAGACGGCGGGGCAGTGATGTTCTGCCGTTTTTTTTCGGAAAACAGAAATAAAGCGGAAGAATCTTCTTAAAAGAAACTTCCGCTTTTATTGTCTCGTTATTTTTTCAAGAAAAACAGGTGCGCTATTCCTAATATTCCAGTCAAACACAAATGCTTTAGAAACTTGCGTGTGAAGAATTTTGTCAAAGATGGCTGCTCGTGAACTCTAAACCTCCTCAACAGGAATGTCGCCGAGAGAAAAACCTTTCTCATCGTCGTCCGACGGAGTAGTCGGCTCTTCTGTTTCAGGAACAGGCTCTTCCGGAATATCATCGTCTTTGTGGCAGGCCGAAAGCGTTGCAAGGCACAATCCCAAAATGATTATTGCTTTTCTATTCATAAATCTTTAATTAAGAATTTTGTGCAAAAATATACAAAAATGTCCGAAAAAATAACGTTTGTTTAACATTTTTTTATTTATTTTGCGCGTTCGAGAAAGATTATAATTCGTAAAATGAAATATTTTAAGATTTTCATCATTTCTGTGCTGCTCGCTGCTGTATGCAACGCGGCTGATGCTCAGAAGAAGTATAACTATCAGACTGTTGACGGCGACCCGCTGAAGGCTCGCATCTATACGCTCGACAATGGTCTGAAGGTATATCTTACTGTAAATAAGGTAGAACCGCGTATTCAGACCTATATTGCCGTGAGAGTTGGAGGTAAAAACGACCCGCACGAGACAACTGGTTTGGCGCATTATCTTGAGCATTTGATGTTCAAGGGTACTACTTCGTACGGTACAACCGACTATAAGCGCGAGAAGCCTTTGCTCGACAGCATTGAGGCTCGCTACGAGGTTTATCGCCACACACGCGATGAGGCTCAGCGCAAGGCTATCTATCATAAAATCGACTCGCTCAGTTACTTGGCATCAACCATTGCTGTGGCAAACGAGTACGACAAGCTGATGGCTCAGATTGGTTCGGTTGGAAGCAATGCCTATACAAGCGAGGATGTTACTTGCTACATCGAAGATATTCCAAGCAACGAGGTAGATAACTGGGCTAAGATTCAGTCTGATAGATTCAAGGATTTGGTTATCAGAGGATTCCATACCGAGCTTGAGGCCGTTTACGAGGAATACAATATTTATCTTACTCGCGATTTCGACAAGGTTTTCGAGCAGACAAACAAAATTCTGTTCCCAAATCATCCTTACGGAATGCAGACTGTTATCGGAACTCAGGATCACCTGAAGAATCCTTCGATAACAAACATCAAGAACCACTTTAAATATTGGTATGTGCCTAATAATGTGGCAATTTGTATGAGTGGTGACTTCGATTTCGACGAGGTTATGGCAACAATCGACAAGTATTTCGGCGACTGGAAGCCAAATCCACAGCTCAAATATCTCGACATTCCTGCCGTTAAGCCGCTTACTGCTCCTGTATATAAAGATGTGTACGGACGCGAGGCTGATATGGTTACTGTTTCATGGCCTTTCCCAGGAAGCAGCAGCAAAGAGGCTGATTATCTGAATCTTATCGAGAAACTTTTGACAAACGGTACTGCCGGATTGTTCGATTTGAATCTGAACCAGCAGCAGAAAGTGCTTGAGGCTGAGGCTTATAACAATTCGATGAGCGATTATTCTGTGCTCTACACAATCGCTGTGCCAAAAGAAGGCCAGACTCTTGAACAGGCTCGCGACTTGCTCGTTGCCGAGGTTAAGAAGATTGCCGAGGGCGATTTCAGCGAAGAGCTTCTGAAAGCGGTTATCAATAATCTTCGTCTTTCAAAGATGAAGGCTCTCGAAAAGAACAGCAGTCGTGCAAGCATGTTTGTGAGTGCGTTTGTCGATGGTGTCGACTGGAAATATCGTGTTGAGGAAATAGACCGACTTTCTAAGATTACAAAGGCCGATCTCGTAGCGTTTGCAAAGCGCACACTGACAGATGGTTATGCTTGCATCTACAAGCATAAGGGCGATGATCCTAACGAGAAGAAGATCGAAAAGCCAGCCATCTCGCCAATCGAGATGAACAGAAACAAGTGCAGCGACTTCGTAAAGAATGTTGCTGAAACTAAGGTAGAGAAGATTGAGCCAAAGTTCATCGACTTCAAGAAAGATTTGAGTGTTTCTGATTTCAAGAACGGAAACAAGCTTCTTTATAAGCAGAATTCAGACAATAGCCGTTTCAAACTTTCGTACATTGTTGAGCACGGAAGCAAGAACGACCGCGAGTTGAGCGTTGCATCAGATTTGATGAACTACGCCGGAACATCAAAGATGAGTGCCGAGCAGATTCAGCGAAAGCTCTACGAACTTGCTTGCGAAATTTCTGTCAATGTTTCGCCAAAGCGCACAACGGTTGTCATCAGCGGTTTGTCTGAAAATATGAAACCTGCGATGGAACTTTGCGAAAAGTGGCTTGCCGAAGCAAACGTAAGCAAAGAGGTTTATGCAGATTTCGTTGCAAACACAATCGAGTCGCGAAGAGTCAGCAAACTCGACCAGCGAAGCAACTTCTCTCATCTCCAGACTTGGGGAATGTTCGGCGACAAGAACAGCATGACAAATATTCTTTCGCAGAAGGAACTCGAGAGTGCCGACCCAAAGACTCTGCTCGCACAACTTGGCAAGCTGAAGGATTACAAGCAGACCGTTTTGTATTATGGTCCTCTTTCAATGACTGAGGTTGCCAAAATGGTCGACAAACTGCACAAGACTGCGAAGCAACCACAATCTGCCGAGGTTGATAATGATTTTGTAAAGCAGGAAGTGTCAAAGACTGAGGTGTTTATCGCTCCTTACGAAGCGAAAAATATATACATGCAGATGTATTCTAACGATGGTCAGAAGTACAATACAGCCATTGTGCCGGATATTGAGTTGTTCAACAACTACTTCGGACAGGACATGAGTTGCGTTGTTTTCCAGGAATTGCGCGAGGCTCGCGGATTGGCTTACTCGGCATCGGCACGATATGTGAACGGAGCCGGCAAGGATAAGACCAACTCGTTCTACACCTACATCATTACTCAGAATGACAAGATGAAGGATTGCGTTAGCGTGTTCAAGGATATCATCGAGAACATGCCGAAGAGTGAGACTTCGTTTGCGATGGCGAAGGAGGCTCTGCTGAAGCGACTTGCAACTGTGCGTACTTCGCGCGAGTGGGTTCTGAACTCATATTTCAATGCTCAGGATATGGGACACGACCACGACATCGACATCGATGTGTATAATAAGGTGAAGGATATGACACTCGACGATCTTGTTGATTTTCAGAAAGAAAACGTAAGGGGTCGCACATATCGATACCTCATTCTCGGCGATTCGAAGGAACTCGACATGGACTTTTTGAAGAGTCTTGGCGAGGTTCACGAAGTGTCTACCGAAACCATCT
This sequence comes from Bacteroidaceae bacterium, assembly GCA_017617315.1. Classification (GTDB taxonomy): domain Bacteria; phylum Bacteroidota; class Bacteroidia; order Bacteroidales; family Bacteroidaceae; genus Ga6A1. The sequence goes on from JAFZWM010000014.1 coordinate 80,469, forward strand.
TCGGCTACTAAATCCGTAACAGACTTTTTTCAAAATATCGGGTTGTTTCTCAACGAAAAATTGGGAAACAACCTTTTTGTGTCTGTATGTCAAAGTCGTCATTTTACAGATGAAAACGGACTAAAATAATATAAATTGGAAAAGAATATGGATTTTATTCGTATAATTGTGCAAAATATTATTATCTTTATACCCAGATAAATACAAACAAGTACTAACCAAAAATAAACAAACTATTATGACAAAAAAGTATGTATGCACAGTGTGCGGTTATGTTCATGAGGGCGATTCTGCACCAGAAAAATGCCCAAAGTGCAAGGTTCCAGCAAGCAAGTTTAAGGAGGTTGAGGACGAGCCAAAGAGCCTGAAGGGAACTCAGACAGAGAAGAACCTTCACGAGGCCTTTGCGGGTGAGTCTATGGCTCGAAACAAGTACACATATTTTGCTTCTAAGGCAAAGAAAGAAGGCTTTGAGCAGTTGGCAGAGATATTCTTGAAGACTGCCGACAACGAGAAGGAACACGCCAAACTTTGGTTCAAGGAACTGAATGGCATCGGCTCTACTGCCGAGAACCTTTTGGCTGCTGCTGAGGGCGAAAACTACGAGTGGACAGACATGTACGAGGGCTTTGCAAAAACAGCCGAGGAAGAGGGCTTTACAGCCCTTGCAGCTAAGTTCCGCATGGTGGCTGCCATCGAGAAGCGTCACGAGGAGCGTTACCGTGCTCTTCTAAAGAATATTGAGATGCAGGAAGTATTTGCAAAGAGCGAAGTTAAGGTTTGGGAGTGCCGCAACTGCGGTCATATTGTAGTGGGCGAGAAGGCTCCAGAGGAGTGCCCAGTCTGCAATCATCCACAGGCATTCTTCGAAATCCACGTTGATAATTTCTGATTTTTCAGAATTGGCATAAAACAGGGCGAGGTTGCATTTTACTGCGTGCCTCGCCCGTAAACAGTTGTATATAATTTAATAATAGTATAAGATGGAATATAGTTGTGATTCTTATAACGAATTTGCAATCGATACAATCAGTGAGTATCTGAGAATTGCAGATTATTGTATAAATACTCCCAAAAAGGAGGAGGATAGTTGTTATGGTATGCCAGCATTTTTATTGTTATCTTCTGTAATTGATATAATAGGCACTTTTTATAGAAATAGTAGCTTCGAGCCAATCACAGGCTATGATGTTAAAAATAATAAATTAGGGAACGCAAAAGATCACTTCAAACAATTTTATAATCTGTTCTTGAGTCCTAATCTCAGTCAAACATCTACGTTGGATGAGAAAAATTTTATAGACTTTTTTTATCAATTTGCGCGTTGTAGAGCAACACATAATGGTGTACTAGCACCTAGAGTAAGAATTATGAAATCAGATAAATGTAATAATTTTATCGAGATGGACAGTAATCGTCGTGATATGTGCATACAACTTAGAGACTTATGTTCCTTTGTAAGGAAGACTTTTGAAGAGAAAGTGGAGCAAGAATATGATAATTATAAAAAGAAAAATCCTTCACAATCTCCAGCCACCGTCCTTCCTCCTGCTTCCATTACTGGAACAACATAATAAAATTAAAGAAATCCGAGGCTGCAAAAAGTGGTTGCAGTCTCGGATTTCTTCTTATTCCGGAACGTAGATAATCTCGCCGTTTTCGAGTTGGTAGGCAACTCCTACGCGCTTGCCCTTGTTTCCGTCTTTCGAAGACTGGTCGTCAGACGGAGTGTATTTGTTTATCTGTTTTCCTTCCTTGGTTATAATCTCCATGTTCTTCTTTCCCGGATTCTTAACCATCGTAAAATCCTCGGTGCTGAACATTTCGGTCATGTTAAACCGCGTAACCAATGCAACCATCAGCGCGACGGCAAAAACCATTGCAACATCGAACAGGTTCGACACCGTAGACATCGGGTCGTCTTCATCGTTATTCTTTAACAGTCTGTGGCGCATATTTATTTTTTTAGGATGTCGGAAAGATATTCAAGATTAGTCATGTCTTGCAGATACCAGCGTTGCTTTACCTGCTGAGCAACGTAGCCGATGGCTGCCGCAACCAGTCCTGTAACCGTTGTGGCAAAGGCAACCTGCATGTTGCGCGCCATAGATTCGATGTCGCCCGATGCCAGGCCGGCCAGAGCCGGTCCCATTGGAATGAGAGTTCCCATAAGTCCGAGCATCGGACCGAGCTTCGAGAGCATCTTGCACGTTGCGAGGTCCTTGTCGGCTGCAATCTCGAACTCGGCAAGCAGACGCTTCACCTCGGCATAGTTATCCTTGCTTTCAATCATCTTCTTTACGAAAGAAACGACAAGCATATCGTTCTTTTTGGGCAGATTGGCCGTAACGCTGTCTACATTTTCGGAAGTGATTCCTGTGAGAGCCTTTCGGATTTGCGCAGCCGACTTCCGCATTGCCAGATACTGTCCGAAGAAACTGCCGATGAGCAGCAGCGAACGCAGAAAAAGAAGGATAAGTGCGATGATTACCGGAACAAGCAGTCCGGTGCTTATCCAATAGAGAATGTCTGAAATTATTTCCATAATGATGTTTGATTTTATTTACAAGTTTTTCTGATTTTGTAGAGCCTGATGCCGTAACCTGCCACGCCACACACGGCGGCAAGTGCGACAAATGAGCCCAAGGCAGTCCATTCTATCGGGTCGGACCCTTTGAATGTAGTAGAACCCTTTACTGTGGCAATGATGCCGAGAATGAGAATCATCGAAGCGCAGAGAAACAGAATCTCAAGCCGAAGCGGTTTCTCGGGCAGCAGAAGGCGGATGACGAATGCACCGCCAGACATCAGAAGAAAGACGAATGCCGCCACTGCATACGCGACAAGCGAGAAACTAATCCCTGTAAAGGCATATACGGCCTGAATCAGCGCATAAAACAGAACTGGCAGTATAAGTATGCCCGGAAAGAATCTGAGCGCGCGATAGACGAAAATTGTGCGTCTGCCAACCTTCTCGCCGTAGAGCAGCTTTCCCGACAGAAGGCAGAAGCACATCTGCCACAGAACCTCGATGGTTAGCACCACCGATGTGTCGAGCATCAGACGCTGGTTGCCGAGCCATTCGCTTATCTCGTTTCGGCTCTGCTCTATGGCAATGCGCCACGTTAGTATGATGAAAAGCGAGCATATAGCGGAGATTACCGCTATATGCCATGCTTTCAGGAAGGACAGTTTCAGCCATGTCATGAACATGACCAGAAACATCAGTACAAGAACTACAATTTCCATTATTCTTCCTCTTCGTTTTCTTGTTTGCGACGCTTGCGGATTATTACGGCGATTATCGCAAAGGCAGCAAGCACGAAGGCTATTGCAACCGAAGCCGTAACGATGGTTGTGCTTGTCTCGGCAGAGTCGGAGAGAGTCTCTTTCTTCATTACCGTGCCCTTGTTTTCGTCCTTATCCATATTCTCGTGCATTCGTGCTTCGGCCTCGGCGTGTAGGTCTTGCTCAAGTTTCTGAAGGGTTTTCAGCTTGTCGGGCGAAGCCTTCCACAACCCTTTCTGAATGGTCTGAACCATGGTGTGAGCCATCTGTTCCATGGCTGCCGGATTCTTCTCCTTCATAAACTTGTCGATGCCCAGATTCATCTCGTCCTTGACGTAGATGTTGTAGATTTTCTCCCACATCTGACTGTCGATTGCCTTAGGCTTCATCACGTTCCATCCGTAAGTGTTTTCTACAATGCCGGCGATTTCTGAAGCCTCGTTCGCGCCGCCCTTCATCTTCTCCTTGATGTAGGTTGGGTTGAAGATTGTTGTGCGACTTTCAATGCCGATGGCTTCCTTTACCTCTTGCATGCGGTTGTTGTTGCGGTTGCGATAGTCGGCCAGATAAGCGTCGGGGTCTTTGCCCGTAACGTTGCGCACGGCAAGATTCATTCCACCCATGAACTCGTAGACATGGTCGAGCGAGAGCGCGCCCCACGAGTTTGACTGGCGCGGCTGAACCACGGCATCGGTGCGCGTCAGTGCTGCCTTGAAAGCCACTTTCGAAGCCTTCTCCCAATACTCCTCAGAGCCGTAGAAGGCCGACATGTTGTTGATGTAGGTGTCGGCAATCTCGTCTTCTGACTTCCAACTGTCGCCTTGCTGAACCATCTCCTGGATGCCCGTTCCGTAGCCGCCGTTCAGTCCGCCAAAGATACGGAAGGTTGACATCTCGCGAGCGTCTTTTGGCGAGATTCCCGATTCGGTGAGGGCGCGTTCTGATTCCTTTACGCCCTCGCTCACCATGTTTTCGAACTTGTCGTCCTTTGCCTCGGCAGCCATCTGCACGGCGCGGTTTAGAAGATAGAGGCGTGATGCGGCAATGTCGCGGAACTGCCCTGATGTCTGAATTACAACGTCGATGCGCGGACGCCCAAGTTCCTTGCTCGGGATGAGACGGATGTCGGTAACACGCCCGAAGGCATCCCGTACAGGCTCAATGCCAAGCAGATAGAAAGCCTGAGCCATAGTTGTTCCGCCAGTCTCGATGAACTCCGACGACCAGAAGGTGAACGAAACCTTTCGCGGAATGGAGTCGTGATGACGTTCGCGGTACATTTTTATCGTGTTGTCGGCAAGTGCCTTTCCTTTTTCCCAAGCCTGCTCGGTTGGAGTGGCCTCGGCGTTTATTCCGTACAGATTGCAGCCTGTTGGAAGGGCGCGAGGATTTGCGATGACATCGCCGCCGCTGCTTGGGCGAGTGTAGCCGCCGTTGAGGGCGTTCATCATAGATGCAAGTTCGTGCCTTGGTGCGTCGAGAAGCTGCTGCTTGTAGACTTTCACGTTCTTAAGCGTGCGTTCAACCTCCATTATGGCATTGGCGAGAAATGTCTCTTCCTTTGTGTACGACTTTTTCATGGCAGCCATTTTTGCCATCATGCCGCTCACGTTGTCGTTCTTCGTGCTGTTTGCGCCGAGTCCCATTGCGGCAGCCATCTTCTTCAGTGCCTCGGGGCTTGCTCCGGCCATCTTTGCCATTTGCAGAGCCTTTTTCGGGTCCATGCCCTTTCCGGCTTCCTTCATCTTCTTCATTGCTTCGGCATCGGGCTTCTTTTCGGCCTTTGCTGGTTTTGAAGTTTGGTTGTTCTTCTTGTCGTCGCTGCCCATCATTGCCATCATCATCGACATCATGTCCGACGGATTGTTTTGCGAACTTTCAATCTCGCGAGCCTTGTCGAGTTGCTGCTGAGTTATTCCGGCGGTGCGGCAGATGAAGGCATCGCTAACCTCAACCGAGCCATTGAGAAGTCGGCCCACGAGAGCCTTGGCCGGATTAAGATACTGCGAGGTGAAGAGTGCCTTGTGCTTCTCGACATCGCCCTTGGCGCGCTTAAGCTGCTTGTCGAGACTGAGCAGACTGTAGGCTATCGGGTCGGTAGCCATGGCATAGACCGTAGATTCTATGCGCTGTGGCTCGTAAGGCTCGCCGAGAGTGTAGAGTTGGCCGATAATCTTTTCGTTGGCAATCTCCTCGCCAAAGTGTTCAACCTTGGCAATCTGGTCGGCAGTCCACGGCTTGGTAGGGACTGAATCCATATCGAGGTCGCGATGAATTCCCATGCTTATGGCAATCTTCTTTACGGCTATCGATGCCGCATCCGAAGGCGATTTTTCGTAAGCCTGAATGGCATCTGTAAGCGATTTGTATGTGTTTCGCAGATTGCTTTCGAGATACGGCGGCGTGATGTGGCTCTGAATTCCGGCGTATGTGCGGCGCTTGGCAATGAGAGCCTCGCCCACGTTGCCGATGGTGTAGAGATAGTAGTGCGGAATTGTTTCTACGAGTTTGTCGGGCCAGTCGTTGCCCGACAGCGCCACCTGCTTGCGTGGAGTGAATTCTAGTCCGCCGTGCGTGCCGAAATGTATCATGGCGTCGGCCTTGAATGTATTCTGAATCCAGAAATAGGCATTCTGAAATTCCTTCACAGGGTCGGCATCCGTTCCGTGTACAATCTTGAACGTGTTTTCGCCGTGCCCTGCAAGAGGCTGGGGGAGAAGCGCGATGTTGCCGAACTGTATGCGCACAACCGTGTCGGGATGCTGCTCGATTGTGCCGAGGTCGCTTATCGGCGTTCCCTTCTTTTGTATAATCTGTCGCAGAGCCTCTGCCGAGGAAGGCATTCCGCTGGTGTTGTAGCCTTCGCTCTGAAGTTGCTTGAGCATGTTGTAGAGCGACGGCACAACGTCGAGGCCCGAAGCCGAGAGAGCTTGCTCGCCCGGACCTTTGAAATAGACAATGGCAATGTGCTTGTCTTTGTTAGCCTTCTTCTGGAGCGAGATATAGTTGTTTACGGTCTTTACGAATTTTTCGAGCCTGTCGGGAATGGTGTATGCCTCGTGCAGTCCCTCATTGTTTATTCGTTGTCCGAAGAGGACGTAGGGGCGTATTGCGCCGTCAATCTCGGGCGTAACGATGCTCTGGCTCATAAAGCCGCCTTGCATTCCATGCTTGTCCTCTTCCCATTCGGAAGTGAGGCGGTTTATGTTGAGCGTTCCGAACAGCGGAATATTCTGCTGTGCGAGCCATTCTACCGCCTTGTCGCCCAGTCGCCCGTGGGCGAGGTTCACTACTGCGTTGAACTTCATGCCGGGGCGTTCGTCTTCAAGCATCTTCAGGAATCTTACGAACATTCCGTTTATGCCGTAAACCGTGTTTCCGCTCTTCTCGAGAGCGAGAATCAACTCGTTCGGATTGCCCATCGCGCCGGTTACGATTACTCGCGGAGCATCTTTCTTTATCAGATTGTGCTTTTGCAGATATGCCTCGTAATCCTTGATTGTTTCGAAGTAAACGTTTTCATCGTCGGGATGCTCGATGTTGGGATGCGAGAACATTCCGGTTGGCGATGGAGTGGCGGCATCGATGTCTCCGCAGAAGATGATTTTCTTGTCAACATTCGTGCGGATGTAGTTGAGCATCGAACGATAGTTCTGGCGGCTTGCGCCTCGCAGATATGTGTTAATGGTGTCGGCCGTTATGCTGTCTACGCTGACGATGTAGTTGTCGGGATTTGTAGCCATCGTTGTAAGGATGTTCGTTCCCGTCCAGCCAGCCATCTGAATCTTGTCGCGCTGCTCCTCGGTTAGGCGAATGCCCATGGCGTTGACGAAAACCATGTCGTAGTCGTCGATGTCGTCGAGTCTGTCGAGCGGCAGTTCCTCAATCTTGATGAACGGATTGTCGTTGGCCTTGCTAATCTCGCCAAGGGTTATGACCTGATAGTTTACGAAGGCAATGCGTGTGCGTCCGAACCAAGTGTTCCAAACGGCTGCCAAGGCTGCGACGGCTGTCAGTGCGAGAACGGCAAGTCCTATCCGTTTCCAGGTGCGTTTTGCTTTTTCGGATAATTTCATTGTTTCGATAAATTATTTCTCAAAAAATCTGTCAATGTTAATCGATAGTCCCACGCTCCAGTTTCTTCCGGTTGTGAGCGGAGAGTTGTAGTGGTAGGCTTTTGGAACGTAGTTGAACAGGTTGTCTACGGCAAAGTTCAGTCTTATGCCTTTCTGAATGTGCTGCTGAATCATACATTTCCATATAGAATAGCCCTGCTCAACATCTTTGCGTCCCGACTGCGGTGCTCCGAGGGCGCGTCCCGAAAGGGTTATGCTTGCCTTGTAGTTGCGGCTGAACCGGTGCTCGTAGTCGGCGCTCCACGTCATAGAGTGCGAGCGTGGCTGCGTAAACTGGCTGTCAATCACGTTTCCGCTTTCGTGCATGTACGAGTAGTTGTATTTCAGTCCAAGTCCGAAGTCGAAGTTGTATTTCGCGCTCAGTTCAAGGCCGTAAACCTTCACTCCGTCCTCGTTCCAGTAGAGTGCGCTGCTCAGAGCCTCTCTTTCGGTTCCGTCGTCATCGGTGTATTTGTATGTGATGTCGTCGGCCGTTTCGTGCGATGTAAGATGCTTGTCGTCGGCCTTAATCTGAAATCCGCCCTCGGCATTGCCGGCATCTACCACCCAGAATCGCTCTACGGTCGTTATCCGCTTGTCGAACACGTTGCAGTAGCCCATCAGCGTTATGTTGTAGTTTCCGTCAAAGATGCCGCCGTTTCGCACGCTTCCGTTGTGTTCTACGGCAATGTTGTAGTTGTTGCTCTTCTCGGGCGAGAGGTCGGGATTTCCGATTATCATGTAACCCATATTGCCCATGTCGTAGTGCATGTACATCTCTTTGAGCGACGGCGCGCGGAATCCGCTGGCGTAGTTGGCTCTTAGGGTTAAGTGCTTCAGTTTGTACACTGCGGCGAGTCGGGCGGTGACAGACTGATTGTCGGATGCCGAAAAATAATCGTATCTCAGACTTCCAACGATGTTCAGCTTCTGTGTCGGATTGTAGTCGAACTGTGCGTATCCGTCGACATTGTTCTGCGAGTTTTCGGCGTTGTTCAGAAACTGGTATGTTGTAAGATAGTCGTGCATAAAGTCGGCTCCGACTGTTAGTGTGTTCTTGCCAAGAAGATGGTTGTAGATGGCATGGCCAACGTGCTGAATGTTGCTGTAGTCGTGGTCGTGAGTGCGCTTTCCGCTAGTATCGAAGTTGGCCTTGTCATATTGGTCGAAGGCGTACGACACTTCGAGATTGCTGCCGTTTGCCGCGGTGAAGCGTCCTTTCAGTCCTGCGCTGTAAGCGTTGAAGTGATAGCTGTATGTGTCGCGCTGACTGTCGCGGAAGAAATATCCGCCGCTAGCCACAAATTTCAGCCTCTCGGTTGGGCTGAACGTGAGCCGCTCCTTTACGTTGAATGTTTCCTGGCCGTACAGTCGCTTGATGTCCGACTTGTCCTCGTCAATTGTCTTGCCTTGCAGAATTGCCAGTGCTCTTTCGGCCGACGACATTCCGGCAGAAAGCGTTATCGGCTCGATATCTGTATGCTGAAAATTTGTCTGCGAGTTCCATTTCCCTTTGTTCAGAGAGAAGTTTGCTCCGTTGCGCCATTCGTTTCCCATCGAACTGAAACGCGAGTTTACGTTTGCCGTCCAAGGCTCGGTATTCTCGCGGCTGATGATGTTTATCACTCCGCCCACGGCGTTAGATCCGTAGAGGGCAGACGATGCGCCCTTCACAATCTCAATTCTGCCCACGTTGTCCAGATTCATTCGGTTGTAGTCAACATTGTCCATTGTCTCGCCGGCCATTCGTTCGCCGTCTACAAGAAACAATACTGCGTTGCCGCCGAATCCGCTCATGTTAAGCGATGTTTCCTGACTCATTGCCAGGCCGAACTCCAGTCCCGGAAGTTCCTGCGTGAGCATGTCTTGAATGTTGGTGGCATCAACCTTCTGAATGTCCGACAGGGTGATGAGGCGCGTAACCACTGGCACATCTTTCAGAGCCTTGGCGGTGTGTGTTGCCGTAACCACCACTTGGTCGAGCGAGTGTTCGTCCTCAACCATTCTAACGTTCTTGCTTACGTCGTCGTTGTTTACCGATACGCTGAATGTCTGAGTAACGTATCCAACGTAGGAAACCGTAATTCTGTAAGATTTGTTGTTTCCTACCTCAATCTTGTAGTCTCCGTTTGCATCGGCGGTTGTAACAAAGCTTTTCGTGCCTTTCACCGTTATGTTTGTGCCGGGAAGAGGCTCGCCGTTTGCGCTCGTGATTTTACCCTTTATAACATGACTGGCCGCCAGCACAGTCGAAGCCATGCTGACGGACAGAATCAAAATAATAAGCCTTGATTTCATCTATGAATCAAAAAGAATTCTTTACTTTTTTGTTCCCTGGAAGGTTGCTGACATAGCCATTGGCATCTTGCCATACTTAAGGGTGTAGGTAATTACGCAGGCATTGCCCGTAACGGCTACCGAAAGGTTTGTAATTGTATAAGCCTTCTCCTCGCCGTTTACTGTAATAGTGCCTGAATAGCTGTCGAGAGTGGCTGTGTAGGCCTTAACCTTCTGGTCGCCAACGGTGATTTCAGTTTCGGCTGTTGTCTGAATGTTCTTTACGTCGAGCGATGGCAATGCCATTGCGCCTTCGCCTGCTGCCGGCAATGTGAGGTCGATGTGAGTGCCGTCTGCTTTTGTAACCTTGAATATGCCTTCGCTCTTCACCTCCGTGCCCATCACGCTTATGCCAAGTTCGCCGTTGTATTCGCCTGCCATTGCTTCGGCTGCTGATACCACCTTGTCGTCATCGTCATCACCGCATGAAGTTGTACCAACCAGCAATGCAACAGATGCGAATACCATTGTAATAACACTTTTGAGTCTCATAATTTTTCTGTTTTTTTATAAATGTTTAATAATTAAGTGATTTTTTTCTTTGTCTTTATTCTGATGATGTATCCCGAAACGAGCACGAGCGTCAGCAGAAGTCCGCTGATGAATACGAACAGGACCGATAGCACTGACCCCAGAAACGGCTCATAGCATCTGCCTACATGCATTTCGAGTGCGAAGTTCCACAGCGACATAGGCTGATTTTTCAGAACATCGGGCATCTCGGGCATCTTTACGTTTGGCGCAGCCGAATATTCGAACACCACCGGAGTCTTGCCCTTCAAGTCTGCCGTAAAGCCCGTAACGGCGTGGCTCGCAATCGGAATGCCTTTCGGCACAACTGGAGTTTTGCCGGTGAACCAGTCGGTCTGTTCTGCCGTTGCCGGATTCCATCTTGTCAGACCGTTGAACGAGCCTATCAGCCATTCGTTGTCATTGTCGGGATTCTTGCAGAACACGTTTATCCCCATCGGACTTACTTTCGGAGCACCATTCATCTTCTCGGGTGCTGAAGAGAAGTCCTTGTCTGCTATGTAGAATCCTTCGCTCGTTCCCAGAATCCATTTCTGCAAATTTGCGTCCCATCTTATGCCTCTCATTTTGTCGCAGAACGCGTTTTCGCTCGATAGGGTAGAGCCGGGTATTGGCGAGACTTCCGTCATTACCAGTGGAATCATCAGTGGCGGACGCAGACACATGCCCGTGACCGAAAGTATCAGCGTGAACACTATCAGCCAAACGCCCAGTTTGTTGTGCCATTTCACGTTCCACCTCATCCAGCCGGCGTATGTCTTTATCGTTTCCTTTAGTCTTTCGGCTTTCTCTGCCGAACTGTTCTTTGCCTGTTTGCTTAGGTGTTTAACCGAGTTGGTGAGCACAAAGAAAACAATGCCCGAGATGCAGAGAATGATTATCACAATGGCTATGAAATCGACAAACAGCCGTCCTGCCAGCCCAAACATGTCGCCGCTGTGAAGCATCCAAAATGTCTTGAATAGCGTTACCTTGCTGCTGTGTCCTTCTGGCGTTTTAAGCCTGCGCAGAGCGAAGTTGTAGCTTGGCGCAATCGCCTCGTATATCTCCGAGCGAGTGGCAACGACTATCGTGTCGTTTCCGCGCAGCGCAATGTCGCTCACACGCTCGTTGTTTCCGGGCAGCGTAACCTTGCCCCAACATTTGTTAGTCTTGTCGTATCTGTAAACATCGTAAAGGGCAGAGCACCACAGAGTGCCGTCGCCGGTTCTTACAATGTTTGTTATCTTGCGGTTATCAATGCCTTTGTCCAAGCCTTTGTTCAGGTCGTGCCAGTTCCCGAAGTCGCAGTCTGTAAGCCATATCCCGGCTTGTCCGTAGGCAATTATGCGGTTGCTGTCTGCTGGCAGAGTGCCTTTTATCACGCTCTGGTTCCAGTCTTTTATTTGATAGTTCGAGGGCATCCACCATCTGCTAACCTCGCAGGTCGAGAAAAGCCGACGGTGATTCAGTATAATTCCGCTGAAGCAGAATACAATAATGAAAACAGAAAATACCAAGCCAATCCATTTGTGCGTTGAACGCCATCTTGCCTTTCCTTTCTTTTTGCCTGTCTGAGGGTTGGTTTTCTTCATTGTTTTATTCCGAAATTTCCGCAGATATGTATCCTTTTACTATCTTTCTGAATTTGTTTGCAAAATTATTTCGATAAAAACAATGTATCAATCATTAAAAATAGTGATTTTATTGTTGGATATCCCCAAAAATAGGGATAGAAACTTGTAAAGATGAATATTGTTGCATTTGTTCTGCATACCAGATGCTCAGATTGCTTCTTGTTCGGTTTTGCGTCTCTCTGCTGAGGCTCTTTGTTTTAGGCAAGAAAAAAGACTCACAATCGTCAAGCATTGTGCGATTGTGAGTCTTTCTTTATGATGAAATCAGATTTCTTTATTCGTAGCGAACGTTTACGTTTACCTTCTCGTTGGTTATTTTCGGAACAGTATAGCCGACATACCAACTCATTATAGGGAATGTCAAATCGTGAAATACCGCAATGTCGATATAATAATTCCCGTCATGTTTTTCCAGTTTCTTTTCAATTTCATCTATGCCTTTGTTCTGTGTACCGTATACCATTATTATGGATTTCTTCGAGAAGTTGACCTTGCTCTTTTTGGGGGATGCTTCGTCAAGCTTATCTGTATATTTGCTGACAAAGTCTTGATATTCCTTCTCGCTGTTGATAATCTTAGTTTTGTAACTTTGTAACAACTGATAATCACTCGCATTTGAGATTTTTACAAAAACTTGATCCTCTTCTATAAAATCTTCTGAAGAGTCGTCGCTGCACGACATGAATGCCAGAGGAAGTGCCAATAGGTATAAAAACAATTTTTTCATTTTAGTTTATTTTATTCTTTAATGCTGTTTGGTATTGTAAGATATTAGATTATTCTGTGCAAAAGTAGTAAAAATTTAGATAAAGTACATGCTTTGGTGGCGTTTTTATTGTATTTTTGTTAGTGATTTTGTCCTTAACTGAAATTTTACGCTTGCGAAAAATCGGTTTCTGAATTCTAATATAGTGTAAATCAAATCTTTATAAAACCATTATGACTAATACAAGACATTTTCTAAGATTGGCGCTCGTTGCTGTTGCGGCAATGTGCTTTTCTTCGTTTGCTAAATGCAAGGAAGGTAAACCTAAGAAACCTAAACGTCCGCCTCTTGAGGTTATTCAGGCAAAACTCGATAGCATTTGCGAAGAGGGCTACAATCTGTATCATGCCGAGCGTGTAAACTGGATATCTACCGACTCCATGTTGGTACATTATGGTAGAGAGTCCATTGGCAGAAATATTATCTGGCAGCCAACAAAAGATTCTTGGGGAGTTGTGTTTTTTGACCATGAGCAGAAAAACTGTGTTTTCGAAATGTGCTATAATATTCAGAACGGAAAGATGATGGTTTCGTACGACAAACGTCCTATAAGAAAGGAAGAACGTAGTCGCCTCGCTTTGAAAATGCTTATGCTCAAAAACGGATTGGAAAAATATGGCGAACAAATTGGTTACGACAAAAATTGTGGCGGTCCAAACTTCGATTTTATACGCATAAATGACAGCATTGTAAGATTGTATATTCTCCAAGGAACCGTGCATCATAACATAATTCCGTTTGGAAACGATTATTCAATCGATTTTGACAACGAGGGCAATGCGTTGTGTTTCAGACAATATCACAAGTCGCTTTTGGCAATGAAGACTGTGGATGATTCGGGAAAGCCGGCAGAGTCTGTATATCATTCTCATACCAAGGACAATCCTTACATCACTCCAACCGATGTCTGCAATTTCTTGCTTTACAGAGGCAGCATGAAGCAGACAAATATTATTAGTCCTGCTCTTGGTGGTATGATAATCTATGACGCCTCTACCAATTCGTGCGTGTTTCTTTCAACAGAAGCGCTGGAGAGAATCTGGAATCATCAAAAGAATAAATAAACTCTTCTGATTTAATTATAAAAAAAGGCTGCATCTTCGAAAGATGCAGCCTTCTGTATATTAATGATTTGTCAGACTATTACTGAATAGGCTCTGAATAATCCATCTTGCTCATGCGAACATAGCTTGCGTAACGCTCCTGAGCGCACTTCTTAGCCTGGTCGAACAATTCCTGAGCCTCAGTTGGGTAAGCCTTCTTTACTGACAAGTAACGAACCTCGCCCTCGAGGAATGCCTGGAAGTTATCCCAGTTAGGAGCCTTAGAATCGAGCTGGAATGGGTTCTTGCCCTCTTCTGCCAATCTTGGGTCGAAGCGCCACAAGTGCCAGTAACCGCACTCAACAGCCTTAGCCTCCTCAGCCTGGCTCTTGCCCATGCCGCCCTTAGCCTTCAAGCCGTGGTTGATACATGGAGCGTAAGCGATGATCAATGAAGGACCGTTGTATGACTCAGCCTCGCGGAATGCCTTCAAGCACTGTGCTGGGTTAGCACCCATAGCAACCTGTGCTACGTAAACATAACCGTAAGTTGCCTGCATCAAACCAAGGTCTTTCTTGCGTACTCTCTTACCTGCAGCAGCGAACTGAGCGATTGCACCAAGTGGAGTAGCCTTAGATGACTGACCACCAGTGTTAGAGTAAACCTCAGTATCGATAACGAAGATGTTAACATCCTCGCCAGATGCAAGAACGTGGTCAAGACCGCCGTAACCGATATCGTATGAAGCACCGTCACCACCGATAATCCACTGTGAACGCTTAGTCAGGAAGTGAGAAAGCTCATCAAGCTGAGCACATACAGCGCAACCAGCAGCTGCACCTGCCTTGATTTCTGGGATAAGCTTGTCGGCAGCTGCGCGGCTTGCCTTAGCGTCGTTCTGACCAGCAATCCACTCCTTAGCAGCCTCCTTGTAAGCCTCTGAAGTCTTGTCTGAAGCAATCATCTCCTCCAACAAACGCTGGATTCTAGCCTTCATCTTCTTGTTTGCAAGAACCATACCCATACCGAACTCGCAGAAGTCCTCGAACAATGAGTTAGCCCATGCTGGACCCTGACCCTTCTCGTTCTTAGTGTAAGGAGTTGATGGGATAGAACCTGAGTAGATTGAAGAACAACCTGTTGCGTTAGCTACCATCTGACGGTCACCGAACAACTGAGAAATCAACTTAACGTATGGAGTCTCACCACAACCAGAGCAAGCGCCTGAGAACTCGAACAATGGAGTAGCGAACTGGCTCATACGAGGGTTAGAAGTTACGTCAACAAGATCCTGCTTAGACTTAACGTTCTTTACGCAGTAGTTCCAGTTGTTAGCCTCCTTAACAGCCTCCTCTGATGATGGGTCGAATGCAACCATCTTCAAAGCCTCTGCATCCTTCTTAGGACATACGTCAACACAGTTACCGCAGCCCAAGCAGTCCATAACGCCTACCTGAATACGGAACTTCATGCCCTTGAATGCAGCTGGAGCCTTCATCTCAAGAGATGCGCCGTTTACGCCGGCAGCCTCCTCGTCAGTCATAACGAATGGACGGATACAAGCGTGAGGACAAACGTATGCACAAGAGTTACACTGTGCACAAGTCTCAGCGTTCCATACAGGAACAAGACCAGATACACCGCGCTTCTCGTAAGCAGCTGTACCCTGCTCCCAAGTACCATCCTCGATACCCTTGTATGCAGAAACTGGAAGCAAGTCGCCAGCCTGTGCGTTGATAGGGCGTACGATGTTAGTGATGTACTCTGGCTCGTCGCGCTTAACTGGCTCGTCATCTGGAAGAGATGCCCATGCTGGGTCAACAGCCAAAGTCTGGTACTCACCGCCGCGGTCAACAGCAGCATAGTTCATGTTTACAACATCCTCACCCTTCTTGCCGTAAGACTTAACGATGAACTTCTTCATCTGCTCTACTGCCAACTCAACTGGGATAACCTCAGTGATGCGGAAGAATGCTGACTGAAGGATTGTGTTTGTACGGTTACCAAGACCGATTTCGCGTGCAATCTTAGTAGCGTTGATATAGTAAACTGTGATGTTGTTCTGAGCGAAGTAACGCTTTACGTTGTTTGGAAGGAAGTCGATCAATTCCTGTCCCTCGTAGATAGTGTTCAACAAGAACTGGCCGTTCTTCTGCAAACCACGAGTTACATCGTACATACGAAGGTATGCCTGAACGTGGCAAGCTACGAAGTTAGGAGTCTTGATCTGGTATGTTGAACGGATTGGGTTGTCACCGAAACGAAGGTGTGAACAAGTGAAACCGCCTGACTTCTTTGAGTCGTAAGAGAAGTAAGCCTGACAGTGCTTGTTAGTGTTGTCACCGATGATCTTAACTGAGTTCTTGTTAGCACCTACAGTACCGTCGGCACCAAGACCGAAGAACTTAGCCTCGAACATACCTGCACCACCCATAGGAATCTCAACCTTCTCAGGAAGTGAAGTGAATGTTACGTCATCGTTGATACCTACAGTGAAGTGATCCTTAGGCTGTGGCAATGCAAGGTTCTCGAATACGCCAGTAATCATTGTTGGAGTAGTGTCGCATGAACCAAGACCGTAGCGACCGCCAACGATAACTGGAGCATTTGGCTGGCCATAGAATGCATCCTTTACATCGAGATACAAAGGCTCGCCGTTAGCACCCGGCTCCTTAGTTCTGTCAAGAACTGCAATCTTCTTAGCAGTCTTTGGAACAGCTGCAAGCAGACGCTCTACTGAGAATGGGCGGTACAAGTGTACTGATACCATACCAACCTTCTCGCCCTTAGCTGTCATGTAGTCGATAGCCTCGCGAGCTGCCTCAGTAGCAGAACCCATAAGGATGATTACGCGGTCAGCGTCAGCAGCACCGTAGTATGTGAATGGCTTGTACTCACGGCCAGTAATCTTAGACATCTCAGCCATGTACTTCTCAACGATTGCAGGAACGGCATCGTAGAAGCGGTTACAGCTCTCGCGGTGTGCGAAGAATGTCTCTGGGTTCTCAGCCATACCCTTAGCCTGTGGGTGCTCTGGAGAAAGAGCGCGTGAGCGGAACTCAGCAAGAGCCTTCTGGTCGATAAGACCCTTAACGTCGTCCTCCTCAATCATCTCGATCTTGTGGTACTCGTGAGAAGTACGGAAACCGTCGAAGAAGTTGATGAATGGAACGCGAGCCTCAAGAGCAGCAAGGTGTGCTACTGCTGAAAGGTCCATAACCTCCTGTACAGAACCCTCGCAAAGCATAGCGAAACCAGTCTGGCGGCAAGCCATAACATCACCGTGATCGCCAAAGATACAAAGAGAGTGTGATGCTACAGTACGCGCTGATACGTGGAATACTGATGGAAGCAACTCACCTGCAATCTTGTACATATTTGGAATCATCAACAACAAGCCCTGTGAAGCAGTGAATGTTGTTGTAAGTGCACCAGCCTGAAGAGAACCGTGTACTGCACCTGCAGCACCAGCCTCTGACTGCATTTCCTGAACAGAAACAGTGTCGCCGAACAAGTTCTTACGACCCTGAGCTGCCCACTCGTCAACATGCTCCGCCATTGGAGATGATGGAGTGATAGGGTAGATGGCAGCTACCTCTGTGAACATATATGCGATATGTGCAGCGGCCTGGTTACCATCACAAGTGATAAATTTTTTTTCTTTAGCCATAATTTGATTAAATTATTATTAGTAAATTGATTATCCTCAACTTTTTGTCTTTATCCATTAGTACATGAACCCGAAGAGCCATAGCGGAATCTGGTTGCCGCGGCTTATCTCTGTCGGGTGCTGTGCGTAGATGATGTTCGGATGCGGCTTCAGCCTGTTGCTCTCGGTGCTGATGCGGAACCGGTATTCGCCGTCAACGATGAAAGAGGCACCCTTGTCGCCCTTGTACACTTTGTGGTCTTTCCACATTGTGTTTACGAAGAAGGTTTCGAGAACATCTTGCTGCTCTACCTTGATAGGGTAGATGGCATACATCAGGTTTGTATTGTGCATCATTATCTTGGCCGGCTTCTTTGGGAATCCTTCCCCCTCCGGGTATACCATGTTAATGAGTCGTGCGTCGGCAAGATATTTTATATAATTCATCACAGTAGCTCTGGATGTCTCAATGTCGTTAGCAAGCTGGCTTACGTTTGGAGCCGATGGTCCGTCTACTGCGAGCAAATATAGCAATTTTTTTATTTTGGACAAATATTTCAGTTCTATTTGTTTGATGAGCAGAATGTCCACTTCCACCATCATGTTCATAGTCTTGAGCAAATTCTCCGAGAAATTGCGTTTTTCAAGAAAGAATGGGTAGAATCCGTGATGCAGGTAATCCTGAAAATAATCGAGTGGCCTAACCTTTGGAAGTATCGACTTTATTATGTGCTCGTGGTTGTTCAGTATCTCCTCGAGGGTGTACGACGGGAAGTTGTTGCCTGTCTGGAGGTTGATGAATTCACGAAATGAAAATCCTCTTAGGTTATAACTCTTTACGATTCCGTTAAGTTCGGGGTTCTCGTCCTTAAGGCGCATTACCGACGAACCGCTGAAAATGATTTTTAGCTGTGGGTATAGATCATAGCACTTACGCAGTTCCTTGCTCCATTCGGGCTGCTTGAAAACCTGGTCGATAAGCAGTACTTTTCCGCCTTTTCTTACGAAGTCGCCTGCAAAATCGGCTATTCCTCTGCCCTGAAAATAGAAGTTGTTGGTATTGATGTAGAGACACGACGGATCGTTGCCGAATTTCTCTTTGGCATACTGCAAAAGGAATGTTGTCTTGCCAACTCCTCTGCTGCCTTTAATGCCAATCAGACGGTCGTCCCAGTTAATCTCGTCCATCAATGCCCTGTGTACGGGAGCGTTGGTGTGCTCAATCAAATAAGCATGGGTTCTATAGAAAGCATCCATTCGATTTATTTTGTAATTGACTGCAAAGATAGGTAAAAAATATAAATTTGCAAACTTGACTTTACAAAAAACTTGATTTTTTTTATTCCGTCATGTTTTTAGTTGTATTTATGCAAAAAATGTTAATTTTGTATTCGTTTTTGTTGCTTTATGAAGATACTTGTATTTAATCCTGAGCACGATATGGCTCTGGCTGACAATAAGTCGAGCTTTCTGCCACCGGCTGTTATTCGCAAGATGGCAAACGATTTGTCGTTCCTGCCAACGTGGATAGCCGAGCCGGGCGATATTGTCATCGTCGATTCGGTTGAGAGGGCTGAGATTTTCCGCGATTCTATATATAATAAGGTGAAGAAGAAGGTGGGCGAGGGTGTCCGCTTCGCTTCTTTCAAAGAACCGTTCAAGGATGTTTGTCGGCGGCTTTCTGTCGATGTCGCCGATGCCGAGCTTGTTCCGTGGGGATGGGACGGCTACATCAAGCGCAAGTTCGAGAAGTGGGGCGTTCCGCAGTCAATGCTTCCGTCTGCCGAGAATCTCGAAGGCATCCGCAATCTTTCGAGCCGCCGTACGGCTGTGCAGATGCTTCCACAGATAGTCGAAGCCATCGGACGTGATTTCTGCGTAGGCGAGTCGTTCGTAATCACCAGTCTCGAAGAGTTCTTCCCGTTGGCAGAGAAATACGAAGGTGTGATGATGAAAATGCCGTGGTCGAGCAGCGGAAAGGGCTTGAACTACTGCTACAGTACGAATATAACCGAGAAGGTGAAGGGCTGGGTAAACAATGTCATCGAGAAGCAGGGATGCTGTATCGTTGAGCCTCTGTATAATAAATTCGGTGATTATGCGTTAGAGTTCAAGGTGTCTGAAGGAAAGGTCTCTTTCTTGGGATATTCCAAGTTCGATACAGCCAACCAAGGCACTTATCAGGGCAATGTTTTGATGACCGACAAGGAGATTGAGGACTATATGTGCTATATCTTAGGCGTAGACGTTGATAAAATCCGTACTGTACGCAAAGTAGTCGAGGAGAATGTGCGCAATCTGATTGCACCTTACTATAATGGAGTCTTGGGAGTTGACATGATGATTGTGAGGGATTATGAGAAGGGCGACTTTCTGCATCCGTGCGTAGAGGTAAACCTTCGCAACAACATGGGCATCTTGGCGCACGAACTGAAAAGCCGATGGATAACGAATGCCGAAAGATTCGATATCCATTACAACAATTTTATTCCTAACGATAAAGAGTTGGAATACATTCCTCTTGTTCCCGAGCACGACAAGTCGAAATACACGGCTCGCGTATATTTGCAGGACAAAAACTGGTTTGATAATGTGATATTTGGCTAATAACTCGCTTTTTTTGTGCAAAAAGGAACTTTGTTCTCTCAAAATAATCTTTAATATGAAGATATTTTGAAGATTTAATGCCAAAAGTTGCTCAGTTACGCTCAAATTTAATACATTTGCATCGGTAAAAACTTAAACCTCAAAAAAAGTTTTCTAAAAAGATATAAAAATAAATGGCAAATCAAAATGTAAAGCCAGCCACCGGTAAACTTGGTGTGATGGTTGTAGGTTTGGGAGCTGTATCCTCAACCTTTATGACGGGCGTCTTGATGGCCCGCAAAGGCTTGGCAAAGCCTGTAGGTTCAATGACTCAGTATGACAAGATTCGCGTGGGCAAGGGTGCCGACAAGCAGTACAAGAAGTACGGCGACATCGTATCTATCGCAAGTCTTAACGACATCGTTTTCGGTGCATGGGATGTTTATCCTGCTAACGCTTATGAATCGGCAATCAACTGCGAGGTACTGAAAGAAAAGGATATCAACCCTGTAAAGGACGAATTGGAGAAGATTGTTCCTTTCAAGGCAGCATTCGACAAGAACTACGCTAAGCGTCTTGATGGCAACAATGTAAAGGATTGTAAGGACCGCATGGATATGGCAGAGCAGATTCGCGCTGATATCCGCAAGTTCAAGGCTGATAACAACTGCGACCGTATCGTAGTTCTTTGGGCTGCATCTACCGAGGTGTATGTTCCGGTTGATGAGAAGATTCACGCAACTGTTGCTTCGCTCGAGGCTGCAATGAAGGCTAACGATACTGAGCACGTTGCTCCATCTATGTGCTACGCTTATGCAGCATTGAAGGAAGGTGCTCCATTCATCATGGGTGCTCCTAACACAACAGTCGACATCCCTGCAATGTGGGAGTTGGCAGAGCAGACTAAGATGCCTATCGCAGGTAAGGACTTCAAGACTGGACAGACTCTTGTAAAGAGCGGTTTCGCTCCAATCATCGGCACTCGCTGCCTTGGTCTTTCAGGATGGTTCTCAACAAATATCCTTGGCAACCGCGACGGTCTTGTACTCGACGAGCCAGCTAACTTCCGCACAAAGGAGGTTTCAAAGCTTTCTACTCTCGAGTCAATCCTTGTTCCAGAGGAGCAGCCTGATTTGTATACCGACTACTATCACAAGGTGCGCATCAACTACTATCCTCCACGCAACGACAACAAGGAAGGCTGGGATAACATCGATATCTTCGGATGGATGGGCTATCCAATGCAGATTAAGATTAACTTCCTCTGCCGCGACTCTATCCTTGCCGCTCCTCTTTGCCTCGACTTGGTATTGTTGAGCGACTTGGCAGCACGCGCAGGCAAGTTCGGCATCCAGCGCTTCTTGAGCTTCTTCCTCAAGAGCCCAATGCACGACTATACTAAGGGCGAAGTTCCTGTAAACCACTTGTTCCAGCAGTACACAATGCTCAAGAACGCTATCCGCGAGATGGGCGGCTATGAGGCTGACGAGGAGATTGACTAAACATTAAACGGTCGATACAAAATACTTGGTTCCCGATGCGGTTTTTTCTGCATCGGGACTTTTTTTTACCCTATATGTGGTTTTTGTTTTTATTTTTGTTTAACTTTGTACGCTTTTAATGAATTTGTGGCAATGAATACTTCAGAAATACAGAAGAATAAAGCTCGATACGGCATTATAGGAAACTGTGAAGAACTGAACAGGGCTATCGACATGGCTCTGCAGGTTGCCCCAACCGATTTGTCCGTGCTCATTACCGGAGAAAATGGTTCGGGAAAGGAGGTCATTCCACGAATGATTCACGACAACAGCAGCCGCCGGCACAAAAAGTTCATGGCGGTAAACTGCGGCTCAATCCCCGAAGGAACAATAGATTCCGAACTCTTCGGACACAAGAAGGGCGCGTTTACGGGCGCGCTTCAGGACAGAGAGGGATATTTCGGCTCGGCCGATGGCGGAACGCTCTTCCTCGACGAGGTGGGCGAACTGCCGATGGCTACGCAAGCCCGGTTGCTGCGTGTGCTCGAGACGGGCGAATACATAAGAATGGGCGAGGATGTTGTGCGCAAGACAAACGTCAGAATCGTTGCCGCAACAAACATCAACTTCCAGAGGGCTATAAGCGAAAGACGCTTCCGCGAGGATTTGTATTATCGTCTTAACCAGATACCAATCTTCATTCCGCCATTGCGCAAGAGAGGCGACGACATAATAAAGCTCTTCATGAAGTTTGCCATGGATGTTGCCGACAAGTACAACATGCCGCCCGTAGAGCTGGCCGAGGATGCCAAGCCTCTGCTGCTGGCTTACAAATGGCCCGGCAACGTGCGACAGTTGCGTAATCTGGTTGAGCAGATTTCTGTTGTGTCTGAAGAACGGCGCATCACTCTCGATGTGCTAAAGAGATATGTTCCGGAAGATGCAGGGACAACCGAGATTCTCGACATAAACCACAAAAAGAAGGAAGAGCACTCGTTCAGCGAGGAGCGCGACATGATTTACGGCTTCATCTACGAACTCCGCAAGCAGGTTGCCGGCCTTCGCAGCCGTGTTGCCGAACTCGAAGGCGGACAGCCTCGTAAATCCGAGGGCGTGGCAAAAGTTCCGGCAAGCCTTCCTGCGCCAAAACAACTCAATTCGGATATTCCGGTGGTTTCGCCGGGCAACAGCGACTTAGGCTCGTCCGACTGGATTGACGTTGAGGATGTTGACTTTTCGGAAGGCGCACATTCGGCAGTAGAACAGGCCGAGAAGAAGATGATTGAGGATGCCCTCCGCAAGCATCACAATCGCAGAAAAATAGTGGCAGACGCTCTTGGAATGTCGGAGCGCACGCTTTATCGTAAAATTAAGAAATATGGTCTCGAATAAGAATATTGTCAAACTGATTTTCGTGCTCGTGCTGCCTTTGCTGGTGGCGTGCAAGGTGTCGTACAAGTTCAATGGCTCTTCAATCGATTATACAAAGACAAAGACCATAACTATTGCCACGTTCCCAAACCGCGCAGCCTATGTGTGGGCTCCGATGGCATCAATTTTCAACAACGAGCTTGTTGATGAATTCAGCAAGAAGACTCGCCTCCAGCAGGTTAGGCGAAACGGCGACTTGCAGATAAGCGGAGAGATTACCGACTACACCCAGTCTAACAAGTCGGTTTCTGCCGACGGATACTCGTCTCAGGTTGAGCTGAAGATGACCGTCAACGTCCGCTTTGTTAACAACAGCAATCATTCCGAGGATTTCGAGCGCACGTTTAGTGCCTCGCAGACATACGATTCGTCTCAGCCGCTCACATCTGTTCAGGACGACCTTGTGAACCAGATGGTTAAGGACATAACGAATCAGATTTTCAACGCAACGGTAGCAAACTGGTAGCCCAATGACAGATTTGACAGAATACATTAGTCACCCCGAACGACTCGACCGCAACTCGCTGTTCGAGCTTAGAGGCTTGTTGGCTCGCTATCCGTACTATCAGACGGCTCGTCTGCTGCTGCTCAAGAATCTGTACATTCTTCACGACTCGTCGTTTGGCGATGAGTTGCGAAAGGCGGCACTCTATGTTAACGACCGCCGTCAGCTTTTCATGCTCGTTGAGGGCGCAAACTACATAATTCCGAAATTCAGAAGCGAGGAAAGTTCGGTTGCCGACGGCGGATTGTCGGTTGACCGCACCATGTCGCTCATCGACGTGTTCCTCGACAGTCTTCCGGAGGAAAAAGAAGAGAGGCGCGAAGAGAAGAATGAGACGAAGCCGATTGACTTGGCAACCGACTATGTTTCGTACCTCAAGCAGCTCGATGACATAAAGCCAGAGGAGGGCGAGGGCGACGCAAACAAGATGCAGGGACAGAGCCTTATCGACGACTTTATAAAGAAGGGCGACGAGCGTCTGATTCTCGACATCGGCGCGCCTCGCAGAAAGCCTAAGCACGTTCTGCCTAAGTTCAGCGACAATGCCGATTCTGAGGATGAGGCTCTTGGCGCAGAAGAAGAGACTGCATTGGCATCTGCCTCGGAAGAAATTCAGACTGTTGCCGAAGAACCCAAAAAGAAGACGATTTCGTTCGTTCAGTCCGACGATGATTCGCAGCAAAATGTGCTCGACGGGGTGAACGAAAGTGCTGATGATAAGTTTTTCACCGAAACTTTGGCGAAAATCTATATAAAACAGCACAGATATGACAAAGCTCTTAAAATTATTCAGCAATTAAGTTTGAAATATCCAAAAAAAAATCGTTACTTTGCAGACCAAATAAGATTTTTAGAAAAACTGATTATTAACAGTAAATAATTTATAAGAAATGTTATACGTATTTTTAATTGTTTTGATTGTATTAGCAGCCGTTATAATGTGCTTTGTTGTTTGTATTCAAGAGTCAAAGGGCGGCGGCTTGGCATCAAGCTTCTCAAGCTCAAACGCAATCTTTGGCGTGCGCAACACTAAGAGCGGTTTGGAAAACATCACATGGTTCCTTGCTGCATTTATGGTTGTCATCAGTATTCTTGCTGCATACAGCTTGCCATCAGTATCTGGCGAAACTTCAGTCATGACAAAGCAGGCTACCGAGAGCAGCAACGTAAATCCTAACAACATTCCAGCAATGCCATCGGCTCCTGCGCAGAATGCTCCAGCAAAGAGCGCACCTGCTCAGAATGCTCCTGCAAAGTAAATTAGGAATAAATACTGAACAGAAATATTTGTCCCGATATGCGCCAAGGCGTGTGTCGGGATTTTTTTTGATTGTTTAGGATGTGATTTGGAGTGGATGCAAACGAAAAGCTGCCCCATCTCACGATGAAGCAGCTTTGTATAACATTTTCAATTGAATTAGAGGTAAAAAGATTGTTGTTAAATTATCTGTAGCAAAAGTATCAACTTTTTATGTAAGTTCAAAATATTTTTGTATGTCCTTCAACATAAAGAGAATGTATTTCGGCAGATTTATTATATTTGCAGTCGGATTTTCGAAAAAAATAACAATATGATTGTTTCGTTAGCGTTGCTCATTGCTGGAATAGTGATGATTATTGTAGGTGCCGACAAACTTACCGACGGTGCTGCCGCCATAGCCGCTCGCTATGGCATCTCGAGTCTTGTAATAGGTCTTACGGTTGTGGCATTCGGCTCGTCCATGCCCGAGTTTGTAATCAGCTTTATCTCCTCGCTCAAGGGAAGCACCGAGATTGCCATCGGTAACGTGGTTGGAAGCAACATCTTCAACATCCTCTTTATTGTTGGCTGCACGGCTGCCGTCTATCCCATAAAGGTTACTAACCGCACGGTTTACAAAGACCTCCCATTTGCCGTCATGTCATCGTTCGTGCTGTTTGTTGTGGCGTGCGATGCCTTTATCGACGATGCCCAGTGGAATATCATAACCCGAAGCGACGGCTTGCTGCTCATCTGCTTCTTTGTGGTGTTTATGTTCTACACGCTTGCCACGGCTCGCAGCAGCGAGGGCGCAAGCGAAGAGCCTGTTGCGCCCGACAGCATCATGCCTGTGTGGAAATCGGTTGTCTTTGTGCTTCTTGGCTTGGCTGGACTTATTTTCGGAGGCGATTTCTTTGTCGATGGCGCGTGCGGCGTTGCCCGTCTTCTTGGCGTTAGCGAATCGGTGATAGCCCTCACGCTCGTTTCGGGCGGAACATCGCTGCCCGAGCTTGCCGCGTCGCTTATGGCTGCCCGCAAGCGCGATTCGGGCATGGCTATAGGAAACGTTATCGGCAGCGTTGTCTTTAATGCCTTCTGGATTCTTGGTGCGAGTGCAACGGTTTCTCAGCTTCCGCTCGGGCACATCACGCTGTTCGACTTGTTTACGCTTCTTATTGCGAGCGTCGTTATGTGGATTTTGGCGCGTACCGGCAAGATTATCAACCGTGTAGAGGGCTGCATAATGGTGCTTATGTATGTGGGCTATATTGCATATCTGTTAAATTAGTCCAAGAAATACTAAAAAATCCCTGATATTTATGTTGTGTAGCATAAAAAGAGTTGATATTAGTCAAGAATTTAGATATTTTATGCTAAAAAACATTGTTTTGTGATTGCTTAAAGATTTTTCTTCTTATCTTTGCAATGTCTTTAAGAGAGACAAATAAGTGTAACAATAAAAATTGAGGTAAGATGAAAAGATTGTTTATATTCACTGCAATGGTCGCTTGCTTTGCGATAGCAAACGCTGAGACTAAGTTACCTGTTAAGGGTATAGCAAACATGAATGTCGGCAAGATAGCAGCTAACCTTAAGGCGCTTCCTGCTAATGCTACTACAGCCGATGCAGTTCGTGCTTCACTTGAGCAGAAGGCAGACAAGAATGCAGCCGCTGCTTCTGAAAAGAGTTTGGATTTAAAGAAATAATATAGCTTTACAGGCTAATCAGTAATGAAAGATAGAGCAGACGCTCTATCTTTTTTTTTGTTTTTATACTCCGACATAAGGAGATTGGTTGTGTCAAGGTAGATTCTACATAGATTCAAGGTTGGGGCAACATAGAGGCAAGTAAGCCGATAGTAAGCCGATGGTAAGGGGAAAGTAAGGGGATGGTAAGCCGGTAGCTACGGGGAAGGTACGTTCAAGGTACGTTCTGGGTTCGTTCAAGATACGTTCAAGGTTCGGGCAAGTAAGCCGATGATAATTCACAATTGACAATGTCTCTTGAAAGTTTGAGAGTTGAAAGTTGAAATTTTAGAATAAAAAATTGTGGGGAGGGGAGAACTTAAAATTCCTTTTTGATAATAATAGACTGCTGATAATGAGAAGATTGGTGATCTTATATACGATGATATAATAAAAACATTAGTTGAATAGCTGCTTTTTTGACAAACATTTTTACTTTGTATCTGTTTCCAAAATGAAAATAAAGCAATGAAAGCATTTATATTTGTAATACTTTAGACAATCACAAGTAGCATGTATGCACAAGTTGAACCGTGGTTCTTTGCGCAGGTTGATTTGGATTCTGTTGATATGGTTAGCATGAAATATAACAGGGTTCGTAAAGGAAGATTTTTAGAGTCTACGGGCAAAATATTGAGGGGAAACATAAAAATGTATTAAACAGATATTTTTGTAAAAAATGCAGAAAATTGTGGAAGGCTAAACAATCCGAGTTTTAGAGACTACAGTGGACATTACGAACAATATCTTAAAGTCCGTAGGCATGTAACTCTGAAGTGCAAAAATAAAGAGGCATTATCAGGAAAGCAGATTGCATTTGGCAACAAAAAGGTAAAGGATGCTGAAGCGTTGAAGTTCTGCCTCACTCGCCTCGACGACCTTTTCTACAACGGCAACGACATGGCGCAATTCTACTATATCGAAGACCAGATAAAGCCCGAAGGCAAACTCTCGATAACCGCATATCACAAGGACTACATTGAGATTCAGATGCAAAAAAACATCGACTCCGACAGAATGATGTATAACGAAAAACTGTACGAACTCATTGATTACATCTGTAAAATGTCGGCAAAATAAGCGCCCTTTGCTCACTCGGATTTCCGACTCCGAGCATCTAAAATGGGGGGTGCCAAAATTGAATCCGGCAGCATCAGCAGAATGTGTGGAATTTGCAAATCCCAACAAACCGAGCAGCAAGCCAAAAGATTCGTTTTTGCAGATTTACCTAAAACTATTTTTATATTGATTTTAATTGTTGTGTATGAAAAATGTCCAAATATATGATACACATCTTTCTTGAACATATCGCTAAATGTATCTATCTTTGCATTAGTATTTTATAAATAATAAATAATAGAATGGAAGAAAAATTCATAGGAAAAATGATAGAGGAAGAAGTCCGAAGGCAGAATTTCTCTATTAAGGAATTTGCAGAGAAGATAAATTGCAGAAGGAACAACGTTTACGATATTTTCAGAAGGAATAATATCGATATTGACTTGTTGAAAAGAATTTCCATTGTTTTGCAACATAATTATTTTAAGGACATAGCAGAAGATATGAATCTTGCTTCGCCAATACAGATTAGCGAAGAGGAACAGAAGAAATTACGCGCAGTAAATCAATTTCTTGAAGCTGTGCCGAAATCATTTGAAAAGTTGAATCTTGATGTTGCTATAGTACTTGGAATAAAGAAAGGCGTGGAAAAAGACATTCCACTTCCTGACTTTATTTTGTCTGATTTTAATATAACTTTTACTATTGGGCAAACTTATGAGGAACGTTGTAATGGCTTTTGGGGGAATACAGTAAGGTTCCAAAAAGTTGATTATGTTGGTGCTGTCGAAATGGTTGAATATATAAACCAAATAGATGGCATTGAGTATGTCGATATAGCTATAGATTACAAAACTCAAGAGGAGTGGGATGAAGCAATCTCATTTATTTTGGATGAAATTAGATATTTGTATCACCCTAGAACACTTAATTATTTAAACGAACTTAGAAGACAATGCAGACAGTAAAATATCGTTATGCATATGATGAAAACGAAAATATCGTATGTATAGATGAAGTAACTCCAGAAACGCGAGAATTGCATGTGTATAAATGTATATCTTGCGGCGAAATCCTCATAGCCAAACTTGGAGATAGGAAAAATCATCATTTTGCACATAAGTCAAATGTTTTGTGTGATGGTGAAACTTATTTGCATAAATTAGCTAAGGAAAAGATATTGAGGAAATTTAAGACTGAAAAGTCTTTTAATATAGAGTTAAAGGCTAAAATACACTGCTCTGAAAGACGGACTTGCCCTTTCTATAAGCGGTTGAACTATGTGAATGAACTTTTATCTGTTGTTTGTCAAGAATCAGAATTAGAAGAAGAATGTTGTGATTTTAAAAGCATTACTGTAGATCTTCGCAAATACTATAATCGATGTGAAGCAGAGAAAGGAGTTTTTTGTGTTGAAAAAAATAAAAGGAAAAGAGCGTTCAGTTATAAAACTGAAGATGTCTGTGGGCATTTTGTTGCAGATTTATTACTTTGGAATGATGATGATGAGAACAAAGATAGAGAGCCTGTAGCAATAGAGATATGTGTTACTCATCCTTGTGAAGAAGAAAAAAAGGAATCTGGACTAAAAATTATAGAGATAAATGTCAGAAATGAAAATGATATAGAGAAAATAGTATCAGGTAATATTGCTGGAGATAATGTGGAATTTTTTAATTTTAACGCAAGTGCCCCAGACGAACCTTTGAATAAAGTAAATGTTTTTTCTCGACTGGCTTTTTTCAAATCAGGAGCAGTTGTGAATAGTACTATTGAAGATTATCAATATTGTTCTGAGAGAAAAACAAGAAAGAATAATTATTCTGTTGTAGAGCTCAATATGGGATACGGGAATACTTCAGGGTATGATACAGATGGCGTGTATTTAATGGGGCTAGCCTACATCTTAAATTTAGGCTATAAATTCAAAAATTGTATTCTTTGCAAGTATTACAAAAATTATATGGAGTCATACACAATGGAACCGTTCTGTGCTTGCTATAAAAGAAGTGGAATAAAAAATCCAAGGCAAAAGGATGCTGTAGAATGTCCATATTATTCTCTAAATGAGGAAAAAATCAACAAGTTTAGAGAACAAGCAAAAACAGCACCAATAGAAATCGCGTGGAAAAAAGACTAACATGAATTTCTTTAATGATTTTAGAATTTTAAATAGCATAATACAACAAAAATAGCGATTTAATACCTTGTATCTTTCTGCTTTTATGCTTATTTTTGCATAATAAATTATAACTTTTATGGACATTGTAGAAAGATTTCTTAATTACGTTAAGTTCGATTCGCAGTCGGACGAAAACTCTGACACTGTGCCAAGCTCGGCAAAGCAGTGGAATATTGCACGTTATCTGAAAGATGAACTTGAGGCTGTTGGACTCGAGGACGTTGTGCTCGACGATATGGGATATGTTTACGCAACCTTGCCTTCGAACATCGATGAGGAAGTGCCTACCGTGGGCTTCATTGCACACTACGACACATCGCCAGATTGCAGCGGTGCCGACATCAAGCCACGAATCGTTCACTACGAGGGCGGCGACATCAAGCTGAATGAGGAGGTTTACACTCGTGCCGACCAGTTCCCTGAGCTGAAGTCGCACGTTGGCGAGGACATCATCGTTACCGACGGAACAACGCTTCTGGGCGCAGACGACAAGGCTGGTATTGCCGAGATTGTTCAGGCTATGGTCGAACTGAAGGAGCATCAGGAGTGGAAGCACGGAAAGATTCGCGTGGCATTCAATCCAGACGAGGAGATTGGCATGGGAGCGCACCACTTTAACGTCGAACTGTTCGGCGCAGATTTCGCCTACACTATGGACGGCGGCGAAGTGGGAGAGCTTGAGTTCGAGAACTTCAACGCGGCTGCGGCAAAAGTTACGCTGAAGGGTCTGAACGTTCATCCGGGTTCGGCAAAGAACAAGATGATAAACTCATCGCTCGTTGCCATCGAACTGAACTCTATGCTTCCAGCACAGGATATTCCTGCCAAGACCGAGAACTACGAGGGCTTCTTCCACCTGATTGCCATGAGCGGAACGGTTGAAAACTCAACGCTTCAGTACATTATCCGCGACCACGACCGCAAGAAATTCGAGGCTCGCAAGGAACTGATGAAGCAGGTCGTGGCAAAAATCAACATGATTTACGGAGCAGGAACGGCTACGCTCGACATGCACGACCAGTATTACAATATGCGCGAGAAGATTGAGCCTGTGATGTTCGTCATTGACCTTGCAAAGAAGTCGATGCTCGATGCCGGCGTAACGCCAAATATCCACGCAATACGCGGAGGCACCGACGGCGCACAGCTCTCGTTCAAAGGCTTGCCTTGTCCTAACATCTTTGCCGGCGGACTGAACATGCACGGCAGAAACGAGTGCGTTCCGGTTCAGAGCATGGAGAAGGCAAAGAACGTGGTTATTGCCATTGCAAAGAATGTTGTATCGCTAAAGAAATAAAAAACTGAATATATGGGAGAACTACCAAGCTTAATATCAGACCTCGCCCTCATTCTGGTGGTGGCAGGCTGCGTGTCGTTGTTGTTTAAGTGGCTCAGGCAGCCTGTGGTGCTGGGGTATATCGTGGCTGGCTTTCTGGCAAGTTCGCACATGCCCTACACACCGTCGGTCATAGACACCGGCAACATCCATTTGTGGGCGGATATAGGTGTGATATTCTTGCTCTTTGCGCTTGGCTTGGAGTTCTCGTTCAAGAAGATTGTGAAGATGGGCAGCGCGCCGGTCATCGCCGCCTGCTCCATCATCGTTTGCATGATAATCGTTGGCGTTGGCGTCGGCAAACTTTTTGGGTGGAGTCAGATGGACTCTCTCTTTCTTGGAGGAATGCTCGCCATGTCGTCAACCACTATCATCTACAAGGCTTTCGACGACCTTGGGCTGCGGCAGCAGAAGTTTGCCGGTCTGGTTCTCTCGGTCCTCATCATCGAGGATATTCTTGCCATCGTGCTGATGGTTATGTTGAGCACGATGGCCGTCAGCCGTAGTTTCGAGGGCGAGAAGATGATTTTCTCGCTGCTGAAACTTGGCGGACTGCTCATCTTGTGGTTCATCACCGGAATTTTTCTGCTTCCTCTGTTTTTCAAGAGATTCAAGACGATGCTCAGCAACGAGACGATGCTCATCGTGGCTCTCGGACTGTGCTTTGCGATGGTCGTTGTTGCCGATTTGTGCGGCTTCTCGGCTGCCTTCGGCGCATTCATCATGGGAAGCATTCTTGCCGAGACACTCGAGGCCGAGCGCATCGAAAGTCTTGTTTCGCCTGTCAAGGATTTGTTCGGCGCGATTTTCTTCGTGTCGGTGGGCATGATGGTAGACCCGATGATGCTTATAGAGTACTGGAAGCCGATTGTGGCAATAACGGCGGCTATATTGATAGGCCAGTCGGTTCTCGGAACAGGAAGCTATCTGCTTTCGGGACAGACGCTGAAGGTAGCCATCCGAAGCGGATTCTCGATGGCGCAGATAGGCGAGTTTGCCTTCATTATTGCGAGCCTCGGAGTGAGCCTCGGCGTTACGAGCCACTTCCTCTATCCGGTTGTGGTGGCGGTTTCGGTTATAACCACCTTCATAACGCCGTACATGATAAA
The DNA here is from genome assembly GCA_017617315.1 of Bacteroidaceae bacterium. Taxonomy (GTDB): domain Bacteria; phylum Bacteroidota; class Bacteroidia; order Bacteroidales; family Bacteroidaceae; genus Ga6A1. Next base: position 112,489 of record JAFZWM010000014.1, read on the forward strand.
GGCGAGCAATCCGGCTTACGAGGTGGCAGTAAGGTACATGCCTTCGAAAGTTGCCAGTCTGATTGACAATTATACGAGCGGCGGAACTCTGCTGATAATGCACAAAAACAACTGGAACCGCCTGCTTAAGTCTATTCTGCGCGTTACGGTAGTCTATATCGTTCTGTCGGTTGCGGTAATTCTGCTTGCGTTCCATGTTCTGTTGCCGTTCCTTTCGGAGCTGATGCCTTTCAGGTATGCACGCTGGACGGTTGCCGTTGTAACGCTTATGTGTATAGCGCCTTTCATTCGCGCCATGATAGCCAAGAAGAACGGCAGCGAGGAGTTCAAGGCTCTGTGGAACGACAGTCGCCTTAACATTGCCCCATTGGTTATGCTTGTGGCCGTGAGGGTGCTCATTGCGCTTGCTATGGTTGTGTATGTAATCGGACATCTGTTCGGCTACAGCATGTCGCTTTCCATTGCCGTCGGACTGGTTCTTATCTTTGCCATGTACTCGTCTAAGAAGTTGCAGGAGCGAAGCCTTCAGCTCGAAAAGACCTTCCTCGACAATCTTAATTCGCGCGAGCGGTATGCCGAGGCTACGGGACAGAAGAAAGGCTCGTACCTTACGCAACTTATGAGCGACGAACTGCATCTGGCAAGCGTTGCGCTGCCCGAAAACTCGTGCTGGGAGGGCATGACGCTTAAGGAACTCGACTTGGGCAACAAGTACAACATCTCTGTGGCGTCGGTAATTCGCGGAAGCATCAGGATTAACATCCCCGTTGCGCTTACACGCCTCTATCCGCACGACAAGCTCGAGGTTATCGGAACTGACGAGCAGCTTGCAAAGTTCATCGGGGCAATGAATGCCGAGGTATTCGAGAACGATGAGATTGACATCGACGACCGCGAGATGAAACTCGTTGAGTTCGTTATATCCGCCGATTCGGTCTTTGCCGGAAAGAGCATCAGCCAGAGCGGAATAAAAGCCAAGTATCACTGTCTGATTGTGGGCATTGAGGTTGACGGGCAGATTCAGATGCCAAACCGCGACACGATGCTGAGCGAAGGCTGCGTGGTGTGGGCCGTTGGCGAAAATGCCGATGTTGAGAGACTGCCCGATTTGCGCGCCTGAAAATTTGGGCGAATGGCAATAATGCGCTATATTTGCAATATCTATTTAACAAAAACAATTATAGTATGTACAGTGATCCAAAACAGTGCCTATACTGCACTAACAACGAAACTCTTCACAATCTGATGATTGAGATTGCTTCTTTGAGCGTTTCTCGTGTTTTCCTTTTCAAGGAACAGACATATCGCGGCCGCTGCCTCGTGGCATACAACGGTCATGTAAACGACCTCAACGAGCTTTCTGACGAAGAGCGCAACGCTTTCATGGCCGACGTGGCTAAGGTTACACGCGCTATGCAGAAGGCGTTCAACCCAGAGAAAATCAACTATGGAGCTTATTCTGACACTCTGAGTCACTTGCACTTCCATCTTGTTCCAAAGTACAAGGGAGGCCCTGACTTCGGCGGCGTGTTCCGCATGAATCCGCAGGAGACATATCTTACAGATGCCGAATATCAGGAGTTGATAGACAAGGTAAAGGCAAACTTGTAAAGAATTCTTCGATACGAATTTTGAATAAAAAAGAGCCGCTTCCACGAAAATATCGGGAAGCGGCTCTTTTTTGTGTGTTGTATCGTGAGGCTCGATTGCCAAGGCTTATTCAGCCTTTAGCAATCTTACTTCGTATATCTTCGCATCCTTGTTCTTGTGCGATACGAATTTCACTCTTACCTGTTTCTTGTTCTTTACGGCAGATTCAGGAATCTCATATTCCTCGAACTTGAAGGCCGATGTTCTGTACTTTCGGGTGTTGTTTACCGATTTTACAAGAACATCGTCTACGAAGATGTCAAATTCGTTGGTCTGCCAGTCGTCCACGCCCCAGAATTTCAGACGGATTTTCAGCATCTTCTCGCCGTTTGTTTTCATCAGATAGCTGAAGTAGCTTCCGTTTGATGTCTGGCGGAATCCGCAGTTGTTCTGGTTGCCCGCGGTCGATTTGTCGGTCTCCATAAAGTGGTCGCTCTCAGGCTGCTGCTCGCCCGGCTGAACCTTGTCCATGGTAGCCGCCTCGAGTTTCTGGCGTGCCTCTTCATCCTTGCTAAGCTGGTCGAGATAAGCCTTGTAAGAGTCGCCCGTGAAGGCGAGCCAATACATCATGTAGCGCGAATCGTGAATCTCGAAGAACGGCTGAAGTTCGCCCTCTATGCCGTTAATCATCTTTGTGCTTATGCTGAAGTGCAGCGGCTTGCCCTCGATAGGCTTTATGTCGTCGGCAATCTTCTCTATGTTGTCGCAAACTAGCATCGGAGCCTTGTCGATTGGCAGTTGCTTTCCCGTTGCCAACTGTCCGAATCGGCTGTCGTCGGCAATCAGATGAGCCAAGTCTTCCGTTCCGGTCTTCATTGACAGAAGGATAGGGCCGTGCATCAGAGCGATGTATTTCGGCAGGTTTGGCAGATATTTCACGCTGTTGTGCATTGGGAATTCGATGTCAACAACATCGCCTTTCTTCCATTTACGGTCTATGCAGATGTATGACGAAGGACCGCTCACAAAGCCGAAATCCTTGCCGTTTACCTTTATCTTGAAGTCGCCGCTGTTTACCCAGCCCGGATAGCGCACCATCAGTTTGAAGGCAGCCTTGCCCTCGGCGATGGTGATGCGGCTTGTTTCTGAATAAGGGAAGTTTGTTTCCTGACGGATGACTACGCCGTTCTGCTTCCAGTTGAGTTCTGAAGCGGCAAAGAGGTTGACGAAAAGCGCGTCGTTGATGTGCGTGTAGATGAACTGGCCATATTTGCCGTGGTTCTCCATGCCCGTACCTACGCAGCACCACATAGCCTCGTTAGGGGCTGAATAGTTGCGGTAGTGGCGTGGGCGAGCCGATGTGAAGTAAACGTATCCGCCGTGCTCGGGATGCTGCGACGACAAGATGTGGTTGAATGTGGCCAACTCGTAGAAGTCGGCATACATAGCCTGCGGATTGGCGCGGTGCAAATCCTCGGTCAGCTTCAGCATATTGTTGGTGTTGCAAGTCTCAGGGCCGTCGATGTCGGTAACGAAATCCTGACAGGCCTCCTTGCTCGGAAAATGCTCGCGGCGACTGTTTCCGCCAAGGGCGAGAGAGCGGTCGTTGGTTACGAAATCCCAGAAGTTGAGGCTCGCGTTGTGATATTCAGCGTCGCCCGAAAGCTCGGCAATTCGCTCAAAGCCGACAACTTTCGGCACTTGAGTGTTGGCGTGCATATTGTCAAGACAGTCGATGTGCTGCGAAAGAGGGTATAGGATGCGCTTGTGCGAGAATCGCTTGGCGCAGTCGAGATATTTCTTGTCCTTCGTTATGGCATATGCATCAGCCAGAACCTCGTTCATACCGCCATATTCGGTGTGGAGAGCCTGCTCAACCTGCTCGTCGCTTAGCTTTGATGTTATCATCACAGCCCAGTCGCAGAATCCGATGAACAGATTCTTGGCGTCCTCGTTGTCGCAGTAGAGCCACGCATCGCGCAAACCGGCATACATCTTGTGAATATTGTAGAACGGAACCCATGCAGAGTGATATTTGCCGAAGTTGCCTTCCTTGAATGTTGACCACAGGGCATCGCTGCCCGGAACGCCGCCAACATAGCCCTTTCCCCATTCAGGGTGATTCTTGGCGTTTGCCTCGGCACATTCCTTCAGCTCGGCAATCATGTATTCCATGCGCTTGCGGCACTCCTCGTCGCCCGTTGCGGCGTTTATGGCGAGGGCTGTAAGATAGTGTCCGCCAACATGACCGTCAAGACCGTCCCAGTTTGGAAACGATTTGGCCTTCGGGGTGAGTCCGGCTTCCTTTCGGTACGGAGCCAGAAGTCTGTCTGTGTCGTATTTCAGAAGTGTTTGGATGTTGAGGTCTCGCGCGTGTTTCAGAACGCCGTCGAGAAGCTTCACATCGCCAAGGTTAAACTCGTCGTGGTAGAGTTTTTCCTGAGCCTGCGCTGGGGCGGCAAGCATCAATGGTAAAAGATAATAAAAGAATCTCATTTTTTTCAATTTACAATAATTGTTAATGCGTTTTTAGATATGATAAGAATGTTTTGTATAATAGCCAAAAGCCAAGGCTTCGCACCTTCCGAAAGGGGCAAAACCTTGGCTTGTATATCTTATTCGTTGTCGTCGAAATCCTCTTCGTCGTCTTGGTCGAAATCGAAGTCCATGAAGTCGAAATCGCCGGCAAAGGCAGGTTCTGTAAACTCGTCGAGGCTTCGGCGGTCCTTCTTCGTTGGACGTCCTGTTCCTCGTGCACGGTTCACGAAACCGCTTATCTTGTTCATCTCGAGCAGCTCGTACTGGTCTGGTCGAGTAACGTTTTCCAGCACATCCGGAATAAGCTTGGCTCCGACGCGCTTTTCTATGGCCTGCTTTATGCGGAACGAGTAGGTGATAGGCGGTTTCTTTACGTCGATAACATCGCCCTCCTTAACTATTTTCGAGGCTTTCAGCGTTGTTCCGTTGCTCGAAACCCTGCCTTTCTTACATGCCTCCGAAGCCAGCGTGCGCGTCTTGAAGATGCGCGCAGCCCACAGCCACTTGTCGAGTCTTGCTTCCATTGTGCTTTATTTGTTGTTGAACTGGTTCATTGTTATGTTTATGCCGGCAAGGCAGAAGGTCTTTATTGCCTCGATGGCAACCTGTGCGCGCTCTTCGACGGTCTTCTCGTCGTCGGCGTTGAATCTGCCCAGCACGAAGTCAACCTGCGCTCCCTTCGGAAAGTCGTTTCCGATGCCGAATCGCAGTCGGGCATAAGCCTGCGAGCCTACGCATGCCGTGATGCTTCTTAGACCGTTGTGTCCGGCCTCGCTGCCTTTCTGCTTTATGCGTATAGCTCCCACCTCGAGCGAGAGGTCGTCGACGATTATCAGCACGTTTTCCAGCGGAATGTTCTCCTTCTGCATCCAGTAGCGCACGGCTCTTCCGCTTTCGTTCATGTAGGTCGATGGCTTCAGCAGCAGCATCTGCGCGTTCTTCACGTTGAGTTGTGCCGTTGCTCCGAGATGGTTCGACTCAAAAGAAATATTGGACGCCTTAGCGAGGGCGTCCAATACTCTAAATCCTATGTTGTGGCGGGTTCCAGCGTACTCTGTTCCGATGTTGCCCAGCCCTACAATCAGATACTTCATTTAACGAGTGTTCGTTGTGATTACTTGTTAGCCTCTGCAGCAGAACGAGCGTTACGTGTCATCTTAACACCGCAAACAACAACCTCCTTAGAAGTTACGATTTCAAGACCGTCGAATGAAAGAGCGGCTACCTTGATAGACTTGCCAAGAGCAAGAGAAGTTACGTCGATGTCAAGCTTCTCAGGAATCTGGTTGTAAAGAGCCTTAACCTTAAGCTTGCGAACCTGTGCAACCAGCTTACCACCGGCCTTAACACCTTCTGCAAGACCATTCAGCTTGATAGGAACCTCCATTACGATTGGTTTGTCCTCAGTTACCTGATAGAAGTCGATGTGAAGGATGTTGTCCTTTACTGGGTGGAACTGGATCTCCTTAAGAACTGCCTTGCACTCCTTGCCGTCGATGTTCAAGTTAACAACGAAGATGTCTGGAGAGTAGATAAGGTTACGAACTGCTGCGTTAGTTACAGAGAAAGCAGTTGACTTTGGTGCGCCGTTCTCGTCCTTCTCTACACCGTACAATACACATGGGATCATGTCGCTCTTGCGAAGCTCGCGAGTACCCTTCTTACCAGTCTCGGTTCTCAAAGAACCTGCTACGTTAATTGATTTCATAATTAAATGTGTTACTCTAAATTAGTAAATTAAAAACTTTGCTAATTCGCCATCACACGGAATTTCACCATAAGATGTGCTGAAAAGCGGCGCAAAGATACTGAAAAAAAAAAGAACCACCAAGAATAAGCGGCTCTTTTTAATTATGTTTCGTCAGAAATCGATGTCAATCTTAATCTCGTCGGACAGTGGATTGTCGTTTGTACCGTTTTCGGAAGTCTTTGGCTCGGCAATGCTGTTGTCCTTGTCATTGTCGCGCGAAGGGCAGGCACCCTGACGCTCCTCGATGTATTTTATCAGTTCGTTGAGGCCGTTCTTGAATTTCTCGAAGTCCTCCTTGTAGATAAAGATTTTGTGTTTCTCAAAGTTCACCTGAGCCGATTCGCCCTCGCCTGTGACTACTTTCTTGCTCTCGGTAATTGCAAGAAACATCTCATCCCTGCGGTTTTTCTTTACATCCATGTAATAGATTCGCTTTCCTGCCTTAATGGCCTTTGAGGCAATTATGTCAAGATCGCTCTCCCTGAATCCATTTTTTTTCTTGCTTTCATCCATAATTATTAATTCGATTTTTGGTTTTCGCCTCCAAAGTTGGCACTTTTTTTAAGAATACACAAGAATTTATTAAAGAAATTGCATTTAAGTGGTCATATTTCACGGATTTTCATTATTTTTGCAAACCAATATTAACATTCAATTTAGAGAAATTATGATTAATAGAGTTCTAATCCGCCTAAAAGCGGTTCAACTTGTCTATGCTTTCTATCAAAACGGAAGTAATAATCTTGATGCAGCGGAAAAAGAGTTGTTCTTCAGCTTGTCAAAGGCTTACGACCTTTACAAGTATCTCCTACTTCTAATGGCAGAGATTACACGTTTTGGCAGACACAACGTAGCACAACTTGAGCAGAGAGCTGTAAATACTCATAGTGGTGAGACTTACAGCCATAAGTTTATCGACAACAGATTTATTGCGCAGCTTGAGAAGAACAAGCAGCTGATTGAGTTTCAGGAAACACAGAAGAAAAACTGGATTGGCGAGGAAGCCTTCATCCGCTCAATGTACAAGCGTATAATTTCAAGCGATATATATCAGGACTATATGGCTTCTGAGGAGAATTCCTACGAGGCCGACCGCGAGGTGTGGCGCAAGATATACAAGAACATCTTCTACAACAACGAGGAGCTGGAGGGCGTTCTTGAGAACATGAGCCTTTACTGGAACGATGACAAGTTCATCGTCGACACCTTCGTTCACAAGACAATCAAGCGTTTCGAAGAGGCTAACGGCGAGGATCAGGAACTTCTTCCTGAATACAAGGCCGACGAGGACAAGGAGTATGCAAGAGCCTTGTTCCGCAACGCCATCGAGAACGACGGCACATACCGCGACATCATTGCCGCACACTCACGTAACTGGGAGTTCAACCGCATTGCCTTCATGGATATGATTATAATGCAGTTGGCTATCTCAGAGATTCTTACATTCCCTAACATTCCGGTTAATGTAACCATCAACGAGTTTGTCGAGATTGCCAAGTTCTACAGCACTCGCAAGAGCGGCATGTTCGTAAACGGAATGCTCGACGCCATCGGCAAGTCGTTGCGCGAGCAGGGACAGATTAACAAGAACTAATCAATAATTTTTAATAATAAAAACAAATGAATAGCCTTACAATTTTACTACAGGCTGCTGCCGGCGGTGGCGGTATGCAGATGATTCTGATGATGGTTGTAATCTTTGCCATCATGTATTTCTTCATGATTCGCCCACAGCAGAAAAAGCAGAAGGAAATCAATCAGTTCAGAAACACACTCGAGGTTGGCAAGAGCGTTGTTACTGCCGGCGGAATCTATGGCACGGTACGTTCAATCGAGAGCGACAACACAGTTATCGTTGAGATTGCAAGAGACGTGCGCATAAAGGTTGACAAGGCATCGGTTTTCCCTGATGCAACTGCTACTCATGACAATGCAAAATAATTAACGTTGTGAATATATCACTTGTCGGAGTGACAAGAAAGTTAAGGCGGATTCTCTTTGTAAGAAGATATAAGGATGTCTTGATTTTCTTGTCATTTTTGTTTGTATCTGCAGCCTTCTGGCTCTTCCTCGCCCTTGGCGAAGAAAACCAGATTGAGCTTGAGGTTCCGCTCAGGCTGAACGGTGTGCCTCATAATGCCGTCATAACCTCCGAGCTGCCTCCTAAGATTCGCGTGCAGGTTAAGGACCGCAGCATCGAGCTGCTTGCCTATCGTTACGGAATAACGTTGCGCCCGGTTGTTCTCGAATGGTCGGACTACGAGAGTCAGGGCTTGCACCCAAAGGTGCTTATGGCCGATGTTCAGCGCAAGGTGGCTTCGCAGCTTATGTCGTCTACGCGCATAATGCAGATAAAGCCCGATACGCTCGACTACATCTATACTTACGGAACATCGAAGAGAGTTCCAGTTGTCTTCGACGGCGAAATCGAGACTGGCTCGCAATGCTATGTCGTTAAGATGGAGTTCACTCCCGACTCGGTTCTTGCATACGCGCCTCAAGACCAGCTCTCGCAGATAAGAGAGGCGGCAACGAAGAAGATTATGCGTTCGAACGTAACCGACACGATAACCTTCATGGCTGAACTAAGGTCGCCAAAGGGCGTGAAGTACAGTCCCGACAGAGTCCGTGCAAAGTGCTACGTCGATATGTTTACCGAGAAGACCGTGGATGTTCCGATAGAGGGCGAGGGCTTTCCTGACGGCTACGTTCTGCGCACCTTTCCGTCTAAGGTCAGACTCACGTTTCAGGTTGGCGTAAAGGCGTACAGCATGATAGATGCCAGCAGTTTCAGGGTTGTGGTAAAGTATCACGATGTTAAGGACGGCGGACATAACGACAAGTGCGCTCCGCAGGTCGTGATAATGCCATCGTCGGTAAGGCATCTGAAGGTTTCGCCCGAGAAGGTTGACTATCTGATAGAGAGAAGATTATGGAAATAATCGGCATAACAGGCGGAATAGGTTGCGGAAAATCGGTTGTGGCGCACATCTTTCGTGCCATGAACCGTCCCGTTTACGATTGCGACAGCAGGGCAAAGGCCATTATGACGGAGTGTTCTGAACTCCGGAAAGCCCTTGTGGACGCGCTTGGAAGCGAAGTCTATAATCCCGACGGAACGATAAATAAGCCGTTTCTTGCGTCTTTCTTGTTTGCTTCTGAAGAGAATGTCTCGCTCGTCAATTCCATCGTTCATCCGTTCGTTAAGAAAGATTTCTTGGATTGGGTTCAGAAACACAGCACTTATAATAAGGTGTATATGGAATGTGCCATTCTGTACGAATCGGGATTCGACTCGCTTGTAGACAAGGTTATTGCCGTAACTGCTCCCGAATCTCTTCGCTACGAAAGAGTTATGAGGCGCGACGGCATCACGTCCGAGCAAGTCCGCCAGCGCATTGAAAAGCAGATGAACGACAAGGAAAAATGCGAGAAGGCTGATTTTATCATCCATAATGACGAACGCAATAGCGTAATAAAGCAAATATTAGCAATAAGTTAGGCTCACTTTGGATTGCCTTGCCCCGATGCGGCGACGCAAATAAATATTGGTAGCGATTTGTCATTTATCAATATTTTATTATCTTTGCGAACCTAATTTTGAATAATTAAAATAAAGAAAAAATGATACAAGGAATACTTGCAATTACCGGTAAACCGGGTTTGTACAAACTAATTTCGCACGGAAACAGAATGCTTATCGTTGAGTCGCTAACAGACAAGAAGCGTCTCCCTGCATACGGCACAGACAAGATTATCTCTCTTGCCGACATCGCAATGTACACTGATGCTGAGGAAGTTCCATTGAACGAGGTTCTGGCATCTGTAAAAAAGCACGAGAACGGCGCAGTTGCAGCCATCGACCCAAAGAAGGCATCTGCCGATGAGTTGAGAAGCTGGTTCGCCGAGATTCTTCCAAACTTCGACCGCGACCGCGTTTACAACAACGATATCAAGAAGCTCATCAGCTGGTACAACATTCTTGTAAATGCCGGCGAGGACGATTTCTCTTCTCCAGAGGAGGAAAAGGCTGAGGAAAACGCATAACCTTCTGCCAATATTGTCTTTACATAAAGCATAAAAGGTATAAAGTCTGTCATTTTTGGCAGACTTTTTTGTTTGGTCGATAGTTTGAACGAAGCAAGATAGAAAAAACTTAAATTATCAAATTATGGACTTTAACAAACTAACAATCAAAAGTCAGGAGGCGGTGCAGGAAGCACTTAATCTGGTTAGACGAAACGGACAGCAGCAGGTTGAGACCGCTCATCTTCTGCTCGGAGTCCTGAAGGTCGGAGATAGCATTGTTAACTTCCTTTTCCAAAAGCTGGGTGTGAACAGCAGGCTCATTGAGCAGCTTGCTGAAAAACAAATGCAGTCATACCCAAAGGTAAGTGGTGGCGAACCATACATTTCGTGCGAGACAGAGGCTGTTCTCAACGATGCCATCGACGTGGCTGGCAAGCAGGGCGATGAGTTCGTTACGCTCGATTCTATAATCGTTTCGCTGGTGCGCGTAAAGAGTCCGGTGGCTTCAATCCTGAAGGATGCTGGCATTACAGAGAAGGAACTTCTCTCGGCTGCAAAAGAGCTGAAGCAAGACCGGAAGGCCGATTCGCAGACGGCCGAGGAAACCTATCAGTCGCTTAAGAAATATGCGAAGAACCTTATCGAAGAGGCTCGAAGCGGCAAGCTCGACCCCGTAATCGGACGTGACGAGGAAATCCGCCGCGTTCTTCAGATTCTTTTTCGCCGAACAAAGAACAACCCAATCTTGATTGGTGAGCCGGGAACAGGAAAAACCGCCATCGTAGAAGGATTGGCACATCGAATCCTTCGCGGCGATGTTCCTGAGAATCTGAAAAACAAACAGTTGTATTCGCTCGACATGGGTGCGCTCATTGCTGGTGCAAAATACAAGGGCGAGTTTGAGGAGCGACTGAAAGGCGTGGTAAATGAGGTGGCAAAGAGCGATGGCAACATCATTCTGTTCATCGACGAGATTCACACGCTTGTGGGTGCCGGAAAGAGCGACGGCGCAATGGATGCCGCAAACATCCTGAAGCCTGCTCTTGCCCGTGGCGAACTCCGCAGCATAGGTGCAACCACTCTCGACGAGTATCAGAAGTATTTCGAGAAGGACAAGGCGCTCGAACGCCGATTCCAGCCGGTGCATGTTGATGAGCCTGATGTTCTCAGCTCAATCTCAATCTTGCGAGGACTGAAGGAGCGTTACGAGAACCATCACAAGGTCCGTATTCAGGACGATGCCGTGATTGCTGCCGTTGAGTTGAGTAACCGTTACATCTCAGACCGATTCTTGCCCGACAAGGCAATAGACCTTATGGACGAGGCTGCCGCTAAACTGCGCATGGAGCGCGACAGCGTTCCGGAGGAACTCGACGAGATTTCGAGACGACTGAAACAGCTCGAAATTGAGCGCGAGGCCATCCGCCGCGAGGGCGACAATTCAAAGCTCGACCAACTGAACAAGGACATTGCCGAACTGAAGGAGCAGGAAACTGGCTTCCGCGCAAAGTGGGACAGCGAGAAGGATTTGCTTAACCGTATTCAGCAGGACAAGCTGAAGATTGAGGAACTCAATTTCGAGGCTGAAAAGGCTGAACGCGAGGGCGATTACGGAAAGGTTGCTGAAATCAGATACGGCAAGTTGAAAGAACTGGAGGCTGATATTCAGTCTGTTATGAACAAACTGAAGGACGCTCAGGGCGCATCGGCCATGATTAAGGAAGAAGTTACAGCCGATGATATTGCCGATGTTGTGAGCCGCTGGACTGGCATTCCGGTGAGCAAGATGTTGCAGAGCGAGCGCGAGAAACTTCTGAAGCTCGAAGACGAGTTGCATCGCCGTGTAATCGGTCAGGAAGAGGCAATCACCGCCGTTGCCAACGTGGTGCGCCGCAGCCGTGCCGGATTGCAAGATCCGCGCCGCCCAATCGGAACGTTCCTCTTCCTCGGAACAACCGGAGTGGGAAAGACCGAACTTGCCAAGGCTTTGGCCGAATATCTGTTCGACGACGAAAGTCTGATGACGCGTATCGACATGAGCGAATATCAGGAGAAGTTCAGCGTAACCCGTCTTATCGGTGCGCCTCCGGGATATGTCGGCTACGACGAAGGCGGTCAGCTTACCGAGGCAGTGCGCCGCAAGCCTTATTCTGTCGTGCTTTTCGACGAGGTTGAGAAGGCTCATCCCGATGTGTTCAACACGCTGTTGCAGGTGCTCGACGATGGCCGTCTGACCGATAACAAGGGCAGAACCGTGAACTTCAAGAACACAATCATCATCATGACCAGCAACTTGGGCAGTCAGCTGATACAGAACGAGTTCAGCAAGATTCGCGGATTCGAGAACGACGAGCGCAAGGTTGCCGAAGTAACAGAGAATGCCAAGAACGCCGTTCTGGAGCTGCTGAAGAAGACCATACGTCCGGAATTCCTGAACCGAATTGACGAGACGATAATGTTCCAGCCGTTGAAGAAGAGCGAAATCCGACGGATTGTAGAACTTCAGGTCAAAGGCGTTGCAAACATGCTGAAGGACAACGGAATAGAACTCCGCTTGACAGACAGCGCGATAGATTTCCTTGCCGACGTAGGTTTCGATCCGGAGTTTGGAGCGCGTCCTGTAAAGAGAGCCATCCAGCACTTGCTGCTTAACGATTTGAGCAAGCAGATTCTGGCAGGAACGGTAAACCGCGAGAAGCCAATCGTGGTAGATTATCAGAACGAGAAATTAGTTTTCGAGAACTAATTAGCCACATAGAAAAAAGGGAGCGAAGTCGTGAGGCTTTGCTCCCTTTTTTTGTTCTCAACCCCGCAACTTTCGGCGTATTGCCACTAACTTTTGCAAATCGCTTTGCCATCGCCGAAAAAAGTGTTATCTTCGCACCACAAAAACAAAAAGGGAAAAATGGATAATAAGACAACATGGAATGAGACCGTTGTGCTCATTGACTCTGCATATTCCGATGCCGTTGCATTCAATCTCATAGTAAATTTCGAGCGTATGCTTAACCGCCGTATTCCGAAGGCCGATTTGGCTCACTGGCTCGACTGTGTGGCTCTCGACGGCGGATTGCGCGAGGGCGACAACAATATCGATGTTGTCTTCCTTCATCCCGACGAGAAGAAGGAACTCGACAATTTCACGCCGGCTAAATTCGCGGAAGAACTGAACGACAAGGCTTTCAAGGATTCGCTCGGCGAGTTCAACCTCTATTCTTTTGGAAATGCCAGGATGACGGATTTCGACGAGTTCTTCCTCGAAACGCTTCAGGTAATTGCCGATGCCAAGGAAGTTAAGCGACTCCTCATTGTTGGCAATACCGATACAAGTTTCGAAGATATCCGCAGAATTCTGAAAAAGGTTGACGGCAAGGAATGTACGCTTTTCGGCATGCAGCCGCTCATGCCCGGAAACTACCGTCAGGAAATTTTGGGATATTCTCTGATGAGCGCTTTGGGAATAAGCGGCGAAGAAATTGAACGCGCCAGATAAAAAAATAATTTTATATTCTTTTTTTAGCGAAAAATATAATACATTTGCACATTAAGTGTTATCTCATTATCCTATAGTATAGAAAAATGAATAAAAGATATTTGTTAACTCTTTTGTGCATGTTACTATGTTGCGTGAGTGTATGTGCAAAAGTCCAAAAGAAAGAGAACCGAAATATTTCAATCGATCCAAAGTATCCTATAGAACTTCTCGGACAGACAATAAAGTACAACGGAAAGTACATCGAGATAAACGACAGGCATCTGCTTGTGTGTCCTAATCTCGAAGATTCGGTGTACTACAGCCGAAAGTATGTCTACAGATCGGTAAAGGAGGCTTTTCAGGAAATTCCCGACGAACTTACAACCGAGGGCGACATCTTCATGTATCTTACACCGGGCGTGCATTGGGTAGACCAGCGCCTGCCAAACGACAACAAGAACGTTAAGATGCAGATGCACAACGGCGTGCCTACGTCAATAACCTTCACTTGCCGCGACCTCCATATCGTGGGACTGAATCCGAATCCCGAGAACGTGGTTGTTGCCGGAAACCGCGGAAACATGCGCGGTGCGGTGGGCGACTATGCAATGTTCTTCCTTCATACCGAAGGCCTTTATCTCGAGAACATAACCATCGGAAATTATTGCAACGTATCGCTCAAGTTCCCGCTGAACCACAGTCTCGACTTTGACCGAATCACGTCGCAGAGCACTCAGGCGCAGCTCTGCATCGGTCTCGTAAACCACATGTATGCCATCAACTGCCGCTTTATCGGTAGCGAGAAGGCAACGCCGCCGATGGGACGCCGCACGCTCTTCAACAAGTGCTTCTTCGAGGTGGGCGACATGCCGCTTCCGCTCGATGCCGTGTTCCTGAACTGCGACATCACATGGCACTCTAACGATATTTTCAGAACGATGTACCATTCGGTATTCCTCAACTCAAAGATTTATACCGAATCGGCCTCTATATGGCAGTTCTACGAGAATCCGAACGCCTTCCTGACGATGGTTGACTGTGAGGTGCACGACGATGATTTCGACCGCACCAACATGGCCGACAAGGTCAGGACAATGGCTGGAAAATCGCGCTGCTACTTCTCAAACGTAAAGTACAACGGCGAGACGATGTCTCTGCCCGAACTGGACGGCGGATTCGTAAAGGGCGGCGACTTGGCTAAGAATACCGATGTCCTGAGCGGATATTACTGCATTGTTCAGGACAGAAAGATATACAACACTTACGACTTGCTCTGCGGTACCGACGGATGGGACCCGATGGGCGTGAAGTCGTTCTTTACAAACAACTACAGCAAGGCTGTCAAGCCGTTCCGCTTTGCCGGAGCGATAGAGGTGCGCGGCAATGGCGATTTTGCCGACCGCCGGATATTCGAGACTGACAAGATGAAGAACAACAGCACGGTGGTGCTGAGAGCAAAATACGTTCACATTTCATCGAGTGCTGCAAGCAAGATTGACCAGTCTGCCGAGTGGATGGTCGATCCTAAGTGCGCGTCTGTTGCCAAGATTGTTTCGGCTGCTGGCGACTCGTGCGTCGTTGCGGTTTCAAACAATACTTACTTCAACAAGCCTTGCAACGTGCTTGTAAGACTGAAGAACGGACTCGAATCGCTCTGTACGTTTACCGTCAGCGGCGAGGAACTCGAAGCCCCTTCGTTCATGTCCGACCCTGTGATAATTCAGAACGGCAATGTTCTTTCGCTAAAGTACAAGCTGAGAAATGCCGGAGACCAAGACAATTCGCTGGTAAAGTGGATGAGATGCAAGGACAGAAAGTCGCAGGGCATCTGCGTGATGACGAACAACGACGACAACACGCTCAACACATACAAGCTGACTTCTGCCGACAACGGATATTACATCAAGGCGCAGGTTACTCCGCGATGCAGGAACAGCAAGATGGGAAAGACGGCGGTTGTCTCAATAAAGAAGCCTGTCTGCATTCCGGCAACGAACAGCGAGAAGCTTACCCTTGCGTCCGATTTCAAGAATATGTCTACGGCCATTCAGCCAAAGGCTCTGCCGGGATTCTGGATGCAGGACATTTATGTTCCGCGAGATTCTGCCAACTTCGTGTGGAAAAACAAGCTAGGCTCAACGGCGTGGGGCTACAGTCTTGGCAAGGGCTCGGCTGCTCCTTACAAAGGCTTCTGCCAGCAGGTGAGAGGCGCCAGACTGGTCTACGTTCCCGACACGGTTAACAAGTATTCGGCCGATGTTAATGTTACGTTCAAGATTACTCCGTCTAAGGGACAGGGACAGGGCGTTGCCATGAGCGGCGAGTATATCGACCTCTTCATTCAGTACGACCCAGTAACGAGCACGGGATATGGCGTCCGTCTTCAGAGATGGCCTGAGTATAACCGTGCAATTACATACACCATCATGAAGTACCGCAACGGCTTTGCCACTCCAATCTCGCGTTCGGCACTTTCAAACTGCTTTGTCGGAGGCAGTTACATAACGATAAGCATCACCGGACGCGACATCGCCGTCAAGTCGTACAGCGATTATCCGGTAGATATGCGCAACAGAACGGAGGACGTTAATTCCGAGGTTCTGCTTACGGCAAGAGTCAACCCTCTGCCGTTCCGTGCCATCGGCATCCACTCAATGGCGTCTCAGTCGTCGCCGATCTTGCTTCGCGAGATTAACTGCGAGTGGAAGGGAAAGCAATAATTAAACAAAAGTAGAGTTATAAAATAAAGTATTCAGTATAATAGTTTTAATTGGTAAATGGGAAAAGTATTAGTTATCGGTGCCGGTGGCGTTGCTACAGTAGCATGCCACAAAATAGCCCAAAACTCTGATGTGTTTACAGAGATTATGATTGCAAGCCGTACAAAGGCTAAGTGCGACAAGATTGTCGAGGCTATCGGTAATCCAAATATAAAGACGGCTCAGGTTGATGCCGACAGTGTGGATGAACTTGTTAAGTTGTTCAACGACTTCAAGCCCGAATTGGTTGTGAACCTGGCTTTGCCTTATCAGGACCTTACTATCATGGAGGCTTGTTTGCAGTGCGGTGTCAACTATCTTGATACTGCCAACTACGAGCCAAAGGACGAGGCTCACTTTGAATACAGCTGGCAGTGGGCTTACAAGAAACGCTTTGAGGATGCAGGCCTTACAGCCATCCTTGGCTGCGGTTTCGACCCGGGCGTGAGCGGCGTTTACACTGCATACGCAGCAAAGCATCACTTCGACGAGATTACTCATCTTGATATTGTTGACTGCAACGCCGGAAATCATCACAAGGCATTTGCAACAAACTTCAACCCAGAGATTAACATCCGCGAGATTACTCAGAAGGGCTTGTACTACAAGGACGGCCAGTGGCTCGAGACAGACCCGTTGTCTGTTCATCAGCCAATTACATACCCTAACATCGGTCCTCGCGAGAGCTACCTGATGCACCACGAGGAACTTGAGAGCCTTGTGAAGAACTATCCAACCATCAAGCAGGCTCGCTTCTGGATGACATTCGGACAGCAGTATCTTACTTATCTCGATGTTATCCAGAACATCGGCATGAGCCGCATCGACGAGATGGAGTACGAGGCTCCGCTGGCCGACGGTTCTGGCAAGAACGTGAAGGTGAAAATCGTTCCTCTTCAGTTCCTGAAAGCTGTTCTTCCAAACCCACAGGATTTGGGCGAGAACTACGAGGGCGAGACAAGCATCGGCTGCCGCATCCGTGGTATCAAGGACGGCAAGGAGCGCACATACTACGTTTACAATAACTGTAGCCATCAGGAGGCATACAAGGAGACTGGCATGCAGGGCGTAAGCTACACAACTGGCGTGCCTGCAATGATTGGCGCAATGATGTTCTTCAAGGGCTTGTGGAAGCGTCCGGGTGTTTGGAACGTTGAGGAATTCGATCCAGATCCATTTATGGAACAACTGAATAAGCAAGGATTACCATGGCACGAGGTGTTCGATGGTGACTTAGAACTATAACCGTTAAAAACTAATTACAAACATGGCAAAAAAAATTGTTGGCGGCGAGATTGACTTCAGCGCCAATTCGAACAGTGAGAAACTCAAGGCTTTGCAGGCTGCTATCGGCAAGCTCGAGAAAGACTTTGGTAAGAATACGGTGATGCGCATGGGCGACAACAACGTGGAGCAGGTTGAGGTTATCCCTACAGGCTCTATCGGCCTTAACGCTGCGCTTGGCGTTGGCGGATATCCAAAGGGCAGAATCATCGAAATCTACGGTCCTGAATCATCAGGTAAGACCACTCTTGCCATCCACGCCATTGCCGAGGCTCAGAAGGCTGGCGGAATCGCCGCTTTCATCGATGCCGAGCACGCTTTCGACCGCTTCTATGCAAAGAAACTGGGCGTTGATGTTGATAATCTGTGGATTTCACAGCCGGACAACGGCGAGCAGGCTCTCGAAATTGCCGACCAGCTTATCCGTTCATCGGCTATCGACATCATCGTTATCGACTCTGTTGCAGCCCTTACTCCAAAGGCCGAGATTGAGGGCGACATGGGCGACAACCGCGTGGGCTTGCAGGCTCGACTCATGAGTCAGGCACTGCGCAAGCTTACTGCAACAATCAGCAAGACTAACACAACATGTATCTTCATCAACCAGTTGCGCGAGAAGATTGGCGTAATGTTCGGCAACCCTGAGACTACAACCGGAGGTAATGCGCTGAAGTTCTATGCCAGCGTGCGTATCGACATACGCCGCGTAACAAGCATAAAGGACGGCGACGAGGTTATCGGTAATCAGGTTCGCGTAAAGATTGTGAAGAACAAGGTTGCGCCTCCATTCCGCAAGACTGAGTTCGAGATTACCTTTGGCGAGGGCATCAGCAAGGCCGGCGAGATTGTTGACCTTGGCGTTGAGTACGGCATCATTAAGAAGAGCGGCTCATGGTACAGCTATCAGGACAACAAACTGGCTCAGGGACGCGATGCAACCAAGAAGCTTATGATTGACAATCCGGAGCTTGCCGAGGACATTGAGAAGCAGATTGCTGCCAAGCTGAAGAACGGCGACATGGACGAGGCTGAGCTAAACGATGACGACAAACTGGAGGTAAAAGAGCAGGAGATTGCTCCTGAAGAATAAGAATCCGGTTCGTTGTAAGAACGATAATAAGGGTGGTGTAATCCTCTTTTTCTGCCGTGTGCAGAAAGTGGTTACACCACCTTTTTTTTGTTTCTTTGCTTTTGTGGAAAAATGGTGGATTTGATATAATTTTTGCCTAATTGCTTGCCTTTAAAGTCAGAAATTTTTAAATTTGCGTGTTATTAACCCAAAAAACATTCAAACAACAATAAAAAAACAGAAAGTATTTTTATTTAACATATTATAAATCATAGCGTTTGCTATTTATTCGGTGTCATTCTGGAACGTGAGAAATTTTAGATTATGATTCGCCGTTGAATAAGTCAGTAAATGCCTGCGCTTAGCGTGGGCTTTTGGCTTATCTGGTGAATCGGGCAATTCTCACGGCCTCAGAATGCGGATAATGTCAAAGTCCGCGTTTTTTTATGGCCGTGAGAGTACCCCGAAACCGATAAGCGAGCGCATAAAAGCGCGATTTTATGACACAGCAAAATCAGCGTGCCGAGCTGCACGCAACCATTTGGGATATTGCCAACGACCTCCGTGGCGCCATTGGTGGGTGGGATTTCAAAGCATACGTTTTGAGCTCCCTTTTCTACCGCTTCATTTCCGAAAACACAGCTGCTTATTTCGACCGCTTGCTCAAAGCATCCGGCGTAAATAAAAACTACGCCGATATGTCCGACGATGAGGCAGAAAACGCCCGTCAGCAAGCAATCGACGAAAAAGGCTTCTTTATACTTCCTTCGCAGCTCTTCTGCAATGTAGTTCGTAGCCTCGATACCAACAACGAAGCCACATACAAGGACCTCAACGAGCGCATTAGCACCATCTTTCACGAAATCGAAAAGTCAGCTCTCGGCTCGCCTTCCGAAGACGACATCAAAGGCCTCTTCACCGACTTCGTTGTCGATAGTCCACAACTCGGCAACACCGTACTCGTTCGCAACAAGTTGCTCGCTAAGGTCTTTATCCGCGTTGCTGAAATGGACCTCGGTGAGGTAGATTTCGACAACAACCAAATAGACGCTTTCGGCGATACATACGAGTTCCTCATGAAGATGTATGCCTCCGAAGGTGGCAAGAGTGGCGGCGAACAATTTACGCCCCAAGAGGTCAGCGAAGTGCTTGCCCGCCTCGCTATTCATAACAACAAGAATATAAAATCCGTCTACGACCCGGCTTGTGGCTCAGGCTCGCTTCTCTTGAAGTTCGCCAAACTCGTGCCGGACCGCAACGCTATCAAATACTTCGGGCAGGAACTTGTTCCTACCAACTACAATCTTAGCCGCATCAATATGTTTCTGCATAATATCAACTTTGATAAGTTCGATATTCAGTGTGGCAATACTCTCACCGACCCGCGCCACCGCGACGAAGAGCCCTTCGATGCCATCGTCTCCAATCCGCCATATTCGCAGCCATGGGAGGGCGATGCAAATCCGCTGCTCATCAACGACGATCGCTATGCTCCTGCTGGTATCCTTGCGCCCAAAGCCAAAAGCGACCTCGCGTTTACTATGCACATGCTCAAATCACTCTCCGAGAGTGGCACGGCTGCCATTGTCGAGTTCCCGGGCGTGCTTTATCGTGGTAGCGCGGAGCAGAAAATCCGTCAGTATCTCGTCAAGAATAACTATGTAGATACCGTCATTCAGCTCCCTGGAAACCTCTTCTTTGGTGTCCCTATTGCCACCTGCATCATTGTGCTGCGCAAGAGTGCCCGCCCCGACAATAATATTCTGTTTATCGATGCATCGAAGCTCTTTGTCAAAGACGGCAACAAAAACCGCCTTTCGCCCGAAAACCAAGATGCCATCGTCAACGCCTATGCCGACCGCAAAGAAGTGCAGTATTTCACCCGCCTCGTCTCATGCCAAGATGTAGAGGCTAACGGTTACGACCTTACTGTTTCGTCGTATGTCAAGAAAGAAGATACGCGCGAGGTTATAAATATAGAAGAGGTCAACGCCCAGCTCGAAACCCTTTGCAAAGAAGGTGCTGCGCTCCGTTCCGAAATCAACCAACTAATTGCTACGCTATGAATGGGCTACAACAACTTATAAATCAGCTTTGCCCCAATGGCGTGGAATGGGAAACGTTGGGGAAATTGTGTGAGATAAATAAAGGAGAGCAACTCAACAAAGAAAATATGTCTGAAGTTGGTAGTTATCCGGTTATAAATGGTGGTATTTGTCCTTCTGGTTATGTGGAAGTTTACAATCAGCCTAAGGATACTATAACAATTTCACAAGGTGGAGCTTCTGCTGGGTACGTAAATTGGATGAAAACAGAATTTTGGGCTGGTGCTCATTGTTATGTAGTAATTCCAAACAAGGAAATCGTTAGTAACCGATACGTTTATCATTACGTCAAATCAATAGAGAGTAAACTGCAAGAGTGTCAATATGGGGCAGGTATTCCAGCACTTGCAAAAAAGACGGTAGAACAGGTTCAAATCCCCCTCCCGCCTCTCGCCATCCAATCCCGCATTGTTGAAATCCTCGACCATTTCACCAATCTCACCGCCAACCTCACCGCAGAGCTTGCTCTCCGCCGTAAGCAGTTCGAGCACTTCCGCGAAAAACTCCTCTCGCTCGATGGCGTGGAAGGGGTAGAATGGAAAGCGTTGGGGGGAGTGTGTGAATATTCTAAAAAGCGTATCGTAGCCGCAGAACTCAATAACGCCAACTATGTTAGTGTAGAAAACTTGCTGCAAAACAAAAAAGGGAAAACACAATCTGAATGTTGCCCTGATGCAGGCTGTTGGACAAAGTTTGAAGTTGGTGATGTCTTGATTGGTAATATAAGACCTTACTTGCGTAAAATTTGGCTTGCAGATATAATAGGCGGTACTAATGGTGATGTTCTTGTAATTCATATAAAAGACAGCGATGTTCTTTGTCCTTCATATCTATATTATATTCTTTCGTCAGAAGATTTTTTCACATACGATACCAGTAATTCAAAAGGTGCAAAAATGCCACGTGGGGACAAAAGTGCAGTTATGGCCTATTCGTTTCCCGTTCCACCTCTCGCCGTCCAGCAGTCCATCGTTGAACAGCTCGACAAATTTACCGCTCTAATCCAGAATATTGAAAACGAGTTGGCTCTCCGCCAAAAGCAATACGAGTATTGTCGCGAAAAACTTCTTTCGTTCCCATCTCCATCATTGTAGAAGGGGGTGGGGGCTTTCAATTCTCAACTTTCAAATTTCAATTTATGAACCAGTCTATAATCATCGAAGAACAGCATCGCACTGTTGTGGCTCAATATTCGCCCATTCCGCGCAACGATGATGATTACCAGAGCGAAGCCAAGTTAGAGAAAGAGCTAATCAGCACACTCTCGGCGCAAGGCTACGGCACACCCGCCATACACACCGAGGCTGATATGCTCGCCAACCTCCGCCGCCAACTCGAAGCACTCAACTCCATCACCTTCACCGATGCCGAGTGGGCGCGCTTCTTCAAGCAAAATATACAGTGTGAGCCAAACAACGGGCAAAGCGTCAGCAACGATGTCATTGAGCAGTGTACCGTAAAAATCCAGAAAACTCGCACCTTCTCACTCACTCGCGACGATGGCACTGTAAAGAATATAGATATTATCGACGCCGCCAACCCTTACCGCAACACGTTGCAGGTAATAAACCAATATGTGCCCGAAGGTGGTGCGCACGCCAATCGCTACGATGTTACCATCCTCGTCAATGGCTTGCCTCTGGTGCATATCGAGCTAAAGCGCCGCGGCGTAAATATCAAAGAAGCATTCAATCAGATAAACCGCTACGGCCGCGATTCCTTTTGGGCTGGCTCGGGCTTGTTCAACTATGTGCAAATCTTCGTCGTAAGCAATGGCACTAATACCAAGTACTACGCCAATACCACCCGCTACGCTCATGTGAAAGAGCAGAACGGACAAAAGCAGGGAAAAGTAAAGAAGGATTGCAACAGTTGGGAGTTCACCTCCTTCTGGGCCGACGAGCAAAACAACATCATTGCCGACCTCGCCGACTTCGCCCGCACCTTCTTCGCCAAAAGCACCATTCTAAACATACTTACGCGCTTCTGCGTTTTCACCGTCGATAAGAATCTCATGGTTATGCGTCCGTACCAGATAGCAGCCACCGAGAATATTTTGCTCCGCATCCGTCGTGCTCTCAACCTTCACCACGAAGGCACTCGCGACGCTGGCGGCTACATCTGGCACACCACGGGCAGCGGCAAGACGCTCACATCATTCAAAACGGCGCAGCTCGCCTCGTGTATGCCCGAAATTGATAAAGTGCTCTTCGTCGTCGACCGCAAAGACCTCGACTATCAAACCATGAAGGAGTACGACAATTTCCAAAAGGATAGCGCCAACTCCAACACCAACATAGGCGTGCTGCATCGCCAGCTCAACGATAGCCAGAGTCATATCATCATCACCACCATTCAGAAGCTCTCTATCCTTCTCGGTAAGAAAGACCCGCGTTATAGCCTCAACTGCCTCGATAGCCGCATCGTCATCATCTTCGACGAGTGCCACCGCTCCCAGTTCGGCGATATGCACAAGGTGATAGTCCGCAAGTTCAAGCGTTATATGATTTTCGGCTTCACTGGCACGCCAATCTTTGCCGAAAATGCTGGCTCTGCTCGCAAAACCACTGCCGACCTCTTTGGCGACAAACTGCATACCTACACCATCATCGACGCCATTCGCGATAAAAACGTGCTCAAATTCCACGTCGATTATATCAGTACTATGCACATGAAAGACGGTGTAAAAGACGAGCAAGTCTGGGGCATCAACACCAAAGAAGCCCTCCACGACTCTCGCCGCATTCACAACAATGTTGCCTATGTACTCGACCACTATGCCGCCAAAACCAAGCGCGACGAAACCTACATCGTCTCCCGCATCGAAAATGTCGAAGAGGTTATCAAGCGCGGCAAAAAAGTCGATGAGGTTAAGCAAAAGCATCGTGTTCGTGGCTTCAACTCCATCTTTGCTGCCGACAGTGTCGAAATGGCTATTGCCTACTACAACGAGTTCAAGCTACAGCAAGCCAACACGCCAGAAAACGAACGGCTCAAAATTGCCACCATCTTCACCTACGGCGCAAACGAAGAAGAGACCGACGCCGACGATGATATTATCGACGATACCAACGAATCGCCCGAAAATGTTGAACAGCTCAAGCAGAAGAGCCCCGTTGCCTACGAAGCTCTAAGCAGTGCTATCGACGATTATAATCGCATGTTCAGCACTCAATACTCTCTCGATGGCGACAATTTCCAGAGTTATTACAAAGATGTTTCGCAGCGCGTCAAGAATCGTGAGCTCGACATGGTTATCGTTGTCGGCATGTTCCTCACTGGCTTCGACGCCAAAACGCTCAACACTCTTTGGGTAGATAAGAATCTCAAAATGCACGGTCTTTTGCAGTCGTATAGCCGCACCAACCGCATTCTCAACTCCATAAAGAACTGCGGCAACATCGTCAACTTCCGCAACCTCGAAGAGGAAACCGACCGCGCACTCTCGCTCTTTGGCGATAAAGATGCCGCTGGGGTGGTCCTCCTTCGTCCATTTGGCGATTACTATTATGGCTACGACACCCCCGACGGCAAGCATCACCCAGGCTACACCGAGATTGTCAGCGAGCTGCTCGAAAAATTTGAGCCCACAGAGGCGTTTTTCCTCTCCCTATCCGTGGAGCAGAAAAAAGACTTTGTCCGCCTCTTTGGTGCGTTCCTCAAAATGAACAATCTCCTCTCCATCTTCGACCAATTCACCGAAGACAAGCGTGTTATCAAAGTCGGCCAAGTCCAAGACTTCACAAGCCTCTACCAAGAAGTGCGCGAAGAGCTGCAAGGCAACAACCCCAAGGGCGACAGCACCAACATCAACGAGGATCTTGTTTTCGAGATGGAGCTGGTTAAGCAGATTCAAGTGTCTATCGAATACATACTTATGCTCGTCAAAGAGTATCACGATAGCAATTGCACCGACAAAGAAATATGTGTCAAGATTTCCAAAGCCGTCAAAGCAAGCCCAGATTTGCGCGATAAAATCGAACTCATCGAGCGCTTTATCGAACGCATGACAGCATCCACCGGCGACGTCTTTGATGAATGGGATAAGTACGTGGCAGAGCAGAAAGAAGAAGAGTTGAAAGCAATCATCGCCCAGTTCAACCTCAACGAGGAAAAGACACGGGCATATCTTGCGCAGTCCGAGTCTGATGGCTTTATAAGCGCGTCAGGCACAGCCCTCGCCGAAGTCTTGCCGCCGCTTAACCCATTCCTTCCTCAGCGTGCCGAAGTTAAAGCCAAAGTCTTTGAAGCATTGGAAAATTTGTTCAATAAGTATAGAAGCGTGTAGGGTAGGATAGCTCCTTCACACTGCACCAATTATCGGTTTAACGCCCCAATCTCCATTTTGTGTTTTTGGGGCGTTTTTATTTTTATATATGCCTAAGTTTACACTACTGAAATCAATTGCCCATTGTCAATTAAAAAGTTTCAACTCTCAACTTTCAAGATACATTGTCAATTGTCAACTGTCCATTGATTCTCAATTTTCAAGCGAATTGTCAATTGTGAATTAGAAAAATTGTGAATTGAATTGTCATCGGCTTGCTATCGGCTTACCTGAACGAATCCTGAACGAACCCAGAACGTATCCTGAACGTACTTTGAACGAACCCTGAACGAATCATGAACGTACCTTGAACGTATCTTGAACGTACCTTGCCCGTAGCTACCCCGTTCCTACCCCGTAGCTACTCCGAACCTTCAGGCTTGTTTCCCTTTGCCTTGAAAGTCGCTTTTGAGGCTTTTTCTGCATAACAATTCATTATTTCGCATATTATTCCTGATTTATACAAAACTCGTATATTTTTCCTCCTTTTTGAAAAATATGAAAGCAGATAATGCGTTTTTATGATGATATGGTAAAAATATAACAAGATATTTGTTTTTGTTTTTGATAGATTTGTTATATTTGCCGTGTTAAAACCGAATTAAAGCTGTTTCTTATGAAAAATAAATATTTAAAGATTTTATTATTTGCAATTCTTATACTAACATCCTCTGCTGCTAATGCCCGCAACTTGTGGAAGGGTAATGTGGTGTTCCAAAACTGGGATGAACATATTGTGCTCTTGAGCGGTTCGTTGCGCGATGTGTCTTTCGGCGACAAGATTAGCATTTCCATAAAGGATGTAACCGGAACGGGCGGCGTTGACGACTATCCGATTGTGGTGGTTAAGACATCTACCAAGTTCAAGAACATAGACGACTGGCCTCTGATTGCTACAACGCTCAACGGACTGCTCAACGGCCAGAATACACTCGAGTTCTATGTTACATACGATATTCTTAACATGCTGCGCCAGTACGGACTCATCATTCAGGGAGCATTTTGTACGGTAACATCAGTTGAGGTTACGCCAACAAAATACAGTCACGACGGCGATTATTCTGATGCAATATGGATGGGCATTGTGCCTTTTGAATACTGGGCAAACTATGTGCTTGTGCCAAATTTGCAGTGGCAGCTGTCGTGCGCCAAGGCGGGCGACATCATGCGCATAAACTATGAGATAACAGGCGATGAAGGCCCGGGCATAAAGCTCGGATATCTGTCGGCAAAAGACTGGTCGTGGGTTGATTTTGGCGCTTATGTACACGACTCAATCCCTGCTGCAAGATGCGGATATGTTGACATTCCGCTTACCGAGGAGTTTATGTCGGTATGGGGCAACTACAACAAGTGTAACAGCGCGCTTATCCGCGGCCGCCACGTTACGATAACATGCGTCAAGGTGTTCGACAAGAACGGAAACATGATTCGCCGAAAGAAGAACCTGAAGATTGAGGAGGCAACGTACGACAATCTGTAATATCTTGCCGTTTTAATTTTATTTAAGGATAATATTTTTGTTTTTCGGAAAGTTTAGGTTAATTTTGCGGCAGGTTTATGATTTGTGTTACTTGAATAGAATTTTGTTATGACGATTTATTATACAAGGAAAGAGGAGTTATGGAATACATGGTCGCACGCCGCAGGCATTATGCTTGGCGTGTGCATCGGCAGCATATTCTTGACAATGTGCTGCATGGTCGATTCGGGCAGTTGGGTTAAGTGGGGCATCTCGCTCTACCTCTTCGGAATGCTCGGCTCGTACATCTCATCAACCATATACCACGCTCTTCCGCCTTGCAACAAATGGAAGGAGCAGTTGCGAAAGTGGGATCATGCCGCAATCTACTGGCACATTGCCGGAAGCTATTCTCCGCTCACGCTCATTGCCATGCGTCAGGAGAGCTATTGGGGCATCGGGCTGTTCATCTTTATTTGGGCTTGCGCAATTATTGGCACGATAATGAGTTTTGCCCGTCTGAAGGAGCACAGCAATCTGGAAACGATAAGCTTCATTGCCATGGGAATCAGCGTTTTGGTAGCCTTCAAGCCGCTGCTCGATGCTACCGACATTGTTGCCGTTTCGTGGATTATTGCCGAGGGCGTATTCTTTATTACAGGTGCAATATTCTACAGTTTCCGCCGCATTTACATGCATTCTGTCTTCCATTTCTTTGTGCTTGCAGGCTCTATCTGCCACATCGTTGCGGTATGGGATGTCCTGCTTATTGAACTTGGAATCTGAAAAATATTCAAGATAAAAACAAAGGCTTGTCTGACATCGCGTCTGACAAGCCTTCTTGTTAGAATATAATCCAAATCAAACTTACAGTGTGCTAATTCTGTTTATTCTCCTTTTCGAGATATAGGCCGCTAATGTCGTTTAGGAACAGACTGCGCTTGTCGTTGTAGAACTTTACGAAGTCGTTGGCGCTAATGTGGCCGGGATAAGGTGCGAAGAAGTGGTTTTCTTTGTTGTGGGCATTGCGCCAAACCACAACGTAGGCAATGTTGTGTTTGTCTATTACTGGGGCGAGAGTCTTTGTCCACCAGCTATCGTAAGGGATTGACTCGTAGCCTGTTTCGGTAAGGGCGGCAACCTTGTTGTGAGCCTTTGCAACCTTGCAGACCATTTCGAGATTCTTGTCGAGCATTCCGGCATAGGCATTGAGCGAGGTGTCGTTAGGCTCTCCAAAGCAGTAGCAGTCGAGTCCCATAATGTCTATGATGTCATCGCCCGGATAACGCTCCAGATATTTCTTCTCGTCGCCGTTGCTCTCAATTCCCGGAGAATAGGCATAGAGCACGTTTACTATTCCGTTTGAGCGGATGTAGTCGACGGTCATCTGCCACAAATCCTTGTATTGCTTGGTGGTACACAAATCTTGTCCCCACCAGAACCAGCTTCCTGTGTGCTCGTGATATGGCCTGAATATTACCGGAACTTTCACTCCGTAAGGCGTTTGCAGAGTCTTCAGGAATCCAACGAGCTTGCTAAGATATTCAATGTAGAGGTCGTGCTTGCTTCCGCCCTCGAGAACCGATGCCACTGTGTTCTTGTCCTTCACATCCCACGAGTCGCCTCCGGTGAGAGGGTTGCGCAGATGCCAGCTCAGCGTAATAACGCCGCCGTGGCTGTAGTGATTCCATATCTCTTCTCTGATGCGCCTGAACGGAACGCCGTCGAGGTTGCAGCTGTCGCCCAATTCAATGCCGCCGAGGTCGAAACTAAGCATTGCCGGATAGTCGTCGCATACGCTCTTTACATCGGAGCGCGCGCTGTCGCCCTCCCAGCCAATGCCGTAGACCGTGTCGTCGTGATGTCCGAACATGTATGCCGAGTCGGAAAGGCTTGTGAGGTTCTTGAGCAGATTCTCGGTGCGCTGCGTGCGCCCGGTGTCGGCCATAGGGTCGTCGGCTTTCTTTTCGGAGCACGACAGAAGTGCAAACGCAATGAATGCCGCTAAAATGTGTCTTGTCTTCATCTTGGTATAAAATTAAATTCTGTTTCCTTCTGGTTTTTCGGGAAACCATTCTGGTGCAAATTTAGTTCAAAAACGGTGTGGAAATTAGTGTTTATTTATCATTTTTGTTTCGGATTCGCGCAAACGTGCAACAAAAAAAGCAAACCGCCTCGCACAGAGCGAAACGGCTTGCCGCTTATTTGGTACAAAAGTATGCTATGCAAAGGCAACGGTTAGTCCGGCCATCACGATTGAGACCATAGACATAAGTTTGATGAGGATGTTGAGCGACGGACCGCTCGTGTCCTTGAATGGGTCGCCTACGGTGTCGCCCACGACTGTTGCCTTGTGGCATGCCGAGCCCTTTCCGCCGAAGTTGCCTTCCTCGACCATCTTCTTGGCATTGTCCCATGCGCCGCCGGCATTTGCCATGAACACCGCAAGGGTAAAGCCCGATGTAAGTCCGCCAACGAGCAGGCCCATTACTCCGGCAACGCCTAGAACGAGTCCCACAACGATAGGGATGATGATTGCAAGAAGCGATGGGAAAATCATCTCCTTCTGTGCGCTTCGGGTTGAGATTTCTACGCATCTGCCGTAGTCGGGCGTTGCCTCACCTTCGAGAATGCCCTTTATCTCGTGGAACTGGCGGCGCACTTCCTCTACCATCGACTGTGCCGCACGGCCAACTGCTCCCATCGTAAGACCGCAGAACAGGAAGGCTGCCATTCCGCCAATGAATGCGCCTACAAGCACCTTCGGATTCATCAGGTTTACTTGGAAGAAATTCATGAAATCGACCATATTCGCTGTCTCTGGGTTGAATATGTTGCCGGCAGCGTCGGCAAACTGCTGTCCGTGCTCAACGGCGCGAACCATCGCAATCTTAATCTCCTCGACATACGAAGCCAGAAGAGCCAGAGCCGTAAGTGCTGCCGAACCGATGGCAAAGCCCTTTCCTGTGGCTGCCGTAGTGTTTCCAAGCGCGTCGAGCGCATCGGTGCGCTTTCTCACATCGGGCTCAAGCTCGCTCATCTCGGCATTTCCTCCGGCATTGTCGGCTATCGGGCCGTAGGCATCTGTTGCAAGCGTGATGCCGAGGGTTGACAACATTCCGACGGCGGCAATACCGATGCCGTAAAGACCGTGCGACAATGACTGTGCCGACATTGAAAGGTCGAAGCCGTTGGCGCAAAGGTAACTAAGAATAATGGCTACCGATATTGTAACGACCGGAATCATTGTCGAAATCATTCCCGTGCCGATGCCTTTTATTATGACTGTTGCAGCGCCAGTCTCGGATGAGGCTGCTATATCTTGAGTAGGCTTGTAAGAATGAGAAGTGTAGTATTCGGTTCCCTGTCCGATGATAACTCCGGCCACCAGTCCGGTGATGACAGAGAACGATGTGCCCAGCCAGTTTTCGAGCTCGAGCAGATAGAGGATGGCGAAGGTGGCAACGGCTATCAGCACCGCGCTGACGTTAGTGCCGAGCGAGAGCGACTTGAGCAAGTCTCTCATGGTTGCGCCCTCTTTTGTGCGCACAAGATAGATGCCGATAAGCGAAAGGAAGATTCCGACAGATGCGATAATCATCGGAGCGATTACGGCTCTCATCTGCATGTCGGGATTCATGGCAAATGCCGTTGCGCCAAGGGCTGCGGTTGACAGGATAGAGCCGCAGTAGCTCTCGTACAGGTCGGCACCCATTCCGGCAACGTCGCCCACATTGTCGCCCACATTGTCGGCGATGGTGGCAGGGTTGCGAGGGTCGTCCTCGGGGATGTCCTGCTCAACCTTGCCAACAAGGTCGGCACCCACATCGGCCGCCTTGGTGTAGATTCCGCCGCCCACGCGCGCAAACAGAGCCTGGGTTGATGCTCCCATGCCGAACGTAAGCATTGTGGTGGTTATGGTTATGAGGGCGATGCTTCCCTCGGTATAGAATGCGCTCAGTATCAGAAACCAGATGGCAATGTCGAGAAGTCCGAGTCCGACAACAACCAGTCCCATCACAGCTCCCGAGCGGAAGGCGATTCGGAGTCCTTGATTAAGCCCCTTGCGCGCGCCGTTTGCCGTTCTGCCCGACGCGTATGTAGCCGTCTTCATTCCGAAGAAGCCGGCAAGTCCGCTGAACAGACCTCCCGTAAGGAATGCGAACGGAACCCAAGGGTTCTGAACGTGCAGCACGTATGCCATGAAGGCGAAGATGACTGCCAATACAACAAACACGATGGTTACAATGCGATATTGCTGTTTAAGATAAGCCATTGCGCCGCGGCGCACATGTCCGGCAATTTCTCGCATTCGGGGCGTTCCCTCATCTTCCTTCATCATCTGGCGGAAGAAAACCCATGCCATGCTCAGTGCTAAGACCGACGCAATTGGCACAATCCAAAAAACGTTGGGAATGTTCATAAGTATTAAAGTTTTTAAAGTAATTAAGTGTTATAGTATTTTTCTTCAGAGAATAATAATTGCAAAAATATAATTTTCTATGAAACTTGCAATTTTATTCGTATTTATTTCATCTTTGTGTCTTAAAATCATCGTCTTTGCATCCAGAGAGTGCTTCTTTTACATCTTTTATAAAGAGGGCGAGAGACCTCTACAAACGTATAGGCAAAATCCCTTTGCAATTAGGGGAAATCTTTTTGTTGTGGAGTTTTCCTCGGCTACTTTTGCAACATAACAATTAGACAAACAATAAAAACTTTTCGGGTATGAAAACATTTGCATACATCGCTACAGTTGCTTTAGTAAGCATGGTAGGCATAGGAACAGCAAACGCCAAGAGCGACATTCACGTTACAATTAACGGCGGTGGAGTAAGGGCAGTTGTAGAGGCGCCAGCCCATTGTGTAAGTTACGAGAGACATCCAGAGGTGCGTACAGTTGTTGTTACACGACCTGTTGTTGTAAGAGCTGGCCACACTGTTTATGTTGCGCCAGAGAAGCCTTGCAAGCATCACAAACATTGTAAACACTGCAATAATTGCGATAAGCACATGGACCACAAGGTTCACAAGCATCATCGCAGATGAGACTATTTCCATAATCAACTTTTTCTATTCAAATGATTCAGGTCGCCTTCCCTCATACGGATGGCGGCCTGTTTCGTGTTTCGGCCGATATGCGGAAAAATCGTTCAGTAAAGATGACTTCAGTTTCTGAAAAAATAATTACTTTTGATGCCGTTAAAACATTGTTAAAACAAAAATAAGACTTATGACAATAGAAGAAGCAATCAGAGACAGACATTCTGTCAGAAAATACATCGACAAACCTCTTTCTGCCGAACAGATTGATATTCTGCAAAATAAAATTGCCGAGGTAAACAATGAGGGCGGACTTCATGTTCAGCTTGTAGTGAATGAGCCTAAGGCCTTCAGCGGAAGGATGGCTTACGGCAAGTTCAAGGGCGTTTCTAACTATTTTGCGATGATTGGCAGGAAGTCCGACGACATGAAAGAACTCATTGGGTATTACGGCGAGCATCTTGTCCTGCTGGCTCAGACGCTTGGACTGAACACTTGCTGGGTTGCGCTTACATACAACAAGGTGAGCGGCGCGTATGATGTTGCCGACGACGAGAAGATTTACTGCCTCATTGCCCTTGGCTATGGCGATGAGCCGGGACGCAAGCAGAAGCGCAAGAGCGTTTCGCAGGTTAGCAACGCTGGCGATTCAACTCCCGAATGGTTCGGGCGTGGGGTAGAGGCGGCGTTGCTTGCTCCAACGGCGGTGAATCAGCAGAAATTCAGATTCGACTATGTTGCGCCCGGAACAGACGGCATTCATCGTGTTAAGGCAAGCCGCGGCTTCTCGCTTATAGGATATACAAAGATTGACCTCGGCATTGCCAAGTGTCATTTTGAAATTGGTGCAGGACATGAAAATTTTGAGTGGGCATGAGACTGATTGGTAATTTGATTTGGTGGATTTTCGGCGGACTGGAGTCTGCCATCGGATATTTTATGGGAAGTCTGGCTTTGTGCTTCACCATCATTGGCATTCCTGTTGCGTTGCAGACATTCAAGATTGGGCTGATGTGCCTCTGGCCTTTCGGTTCGGAGATTCGCAGTTCGGGTAGTTCTCTTGGCTGTCTGTACTTTCCGCTAAACCTTTTGTGGCTTGTGTGCGGCGGATTCTGGGCGTTTTTCTGCCATGTGCTTTTCGGCTTTCTGCTGTGCCTTACAATCGTTGGAATTCCTTTCGCAAAGCAGCATTTCAAACTTGCAAGAATATCGCTTGCTCCATTTGGAAAGGACGTTGTGCTGAAATTTTAAAGGATTTGACAATTGCTTTCTATGAGTGTAATGCTCTCACCACAGTTACTATCGGTAATTCTGTTACGAGTATAGGGGATGCTGCTTTCTGTAGTTGTCCTTTGCTCTTGTTTGTTACCATTACGAATTCTGTAACGAGCATAGGAGATGAGGCTTTTGCATTGTGCGAATGTCTATTTTCTGTAACAAATCTTGCGACTGTTCCGCAGAAAATATCAGAAGGCACATTTTCGGAATATGGTAAATTTCTTCATGTGCTTCCGGGTTGCAAGGCTGCATACGAAGCTGCAGATTATTGGAAGAACTTCATAATCATAGAGGATGCTGAAGATCCTGAAACAACTGGAATTGCAGATGTTGAAACAAAGGATGGAAATAAGGGCGGAAAGTATCTCGAGAATGGTAAGGTTGTAATTATTAGAAACGGCTAGAAATACAATCTTAACGGTATTGCAGAGTAGTTGGCTTTACATTTGGAGGCATTTCCGTAACTGAGAAATATCAAAGGTAAAAACAATAAAAAACGGCTTGTAATCGCAGATTTAATGCGACTGCAAGCCGTTTTTATTGGTGTCATACAAAGGATGAAATGTAGTTATTCGGCTATTTGAGGCGATTCTGTTCGGTTGTTTGTGGAAAGAAATAATAAGAGGAAAGGAAATGCAAGTCTATTAGTCAAAAAAACGAATCGAGCTTATTCTGAGCAATAAAGAAAAAAAAGGAAAGTGCTGTCTCGACAGATGTGAGACAACACTTTCTTTATGTAATCATTCTAATGATTATTTCAGGTTAATGTCGCCGCGCCATAGAATGTTGGCATCGTCTTTTATGGCTTCCCACCAACTTTGTGGAGCGTGAGTGTCGGTGCTGTACCAAGGCATAAACCATGCCCATTTTGCACCTGCGCCAATCTGCTCGTTTATGGTTGGGATAATTCCGGCAGGCTCGTACTCGCTGTAACCACATTCGCTAAGAGTTACAATCTTGTTACTGTGAGCCGTGCGCACCTTCTGATATTTCTCAACCGCGCTGGCTGTTGTTCCGCCGTAGATGTCTACACCGATAACATCAACATATTTGTCGCCCGGATACCAGTCGTCATCGCCAACCTGCGATGTCCAAACCCATATAAGGTTATTTATGCCTTCAGCCTTGAAGTAGTCGAACATCATAATCCACAGTTTCTTGTAGTCTTCAGGAGTGCCCATGCCCCACCAGAACCATTTGCCCGATGCCTCGTGCAGTGGTCGCCACAAGACAGGTATTCCTGCTTCCTGAACCTTCTTGAGGTAGCCCGCAGCGTTGGCAAGGTCGTACTTTACGAAGGCGTTTTCCCAAGTGCCCTCGGTAACAGCGTTGTGTATTGAGAAATCCTTTGTGTTGTAGCTGAAGTCCTTGTTTGGGTCGAGAGAGGCGATGCTTACGGCCGCGCGTGTGCGCTTCTTAGCGTTTGCTGCCGCCTGTATTATGCTTACTTTCTTGACTGTAACGCCGTAGCCCATAACAACGAGTCCTGTTTCGGAGATTTTCTTTGCGTCAGCCTCGTTAAGGGCAAACTGAGTTTCGGTTGCACTGCCAAGGTCGATAGCTCCCCATGCGTTTACAATGTCTTTGTGGCTTGTGATTTCGTTCCAACCACCGTCAAGGGGCTTTAATTGCCAGTATGTTGCATCGCTGTTGTGGTCGGCATAAATCTTTATTATTGTGCCGGCCGTGATGCCTGCAAACTTGTCGTTTGCGATAGTAACGTTCTTTGCCCAGTCGTTGCCGATATTCTCTGAGCCTTCCCAAACCGTGGTTTCGGTTGTTGACGGCTGCTCGGCAGAAGGTTTTTCGGTTGTAACCTCGACAGACGGAACGCACCAGTGCCAGCCAATGGTTACGATACCGCCGTTGTCGCTCCATTCCTTCAGCGGAGTGATGTCGTTGTAGTTAATCCAGTCGGCACCGGCAACGCTTGCTGGAATGTGTATGTAGTCGTATCCGTTTATAGCCGGATATTTTCCGATGTAGCCGTTCACCTTTTCAGCCTCCTTGTTGTTCCAACTAACGTCTGCCATCATTCCAGATATTGTCTTGCTCTCGAAGTTGTCGCTCAGGAAGGCGTACAGTTTCTTTGCCTCGTCGGATGTGGCAGAGGCAGGATTCTTGTCGAGCGGAGCAGGCGCTTTGATGTTGAACGAGTATGTAACCGCGGCGGCTTCCATCTTGTTTGGCCCTGTTACCAGTCCTTGCGGAATGGTTACGCTGCATTGTGCTCCCGGTTGTAGTCCGGTGGCGTTTATTGTCAGCACGCTGTCTGTGCCGTAGACGATGGCCTTGCTTATTGTGCCGCCGGTGAACTTAATCTGGTTGTATGTGTTCGATGCAAAGAACACTCGCTTGTTGTACTTTACTGTGAGTGTAAGTTCGCCTTTATCGCTTGCGCTTACCGTTTCGCCCGAAGCCGGATAGGTGCTTACGAGTGCAGGCGCATCGACCTGCGGAATGTTGTATTGGGCATCGGTATCCATACAGGCAGCAAGCCCGAAGGCTGCTGCGAGTATGAGTGGTGTTGAAAATATATTTCTTTTCATTGTTCAGTTGTTTTTTATTCGATTGTAACCTTCTTCATTGTGCAGTTTGAACCTTGGATAATGATTCCGCAGTCCTTTACGCCTTCAGGGTCGCAGTCCTTGCGCTTGGCCAGAATCTGCGAAATTACGTCAGCTGTAAGTTCAATTTCCAGAACGTTGTCTGTTATTGTGGTTACGCCCGAATATGTAGAAGGATGATCGATCTGGTTCTTTGAATATCCAGAGAATACAAGTTCTTTCCATTCAGCATCGAAGAACTGCATGCAGCCCCATGCGTTGCTGTCGAACGAGTAGTAGAAACGGAGCTTCTGCTTTGGCTTGGCTGTCTCGAAGACTGAGGCTGGCAGGGCAACTCTGTTACCGTCGCTCCAGTCCAGAGCCTTCTCGCCCTTCCAGATGGCAGTCTCGAAGTTGAGGTGCTCGGTCATTGTAACCTTGTTCAGAATCATGTCCTGACCTTGGAAGATGAGCGCGTTTCCGTATGCAGCATTGGCTCTGATGTTGTCGAGAACCTCTTTTGTAAGAGTGATGTCGACGCATGTAGCGCTTGCATCGTTTATGTTGCTTGTGGTTACGTAGCCCATTGCGCCGTTGTTTGTCCACTCGGCTGTCGGAATCTGGCTCCAGCTACCGTTGTTAAGCTGAATCTGTCCCCAGTTCTCGGTCTGAGTGATGTACAGATGCAGAACTGTACCTTCGGCAATGTCGTTGAAATAACTGTCTGAGATGTAAATCTGACCTTCTGCGCTCCATGTAAGCATTACCGGACCTTTGTTCCAGATTACCGTTGTGCGCTCGGTGTTAGGAATTACGGCAATGTTGTAAGAAATCTCACCGTTCGAAGAAATCAGCTTCATTGTAGACTGTGCCGATGCATTCTCAGGAATACCGATGATAATCTGGTCTTTAGAAACAACGTACTGGCATTTTTCTCCGTTAATCTCGATAGATGTCAGTTTGTCGATGTTCTTAGCCTTTATTGTGAGAATCTCGCCAGCCTTATTCTCGGCATCCTCGCCCGGAAGTTCGGTAGCGTAGCAGAATACAGCTTCGACAATGCTGATGCTTGGGCACTCAACGGTTGTTCCGTTTACAAGGGTTAATGTTGGTGCTCCAGTCTGCGAATCCATAGGAACAGTAAGGTTGATGACTGTTCCGTTATTCTCGGCTGTTACCTCAACAGGATTCTCGCTGCCGTTGAACGTAACCTTCTTTACAAGGTCGAGGTTTGTACCGTTGATAGAGAGTGCGCCTCCTGCGCTCACGCTGTTTGTGCTGTACGATGTTACGGCAGGCTTAACCAGAGTGAACGGAACGGCAACGCTGTTTCCGTTAGCCATGTGCAGAGTCAAATTGCCCTCTACGGCTTTCTCAGGAACAGGGTTGATGACAATCTTTCCGTTTTCGTACTTGAAGGTAGCCTCAACAGGTTCGTTGCTTATGTTAAGCATACTTACTGCGCTTACAACATCAAGGTCTTTACCGCTTATTGTGAGCGTTTCGCCAGCCTTGACTGGAGCAGGAGAGGCAACACACTCCGTAGGCACGATGGTTACGACCTTGCCCACAGGAACAAGCACGCCAGATGTGCAGACAATGCTGAAATCACCGTCGGGAGCGGTGGCTGGGAGAGTGAACGAAATAGTCTTGCTGTCGTCGCTGAGCGAGTAATCCTCGACAAATACTTCGTTGCCGTCGCCCTTCTCGCCGAACTTGAAGCTCGAAACAAGGTTCAGATAATCACCGCTTACGGTAATCGTCTCGTTCATCTTGGCTGTAACTGTGCCAAGGGCATCGACAGCACCGCTTCTGGTAGTTGAAATCTTGCCTACAACAGGAGTTCCGACAATGAGGGCGTCTTCGCTCTTGATGATGTTGTAAGAAACATCAGCATTGCTGTCTTCCTGCTTTGTGATGTCCTTGTCGTAAAGCGAGATTTTGCCTGTGCGGGCAGCCTCTGGCACGACAACCTTAATTTCGTATCTGTCGTGCTTCGTAAACTCGTCTTCCGAAACGTAGACATTCTCGGCAAATTCAACCATGTGAACGTTGTTCAGATAGTCGCCGCTGATGGTTATCTCTTCGCCCGGCATTGCTGTTGCAGGTGCAAACTTCTCGAACTCGATATTTTCGGTGTATTCGAGTTTCGTTTTAGTTGTGTACTTGGCATCGGTATTGTCTGTAAGGGTTACGAAGCCAATTTCAGGGCCGTCCTTAGGCACGGTTACACGAATTTCGCTCTCCGTACCTTGCTTTACGACCTCGATGTTGGTTATTGGGCTTACTCCCGGAATCTCGACCTTTGTGATGCGGTCGAGGTTGCTGCCCACAAAGCGGAGCTGTCCGCCGCGGATAACAGGGTTAGGGCCGTATGCGTTAAGCTTAACGATGCCTGCATCGTACTGGTATGTGCAGTAGTCATCGTTGTTACATGACTGCAAGCCCATGACTGCAAAGGCAAGCAGCATGAATGATGCTATTTTAAATATCTTGTTCATAATCAGCATGTCTTAGTTATTTAATAGGAACAACACGGATGTTGTCGACTTTAATTATTGGGCTACATTCCGTACCCTTTATTCCACCGCCCATTACAAACATTGTGAAACTTGCAAAGTCGGTTTCCTTGCTTGGCATATTGCTTGTAACTGCTCCGGTGCGGTCGTAGATGAGGCTTGTAAGCGGAATTGTTACTGTAATCCACTTATCGCCTGTATCGAATTTTCCGGTATCGGTCCAAGGTCGGTACATTGCGCGTCCCCAGTTGCCTTTAGCCCAGTCGCCGCCTGTTCCTTCGCCGTTGAATACATACATGTTGGCTGGTGCAACGTTGTCGTAGCCGTCTATTGCGTAGCCCGAAATAGAAACTTGCTCAAGAGGCTGGAAGCATATTTGCATTGCGCCTGCCTGCCAAGAGTTGCTGCTTGGAATGTACATCTCGAACTTCAGAGCCTTGTTTTGGCAGTCTTTGAAGTCGGCTAGATTGAACAAGGCAATGCCGTCGCCCGATGTTATGTTCTGTGGAGTGTCCCATGAACCAGCCCAGTATTCGAACGAGAAGTTTCCGTCGTCCCAGCTTGCATCTTCCGACAAGGTTGCCCCATTTTCGCCAAGTTGCAGGAAGTTGCCGCAGAGCGATGTTTCGTCTGATGTGATTGTACGACTGTGCCAGCCATGATTGCCAAGACCTGTCTTTCCGTCGAAGTCGAACAGCATGCCACGCGAATCCATGTAGTTGAACGTTGCCTTTGTGTCTCCGTAGATTGAAGATACAACTATCGAACCTTCGGCTGCATCTTCAGGAATAACAAAGTCTACAGATGTGTAGTCTTCGGCAATTTTCTTAATGTCGGCGTTTACTTGGTTACCGTTCTTGTCTGTAAACTTAACAGCAAGCGGGAAACTTGGATCGTTAATCAAATACTTGCCGCTGATAGAGGCAACAGAGCCTCGCTCGGCATACTCGCACGACATGTTGTTGATTGTCGGAGCTGGAATGATGATGTGAAAATCATACTTT
This sequence comes from Bacteroidaceae bacterium, assembly GCA_017617315.1. Classification (GTDB taxonomy): domain Bacteria; phylum Bacteroidota; class Bacteroidia; order Bacteroidales; family Bacteroidaceae; genus Ga6A1. Next base: position 151,267 of record JAFZWM010000014.1, read on the forward strand.
ACCGTATCGTTGCTCTTGGTTACAAGATAGAGTTTGTCTGTTACTCTTGTAGGAATCTGCTCTGGTACGGTAAGGATTAGAGTCTTGTCTTCCATGTAGCTGGTGTTGAGCGTTACTTCGCAGTCGTTGAAGAAAGCCTTGTAAACGCTTTTCAGGTTGTTTCCGACAAGGCAGAGAACCTCTTGTGGCGAAGCCTGTTCTACCAATTCTCCGAAAGTATATTTTCTGTCTTCCTCATCGTTTTTGTTCTGTGTCTCGCCAGAAAGACTTCTGATATAGTTAACAGAAGGAATTCCCGATGTATTCTCGAACTTGTCGGGCTGGTCTTCGCACGAAGTGAATGCGAATCCGGCAGCAGCAATGACGGCAAGCAAGAGTATATTATTTGTTTTTTTCATCTTCTTTACGTTTTTAGACTGTTAATAGCTGTAAGTGTTTCGTACATCAACGTGTATGCCGTCAACATTCGAACCGAGGTTAGGGTTAAACACAACGTCGTTTGTTGGCAGAGGCATGAAGAAGTATCTCTTGCCCGAATCCGGGTCTTTCTTCATCATTGATGCAACGTTTGGCGCAGATGTTACGTTGTCGTACATTGTAGAGCTTGTAACGTTCCATGAACCGCTCTCTTTGTAGCCTTTGTAAAGGTCGTCGAGTCCCCAGAACTGATTTCTCTTCTGGTTCTGCAACTCGTTTACGCAGAAGTCTGGGTCGTAGTACGAAACTCGTACATAGTCGTACCAGCGGTCGCCCTCCATTGCAAGTTCAAGACGTCGTTCTTTCCAAATATCGTCCCACGAAACAGACTCTGGTCTTTCGGCGTTCTTTATTGCGCGATGTCTTACGGTATAGAATGCATCTATTGCGCTTGCATCGGTTGTACTTCCGCGGCTTGCGCCAATCTTAGCCTCGGCATATACAAGATAAACGTCGGCAAGACGAAGAATGAATGTCGGAACGCTGCTTGCCATACGACCGTCTGAGCAACCTGCACCAACCTGATGGTCGTAAGTGTTTCCGTAGATGTGCTTTACGGCGTTTGCACCAGTGGCAGATTCGAGTTTCTTTGATACGCTGTAATCATAGATGAACTTGATGTAATCGAATCCGCCCTTATCCTGCCAGAACTGGCTGTAAACGAATCCCGGAAGCATCATTGTACCCTTTATGCGACTATCTACGGCATTTTTCCAAGCGTCTGGAGTCTGCTCAAGCAGTTTCACGCCGAAAGCCTCCTGAAGGTCAACGCTAAGACCGTTCCAACCGCCCCATGTTGCGCCCCAGTCGTCAATACCGTTCATTGCAAGGTCGCTCTGGAGTGAGTTCTGTCGAGTCCAGTTTGTTCCCGAAGCAACCCAGCGCCAAACAATCAAGCCTTCCTGTGTCTTGCTGTTTGCCAGTTTAAAGATGTCTTCGTAGTTATCTTCGAGTTTGCGTCCGGAATTGTCTATTACATCCTTTGCATACATTGCAGCCTTGTCGAGGTCGCTCTGGTTCAGCGAGCCCGAAACTCCTGCTTTTGTAAGGTAGACCTTGGCAAGAAGCCCTTCGGCAGAGTAGTAGTCGAGACGACCGTCAGAGGCTGACTTAGGCAGAAGTTTCATAGCCTCTTCTAGAGTCATGATGATGTATTCGTAAATATCTGCTTTCTTTACCTTGTGAGCTTGATTGTATTCTTTCTTCTCCAGTTCTTCTGAAGTGTTGTGAATGATTGGCACTTCGCCGAATGAGCGTACAAGGAAGAAGTATGAAAGAGCCTTCCAAGTAAGACATTCTCCCTTGGTTGCATTCTTGGCAGCCTCAGAAGGACCTGAAGCCGCGCTGATGTTTTTGTAAACCTCGTTTGAGTGCCCGATTACAGCCCAAAGTGAGTTCGACATATTTACAAGGTCTTCGTCCGAACCGTTTACCGTAAATGTAAGGTAAGGGCTTGAACCCCAGTAGTAGTTGCCCGAAAGCACCTCGCCAACCTTTATGAAACCTCTCTGAAAATCGTACCAAGGCGAATTGTACAGATAGTCAACGCCGGCATAGCATTGTGCATCAGTCTTGTAATAGTTGTCTACGTTGTAGTTATCCTCTGCCGGACGGTCAAGAAAGTCCTCGCAAGAAACCGTAGAAAGTCCTATTGCAAGTGCTGCGGCGTATAGTTTTATATTTGATAATTTCATTTTGTTTCTTTTTAAACGTTATACATTAGAATGTAACATTCAAGCCAAATGCGATTGTTGCAGGTGCTGGATAACGGCCGTTATCCAGTCCCATTACGTTGGGACTTGCTGTACTGGCTCCAATTTCTGGGTCATAACCGCTATAGTTGGTTATTGTAATCAGATTTTGGACGTTGGTATATATGCGTAATGTCTCAATATTCCATTTAGATACGACCTTTTTTGGAATAGTATATCCCAAAGATATATTCTTCAGACGGATGTATGAGCCGTCTTCGATATAGCGGTCGCTGAAGCGGTCGTTATCGTTAGGGTCTCCGATAGAAACTCGTGGAGTCTTTGTGCTTGGATTTGAAACCTTTACGTTTGTAATATCGTCGTACCAGTTGTAAATCAATATGCCGTCGCCGCGGTCTATACCTGAAGCGTAATCTTTGTTTGCATCAATTGGAGTAAGCATTGCACGGTCTTTTACAGATGCAAGTTGGTTTGTCCATGTACTGTTCATGTGAGTCAGTTTCATAGACATGTAGTTTGCAACCTTGTTTCCGTAAAAACCATTGATAAATATGGTAAGGTCGAAGTTCTTGTAATAGAACGTATTAGTAAATCCGAATGTAAACTTAGGCATTGGAGAGCCGATATTTGTGCGGTCGTTTTCGTCAATTACGCCATCGCCATTCAAATCCTTGTACTTTATATCGCCCACCCATACTGTTGAATTCTTGTCGAATGTTCCGTTTGCTGGATATTTTGTTGGCTTTGCAGATTTCTCGATGTCCTCGAGTGATGTGTAAATACCATCAGTAACATATCCGTAGAAACTAAACAATGATTCGCCAACCTTTGAGAGCGAAACAACGTCTGACCATTGTCCGTAGCCAACCAGAGTGGCATTGCCAGAACCATCGTTTAGGCTTATCAGTTTGTTCTTATTGAATGAAATCTGGAATTCAGAATCCCATTTAAATTCTTTTCTGAAAGGATGAGCACCGATTGTGATTTCCAAGCCAGTGTTGCGAATGTGACCATAGTTTCCCCAAGGCGATGCAAGGCAAGAAGAACCGTTTCCCGATGTTCCCATATATGAAGGCAACTGCAAAGGCATAAGCATGTCTTTTGACTCCTTATGATACCAATCGGCGGTAAGGCTAATGGCATCGTGGAAGAAACCGAGATCGAGACCTACGTTAATCTGCTCTTGAGTTTCCCATTGAATTATCGGGTTGGCAATCTGAGCAGGGCGGTAACTCATTCCGAAGAACGATTCCATCTTAGAAAGAGGAGACCCCCACTTATAACTGCCGATAGCAGAGTTTCCTGTCTGTCCCCAGCCAATACGAAGTTTTCCGTTGTTGATGATGCCGTTCAAAGATTCCATAAACTTCTCGTTGCTGAAACGCCATGAACAGGCTGCTGCATGGAAGTTTGCCCAACGCTTGTTTGGACCGAAGTTAGAACTGCCATCGTGACGGAATGTGTAAGTAAGGTTGTATCGGCTGTCATAGCTATATGTCAGACGGGTGAAGAACGATGCCATTGCGCCGCTTCCGAAACCATAGTTTATAGAAGGAGTGCCCGAGCCGAGACTTGGGTTCTTAACCTCGTCTGATGGCAGACCTGTGTTGCAAATCTGCTCGTAGTCATATTTACTTTCACCACATTCCTGACCAAGCATTGCTGTAACATCGTGCTTGTTGAATTGGTGACTATAGGTTATATAGTTCTTTAACATCAAGAATGTGCTGTTGCTTTTTTGAATCTGGCTGGTGTTTATTGTACGCTTCCATCCGCCGAGAGCAACCATTGGTTCGTAAGTCTCACCTTTGCTGTAACTTGTGTCGAAACCAATTTCAGCATGCCAAGTGATATCCTTGAAAGGTTTTATTTCTAAAAATACGTTACCATTAAAAGTCTGTCTTTTTAGAGTAATTTCATCCATCAATGCTAATGCTATTGGATTTGGAGTTGTATAGCCTTCTTCAGATACCGATGAGTAACTTCCGTCTACATTATATATAGGAATGGCAGGAGATGACGTAAGAGAGTAGTTGATAAGACCTTCGTCGCTATCTGCAAGTTTAAGGTCATCCTTTGTGTTGGAGAATGATAGGTTTACTCCTAACTTCAACCATTTCTTCAAGTCTGCATCGAGATTCGTTCGGAACGACATACGCTCAAAGTTTGAGCCGATGATTGTACCTTCCTGATTCATGTACGAACCGGAAACGTAGTATTTCACCTTTTCGCTACCGCCTTGTGCGCTAATTTGGTGTGAGTGCTGCAAGGCTGTCTGGAAAATGGCATCCTGCCAGTTCGTACCCTTGCCAAGAAGCGATGAATCTATATAATGTGCGGTGTTGTCGGCCTCGCCAACATCAACAAAACTCTTGTAAAATTCAGCAAACTCTCTAAGGTTCATTATGTCAAGCCTTTTTACTTGTCTTGATGCTGCCGCCATGCCGTTGTACGAGAACTTAGCCTCGCCCGACTTTCCGTGCTTTGTTGTTATGAGGATTACGCCGTTTGATGCTTGAGCACCATAGATGGCAGTAGCCGAGGCATCCTTCAGGATTTCCATGCTAACGATGTCGGCAGGGTCGATGGTAGAAAGAGGTGAGATGGTTGAGGTCGGTCCGTTACCAAGTGCATCGCCCAAACCGTAGCTTGCGCCAGAATTACCGCTAGACTGCACAATTACACCATCAATAACATAAAGCGGCTCGGCACCAGCATTGATGGTTGCAATACCACGAACTCGTACAGATGATGATGATCCCGGTGCACCTGATGTTGCAACGGATGTTACTCCGGCGGCACGTCCTTGCAGCGACTGGTCGAGTGAAGTGATGATAGAGCCCTTGATCTTGTCCTCGCTCATAGATACAGATGCGCCCGACAAGTCGCTCTTTTTCATAGTTCCGTAACCAACTACAACGACTTCTTCCAAAGCCTTTGAGTCATCAACAAGTACAATTTTCATTTTAGATGCGGTAGCCTTTACGACTTGTGTCTCGTAGCCCACGAAAGAGATCTCGAGGGTTGCGCCAACGTTTGCCATAATGGTAAAGTTACCAGACAAGTCGGTTATTGTACCATTGCCAGTACCTTTCACAACAATGTTCGCGCCAATAATAGGCGTTCCGTCGTTGTCTACTACAGTACCTACAATTTTCCTGCCCTGTTCAGCCTGTGCGTTGCTAATCCTTGCTTCGGGGTTAAACGCAAATGCTGAAGGTGCACTTCCAAGCAGGAATGCTATGCATGCGCCTGCAAGTAATGCTTTTCTTCTGGTGTTTGGATTCATGTTTTTTTGACTGTATTAAATTAATTACTAGTGTTTTAATTTTCTTCGATATAAACTCTCGTCTATTCTAAGATATTCGCTTGCTAAGTTAAATAAAAATTTCTTATAAAAAATATTTTATTGTCAAATAAATCGCAATTTATATTACAGTATAAAGAATGGTTAAAATAATATCATTTTGGCTTTCTTGTATGCCGATGTGTCGTGCAAGACAGATGACGGATGTCTGTGCCGCCGAAAATTTTTGGCGGCGTTGTAACTCTTTTGTCTGCAATTTATTGAACAAGAAAAATCTGTTGTCATTATCGTGTGCGTACAACATAATTAGTGCAGGTGAGATAAATCAAGAAAACGCAAGTTTGACGTCGTTTTTTTCCCGAATTTCTTTTGTTTTAAGATATTTGTTTCTATATTTGCAATAGAAAAAATATGGTTGTGTAGCTTTTCGAAACAAACAAGAGAAGCGCACAAAAGAAATGGAAAGAATATATGTTTTAGTGTAGTTAGTAAGTTTCATGGTTAGGTATGGCTCGTGATGAGTCGTACCTTTTTATTTTTCTTTAACTGTTATCGTACACTATAGCACAATGCGAATTTTTGGTAAAAAAAGTATTTGTTTTATGTACATATCTTGCATACTTTTGCCATAAATCTTTTAAGAACCCATACAATATCATCAAAAACCAATACGTTTACTTATATTAAAATTAAATCATGAGCTGTTTCAATGAGAAAGTAGCAAAGCTGCTTGCAGAACACGAAGAATTTCTGAGCGTAAAGAATGAACCTGTAGAAGAAGGTAACGGAATCTTTACAAGATACAAGAATCCTGTGCTCACGAACAAGCACACGCCGGTTTTCTGGCGATACGATCTTGACGAGAAGACTAATCCATATCTTATGGAGCGCATAATGATGAATGCCACCCTCAATTCGGGAGCAATAAAGTGGAACGGAAAATATCTGCTCGTAGTGCGCGTTGAGGGAGCCGACCGCAAAAGCTTCTTTGCCGTGGCAGAGAGCCCTAACGGAATAGACAACTTCCGCTTTTGGGACTATCCTATAACGATGCCCGACGATGTTGTTCCGGCAACGAACATATACGACATGCGCCTTACGGCACACGAGGACGGATGGATTTACGGCGTTTTCTGCGCTGAAAGACACGACGACACTCAGCCCGGCGACCTCTCGGCAGCCACAGCCACAGCTGGAATAGCCCGCACAAAGGACTTGAAGACATGGTACAGACTGCCCGACCTCAAGAGCAAGAGCCAGCAGCGCAACGTGGTGCTTCATCCTGAGTTTGTAGACGGCAAATATGCCTTCTACACACGTCCGCAAGACGGATTCATCGATACAGGCTCGGGCGGAGGAATAGGCTGGGCTCTTGTTGATGACATAACAAACGCGGTGGTTACCGACGAGAAGATTATCGACGTGCGCCACTATCATACTATAAAAGAGGTGAAGAACGGCGAAGGCCCTCACCCTATAAAGACTCCGAAGGGATGGCTGCATTTGGCTCACGGAGTAAGGGCATGCGCCGCCGGACTGCGATACGTTTTGTATCTGTACATGACGGCTCTCGACGACCCTACGCGACAGATTGCAACTCCGGGAGGCTTCTTCATGGTGCCGGAAGGCGAGGAGAGAGTGGGCGACGTGAGCAACGTGCTCTTTGCCAACGGATGGATTGCCGACGAGGACGGAACGGTTAAGATTTACTACGCATCGTCTGACACAAGAATGCACGTTGCGGTATCTACCATCGACAAACTCGTTGACTACTGCATGGGAACTCCGGCCGACGGACTTACCACAAGCGCATCTGTCGAGACTCTGAAGAAGCAGATTGCAAAGAATCTTGAAATAATGAAAAGACTTTGATATTAGAATCAATATAATAATTGTTTTTGTGTAGTTAGTAAGTTTCATGGTGCGGAATGGGCACTTGTGAAAGTGCCCATTTCTTATTCCATGGAAGAAAACAAGGCTGCACGGCAAATAAATCTGATATCAAAAAAACAAGGAAAACAAATTTAACCATTATACAAATAATACTCAAAGACCTATGAAATTTAATAATCTGTCTGAAAAAATCGGATATGCACTTGGCGATGCTGCTGCCGGCGGCATAACATGGAAGATTATGTCGATTGCATTTCCGCTGTTCTTTACCAATGTGTTCGGACTTACGTTTGCCGATGCCGCTGCGCTGATGCTCATAGCCCGAATGTTTGATGTTGTTACCGACCCTATCATGGGCTCGCTTGCCGACCGCACGCAGACGCGATGGGGAACTTACCGCCCTTGGCTCATCTTCGGAGCAATTCCTTACGGACTGGTGTTCGCACTCCTGCTGTTTACGCCCGACTTGGGCATCACGGCAAAGCGTGTATGGGCATATGGATTCTATATTCTTATGATGGCGATGTACACCCTTGTAAACGTGCCTTACGGCTCGCTTCTTGGCGTTATGACCGACGATGACAACGAGCGCAACCAGTTCTCTTCGTTCCGCATGGTGGGAGCATACGCAATGGGCTTCATCACGTTGTTCATATTCCCTTATCTTCAGAAAATCGTGGGCGGAAGCGAGCAGCATCAGTATGCCGTTCTTGGCGCATTCTTCGGGCTTGTGGCCTGTGTGATGACAATGGGTTGCGGTCTGCTTACCAAAGAACGCATAAAGCCAAAGCGTGCCGAGAGTTTCTCGTTCAGTCAGTTTGGCAATCTGTTCAAGAACAAGCCTTGGTGCTATATAACCCTTGTTGCAGTATTCACCAACTTCTTTAACGGCTTCCGCTATGCCGTGGCAGGATATATGTTTACATACTGTCTTGGCGGCGACATAACGATGGGCAGCCTCATCATCAACTTTACTGTATTTATGGGCATTGGCGAGGCTACATGTATGATTTTCGGCGGTTTGTCGCCTGCGTTTACAAAATGGATTGGCTCAAAGCGCATGGCTTTTGTGTGGGCTTCGGTAATCTGTTTTGCAACATCGGTGCTCTACTTCTTCATTCCAATGGACAAAGCGTACATCTGGGTGCTGATAGCCGTTTCAATCCTCACATCGGTAGGAGCAGGACTGTATTCGCCTCTGTTGTGGTCAATGTATGCCGATGTTGCCGACTTTGCAACCGAGAAGTTCGGTGCATCTTCAACCGGACTGATTTTTTCTTCGGGAACAATGGCACAGAAGTTCGGAGGCGCAATCTCTGGTTCTCTCATCGCAATGCTCCTCGGCATGGCCGGACTTGTTTCAACAACCAACGAGGTTACGGGCGAGACAATCGTAACTATCACCAACGAGGAGTCTGTAAAGACAATGGTGTGGGCGCTCTTCTCAATCTTCCCGGCAATAATGGCGGCTTTGATGGGCCTGCTTGCATATAAATTCCCTCTAAAGAAATAAAGATATGGCTGATATTCAGAAGATGAAGGCCGAAATGCTCGATGTTGTGCAGAACAATATCCTGAATTTCTGGCTGAAGATGGAAGACAACGAAAACGGCGGCTTCTACGGACAGATGACGGGCGATGGCAGACTTGTGCCGACAGCCAACAAGGGCGGAATACTTAACGCCCGCATCTTGTGGAGTTTCTCGGCTGCATATCGCGTGCTGAAGAAACCCGAATATCTCGAGGCGGCAACCCGTGCAAAAGACTATATTGTTGAGCATTTTGTTGATAATGTGTATGGCGGAACATACTGGGAACTCGACTATAAAGGCAATCCGGTTGACACAAAGAAACAGTTCTATGCCATCGGATTCATGATTTACGGTCTGAGCGAGTATGCGCGCGCCACAGGCGACAAGCAGTCGCTCGATCTTGCCATCGAGCTTTACAATGTGATAGAAAATCATTCGCTCGACGAGGTTTACAACGGCTACATCGAAGCTTGCACGCGCGAGTGGGGCGAGATTGCCGACATGCGTCTATCTGAACTCGATGCCAACTATCCGAAGTCGCAGAACACGCATCTGCACATCATCGAGCCGTATGCCAATCTGTACAGAATTTGGAAGGACGAGCGTCTGGAGAAATCGCTCCGCAACCTCATAAACATCTTTACCGACAAGATTCTGAATCCAGACACGCATCATCTCGACCTCTTCTTTGACAAGGACTGGACGCGAGGTGCAGGCGCGCTCGAGAGCTACGGACACGACATAGAGTGCTCGTGGCTGATGCACGAGGCGGCTCTGGTTCTTGGCGACAAGCAGCTTCTTGCCAAGGTTGAGGAGGTTGTGAAGATGGTTGCCAAAGCCAGCGAAAAGGGCTTGAACGCCGACGGTAGCATGGTTCACGAGGCAAACCTCGACACCGGCTATATTGATGTAGACCGCCATTGGTGGGTTCAGGCTGAGACGGTTGTGGGCTTTGCAAACCTTTATCAGCATTTCGGCGACGAGGAAGCCCTCGGAAAGGCCGACAGATGCTGGAATTACATAAAAGATAACCTTATAGACAACGAAGGCGGCGAGTGGTTCTGGAGTCGCGACCCCGAAGGCAACATAAACCGGAAGGACGACAAGGCGGGCTTTTGGAAATGTCCTTATCACAACAGCCGTATGTGTTTGGAAATAATTGAAAGATTCTGAAAAAAATGAAAAGACTATTATATACCTTAACGGCAGCGGCAATGCTTACCAGCGCATCGGCAAAGGTAAGGCTGCCACAGATTTTCGGTAACGACATGATGCTTCAGCAGAATGCCAATGCCAACATTTGGGGATGGGCGGAAAAAGGCGCAAAAGTAACCATCACCACATCGTGGGACAAAAAACAGAAAGTTGTTGTTACAGCCGACAATAAGTCGGGCAGATGGAAGGCGCAGATTGCCACTCCACAGGGCAGCTTTGAGCCTCAGCAGATAACGATTTCCGACGGACAACCCGTTACGCTCGGCAACGTGCTGATAGGCGAGGTGTGGTTCGGCAGCGGACAGAGCAACATGGAGATGCCTCTCAACGGCTTCTGGAACTGCCCTGTTGAGAACGGCAATGCCGAGATTCTGGGTAGCGCAAAGTACAAGGGAAAGCTGCGTATGGCAACAATCCCGAAGGTTGAGGCTTACGAGCCTCAAGACACCGTGGCTGGCGAGTGGAAGGAATGTGATCCTTTCAATGCTCCGTGGTTCAGCGCAACGGGATATTTCTTCATCCGCAATCTGCAAGAGGTGCTCAACGTGCCTGTCGGACTGATAAATTGCAGTTGGGGCGGTTCTAAGGTCGAGGGCTGGCTTCCGAAGGAAATTCTTAAGCAGTATTCCGACGTGGCTACAACCGAGTCCGAAATTCGCAAGGAGAACCAGCAGTATCTGCGCCCGATGATTATGTACAACGGAATGCTTCACCCTCTGCTGGGTTACACCGTAAGGGGCTTCATCTGGTATCAGGGATGCAGCAACGTTGGCAAGCACGACACTTATACCGACCGCTTCGCCACCATGATAACCAACTTCCGCAAGGAGTTCGGACAGGGCGATTTGCCTTTCTACTATGTCGAGGTTGCGCCCTACAACTATGGCGGAAAGGACGAGGGCGCGCTCATCCGCGAGGCGCAGTATTTCACTCAGAAGAAAGTGCCGAACTGCGGAATGATAAGCACCAACGACCTTGCTTACGAGTACGAACTCAATCAGATTCATCCTTGCCAGAAGCAGAAGGTGGGACAGCGACTCGCTTTCATGGCTTTGAACAAGACTTACGGATACACAAGCATAGAGTGCTACGGCCCTGAATACAAGTCGATGGAGAAGAAGGACGACAAGATTATCCTCTCGTTCGACTATGCTCACGACGGTTTCAACCGTCTGACCGACATCAAGGGCTTCGAGATTTCGGAGAACGGAAAGGACTTTGTAAAGGCCGACGTTGAGGTTGAGCAGAACAAGCGTCAGCTAATCGTAAGTGCAAGTGGAATAAAGAACCCAACGGCGGTGCGATATTGCTTCCACGACTTCTGCGTGGGCAACATGGCAAACACTCGCGGACTGCCGATGGTTCCTTTTAGAACCGACCGAAAATAGGGCGTAACAAAAATAGATAGTGTTAAAAAAGATGGATAAAAAAATAACAATTTGCTATAAATTCGTAGGTTGGTAGTATTAGTATTAAGATGTGGCGACAGGAATGTTGTGAGACTGTGAATGTCGTTATTTATTGATTTTACTAAGAAAGCCTCTACTCCGTGAGGAGTGAGGCTTTTTTTTGTATGTCTGAAGCGAAATGCCTGAAGTATCTTGTATGCAAGATAAAAACATATCAAAAGTATCTTGTATGTAAGAAACTTTTGTATATTAGCAAAAACAAATCTTGATATGGACAAAGAGTTAGTTCGAAATATAATAGTTGAAAATCAATAACTTATACAGTTGATTGAGTTGAATGAACGACCTGTTGAGTTTGAGGACAATGGAAACTATGTGTTTGTTGGTGTTCGTCAAGCTGGAAAATCGTATATGCTTTATCAAAGGGCAAAACAACTGTTAAAAGCCGGTTACGACATCGACCAAAATTATAACAAAAACATCGAGGTCGATTTTTTTTGTGCCAGACGAAAAAATTGGCGTTCAGGTTTCGTACAGCATTGACGACAGCGAAACAAGGGAACGTGAATTAAAAGCGTTGGCATCCCTCAACAAATTTATTCCTCTAAACCAGGCTTTGGTTATCACCAAAAATACGGAAGAAATTGTGGAATACCAAGGACTTAAAATCGAGATAATACCAATTTGGAAATGGATATTGTTGTAAAAGTCTGATTCCTTTGCAAAAAGTGTGTGTGTTCGATGCAACAAAGAAGCCATTTCCTGACTCGAATGTGAGATTTAGAAATGGCTTCTTTTTTAATCTGTGAATTTATTTATGCCCTACAATCCTTGTTTATTCATTCTTCCAAGGAAATCATTCCGTTAGCGAATGTCATTTTCGATATAACAGGAATGATTTTGCCATTGTCATCGTATTTTGGAGTTTGAAGAACGAAGGTTGTCTTGTCGCCCTCTTCCTTTATTTCGTTGATGTCTATGGCGTAATTCAGATAAACAAGTTGGGCTTTTCCTTTGTAAAGAACGAAAATCGTTAAGCCCGGTCCGTCTATTGAATCGCGCTGCCCACGCAATGCTATGGCGTAACAGTCTTTCGACAACTTAATCTTTTTGCAAATATCTTTTGCAAGTCTATTGTCGTAGTTCGTGTTTGCGGTATATGCTCCAAAACCATAATAATTGAACTGAAACCACATATTATCGTTGTAGAAGACAAAAGGCTCATCAGCGGTTTCGTAAGTTACGTTGCCGTTTGGGGCATAAGTGATGTTCCCATTATTGTCTGTAATAGGAACTTTGCAGTCAATATTTAATCGTGTGAAAATCTTTCCGCCTTCAAATGATTCAACATCTTCATTCTTATGCTGGAAAAACTTTACCTCGTACAAATAACAATCATCTGTAATGATGTTTGTTGAGTCTATCATCTTGTAGTCTGCAGAATTGTGAGTAATCTCCTTATCTATCCAGAACGGATATTTCACGGCTGGATGCTGTATAGCCTCATCAATCTTGCCATAAACCGATTCTTCGGCGTACATGTAAGAATTATTAGATGGAACTATATCATTATCGCTATATGTAAAAAGATTGTTTTGTGCATTAATAATGCTACACAAACAAATAAAAATAAATATAAAAAATATTTTTTTCATGTGAAATAGTGTTATTTTCCTTTATATACAAAATATTTTATCTCGCTTAATTTTGCTTTAGCAAAACTATGTGTGATTGATTGCTGTTCTCTTTTCCCTGGAGTGTTGTCTTTTGTTCCATCTCCATATCCGCAATCCATAACAACTAGCTTTCCGTTTGATTCTCCTTGTATAAGAACCATGTGACCATTATCTTGTTTAGGTTTAACATTAGAAATGTCACTATTCCAAACCCCAATAACAAAACAACCCTGATCTGCATATTTTGCGGCATCGTTTTTTGATAAAATTCTCCAATTTTCACTATTGAGTAAGGAATAATAATTAGTATTTGCATTTTCTTTTAGTTCTTTTGGGACATTTATGCCAAATGCTTTTTCAAATGCTTTTCTGATTCCATGACTGCATGCCATTTTTGTTCCTCTTAGCGTTTTAGTATAAGCAACAGCTTCTTTTATTGCGGCTTTCATTTTTTCTTTAGGAATAATAGGGCAATCTTTGTACTTATTTATACCAGTACCACCTATTGCAGGACTATTTCCGCTACTACCGTTTGCAGATGAACTACCAGAGCCACCACCAGAACTACCAATAGTACTGCTTCCTCCATAGTGTCCAATAACTTCACATTCTACATAATCACCACCATCTATATCATAGTTGTAGTAACCAGGGGGAGTTATTGGCTTCGTGGTGGGTTTATTGCCTGTTATAACAATATTATCGAAGACCCCTCCATCAGTATCCCATTCGCTTCCTAATGATTGCGCTTGCATAATTCCACATTTGTCAGATATAAGTGGGAGCAAATTTAAAAAAAAGAGTAGTAATAAGCAAATCTTACTTTTCATTTTGATCATTTTTTAACAATTATGGTTCTTAGAATTTGTTTTCCTGCCACCAGGTTAAGTACATAAAACCCCTTATCAATGTTAGGACAAACTGTAATATCGTATTTTCCTGCATTAAGTATACCAAGTTCTTTTGTGTATACAGGTGTGCCAAATTTGTCAAAAATACATAGTTTTGCGTCTGAACTTTCTGTAAGTTCAAACGTAGCCTTAAAGTCTGAGCTAAATATACTTGGTAATGCGGCTATTGATGATATCTGCTGAAATTTAGAATTTTTTTTGACATTTCTTTTATTCAGCATCATATACATTGGTCTATCTGGCTCTTTTAGACTTAGAGAGTAAAATGAAAGGCTACCTTTTATTCCGTTATCCCAAATGTCGAGCTTTGCATTATCAAGGCGATATTTGGCAAGTTTGTTCTCAATATACCTATCTTTTGTCTCAAAAGTAGCGTCTTCAAAAAAAAGTGTACCATCAGCAGAGATAGAAGCCGAGAAAGGTATAGTATCGTTGGCTAGATACATGATTCCATTAGCCTTTTTTCCTATAGTTGAAATACAGAGCGTTAGAGGCTTCTCGTTTAGTATAAACTTGCCACTCCAGTCGTATGTTATAACTTTCCCTTCATATACTCCGTTCAATAGAGTTATGTCGTTTACTGTTGTTTTTACATCCGGCATATGTACAGGCAAGTTTTCCGGATTATCAGAAACAAAATAATTGTGAAGACAGTTCTCTGCATCTGGTCTAATTAGTTCCTCTGTTGCTGCAGAATAACTTAAAAGTGAAGCTCTGTAAAGATGTGTTCTTGCCATGTTTTCATCTTTCTTGACACCGTATCCATTTCGATAGCAAAGACCTGCCATATATAAGGCTGGGGTGTAATCCTTATCAAGTCCTTTGGAGAACATATTGAACGCTTGTTCGTAGTTTTGTTTGCATCCTAATCCTTTATATAGCATGAATCCATAAGCGTGGCAACATGTAACAGAGCCAAGCTCTGCACCTAGGCGGAAATAATGGCAAGCTTTCTCGAAATTCTGTTTTACACAATTGCTACCATTTTTGAACATAAGACCAAGATTGTGATATGCTCCTTTATATCCTGCGTTTCCAGCTTTTTCAAACCAATAGATGGCTTTTGCGGAATCAGCTCTTTCGGTTAAGCCTTGCATGTATATCATGCCAAGAACATTCATAGAATAAGCATTCGCATATTCTTCTGCAGCAATGTGAAGTTGAGATTTTGCCCACTCACAGTCTTTGTCGTTATCGATACCTTTCATGATACGGACAGCATGCTTTACGTTATCAATAACAGTTAGCTCTGTACAATTGCTATTAATTTGTGCAAATAGCATCATTGGGCTTAGAAGCAAAATGAATGCTATAATCCCAATGGTTTTGTTAATTTTAAAAATTACCATACGAAATTTCCTGAATTTATTTTTTTTGTAATGTCATTTTTTCTTTGTTTGTCAAGTCCATCAGCCATTTTTAAGAGTAATGGTTTTTGTCGGTTCAAATCGGACAGCATTTTTTTCTTTGATGACAAGTGGTTTTTGTAAACATCCTCGATCATATATTTTTCTGCGAAAAAATTATTTGTTTTTTCGCATTCCGTAATACTATCAATATGCACCGTTAGATTTTCATCTTTTAGTTTTTCCCATACCCTTTTGGTACTCTCGATTATCTTTTTTCCATTTTTTATGTCAAAAAAGACTTTGAATTGAATTGGTGACAATTTTGACTTCAAGAAAGAAATCTCTTCATCCCACAAGTCAACTCTTCTGTTAGACCTGATTCTGTGATCCATGTCAAGAGCTTTGTCTTGAAAGTCTTGAATTTGTTGTTCATTTAGTCCGAGATGGTCTTGTGCTCTTAGGACTAGGCTTACATGCTCGCCAGAAATGTTGTTGTCTGGGATTAGCAAAATGTCAGTAGAATCGTTGTAGAGCCTGTCAATTTCAACTTTCGCTTTTATTCGCTTGGAAAAATCTTCTTTGTAAATGAAATTGTAGCATGCTTTACGCATATTTTTGCGATAAAGCAAATCGAAGAATTGTTTTGAAATATTTTTTTTAATATTGTAATTCAAAACATATATACCAAACTCTTCAGCTGCATTTTCTTGTGCTGAACTTTCAATGTCATTGCGATATTGTCGTAGCGTGACATTTTCTGCATTTGAATTAATCAATTCTTGTGCATGTACGACACCACAAAGTAGTATGAATGTCGTATTTAAAATTATTTTTTTGTACATTGTTAAAATAGTAAAAATGGTTAATACCAGATTTGTTTATTGTTATCATATTCGAATATGCGCTCTTCGTGTCCTTTGCTTTTATCCTTTAATAAAAGTATAATTCCTTTAGGAACGTTTTTAAATGATAGTGTTTCTTTTTCTGCTATTTGTTTGTCAATAAGAAACCAATCTTTATCGAATCCATAGAGTTCGTATGTGTGACCTATTTCTACATAATTTGTGTCAGATATTGGTGTGAAAACAATTTTCGACACAAAAGATTTATTATTCTCTCCTAGGTCTATTCCTATCCAATAGTCATTTTTATTAGCTTTTATACTTGTTGAATAGTCACAGTCGCTTATGTATGGCAAGTAATCTTTGTATACTCCATACGATATTATGTTTCCGGTTAATTTTTCTTCTCTTTCGCCTTTGTTTGTATAAAATGCAAGTTCTGAGATTATTCCGCGACTTTTATTATTGCTTTTATATCTGAGGTACTTGTATTGTTTACTGCTATTTACAAACAATGTTGTGTTGCCATATGGCATGGTTGTGATTTCCGCAATGGTATCCTCAACAATGAATTCATTATTATCGTTTATATAATTAGCTCCTTCGAAGCAACCACCAATTAAATCCTTCCATTTGTTTGGCATAAGTGCACAAAGTGGATATTTGCGTTTTATTTCAATATCGTGTGTGCTACCAATTTCTGGCTTAAATTCCTTACTAATTCCAAAACTGTCTGTAAAAACAGCATAGGATAATGGTATGATTTTTTTTCCTTCATATCTGACAAGAACACATACAATGTCTTTTCCAATGTTGTGGAAATCAATAAGACCATCTTTGACGGTAGAGCAATCTATAGGAATCCAGTTTTTTCCTGTAAGAAATGTTGCCAAAAAAAGATTTTTACCGTTTAGTTTTGGGTCAACATTGAACCTTAAATTTGCTGATAGCCCATATTCCGCAGATACATCTCTGGTAAAGTTGTTTGAGAAAAGTACACTACCTTTACCAGCTTCTTTTTGGTAACAGGTTCTGTATATTTTTGAAACTTTTTTTTCTTTTAGCGTTTCGTATGGACATTTGTCTTGTTTCGTTGGTTCATAGATGATGTCAAAAAAAGATGTGTCAATTTTATTAAATTGAAGTGCTTTATTTTCATCTTTATATACTGTGTAAGTTGAACCGTCGTTGAGTATTAATGCAACCCAAGAATGTCCTTTTTGACTATAATTAGCCCAAAAAGGAATAGTATCTATCGCGACAGGTATGCCGAGCGAGCGTAGAATGCATGCGAACAGAATGCAACGTTGTTCACAGTTTGCACGTTGTATGTGATTATAAATTAATACGTCTAATGAGTATTTTCCTGATGGATTTGGGGTTTTAATTTTTCCGTATAAACTATTCATTACAGAAACGAATGCATCTTTTAAATCTTTTTTGTCTTTTATCAAGTATGCGTATTCTTCACGGAGTTTTTTACGCCAATTAGAACATACTCTTTCTTCTTTTGCTTTATATGGTAATATGTATCTGCAAAAATGTTGAAAACTGATTTCTTTGGACCATGGTGATGTGTTCCAAGCCTCAAAAGAGTCTTCTATATTTTCTATCAGAAATTTATTGTCAATTATAGAACTGTCTTTAGCGAGTATTGGTTTGTATAGTGTACAACAATTTTTCCATAAAACAGAAAGTTCTTCTGGATTAGCAAATCTATCTTTTTGCATCAAAAAATGTGAAAAAGATGTAATAGCTTCTCCTGAGGGGGAAAAGTGTCCATCCATATTGTCTATTAAAAAATAAGCAGCCTTTAATTTTAAGCTATCATTGATAGAATGGGAATAATATTCTATTACCCCTTGATATTTTTCTCGATATGATGTCTTTGCTTTAAGTTCGTAATGAAATTGCAGCAATAAAATGATTAAAAAAATATAATTGTTATTCATTCGATTTCAAATATGTCTTTGCTTGATTAATTATATAATTTGCTTTTTCTGATTCGACTTTTATACCTGTTTTTAGAATTTCATTCGCATAATATGTGGCTTTTTCTTTATCGTTTGACTCATAATGTTTTAATAACAAATACTTGTAGGTTAATTTGCTGGGAATCATATTAGTAAGCGTGTCAATATATTTTATAGATGACCTGTTTTTATTTATATTGTTAAGACAGACATATTCGTATATGAATAATTTAGGCGAGGATGAATATTTTCTTGCATTATGAATGTACGTAAGTGCATTTTCATATTTATTATGTTTAATATTCAATTCTGCCCTTTTTGACCAATAAAGTTCTGATGTGCTAATTTTTTCTTCCAAAGACTTAAAAAGTATATCGTCTAATTTCTCGTGATTTTTTGAATTATTAATGAGTTTATTTAGCACTAACTGGGCATATGTGATTTTTAGAACTTTAATAAAACTGAAAAATACTATAATTGTTACAAGAAATAGAAAAAGTTTTTGCTTTTGAATATTGTTAAAACAACATACTTTTTCTCCTTTGAACGTTATTAGTGATGATATACATATTATTACGAGCCAACCTTGAATAGATGTGTATATGAAATTGAAAAAAGACATGATGAAAAAGGCGAAAATTATAGAGAACTCAGTCCTAATTTTTGTTTTTATTGCGATTTTAATTAACATTAAATAAAATCCTGCAAAAAAGAATAAACCGATAATTCCACCCTCGACTCCATGTTCTAAAAAATCGTTATACGGCATGAATATGTACCCCGCATTCTTCTGTTCAATATCATTGTATATTTCTTTTTTGAAATAGTTGACTTGTTTCAAGTTGTAATTTTTTTCAAATAAACCATAACCATATCCCATAGGATTTTCAATAATCATCTCTGATGATAGTTTCCATATAAGTATACGCCCATTTGCGGAATTTCTTTTTATATCGTATAATTTAAAACTAATCAGAATAAAGAAAATAAAGGCTACTGAAGCTATGATGATTTTGTGCCAGTTCGATATCTTTATTAATATTTGTTTTTCCTTAAGATAAAAAAATAATAATATAGAACATTCTACGAATAAACCTATGTATGCAGTTCTGCAACGAAGAATAAATACAAGTGTAATTACTATAGGCAAAAAAAGTGCATACCATCTTTTCTGGTGCATCCTTTCTATGATAAATGGAATGCAACCAACAATTAGAATTGATGTTGTTGTAGGGTTTTCGTTGCTACCTGTAATATTAAAATATATGTTATCGGATTGTAAAATTGCAGTAGCTTGAAGTATACAAAATAATATTTGTATTATTGATATAAATATAAAACCATTCACGATAATCTCTCGTGTGATTATTTTTTCTTGTAATATAAAAGAATTTATTATGCCATAAAACAAGAATATACATAAATATAATATTCTGTAAGTTTCGTGTGTGGAAACAAGAATAAGGCTGTGAAGAATTATGTATATAATCCATGCTGTAACCCACAAGGTTGTTATTGGTACATTTTTGCATAAATTCCATCTGTTTTTACAACATAATAGAAATATTGCTGTGGTTAAAATTATAATCTCTGGGATAAGAGAACGTGACAAGGATGGATATGCGAACAAGTGTGTATTGATAGTGCTCCCAATACATACAAAATAGTACAATATAATAAAAAAAATTTTTTTGTTTAATGTAATATGCTGTGTAATAACTGCATTCATAAAGAATGTGTTTTTTTTATATTATCGGTGCAAATATATATATATATATATTGATAATGACAAATTTTTGTTCGAGAAAATATTGTTGATTTGAGCTTTTTGTAAATGTTTTATTTGTGAGCGCTAATTTTTTTGATGTTTATGTCTGTTGATTTTTACCTATTTAATTATTAAAAGAATAGTTCATTTTATTAATCTATAAGTATATTTATTGATTTTTTCTATGTTAATATTTTCTTGCGGAACTTGAGTCGCTATTATTGGTAAAATAGGATTTATTATGGTGTCAAAATAGCGTGTAAATGCGTATAATTTAATCTTTGAAGTATTTTTTTGTGCTTCGAGATAAAAAATACCTTATTATATAAATTATGTATCTGTATTATTCAATTCTTTTGTTGTATCTTTGCAGCAATTTTCTAAATTCATCACAATGGATAAAACTATTATCACCGTAGTAGGTAAGGATACCGTTGGTATCATAGCAAGGGTGTGTACTTATCTTGCTGAAAATGAAGTTAATATTCTGGATATCTCGCAGACAATCGTTCAGGGTTATTTTAACATGATGATGATTGTCGACATGCAGAAGTCTATAAAGGTTCACGACGAGATTTCTACCGACCTCACTAAGATTGGCGAGGAGCTTGGCGTAATCATAAAGTGCCAGCGCGAAGAGATTTTCAACAAGATGCACCGCATCTGATAATTGCCCAAAAACAGCGAAAATATGATAAATATATACGAAGTTGCAGAAACCAATGCGATGATTGAACACGAGAATCTCGATGTTCGAACCATCACCATGGGAATCAGTCTGCTCGACTGCTGCGACACCAACCTCGAAAAGCTCTGCCGCAACATCAGAGCCAAGATAACATCGCTTGCCAAAGACCTTGTGGCTACGGGCGAAGCCATTTCGCGCGAGTACGGTATTCCTATCGTAAACAAGCGAATTTCCATCACCCCGATTGCCATCGTTGGCGCAAGCGCGTGCCATTCTCCCGAAGATTTTGTGCAGATTGCCGTTACACTCGACGAGGTGGCAAAGGACATGGGAGTGAACTTCCTTGGCGGATATTCGGCCATCGTGGCAAAGGGCATGACTAAGAGCGACGAGCTCTTCATGCGCTCAATTCCCGAGGCAATGGCGCGTACCGAGCGCATCTGCTGCTCTGTAAACGTAGGCTCAACAAAGACGGGCATTAACATGGATGCCGTTAAGATAATGGGCGAGATTGTGAAGGCTACCGCCGAGCGCACCAAGGAAAAAGATTCGTTGGGATGTGCCAAGCTCGTTGTTCTGTGCAACGCGCCCGACGATAATCCGTTTATGGCAGGAGCATTCCACGGAGTGTCTGAGGCCGAGGCCATTATCAACGTGGGCGTGAGCGGTCCGGGAGTGGTTAAGTACGCTCTGGAGCAGATAAAGGATGCCAACTTCGAAGTACTTTGCGAGACTATCAAGAAGACAGCCTTCAAGATTACGCGCGTGGGCCAGCTCGTGGCTCAGGAGGCATCGCGCCGACTGGGCGTTCCGTTCGGCATCATCGACCTCTCGCTTGCGCCAACTCCGGCGGTGGGCGACAGCGTGGCAGATATCCTCAAGGCCATCGGTCTTGAACATGCAGGAGCGCCGGGCACAACGGCCGCACTCGCTCTGCTCAACGACCAGGTTAAGAAGGGCGGCGTGATGGCATCATCATACGTCGGCGGACTAAGCGGAGCGTTCATCCCTGTGAGCGAAGACCAAGGCATGATTGATGCCGTTGAGGCCGGTGCGCTCACCATCGAGAAGCTCGAAGCCATGACGTGCGTATGCTCGGTAGGACTCGACATGATTGCCATTCCGGGCGACACTCCGGCCACCACAATTAGCGGAATCATTGCCGATGAGGCTGCCATCGGAATGATTAACCAGAAGACAACAGCCGTGCGTATAATTCCTGTGATAGGCAAGGGCGTAGGCGAACAGGTAGACTTTGGCGGTCTGCTCGGACACGCGCCTATAATGCCGGTAAACGGTTTCGACTGCTCGGTATTCGTAAACCGCGGAGGCCGAATTCCAGCACCTATCCATAGCTTTAAGAACTGATGATTGAAGAGAAAACAAAGCATATTCAGATAGCCGAATACAACTATCCGCTGCCCGATGAGAGGATAGCCAAGTTTCCGCTTGCCGAACGCGATCACTCCAAGTTGCTCGTTTACAACAAGGGAGCGGTTAGCCACGACATATTTTACAACCTTCCAAACTATCTGCCAAAGGGCGCGCTGATGGTTTACAACAACACGAAGGTTATTCAGGCGCGACTGCACTTCAACAAAGAGACGGGCGCGCTCATCGAGGTGTTCTGCCTCGAACCAATCCAGCCAAACGACTATGTGCTCAACTTTCAGCAGACAAAGCATTGCGCATGGCTCTGCCTCGTCGGAAATCTGAAGAAGTGGAAGGAAGGCACGCTGCGCAAGGAGGTCGACGTAAAGGGCAGAAAGGTCATCCTAACCGCCACCCGTGGCGAGATGCACGGCACAAGCCATTGGATTGACTTCGACTGGGACGACGACAGCATAACCTTTGCCGACATTCTCGAAGGCGTGGGCGAACTGCCAATCCCTCCGTATCTTAACCGAAAGACGGAGGAGAGCGACAAGAAGACATATCAGACCGTCTACTCAAAGATAAAGGGAAGCGTGGCCGCCCCGACAGCCGGACTGCACTTCACCGACAAGGTACTGAAGGATATCGATGCCCACGGCATTGAGCGCGAGGAAGTTACGCTGCACGTCGGCGCAGGCACGTTCAAGCCCGTAAAGAGCGAGGAGATTGAGGGCCACGAGATGCACTCCGAATACATCTTCGTGCCAAAGCACACCATCGAGCGGCTGATAGCCCACGATGCCAGCGCCATTGCCGTTGGAACAACCAGCGTGCGCACCCTCGAGAGCCTCTACTACATAGGCGTAACGCTCCAGAGCAATCCAGATGCCACCGAGCAGGACTTGCATGTAAACCAGTGGATGCCTTACGAGTATGCCGACAGCGAGCCTAATCCAATTACCGCCATGCAGGCGTTGCAGAACATCAAGGACTATCTTGAGCGCAACGGCATAGACGCGCTGCACACAAGCACGCAGATAATCATTGCGCCGGGCTACGACTACAAGATTGTAAAGATGCTCGTAACAAACTTCCATCAGCCGCAGAGCACGCTGCTTCTGCTTGTTTCGGCCTTTGTAAAGGGCGACTGGCACAAGATTTACGACTATGCTCTGGCCAACGATTTCCGTTTCTTGAGCTATGGCGACAGCTCTCTGCTGATACCTTAAAAAATACAACGGCTCGGAGCAGATTTATCGTGCTCTGCTCCGAACCGTATATTTTTCGATAAACTGCAATAATTTTAAATCTTATAAAAATGTACAAGACAAAAAGTGTAATCTTTCTAATTCTGCTAAGTCTTTGCACTACCTTAAAAGCCGAAGAACTTAGCAAGCGGTTTAATTACAATCTTACCTACATGGTAACTCGTTTTTATAGCATCGACCCCGATGATATCAGTTCGGTTAAGTTGATAAAAGGCGGAAAACTCGAAAGCAACATTACAGATGCAAAGCAGATAGATGGAATCTATCTTTTCGACCCAACCTACGAGAACGATGCCGAGGGCAATCCCGAGTATCTGCCCAACAGTTACACCTACATTCTTACCTATCGCGAGAACGGCGACACCGAGGGCAAGGAGATGAGCGAAGGCATAAACAACGGCTACATCTATGTTAATGTAGAGGAAGCCGAGAAGTGGAACGGTTCAATTCCTTGCAAGAAGATAACGCTCATGTATCCGCCAACAACTTTCGAGAGAATGGCAGAGAACAGTAACTGTAGAGATACGCGCTCGTTTTCTTTCGTTATTCCTGTGTTCGAGTTTGACGACGACAGCGTGATGGAGCGCATTACGCAACTTAAAATGATGCTTAATGAAAAAGATGATGACGGCAAATCTTTGATAGACAAAGAAGTGCGCGAAGAACTCTTGAAGATGGACAATACCTTGTTCGATGATTTGGCAACAGCACTGTTCTTGGGCGATTCTTTTCCTTACTTGCCAATGACAAGTTTCGAAAACTATATCGGTTTTTGTGACGATGCTCTTTTTGCAGGCAATGTGAAATTAGACGATGTCAGCGTTTTGCTAAGAGAGTTTTTGCCGAACTACATAGATGCCCGAAGTCATTTTAACCTCTCATCGGCATATTATACAGCTCTTTACAAAATATTGTCCCGAAACGAAGAAGAAACCAATGCCTGCAATATTATTTATAGCATGAACCTGTGGCAGGTTAATAATGTCGAGGCTATAATTGATGCTGATGAAAACTATAAGAAGGTTATCGGCTCAGACAAAAAGTTTACAGATGTAGAGGGAACAAACTGGGCAGCCTATTATGTTTTGCTAAAATGGAGAATCTGCTTTAACAGAAAAGAATTCGACGAGGCAAAGAAAGTGCTTGAAACAGCAAAGGCAAAGTTCTCTGCTAAAGAAACTTCGGTTTTCGACCAGTTTTTGCAGCAGACAATCGAGGAAGAATCTAAATACAAGAAAGAAAAATGAAAAGACTGATATTTACAATCATATATTTGGTGTGCGTTCTTAACATGACAAACGCACAGGAAGACAGCCGTAGTAATCGCGAAGAATGGCTTTGTATGGAACTGAAATCTGTAAACAGCAAGATTAGGTGCAATAAAGATTCGGTTTATAAACTCGGACAGCTGGTGAAAGGCCTGTACGAAGACGAGGAGAATGGGAAGGTTAAGCTAACGCTGTCTAACCTTCGTGTCTTGCAGCGCGACGACCTTTCGGTTGTATACGAGGAGAATAAGATTGACGGCTTCGACATTCTTGCACCCGTAAAGCAGCCAAAGCGCAAGGAAGACAAGGACATACGCTTCGACAAGCGTCCGTATTCAATGCTTGTAAAGTGCAACGGACACGATATCATAATCCATGCCGACAAAGCCGTTGGAACTTACGGCAAAAGCTATTGCCGAAACTTTACAATCAGCTATCCGATGGCGGTTATTGCCGATACACTAAGCGAACGTCGCGTTACTCAAATTCTCGTTACATACGATTACATCAATGGCGATTCGGTTTACAGCGAGGTGGATGCTATCGTAAAATCTATTGTAAAGAAAAGAAGCGAAGATTCCGACAGCACTTTTACCGATGACGAGCAACTTCTCTATCTGTATTGTGGCGACGACCCCGTAGTTCTTTTTGACAAGGGCTTGGAACTGAGCAGTAAAAACAAGAGGCTCGATGCAAACGCATTGTTCAAAAGTGCCGACCGCATTGTGTCCGACGGTATGTTTTCGGGCAAATACAACGTAAGCAGCGAAAACATGGGCTTTGCATCAGGCATCAAGTACAATATCGGTTTTAATCTGGTAGAGACAAGGATGGGCGGCTCATTCAAGTATCTGAATTCGGCCAACAACATTCTATATCCGGATACCTCGTCTAAAGTCTATGCCGAATTGATAAACAGCCTGGTAAATACACAGTGCTCTCTTGCTTTGGTATACATCGAGAATATGCTCGGCCAATACGGAAACAATCCAAAGAAGTTCGACAGCGACGAAGACAAGGCTTTATACCTCTTCCTGCTCCGCCGAAAGGGCTATTGCCTTATCGAACGCCAGAACTACAAGGATGCGAAGGTCCTGTTCAACAAAGTGCTGTCTTTCAACAAAGACGACGAGATGGCAAAGAGCGAACTGAAGTACATCGAAGAGTGCGAAAAGAAGATTAAGGAAGACAAAAAGAAGAAATAGAAAACGTTACATCGTTATTTCGTAACCGCTATGCCGGCTGAATGTCAGAAAAAGACATCGGCCGGCATAGTCTTTTTCTAAGAATTAATTGCCGTCGGCAAGAAAAGTTATTTACAAAATGTTATGCTTTTTCGGAAAAACTTTGTATTTTTGTCGCCGAAAAAATCGCTATACAAACAAGAATTGCTTAAAATAAAATTTATGAAGCTGATATATAGCTTTTTACAGAAAGAACACTTGCTAAAATTCAAACTGAGCTTGACAGATTATTTAAAAACAAGTTGCAATGCCTGAAGCATTTAGAAGGTAAAAAAACTTAAAACTTTTGAAAACGAGAATCTTTATTCTTAACATTGTTATGCTGCTTTTTGCAGCCGTTTGTTTTTCTTGTTCGAGCGATGAAAATGAGGATGTTGATGTAGAAGAGAAAGCATGCATTGTTAACTACAATATCTATTGCGACGACCCCGAACAGGACATTTTTGTCGAGGGGTGTACCGAAGACGGATTTGCACGTAGGGCGCACGGAAGCTGGAAAAGAGTTGAGTGCGTGAGCGAGCCCGAACGCGAGATAGAGGTATATCACGCTACCAAGAACGTTGGCAAGAAATTGCCCGACATAACCATCGAAGTGTACGTAAACGACCGGTTGGCTTACTATAACAGGGTTAACCAGCATTTCAAGACAACACTAAACCTGCGAAAGATTAAACAGGCTCTGTCTACCGTTAAGTAACGATTTTTTTGCATCTACATTTATAAGCAATTCTTCAAAAATCCTTGTCGTCCAAAAGGCGGTGAGGATTTTTTGTTTGCGAAAACATACGTTTTTGGCCACAATTTTATACATTTGTCATCTGGAAACAAACATGCACTAAAAAAATATGAACATCAAACTACAATTATTACTGCTCGCTCTGATGCCTTTTGCCACGCTTAGAGCGCAGTTTGCCTCAGCACCGGCATTCCCGGGAGCCGAGGGATATGGCAGATACACAACCGGCGGACGCGGCGGAAAGGTGTATCACGTTACCACGCTCGAAGACTATTGCACCGACCCACGCTATAACAAGGAGCACAAGAAGGAAGAGCCTATAAAAGGCTCGCTGCGCTATGCCCTTAGAAAGAAGGAGGCGCGAACCATCGTCTTCGACGTAGACGGCACAATAGAGCTGAAGTGCCCTCTGCAAATAAAGCATCCCAACGTAAGCGTGCTGGGACAGACCGCGCCGGGCGATGGCATCTGTCTGAAAAACTACACGCTGCATATCGATGCCGACAATGTGATAATACGCTTCGTAAGATGCCGCATGGGCGACGAGGGCATGGTGTATTACGACAAGAAGGGCGAGCCGTGCGAGGAACGGTTCGAGAACGATGCCATGAACGCGTGTACCATGTGGGATTCGAAGCACAACATCATCATAGACCATTGCTCAATGTCGTGGAGCACCGACGAGTGCGGCTCGTTCTACGGCAACCGCTTCTTTACATTGCAGTGGTGCATCCTCTCGGAGTCGCTCCGAAACTCAACCCACAAGAAGGGCAGACATGGCTTCGGCGGCATCTGGGGTGGCGACTGCGCATCGTTCCACCACAATCTTATAGCCAATCACGACTCGCGCAATCCTCGTTTCGACCACGGCTTCGTGTCGGTTCTTGCAGGTCCTGTGGATTGTATCAACAACGTTGTTTACAACTGGGGAGGCATGAGCGCGTATGGCGGAGAGAACCGCAAGGGGCACGGCGTTAAGACCTTCAACATGATTAACAACTATTACAAGGCTGGCACATTCACGCGCGATTCTACCCGTCATTCCGACATCATGCTCAGTCCTACAACGCAGTGCAGCAACTGCAACAGGGCAGATGCCAACGACATCGTTCCGGGGCATTTCTACCTTAGCGGAAACATGATAAATGGCCGTGTCGCCAAGGTAGATGCCACTCTTGTGCACCCCGACAAGAACTGCACGTTCAGCGAGTTTGCCGACAAGTATCTGATAAAGAAACGCCTCGTTTCCGACACTCTCGACTTCCGCAAGTTCGCCTTCATTTCCACTCATTCAGCCGACGTGGCTCTCGATCGCGTGGCGGCTACGGCTGGCGCGTCAAAGAGCAGGGATGCGGTGGACGTTCGCGTGTGCGGCGATGTGCTTAACGGCACAGTATCGGGCTACGGACACAAGTATCACACGCCCGGACTTATCGACTCGCCGAGCGATGTGGGCGGATGGCCAGTGCTCAGACAGGGCGATGCTATGCCCGATACCGACGGCGACGGCATTCCCGACGAGTGGGAGCAGCGCAACGACTTGAAGGTGGGCGAGGACAACTCAAAGACCTACACGCTCGACAAAAAGCATTTCTACACCGATTTGGAAGTCTATGCCAACAGTCTTGTAGAGCACATAGTAAAGTCCGAGCGCGCTGGCACAAAGACCACCTTCAAGGAGTATTTTCCAGAGAGCAAATAGAAAAAGCCTTCGTTAAGAAGGCTTTTTTGTTGGCGAAGAAGTATTTTATAGAATTTTGTTTGCCTTTATTTGCAAAAATATTTAATTTTGTGCATTGCGTCTTGGCTTAAAAACAGACGTATAATGTTACTAATTAAAAATTGTTTTAAGAAACAGAAATAAATTTATAACTAACATATTATTAATCATAGCGTTTGCTATACTTTAATAGTACTTATTCTATTGATATTCAATTTACTATATTTTCATAATTGGTAATAAGTAACATAATAGCAACAATTTTCGACCATAATTTTGAGTAACAACGATAAGAAAAGCCACCTACAAAGATGGCTTTCTTGTTACTTGTTTAGTTGGTACAAAACAAAAAGAAAACCGCCCCTTTTTATTTCTTTTGACGGAACAAATATTTGAAACTCTATGACAACCTCTGAAAAATACAAAAAAACAGTCCGATCGGGCTGTTTTACGACGGAAATTCGAATCCTGCAAATTTTGTTGGATAATTTGGTAATTTCTCGGTGAGTTTTGTCTGTTTTGTGTTTGTAAGTGTTTGAGTATTAAATGGATTTGTTTGGAAGTGTCCTTGTATTCAATCTTCTACGTTCTATTTCACTTCTTAGTTGTACCAAACCATCGTTTACAAAAGGCAGCATCTGTTCTGCCAAACGGAACATCTGGGTTGAAAACAAGGTCGGGAAGCTGTTTTCTTCAACATAGTTATTCTTTGCATTGGCAATGTTCCGCTCAATGTTGAAGATGGCTTTTGTCGGTTTCAGCCCACCCTTTATTTGAGTGTTTGCCCAAGTTTTAAAAGCTGAACTTATTTCCAATTTGTTTTGTGGTATTTCAAAACCATCGCAACGATCTGATTTTTCTGCATAATACAGCCAAACTTCAAAACAAGAATTGCTTATAATCAATGTAATATTACTTGCATCGCAGTCCCGCTGCATTTCGGACATAAAGTTTTCAAAATGATCAACGTCGGTAAGAAGGAAATAACTATCGGTATTCTCTTTACTTGCGGACTCTTGATATTCCTTTGTTTGCTCTGTTGCGAAATTGATTATTGATGGTTTGCCTCCCTCATCAAAGTTGGGTTCAGCATGGAATGCTATTCTTACAAATGGGAACAAATCCGGATTTCGGAGAATCAGATGGAAATAGTCTTTTTCTCTTTCCGTACCGCCAGAATAAATGACGAACAACGCTTGGGGAGTCTTAAATGCTTCTGGTTTTGTATATCTTGAATTTGGCATAGACACACTTCCGCCATTGGTTGCGACATCGCTTTTTGTCACAACACCCGCCAACGGCTCAATTTCTGGATTATCCTTTTGATAGTATCTATCTGCTGCCATTTATTCAATGTTTGATATACGTGGCACACCTCCATAGCGCCCTTCCTCATATCCTTTCCGAATGTTCATCGTATTGTGAATCTTGTAGTCGTTAAAAGATCTCATTATCGAGTTGCCACTCTCTTTTTCAACCATCCACAATTCGTCAGGACGAACTAGTTCCTGTTGGTCTTGTAACATAGTGAGGTGCGTGGTGCATATTAGTTGCCCTTTCGATTCATTATTGAAAAAATATTTCAATAATTTATAAATGAGCATCGGATGCATACTGTTTTCTATTTCATCAATAACAATCACATTGCCTTTGCTTGCATCATAAAGGGCTGGAATGAGTGTCAGCAGTCGAACTGTGCCGTCAGACTGCCTTGTAATATCCATTTTCTTTTTATATCCACCAACACCAAGCTGCTCAAACATAAATTCCTGAACTATTTGTTCACCATTTTTCATCGTTATGTTGAAGTTGTTTCGGTTGTTTGAGAATGCCGATAATCCAGAGTGGTCTGTTATTGATGTTCGTTGAAGAATTTGCTGAATTTCGTTCTTGTTCTTTTGGTCAGACATCCACTTGTCAATGGGTGTTTCACTCACCTTAAGCGACTCTGTAATATTCAAGTTTAACAAAAGTTTGTTGGCAAAGTCAAGCAAATGCTTGTTCTTCGACATCATATCTATCAAAAACGGCGTTTGAGTATTGATAGTCACAATTTTCAGCTCGTTCCTAAACCAATTATATACCTTCGACAGATTGTCATCGTTTATGACAGGATATTGTTTATTCAGACAAATAATGGAAGAATTTTGATTTTTCTTCAAAAGTTGCTCTGACAGTTTGCTGTCTGTTGATGGTGAAACGTGATTGCCGTTCCTTTCAAATATAGTCTCGTCTTCTTTTTCCCCGATTCCAGACAAACGCAGATATTCGTTGATTAAATTCTTCTGAGAGTGTTGAATTTCAACGCCATAAATATAGTATTTCCCATTGGTGAAGAATTCTATTTCAATTTTTATCGGTTCTTTGTTTGTTTTAACTAATTGAAAAAAGAAGTCTTTCAAGTCAATCTTATCAAGAAAGTTGCCATCAATCACAAACGATTTCAGGAACTGCAAAACTTTTACGAAGTTTGACTTTCCAGCTCCGTTGGCTCCATATATCAAAGTATGTTTCAAAAGGGGAATTTGCCCAGTCTCATTTATGTGATTGGGGAATATTTCTCGTTTTGGATTCGGAAACATATCAAAAAACGACTGTCTATAGAACGACAAAATGTTCTGAAATGAAACTCTTAACAACATAACATTATATATTTGAACACGGCTACAAAGATACAACTTTTTTTCTTTATGTTGTGTGAAAAAATCACGTAAAATTTTCACGTCGACCAAAACGTAAAACAAAAAGCAATGTACAATCGCCATATATTCAATACAATACGGCTGTTGCATAATTGCGATTCCACTTTCTTTAGGGGTGGGTGGTCGGGGGCTGTGTGTGGGCGAAGCAAAAAACAGAGCAGGTAAAGCAGCCTTGAGCCGAACGAAGGCAAGTGAAAAAGCGGCGTAGTGAAACGAAGTGCTTTTTCTGCTTGCCGTAGTGAGAGGCGCGAGCCGATAGCGAGTGGAGCGAAAGTGGCTGGCAGGGATAGCCCGAACGGGAAAAAGCGAATGAGGAACGAATGAGCGGTTTGTAGTGAGGGCTCTGACAGCCTACGTTGAAAACTCGGGGCTGGCGTATGTTTTTGCCGTGCAGTGTAGTTTTTTTGAGGGGGGCAGGGCAAGTGCAGGAATGAGCGAGGGAATGACTGCTCTTGCTTGGGTTATATATAACTCGTGGTGGTGTGAGCGGATTGAAGTACGAAAGAAGCGAACACGACCACAACCGCTGCAGTTCGCTCTATGATGAAATCTTCGCTCTCAGAGGATGGAAGAAAGAGGAGATAAACGGCATTGAGTTCGAACTGAATTCCATTATTGTGGAGAAATGGAAGGGAAAAGGCATACCGCCTTGTAATCCAGCGGCAAAAGCGCACCAGTGGAGACCTTGACCTCTGGGAAGGCGAGTACACATACCGCTGCATCCTGACCAACGACTACTGCTCGTCTGCCAGAGACATAGTGGAGTTCTATAACATGCGCGGCGGCAAGGAGAGGGTCTTTGACGAAATGAACAACGGATTCGGGTGGAACCGACTGCCAAAGTCATTCATGGCCGAGAACACCGTGTTCTTCCTGCTTACGGCACTCATCCGCAACTTCTACAAGGATATAATGCGGAGGCTTGATACCAAGAGTTTCAGTCTGAAGCAGACAAGCCGTATCAAGGCTTTCGTGTTCAAGTTTATATGCGTGCCTGCAAAGTGGATAAAGACTTCAAGGCAACATGTGCTGAATATATACACTTGCAACCATGCCTATATGAAACCGTTTCCTGCAGGCTGTGGTTGAATTCGGGTTCTTATGGTGCTTTGGCGTATTGCCTCAAGTCGCCTTGTGGGGTAAGGGGATTTTGTGTCTTTTTCCTATAAACACGAGCTCTTTTTGGCAAAAACAACGGCACAAACGGTAACGGGCTTAGAAGACAGGGCTGTTTCTACACACTTGCGGATTTAAGGTTGTAGAATTTCTCTTGATATATCCATAACCGTAAATATAAGTATCGGCTCAAAAATAGCTAAAAAAGCGCGAATATCGGCTCAAGTTGAGCCGATAAATGCTGAAAAAACGCGAATTTTGAGCCGATTCTACATATAACTCCTCATTTCAGTCAAAAAAAATCCCTCGCAGAAAGCATCTGCAAGGGACGTTTTTTATTCTGTAATATTTCTGAAATTACATTTTTGCCATAGCCTGCTCAAGGTCGGCAATGATGTCGGTAACATCCTCAATACCAACCGACAGACGGATAAGGTCTGGCGCAACGCCCGCCTCCATAAGCTGCTCGTCGCTTAGCTGACGGTGAGTGTGGCTGGCTGGGTGCAGAACGCATGTGCGCGCATCGGCAACGTGAGTTACGATGCTGATGAAGTCGAGGTTATCCATAAACTTGATGGCATCCTCGCGTGTGCCCTTCAGGCCGAAGGCAATAACGCCGCATGAGCCGTTAGGCAAGTATTTCTGTGCAAGCTTGTGGTACTTGTTGTTCTCAAGACCGCAGTAGTTAACCCAGTTAACCTTCGGATTGTTGTTGAGCCACTCTGCCACCTTCTGTGCATTCTCGCAGTGGCGAGCCACACGCAGATGCAGAGTCTCAAGGCCGAGGTTGAGAAGGAACGAGTTCTGAGGCGCAGGAATTGAGCCGAGGTCGCGCATCAGCTGGCTTATCAACTTGGTTGTGTATGCCATCTTGCCGAATGCCTTGGTGTATGTAAGACCGTGGTAGCTCTCATCTGGAGTAGTGAGTCCAGGGAACTTGTCGGCCTGCTTCTCCCAGTCGAAGTTGCCGCTGTCTACAATAACGCCGCCCACCTGAGTGGCATGACCGTCCATGTATTTTGTAGTAGAGTGAGTTACGATGTCGCAGCCCCACTCGAAAGGACGGCAGTTGATAGGAGTAGCAAAAGTATTGTCTACGATAAGCGGAACGCCGTGCTTGTGTGCCATCTTGGCAAAGCGCTCAATGTCGAACACATTACCGCCCGGGTTAGAGATTGTCTCGCCAAAGAAACACTTGGTGTTAGGGCGGAACTCCTTCTCAATGCGCTTGTCGTCCCAATCAGGGTCGATGAAAGTACACTCAATGCCCAGCTTCTTCATAGTAACGCCAAACAGGTTGTATGTGCCGCCGTAGATGGTGTTGCTTGTGATGAAGTGGTCGCCAGCCTGACAGATGTTGAACACAGCGTAGAAGTTGGCAGCCTGACCGCTCGATGTAAGCATAGCGCCCACACCGCCCTCGAGTGCCGCAATCTTCTTGGCAACGGCATCGTTGGTAGGGTTTGCAAGGTGAGTGTAGAAGTAACCCTCGTCCTTCAGGTCGAACAGACGCGCCATCTGGTCGCTTGTGTCATATTTGAATGTAGTGCTCTGATAGATAGGCAACTGCTGAGGCTCGCCCTTAGTAGGTTTCCAACCGCCATGTATGCAGATGGTTCCGAGATTTTTATCCATTATATTCTTGAGTTTTGTTTTTTGGTTATTAATCGAGTGCAAAAGTAATTAAATAATTCTTAACTGCTTGTTTTTGTTAGGTAATTTAAATATTTTTGCACGATAATTAAATAATTTTTAATGAGAGACAATTCAGAAGAGATGTTTCCCGTTGTTGATGAACAGGGCAACATATTGAGCGCGGCCACACGCGGCGAGTGCCACGGCGGCAGTATGCTACTGCATCCGGTTGTGCATCTGCACGTGTTCAACAGCAAGGGCGAGCTCTACCTTCAGCACCGCCCCGAGTGGAAGGACATTCAGCCCGACAAGTGGGACACTGCCACCGGCGGACACATTGATCTTGGCGAGTGCGTTGAGGATGCGCTGAAGCGCGAGGTGCGCGAAGAACTCGGCATAACCGATTTCAAGCCCGAGAAGATGGACAAGTACGTCTTTCAGTCTGCCCGCGAGAAGGAACTCGTATATGTCCACAAAACCGTTTACGACGGCGAGATAAAGCCGAGCAAGGACGAACTCGACGGCGGCAGATTCTGGACTCTCGACGAGATTCAGGAGAATCTGGGAAAAGACGTGTTCACCCCAAATTTTGAGAACGAATTCAAGAAGTATTTTATAAAGCAAAACTGATTATGAAAATAGGAGACAAAGTGCGCTTCCTTCTGGAGAAAGGCGGAGGCAAGGTGGCTGGATTTCAGGGCAAGGACATAGTTCTGGTTGAGGACGAGGACGGATTCGAGATTCCGATGCCCGTGAAGCAGTGCGTGGTGGTTGATACAAACGAATACAATATTGCTAAGGTTCACACGCTCGACGAGGACAAGAAAAAGCCTGTTGCCGAGCCTGTCGATACCGACGAGGTTGACATCGACAAGCCGATAACATACAAGCGCCGCGTTGAGGAGCGAAAGGACGGCAACAAGGTAAACGTGTTCCTTGCCTATGTTCCGAAGGACATCAAGATGCTTACAAATACCACATTCGATGCTTATATAGTTAACGACTGCAACTATTACATCTTCTACACATATCTGTGCGGCGAGGGCAACAGCTGGCGACTACATTCGCAGGGCGTGCTTGAGCCAAACTCTAAGATTCAGATGGAGGAGTTCGGACTGGCGCAGCTGAACGAGATGAGTCAGGTGGCTGTTCAGTTCGTAGCCTACAAGGAAGACCGCAGCTTCATGCTAAAGCCGGCGGCAACCGTTCAGGTGCGCATCAACCTACAGAACTTCTACAAGATGCACACGTTCGAGGAGAGCATGTTCTTTACCGAACCTGCCCTAATCTACGACATCGTCAAGGACGACGTGATTCAGAAAACCGTCTATGCCAATGCCGACGACATCAAGGAGGCTCTGCTTACAAAGAAGACAACCGAGACTGACAACGGCTACAAGATTAAGCACGAGAAGAAGGAGGACAAGAACGCTCCGCTTGAGGTTGACTTGCACATCGACTCGCTGCTCGACAATACTGCCAACATGACGAACGGCGAGATTCTTGAATATCAGCTAAAGGTGTTCCGCGAGACGATGGACAAGCACCTTAAGCAGAAGGGCAAGAAAATCGTCTTCATACACGGCAAGGGCGAGGGCGTGTTGCGTCGCGCCGTAGAAAAGGAACTGAAGCACAAGTACAAGGGCTGCACATTCCAGGATGCAAGCTTTCAGCAGTACGGCTTCGGAGCCACAATGGTAACAATCTAACAAACAGAACGGTATGAAATTTATTTCGTGGAACGTAAACGGACTTCGCGCCTGCATAACAAAGGGCTTCGAAGATGTTTTCAGGCAGCTCGACGCCGATTTCTTCTGCTTGCAGGAAACAAAGATGCAGGCCGGACAGTGCGACTTCAGTCCCGAGGGCTACGAGGCCTTCTTCAACTATGCCGAGAAGAAGGGCTACAGCGGCACGGCAATCTTCAGCAAGCACAAGCCGCTCAGCGTTGCCTACGGCATTGGCGTAGAGGAGCACGACCATGAGGGGCGCGTAATCACTCTCGAGATGCCCGATTTCTTTCTCGTAACCGTGTACACGCCAAACAGTCAGGACGGCTTGAAGCGTCTCGACTATCGCATGACGTGGGAGGAGGATTTTCAGGCCTATCTTCAGAAACTCGATGCGCAGAAGCCCGTGATTGTGTGCGGCGATATGAACGTGGCACATCAGGAGATTGACATCAAGAACCCGAAGACAAACCGACGCAATGCCGGATTCACCGACGAGGAGCGCGAGAAATTCTGTCTGCTGCTGGGCAATGGCTTCACCGATACGTTCCGCTTCAAGCATCCCGACGAGGTTACATATTCGTGGTGGTCGTACCGCTTCCATGCGCGCGAGAAGAATGCCGGCTGGCGCATAGACTATTTCGTAACTTCTGAGCGGCTGAACGACAAGATTAAGGATGCCAAGATACATACGCAGATAATGGGCAGCGACCATTGCCCGGTTGAACTCGAAATATAATTGCATTTTTTTATAAACCAAGTGATTTTTTATGAAACATGTTTTTCTACTGATTGCCGCTCTTCTGCTCGGTCGCGAGGCCAATGCAGAAAACATAGGTCAGAGC
Organism: Bacteroidaceae bacterium; assembly: GCA_017617315.1. Lineage (GTDB taxonomy): Bacteria > Bacteroidota > Bacteroidia > Bacteroidales > Bacteroidaceae > Ga6A1. Next base: position 187,657 of record JAFZWM010000014.1, read on the forward strand.
GAGGCTCTGCAAAAGGCAAAGGCTTTCTTGCAGCAGAGAAATAAGACTGTAAGTTTGGATAACAAGGCTACTCGTCAGGCTTCAGACGAGCAAGCGTACTACGCTTTCAACTCAAACGAGGGCGGATTCGTGATTGTGAGCGGAAGCGACCGCACAGATGCCGTGATTGGATATTCCGACAGCGGAACGTTCGACGAGGACAATATGCCGTCAAACCTAAAGGCGTGGCTCGATGAGTACAAACGTCAGATTGAGTATGTCGAGGCTAACAAAATCGATGCCGTTAGCAAGCAGACGCGTGCAGCGTCGATGGCTGCCATACAGCCGCTTGTTAAGACAACGTGGGGACAGAACTCGCCATTCAACGATCTCTGTCCGTCGGTAAAGGTAAGCGGCGAGAAGCAGACGTGCCCTACAGGATGTGTGGCAACGGCGATGGCTCAGATTCTTAAATATCACGAGTGGCCGCAGAACATGTCGGCTTTGCCTGCCTACACAACCAAGACAAGAAAGATCTCGATGCCAGCACTCAGCGCAACTACGTTCGACTGGAGTAACATGGCAAACAGTTATGCAGGCACAACAACAGTTGCCCAGCAGAATGCCGTTGCCAAACTGATGCTATATTGCGGTCAGTCGGTAGAGATGGACTATGAACCCAATGGTTCGGGCACAAATGTTTTCTCTTCAACATTTACAGAATATTTCAACTACGATGAGGCAACGGCTTTCGATGCCTCTCGCGATTTCTACACAACATCAGAGTGGGAGAGTCTGCTTTATGGCGAATTGAGCAAAGGACGGCCGCTATACTATGCCGGAGGCGTGTATAACGGTGATGGACACGCCTTTATTTGCGACGGATACGATGGCAACGGATACTGGCACATTAACTGGGGCTGGAACGGTTCTTCCGACGGGTATTTCAAACTGTCTGTAATGAATCCCGAAAATCAGGGAACAGGCGGCTCTTCTGCTTCCGAGGGATATACGATGTCGCAATATGTTGTTGGCGGATTGCAGCCTAACAAAAACGGTGTAAACAGTCAGGCTCTCAGGGCTACGGCATATTCTATTAGTCTTCAGGGCAGCAATGTATTCACCCGCTCGTCAAAATCAAGCGATTTTAAGAATATAAAGGTTGAGTATCAACTTGCAAACTGGACAGGGCAGGACTTCCTCTTGGAGCATGGACTGGCCTTGTACAAGGACGGTGTTTTTGTAAAGAATATCTACACCAGTTCAAAGAATATCAGTTTCGAGAATAATTATTATTATACCATACCTGTTACATTCAGTATGGGTGCCGGCTTGTCTGACGGAACATATTCGATAAGGAGCATAAGCCGACAATATGGAAGTTCGGAATGGCTTCTCTGCCACAACGGAGTTGCTTGCGATATAACTGCGGTAATCTCGAACGGTACTGTGCTTACGCTTAAAGCCTCAAACAGCACGTCGGAAACAGGTATGAGTTGCAAGGTAAATAGCGTGCAGTATGGCGGCAAACTCAGAGCCAACGGAGCAACCACCATAACAGCCAATATAACAAACACCAGCAAAGTAAATGTTTGCGACTTGTATGTGTTTATTGATGACGTTTTGTCGGCAGGAAACACGGCTATGGTCGATGCAAACTGCTCGGGTGATGTAGAGTTCCACTTCATGCCTACAACGTCGGGTAAGCAAACCGTTAAGATTGCTCTCGACAGCAAGTGTGAGAATGTTGTCTATACAGGCTCTGTTACAATTTCGGCAGACTATGCTGTATCTCTGTCTATGGGAACTATTACCGTGACAAAGAGCATCGGCAGCACTTTCGACTTTACTATCTCGGCTAAGAATATAGGCTTGAACAAGTACGACAATAATATTCTGGCTAATATCTTTAGGGCTGAAGATGCCTCTTATGTAACATCGCAGTCGAGAGACGCCCAGATTGCCGTAGGTTCAACAGGTAAGGCTAATTTCTCTATCGAGAATCTGCCTTCGGGAAAGTATATAGTTCAGGCATTTTATTATTCAAAAGGTAAGGAAGTCATATTGTGTACAGAATATGGTCTGGACTTCACTTATTCGGCAGCAACCGCTGTTCCTGAGGTTGAGGCTGAGACTGCTGGTAAGAAGGTCGATGTCTTTACCATAGGCGGAGTGAAAGTCCGCTCACAGGTCGATGCCGATGAGGCTACCGACAATTTGCCGTCGGGCATCTATCTTATTGGCGGAAAGAAAGTTTACGTTAAATAAATGAATTGAAAGTTGAAAATTGAAAGTTGAAAAGAGTCTGTTTTTTTCAACTTTCAATTTTTAATTTTCAACTTAAAGCAATGATTCCGCTGATTGCGATATATATGTACACAATCTTTTTTAGCACCTCGATGGGCAGACGGTTGAACACCAGCGTGCCAATCCACGTTCCCACGAAGACGGCTGGCAGGGCGTAGCACCAGGCAATGCCCACAGCCTCGGTAACAAAGCCGTTGCCGGCGCGGAAAACCGTCATCATCACGTTGCCGATGAAGAAATAAGCCTGACTTATGCCAATGTATTCCTCCTTCGTCTTCTCCGACGACAGAAAGTAAAGCACCGCCGGAGGACCCTGCATGGCAAAGAATCCGCCCATCAGTCCCGAGATTGTTCCCATGCTTATTTGTGTCGGAACGGTGGGCTTCACCTTTATCCTCTTGCTGAAAAAGAAGAAGTAGATGCTGACTACAATGAGCGTTACGCCCAGAATACGCTTCAGCCACACATCGTTTATCGACGACACGAGCATTATGGCAAAGTACGACACGATGACGAAGGTTGCGAGTATTGGGATGAGCCTTTTCCAGCAGATGTACTGCCTCATTCGCACCGCCACGAACAGCGACTGCATCATTGCCAGCATCCCCGACAGAGCCGTTGCCTCGCCATACGATGGCATAAGCTGCGGAAGCATTGTCATTATGAAAATGCCGAAGCCGAAGCCGCTAACCCTTTGTACAAAGCTTGCTCCCATGCAGAACAGGACAAGCATAAGAATAGTTGTCGTTGTCATTTTTTTATCCCGAAAGGCTCTCCTTTTGCCCCGAATTGTTTTTTGTTGATTGTCGGCTGCAAAGTTAGTTATTTTGTCGGCTTCGGTTGCCGAAAGAACATGAAAAACTTTTCCTTTTGTTGATAATGTAATAATAATGCACCCGACTGAAAAAAGTGGATAAAGTTGCAGCCGTAAATCAACCGAGAGAGATGAATAAAAATGTAATATAAATAATCTTTTTGTCAAAAAATATCGAGAATGAGCGTTAATTTGTAATTTTTTATGCGCGGATATTATAAAATTTGTATATTTGCACTTATGAAAATACATTCCCCGATGCTGTTGCGAGAGCAATGCCATGCGCGGTAATGTATTTTCTTGCAAATATAAGAGAGAATAGCTTGATTATTAACTGAATTATTTTTTTGAGATGAAGAATTTATTGAAACTCATCTGCTATATCTGCCTTTTCGCGGCATTTTGCAGATATGTAAGTTCGTGCGACAAAAAGCCTGCCAAGACGGTTGTGGCTGCATCCGACAGCCTGTCTGCTGCCGATTCGCTATGTATCAACAGCCAGCCAAAGAGTATCGTCTACAATCTTCCTTGCCGTGTTACCAACGTCCACGGCGAGAAGGGTGGTAAGGCTATGCTTGTCTTCAGCCTTCACGGCGGATGCGCAAATCACAAGCCCGACAATCTCAACGCCGAGCCTAACCATCTGGCGAGTGAGTCGGCAAACGATTCGATAACGATTTATCTCGACAAGAAGGGCATAAAGGCGGTAGTGGTTGAGCCTGTCTGCTACAAAGGCAGCTGGAGCGACCATGCCGAGGACATCAAGAGGATTGCCGACGATTATGTGGCAAACGGCATTGCCTATGCACAGCGTATATACATAACTGGCACTTCGGATGTCGAAGCTGGTGTGCACGACATTATCGGGAAATATCCAAGCATGTTTGCCGCAGACATTCCAAATAATGCAATTCACAATTGACAATGGACAGTTGACAATTTTTTGAGTTGAAACTTGAAAGTTGAAAATTCTGAATTGATTGATAACTTAGGATTTGTTACGAACAATTTCGTCAGAAATTGTTCGTACGTCCAAGGTACGTCCAAGGTACGTCCAAGGTACGTCCAAGGTACGTCCAAGGTACGTCCAAGGTACGTCCAAG